>NZ_QICI01000062.1 GCF_004119445.1 Chryseobacterium sp. CH21 | reverse complement strand
TAAGATAAAAGTGTTTCATCTGAAATTTCCCGTAAAACTTCCAAAATTCTTCCGTAATTTGCAATTAAGTTGTTCATTGTAAATGTTTTGTAGCAAAAAAAATTACTGGTTTTCAATCGAATGAACAACTTATTTTTTTGCATTCATAATGCACAACGGGTAAAGAATTAATCTTTTTATACAGGCCAATCTATCATATATTATGCTGACAGATATTATTTCAACACATCTCAATGTTATTTTTTGTGGAATCAATCCTGGTTTGAAATCATCCAATGACGGTCATCACTTTTCCGGAAGGAGCAACCGCTTTTGGAAAGTACTTCATCAGTCAGGCTTTACACCGTATGAAATAGAAGCCATAAATGATACTTCTCTTCTGGATTTCGGATATGGACTGACAACTGCTGTGGCTAGAGCAACTTCCCGTGCGGATGAGCTTTCGAAGGAAGAATTTGATGAATCTTTTGACAATTTTAAAGTAAAAATTAGAAAATACCAACCAAAATATATTGCTTTTCTTGGTAAAGCAGCGTATAAAGCGTTTTCTAAAAAGAAAGAAATTCTTTGGGGAGAACAGCCTGAGGATTTCTGTGGAGTAAAAGTCTGGGTTTTACCTAATACCAGTGGTTTGAACCGTGGCTTTTCTCTTGACGGTCTGGTTACCTACTATAAAGAGTTTTATGATTCCGTATATAAATCCTGATATTTATACTTTGTTGGGTTTGCTCACATATTTGTTTCCTTTCACAAAAAAACGCCACGGTAGAAGCGCATCTTCCTGTGCATAAGCAACCCCTATACGGGGTCCTGAAATAATCTCATCCGGTGTATACGAAATACCATGATCTTCAATCCAGATTTCATTTCCATTCAGATCTTTTTTGTTGAATGACCGATCTATTCCCAACGCTTTGGAAGCTGACCCCGGACCTGCGGAAATGGCAGGTTTTGAAACCGGCATATTTCTCCTTAATTCCATGATTTCTTTACCGATCAAAGGTTCAACAGCTCTTACCAGAACGGCATGTGGATCGTCCTTCAAAGAAGTCACTACATTGAAAAGGTGATGAATTCCATAGCATAAATACACATAGGAAATTCCACCTTGGCTGTACAGCGTTTCTGTACGGTCTGTACGTCTGCCTCCATACGCATGAGAAGCTTTATCTTGAACTCCAAAATAGGCTTCTGTTTCTACAATGATTCCGGCTGTTGTTTCACCATTGATTTCTATAAAAAGGACTTTTCCCAAAAGGTTCTGAGCCAGAAAAAGAACATCTTGATTGGAATAATAGGAGAGTGGTAGTTTCATGAATGATTTTAGAAATTATTCACTCAAATTTAGTGATAATCTTATAGAAATGGAAGCCTCAGGAAGCGAATTGGACAAAAGGTACCACAAAAAGTCACATTTCATAAATTAGTGAGTAATTTGGCACATCCATTGTTACTTTCTATATAACATCATTTTACACCACTATAAAAATTTATAGGTTTTGACACTTATTTTTCCCTGGAGCAATCCGGGGAATTTTTGTTTGATTTTAAAATGGTTTTAATAATTTAAAAATAAAAAGTCCCACATCATTGTGAGACTTTCATTATTATCTTGCTCCCGGAGGGCAGTGTTCTTTCAAATATTTTGTAAACATGGTGACCAGATGCAGTGACGTTCCTTCACCTTCATCAATAGCGTGAGTACGGTTAGGATAGGACATCAACTGAAACTGTTTGTTGTATTTTACCAATTCATTGATATATACTTCGGTATTTTGGTAATGCACATTATCATCACCTGTCCCGTGGACCAATAGAAGATTTCCTTTTAAATTTTTAGCATAAGCCAGTGGAGAACCATTGACAAAATCTTCTCTGTTTTCCTGTGGAAGTCCCATATAACGTTCCTGATAGATATTATCATAGAACAACTGATTGGCAACAGGAGCAATGGCAATACCAGTCTGGTAAATATCAGGATACTGCCCTAAAAGGTTAAGGGTAGAAGATCCACCTCCGCTCCAGCCCCATACAGCAACTCTTGAAGTATCTACATATGGCCATTTTGCAAATAAAGCTTTGGCTCCCATTGCCTGATCACGAATATTCAACTGTCCTATTTTACGATACACAGATTTTCTCCATTCACGTCCTCTTGGAGAAGGCGTTCCACGGTTTTCAAGAGAAACATATAAGTAGCCGTCTTCAGCCATATCTCCGGCATATAGCCAATTCCAGCCGGTATAAAAATCGTCTGTTACTGTTTGCATAGCCGGTTCCCCATAGACCGTAAAAACAATAGGATATTTTTTATTAGGATCGAAATTTTTAGGCTTTACCACCCATCCGTCCAGCGTAACTCCATCCTGTGTGGTAATCTGAAAGAATTCAGCTTTTGCTTTTGCAGGATCTGCCTTTGCAGACTTGTTGGCAGCAACCAATTCTTTATGTTCCGGAAGCGATATTACAGAACCCATTGATAATGAATTGACACTGCTATTCGTAAACATAGCGATCTTTCCATTAGGAGATATCGTATATTTATTAGAACCGGTATAGGATTCAGGAGTTACTTTTTGTGCTTTTCCTCCTTTCATACTCACTTTATACAGATATTTCTGAGTGGCATTATTCGGGGAAGCTAAAAAGTAGATTTGTTTGTTCTGAACATCAAAAACTCCGGTTGAATTACATCGAAAGCATCTTTCGTAATCAATGTTTCTTTCCCGTTCATATCTATTTTATAAATATGTCTCCATCCATCTTTTTCAGAAAGCCATAAGAATTCTTTTCCGTTTTCAATCCAGTCCCAGCCACTCGGATCATTGTCATTCCAGCGGGATTTTATATCAATCCATGCAGCATCAGTTTCCGTATGAATGGTCTTACTGTTCCCGGAATTGGCATCTGCTACGATAATTTTACTTTGATTCTGTTTTCTGTTCAATTGCTGCAGAATAACGGATTTAGAATCTGGTACCCATTCCATTCTTGGGATATAATTTTGCATTTCATCTCCTGCAATATCAGCTTTCTTTGAAGATTTAGAAGCAAGATCATAAAACCATATACTACATCCGGAAGGGTTTTCTCCTACTTTCGGATATTCTACCGGAATGGTAAAAGAATACAGACTGTGTGTATTATTGATCATCAGGAAATTTTTAGTACCACGGGCATCCAGCTTCCAATACGCTATTTTATTGCCATCCGGAGACCATCTGAAGCCATCCTGAGTTCCGAATTCTTCTTCGTAAACCCAGTCAAAAGTACCATTAATCATTCCGTCAGTACCATCTGCAGTGATTTTGGTAAGTTGATTGTTGGAAAGATCTTCAATATAAATATTATGCTTCGACACATAAGCTACTTTTTTACCGTCCGGGGAATACTTAGCAAACATCAGTGATGAAGCTGGCAAGCCTTTTCCAAGCTGGGTAAGTTTTTTGGTGTTTTTATCAAAAATCCAGTAATCTCCACGGGTATTGTCTCTCCATACTTTTTTGGTATTGGCAAAAAGCAATAAACTTTTATCATCAGGGGATATCTGAAAACTCTGTATCTGCAATGCTTCAGAGCTTCCGGCAGGGATCAGTTCACTGATGCTTAGAAGAGTCTGATCTTTTCCCGGATGCAGTACATCTACAATTTCAACTCCTTTTTTGGTAAATGAATAATAAGCATTGCCATCCGGAGTCCATTGTGTCTTTTGTGCCGCAAGGGGCGAGAGACACAGGACGTACAATGCAATAATCGTTAGTTTTTTTATTTTCTTCATAGGTATTATTTCAATTAAGCTAAATGTTCAGCTCTGTAATTTTCAATGTCTTCAACGGTTTTAATTAAACCATTTCCAAGGAGTCTGCAGCCGTCATCTGTGATCAGGAAATCATCTTCTACACGAATTCCTCCGAAGTTTCGGTATTCATTTACTTTATTATAATTAATAAAGTCTGCATTTTTATTTTCAGCCTGCCACATGTCAATCAAATCAGGAATCATGTAAATACCAGGTTCAACCGTTACCACAAACCCGGATTCCAGTTCTTTTCCTAAACGTAAAGATTTCAGTCCGAATGTTTTGGTATCTTTTGGTTCCTGTTCAGTATACCCAACATATTGTTCTCCAAGGTCTTCCATGTCGTGTACATCAAGCCCCATCATATGCCCCAGTCCACACTGGAAAAATAGGGTATGAGCATGATTCTTTACAGCATCTTCAGGATTTCCTTTCATCAATCCAAGATCAATAAGACCTTCTACCAGATGCCGGGCTGCTTTTAAGTGAATATCTTTGAATCGAATTCCGGGTTTCAGAAGACTTTGAGCAATATTAAAAGTATTTAAAACAACTTCATACATTTCCTTTTGTTTGGTAGTAAAAGTTTTGCTTACAGGAAATGTTCTGGTAAGATCTCCGGCATATCCCATCGCAGTTTCCGCTCCGGAATCATTCAAAAACAAATCTCCTTCTTTCATGGTATTGAGACGGTAATGATTATGAAGAATTCCCCCATTTATCGTTACGATTGGAGGATAAGACATCTGGCATTCTTTATCGGCCGCAAGATGCTGGATTGCATTGGCAATTTCATATTCTTTCATCCCCGGTTTCGCTGCAAGCATTGCCAACAGATGCATTTCATTGGAAACCTCCACGGCCTGTTCTATCTGAACGATTTCCTGATGTTCTTTAATGGAACGCTGTTTTACAATAGCTTTGATCATTTCCACTGAAGGCTGTAAATCTGCAATTTTAATCCCAAGAAGATCCGCTAGTAAAATTTTATTGGAAGACTGATAAGGAGGAAGATAATGCACTTTTCTACCCGAAGCCAGTGCTTTTGCAACATATTGAGAAAGTTCCGCATAAGGAAGCGTTTCCTGTACACCAGATTTCAGACTTTTCTCTTTCAAGGTTTCCTGCCTGCCCATCCATACAATATCATCGATACTCAATTCATCTCCGAAAACAATCGTCTTATTTTCATCAATATCAATAATGGCTGCAATACGGGGTTCCTGAACTCCGAAATAGTATAGAAAGGTACTGTCCTGACGGAAATAATAAGGATTATGCTCAAAATTTACTGGATTTTCAATATTTCCCAGAAATAATAAAATTCCGCTGGAAACATTTCCTTGTAATACTGCTCTTCGGTCTTGATAGGTTTGTGCTGAAAACATATATTATGAATACTTTTTATTTTAAAAGTTTAAAGTTACGATTTTGTACTATTTATAGTACTTTATTCATTAAAAATAAGAATAAGTAAAGTTTGGATTTTAATATGATATTTAATGTTCATATTTTGTTTAACTTCAGCAATATTTTAACCTTGAAAATCTAATAACTTCGTAAATCATTAATATGATGAAGAGTCTCCAGTTTTCTGTTCCTGCCGATACCAACAAAAGTATCCGCATTCAGGAAGATATAATGCCTAATTTTTATCCTTATTTCCATCGCCATACAGAAACACAGATCATGTGGATTCTTAAAGGGCATGGAACACTGGCTATAGAACAGAATCTCTTTAATTTTGAGGCTGGTGATATTTTTTATCTGGGAGCCAATCAGTCCCATGTTTTCAGAGGCAATTTTGAAAAAAACGAAAAGCAGAAAGTTCATGCCATCTCAATTTTCTTTGATCCTCATAAAAAGATCGCAGCATTTTTCGACTTACCTGAATTTGAGGAGCTTAAAAACTTTATCAATCATTCAGAAGTAGGTTTTCAGGTAGCAGCCAAGCTTAAAAAAAGTATCGCAGAAGAT
The DNA here is from genome assembly GCF_004119445.1 of Chryseobacterium sp. CH21. Taxonomy (GTDB): domain Bacteria; phylum Bacteroidota; class Bacteroidia; order Flavobacteriales; family Weeksellaceae; genus Chryseobacterium. The sequence goes on along the minus strand of NZ_QICI01000062.1, from coordinate 177,686 downwards.
ATTGCTGCACTGCAAAAAACAAAAGGAGTAGATCAGATTATTGATTTTATAAAAATTTTAAATCATCTTATGCAAAACAGACATTTGCATATTCCGCTATCTTCAGAAAAGAATTTACCTAATCCTATTTCTGATACGGATCAAAGAATTATAGATGCCCAGAATTTTATTAAGAAAAATTTCGCACAAAGTAAACTGACCCTCGATCTTATTGCTAAAGAAGCCTGTATGACACCTCAGGCTTTTTGCCGGTCTTTTAAAAAACGTACCCGCATTACGTATATTGAATACCTCAATGAACTTCGGGTACAGCGAGCCTGCAGGCTATTGACCGCCAGCAAAATGTACAGTATTTCTTCGGTTGCTTTTAATAGTGGCTTCAATAGCCTTACCAATTTTAACCGGGTTTTCAAATCCATTATGAAATATTCACCTAAAGAATACCTGAAACATTACAAAGAGGCTACCATAGAGCAATAAAAAGCAAGGTGTTAAAATACGGTTAAAACCTATTAAAATATTAACATTTACCGTTTTGAAATTCTGCTAGTTTTGGATAAATATTATTTGATATGAGTACAAAACTAAACTGGGAAGGTATTTATCCCGCTGTATTAACGCCTTTTACCAAAGAAGGCGAGATAGACTTTGAAATGTTTGCTATCAATACAGAAGCCCAGATTAAAGCAGGCGTTCACGGGATTATTCTTGCGGGAACATTAGGAGAAGCCAGTGCTTTAGAAACAGAGGAAAAATTTGAACTGCTGAAATATGCAAAAAAAATAACACAGGGTAGAATTCCTGTCATTCTCAATCTTTCTGAAAATACTACCCGAAATGCAGTCAACTTTGCCGAAAAAGCAAAAGAATTTGGGGCAGATGGACTGATGCTTCTTCCACCAATGCGTTACAAAGCCGATAACCATGAAGTTGTGGAGTATTTTAAAGCAGTGGCCTCCGCTACAGAACTTCCTATTCTTATCTATAACAATCCCGTAGATTATGGAATTTATGTTACCCTTGAAATGTTTGAGGAGCTTATTGAATATCCAACCATTCAGGCGGTAAAAGAATCGACAAGAGATCTGGCGAATGTAACCAGAATGATTAATCGTTTCGGGAAAAGGATCAAAATTCTTGGAGGGGTAGATACCATTTGTCTGGAAACCCTGATGCTTGGAGCAGACGGTCTTGTGGCAGGTCTTGTAGATGCTTTCCCTAATGAAACCATGACGATGTACAACCATGTGAAAGCCAATGAATATGATAAAGCTGTAGCAATCTACAGATGGTTTATGCCATTGCTGGAGCTGGATATTCACCCTAAACTTATCCAGTATATTAAACTGGCTGCAACAGCAGAAGGGATAAGCAATCCGTATGTAAGAGCTCCACGTCTTGAACTTCATGGCAAAGAAGCTGAAAAAATTCAAAAAATTATTGAAGAAGGCAGAGCTAATCGTCCCGTCTTATTAATTCCAGAACAGCAAATATAATGGAAGAAGCATCAACACAAAATATTGATAGAAGAATTGAAATGGCTGCTGAAGCCTTTCAGTTTCTTAAGAATACAACGATTCATGATCGGGCGGAATTTATGAATGCTGTTGCAGATCAAATTGAAGCTTTGGGAGAAGAACTTTTGACAGTGGCTCATGCGGAAACGTCATTGCCTTTAGCCAGACTTACTGGTGAAAAGGCCAGAACTGTAGGCCAGTGGAGAAGCTATGCAAAAGCTGTTGCTTCCGGGATATATACAGAAGCCAGACTCGATCTTGCTCAGCCTGAAAAACAAAAAGGAGATCTTAGAAAATATAATGTAGGTATCGGACCTGTTGTCATTTTCGGAGCCAGTAATTTTCCTTTTGCCTTTTCTACTGCAGGAGGAGATACTGCCAGTGCTATTGGGGCAGGCTGTCCTGTCATTATAAAAGCACATCCTGCACATCCTCAGACTTCACAAATGATGGCCGATGCTATAACTGCCGTTGTTAAAGCCTTTGAATGGCCTGAAGGGGTTTTTAGCCATATTACCGGAACCTCTTATGAAATTGGGGCTTATTTGACTCAGCATCCGGATATCCGCGCTGTGGCCTTTACCGGATCTTTCAATGGAGGAAAAGCTTTGTTTGACATAGCCAACCGTCGTAAAGATCCAATTCCGGTATTTGCAGAAATGGGAAGTATCAATCCTGTATTTGCCTTTCAAAAATTGCTTGAAAACAAAGCTGAAACATTGGCCAAAGAATATATTGCTTCTTTAACCTTAGGAGTTGGACAATTTTGTACCAATCCGGGAGTTTTTATTTCTTTGAAAGGGAAACCGCTTGACCGTTTTATTAATGCATTAAAAGAGGAAATTCAAAACGTGGTCCCCGCTAAAATGCTTCACAAAGGGATATTGGAAAGTTTCGAAAAAATAAAAATATTGCAACAGAACAGACAAATGTTGAAATAATTGCGTCATCAAATACACAAGCAGAAAATGATCAGAGAAGTGCTTCAGTGATAAAGACAAATGCCGAAACCTTCTTGAATAATCCTGTATTGAATGAAGAAGTTTTTGGCCCGTTTGGTATTGTTGTAGCGTGTGAAACTGATGAAGAACTCATCAAGATTACCCAACAGTTAAAAGGACAGTTAACCATTACTATTGCCGCTACCCATGAAGATGTACGGGATAATACAATACTGATCAATATTCTGAAAGATAAATGCGGAAGATTATTATTCAACGGAATGCCTACAGGAGTAGAAGTTGTGTATGCGATGCAGCATGGCGGGCCATTTCCCTCTACTACTGATTCCCGTTTTACTTCCGTAGGACCAGATGCTGTAAAGCGTTTTGTACGCCCCATTTCTTTCCAAAACTGGCCGGATGAATTTTTACCGGAGGAGCTAAAGAATGACAATCCATTACAAATCAGTAGAATAGTGGATGGAGCAATGAATTTAGAATCTTTAAAATTACAGACAACATGAACAGAACATTTTTTTGTATAGATTCTCACACCTGTGGCTGTCCTGTACGTCTTGTTGCAGGAGGCGCACCTATTTTAAAAGGAAATTCCATGATGGAGCGCCGACTTCACTTCATGAAAGAATACGACTGGATAAGAAAAGGACTAATGTTTGAACCTCGTGGTCATGATATGATGAGCGGAAGTATGCTGTATCCTCCTGTAGATGAAAATAATGATATCGGAGTTCTGTATATTGAAACCAGCGGCTGCCTTCCTATGTGCGGACACGGAACTATCGGAACGGTTACCATTGCCATTGAAGAAGGTCTTGTGGCACCTAAAATTCCGGGAAAATTACGTCTTGAAACACCTGCAGGACTTATTCTCATCGATTATATACAGGAAGGAAAAAAAGTAAAGTCTGTAAAACTGACGAATGTAAAATCTTTTCTATATGCTGAAAACCTTGAGGTTGAATGTCCGGATCTTGGCTTAATAAGTGCTGACGTAGCTTATGGCGGAAACTTTTATGCCATTATCGATCCTCAGGAAAATTTCAGAGATATCTCTGATTTTACGGCCAGTCAGCTCATCCATTATGGAAAGATTATCCGAAAATTACTCAATGAAAAATATGAATTCATTCATCCTGAAATTGAACATATTACCGGATTAAGTCATATTCAATGGACGGGTAACCCTACAGATCCTAAAGCGAGTGGAAGAAATGCAGTGTTAGTAGGAGAAAATGCTCTGGATCGTTCTCCATGCGGCACAGGAACTTCTGCAAGAATGGCTCAATGGTATGCTAAAGGAAAATTAAAAGAAGGGGAAGAATTTATTCATGAAAGCTATATCGGTTCTCAGTTTATCGGGAGAATTGAAGGAACCAGTACTGTTGATGGAAGACCAGCCATTATTCCGTCAGTAGAAGGCTGGGCCAGAATTACCGGATATAATCATATTATTATTGATGATGAAGATCCTTATTGGCAGGGTTTTCAGGTGATGTAAACAACTAAAATGACACAGAATAAAGGAAAAGCACTGATTATCGGTGCAGGAATAGCAGGATTAAGCTCAGCATATTACCTTCTACAGAAAGGGTGGCAGGTGGAGGTTCTGGAACAGAATGATCTTACCAACAACTGCTCTTATGGGAATGCAGGAATGATTGTACCCAGTCATTTTACCCCATTGGCCGCACCGGGAGTCGTTGCTCAGGGAATACGCTGGATGTTTGACAGTAAAAGTCCATTCTATGTAAAGCCTTCACTCAATTCCAGGCTGTTTTCCTGGGGATTGAAGTTTTTGAAACATTCCAACCAGAAACATGTTGATTATTCTGCATCCGCAATCCGCAATCTTAATCTTGCAAGCAGCAAATTGTATGATGAAATTGCCCAAAAAGATGAATTTGATTTTGAACTTAATCAAAATGGTATTCTAATGCTCTATAAAACAGAAAAAGTAGCAGAAGAAGAGACGGAACTGGCTTACAAAGCCATCAACATGGGATTATCAGTTGACATTCTGGATAAAAAAGAAATTCAGAAACTTGAACCTAATGTCCAGTTGGACGTTATCGGTGGGATCAATTATAAATGTGACGGTCATATGAATCCCATGAAACTAATGAAACAAATGATCTCTTATCTTAAAAATAAAGGTGTCATTTTCCATACTCATCATAAAGTAACAGAATTTGAAATTTTTGGCAAGAATATAAAATCAGTTGTTGCCAATGGTAAGGAATTTACTGCAGACCAATTTATCATGACTGGAGGTTCATTCTTGCCTGAGCTTGCTCAGAAAGCAGGTATTAAAATTCAATTAATGCCCGGGAAAGGCTATTCGTTGATGCACCAACTGGAAGATCCGCTTACTACATTAGAGCATGCCGCTTTATTACTTGAAGCTAGAGTAGCAGTGACTCCAATGAACGGACAGATCCGTTTCGGCGGAACTATGGAGCTAGCTTCCCATCAGGATAAAATTAATAAGAAAAGAGTAGAAGGAATTATTCAATCCATTCCTCAATATTTACCTGATTTCCATGTTGAAATCCCAAAAGAATCTGAAATCTGGTTTGGGTACAGACCTTGTGCTCCGGACGGACTTCCTTATCTGGGACAGTCTTCCAAACTCAAAAATCTGATTATTGCAGGCGGCGGCGGAATGATGGGACTAAGTTTAGGACCCATTTTTGGAAAAACAGTTTCAGAACTTGCCAATGAAGAAAAGCCAACGGTTGACATACAGATATTCAACCCTGAAAGATTTAGTTAAAAAAACATCACATAAAAACACAAAATTATGCCTAAAACAATTTGATTATTTAAATAATTTATTAACAACCAAATCCAAAATTTATGAAAAAATTTAAATTACTACTACTTGTTTCCCTATTTCCAATAATAGGTTTTGCACAAGAAAAAAGACCTCATGAGTGTAAAGCTGATGAAATGATGAAACAACATTTTAAACTGCATCCTGAATCAAAGGCTGAATATGAAAATTTTGAGAAATATACTCAAGATTTCGTAAAAAAATGGGATCAAACAAAAATTCATTGAATAGGTCAATCAACAATCCAACCTACATTATCCCTTTGGTTTTCCATGTGTATGGAGAATCTCAAAGTAATGTAAAAGTAAATTACCAAAAAGTAGTCGACTTACTGGAACAAATCAACTTAAATTTCAATGGAATTAACACTGATTCAAACACAGTAGATCCTGACTTCCAATCTATCAGAGCAGCGTTAAGCATTGAATTTCGCTTAGCTAAAATTGACCCCACCGGAAAAGCAACAAGTGGAGTGGTATTTCACCCTTTCAAAGGCGGATATGGCAATGGAGGCGGATACGATGCACAAATTGGTGCAGATGCCTGGGATAATGCAAAGTATATGAATGTGTATATCCAAAATGACCTATACGCTGATAAGGATTTATATCAATCAGGAGTTGCCTGGTATCCGGATTCATACATGACTTCAATAAATACAGCCAGAGTTGTGTATAATGGACGTTATATATTCAATGCTGCAGGAACAGTGGCTTCAAACGAGTTTTCTGATACATTCACTCACGAATTTGGGCATTGGTTGAATCTTCAACACACGTTCAATGTTCTTTGTTCAACTGCTAACCCTGGTAATGATGGTGACGGAGTTGCTGACACCCCTGTAGAAAATAATTCTTCCGGATTAGGATGTACAGCTGGCAATAATTGCCTCGGACAAAAAGTAAACGTTGAAAACTATATGGGATACAACGGTTCTGCCGGATGTTATAAAATGTTTACCACTGGACAGATTAACAGAATGATAGCTGCATTAAATCATCCTTCGCGAATAAATTTATGGCAGCCTGCCAACTTAGCTGCTACCGGAGTTGCTAATACTCCACCCAGGCTAACCCTTAGCAACAGTACATTTACAGAGAACTTGGACAATAATGGCAGGGTGTCATTAGATGGAACAGTAGCCTCTGCTCCTACATCAACAATTACATTAAATTCAGCAACATTTGCCGTACCAAATGGAACAACTCTTACTGCAGGAACACATTTCACGTCTTCATTATCAGCAGGACTGACAACAACTATAGTAGTTACAAGCCCAACAACTGCTACACTTACCATAAATGGAGCTGCAACCAGTCACCCTAAAAGCCAGGTCCTGAATTCATCAATTACATTCCTGAATCCGGCTATAACAGGAGGCACAACTTCACTGGGATCAACGACAGCTTTGGCATTAACTTTTTCTTATAAAGATCCTTATAAAATAGTTACTGGAACTCCTCTGGAAAGTTATGCCAACCCAACACCAACAACCGTAACAACCAATTCCGGAGCTCCTTGGAAATATTTTATCATTAACCCGGAACTTAGTGATGATGCAGGATATGGCGCTTGGTATTATGCTGCCAATCAATTAAAACTGGAAACCTACTGGAAAGGATTAGTATGCGAAACAGGAACACGAAATATCAGTTTAATTCCGGCTTGTACCACCATAACCAATGCAAATAATATAGGCTATCCTACTGGTACTCCCGGACAACTTGATGTGTACACTCCTACATATACTACCTGGTCTGGCAAAACCGCCTATGTTGGTTTTAGAAACCAATTTGAAGGTTACAACATTAACGGTTATTTCAAACTGACTGTAGGGGCAAATGGTTCAAATTATTCTGTAACTGCGTTTGCATATAATACACAACCATATGGCAGTATTACAACACCTTGTACGCTATTATCCACTACAGACATTGACACAACAAACACAGAAACTTCTATCTATCCAAATCCGGTTTCTGATGTATTGACTATTAAAACAAAAGGTGAAATTAAATCAATTTCTATTTACAACATGTTTGGAAGAAAAATGAATGCTAAAATTATTGGTGATAAGGTGGATGTTAAAAACTTCCTAAGCGGAACTTATTTAATTGATATTGAAACTTCTTTAGGGAAATCTTCTCAGAAATTCATTAAAAAATAGGATCAAACGGCATATTGCTACAATATGATTGTTAGTAAAAGGTTTTATTATAACTGTCTGTATTTTTGAGACGGTACAGAATTAAGATGGGCTCATTGAGCTCATCTTCTTTTATTTCACCTTCCTATTTCCAGCAATGATGGGCTTAATTTTAAGCCCATTTTTAATATTAAATGAATATTCAATAATCATTTCAGATTTATTTACCTAATTTTATTCGTTTATTAAACATTTACATTCTATTTATTTCTATGAAATATAAAAATGACACGATCATTATTCGTGAATTTACGCCCGAAGAATTTCCTTTATTCTCTACTCTTTTTGAAAATGAGAATGTAACCCGGTATCTGCCTTACAAAACTCCGGAAGAATACAGAGAAATGTTTGATAAAGCATTGGCAGACTACCAAGAAAGCCCATTCAGCAGATGGGGAATATTCAACACCCAAACTGATGATTTTGTAGGAATGTGCCTTGCCAGAGTATTTTTGGACAATCCGGAACAGGTAGAAATAGGGTATACCTTAGGAGAAAATTACTGGGGAAAAGGGCTCGGAACAGAAGTATGTAAAGCACTTGTTGACTATTGCTATTCATTACATCCTAAAAAGGACATTGTTGCAGTAACCGATCTTGATAATATCGGATCTCAAAAAGTACTTCTGAAAAGTGGCTTCAACAGAATTGAAAATCTTGCACGAGAAGACAGAGAACTGGCTTACTTTATACTACAAAAGGAGTAAACTTGTCGCTCATATTACAAACGGAGGACTTAGAATTCCCCTCCTGTGGAGGGGTGGCAAAAATTCAAAGAATTTTTGACGGGGTGGTTCGCACACATCTACTTCAGGCTCATTCATTATAAAACATTTCATTTATCAGATAATTTATCATAACTTGCAGAGATTATGATGTCGAAACGTTGCAAATATGCGCTTAAAGCAATGGTCAGATTAGCAAGGAATTATAACCAGGGCTTTCTGCCAACTTCCGTTATTGCACAGGACGAAAACATCCCCAAGAAATTTCTGGAACAAATTCTCCTCGAACTTAAAAGAGCCAAACTTGTCAACAGCAAGCAGGGTAAAGTAGGAGGGTATTACCTTCTAAAATCACCTGATGAGGTCTCATTAGCAGACATTTACCGCATTTTCGATGGTCCTATTGCACTTACCCCATGCGTATCTTTAAACTTTTATGAAGCTTGTGATGATTGTGTGGATGAAGCTGTTTGTTATCTTAGAAAAGAATTAATGATTGTTCGTGAAAAGACCAGAACGAGCATGATGGAAGCCACTCTTACTAAGTTTATTAACAAGGAATAAAAAAAATTTTATTTAAATTCTACTATTTTGATAGGAGTTATAGAATTTTGTATATATTTGCAAGACTTAAATCTCAATTCAAAATGAATAACAGTCTGAAAAATGAATACGAAAATCTTGTAAAAGAGGCTAATGAAGCTTCTTTTCAAACAGATGGACTGCAAATACTGACTGAAAAATTTCCGGATAAAGTGATCTTTTCAACGAGTTTCAGTTACGAAGATCAGGTCATCACTCATCTGATAAAAGATTTAAATATTGAAATATTCACCCTGGATACGGGAAGACTTTTTGAACAAACTTATGAAACATGGACTTCCACAAAGGCTTTCTTTAAAAAGAACATCAAAGCCTATTATCCGGATATGGAAGAACTCAGAGAATTTGTCACAGAAAATGGTCCTGATTCCTTCTATCAATCCGTAGAAAAAAGGAAAGCATGCTGTACCATTCGAAAGGTTCATCCACTAAGAAAAGCACTGGAAGGCTATGAAGTATGGATCACCGGTCTGAGATCCGAGCATTCTCCCAACAGGCAAAATATGCCCCAGCTGGAATGGGATCCGGATAATAAGATCATAAAATTCCATCCCATCCTTCACTGGACGACAGAACAGGTGACAGCCTATGTAAAGGATCATCATTTGCCTTACAATCATCTTCATAAAAAAGGATTTGTGAGCATAGGATGTGAGCCCTGTACCAGAGCGATCAAAGAAGGAGAAGATTTCAGAGCAGGCCGTTGGTGGTGGGAAGATGCCAACAAAAAAGAATGCGGTCTGCATATTCATCAATAAAAAAAGAAAAAAATGTCAATACATCAGTTAAACTATTTAGATCAGTTAGAAGCCGAATCTATTTATATATTAAGAGAAGTAGCAGGTCAGTTTGAACGTCCGGCCTTACTATTCAGTGGCGGAAAAGACAGTATTGTACTGGCTCATCTGGCCAGAAAAGCATTCTTTCATGGGAAGATCCCGTTTACATTTGTTCATGTAGATACGGGACACAACTTTCAGGAAGTATTGGATTTCCGTGATCAGCTGGTAAAGCAGTTGGATGTGAATCTGGTAGTCAGAAAAGTAGAAGATACGATAAAAAGTAAAAAACTGACTGAGGCTAAAGGTAAATTCCCGAGCAGAAACTGGCTGCAAACCTACACGCTACTTGATACCATTGAAGAATTTGAATTTGATGCCTGCATCGGAGGCGCCAGAAGAGATGAAGAAAAAGCAAGAGCAAAAGAAAGAATCTTCTCCGTTCGTGATGAATTCGGACAGTGGGATCCTAAATTGCAACGTCCTGAACTTTGGAATATCTTCAACGGAAAGATTCACAAAGGAGAAAATGTAAGAGTTTTCCCTATCAGCAACTGGACAGAGCTTGACATCTGGAATTATATCCGAAGAAAAAAAATTGCACTTCCTTCCATCTATTTTTCGCATGAAAGAGAAGTGATCGACTTCAACGGTCAATGGCTGGCCAATTCTTCCCATGTTGTGTTAGAACCTGAAGATATCATCACTACCAAGAAAATCCGTTACCGTACCGTAGGAGACATGACCTGTACTGCAGCTGTAGAGTCTAATGCGGTAACAATAGATGCTGTCATTGAAGAAATAGTAGCCACCAGAATTTCAGAACGTGGCGAAACCAGAATAGACGACAGGGTAACAGAAGCCGCCATGGAAGACCGAAAAAAAGGAGGCTACTTTTAATCAATGATAAAAGATAATTGATCAATGATTACACAAAGTATTTCATCAATTATCATTCATAATTTATCACTTATCATTTATAATTAACATCGGATGGATATATTAAGATTTATAACAGCAGGAAGTGTAGATGACGGTAAAAGTACCCTTATCGGCAGGCTGCTTTACGATAGCAAAAGTATTTTACAGGACCAATTGGAAGTCCTTGAAAAACATTCTAAAAACAAAAATGAAGACGGAGTAGACCTTGCCCTTTTAACGGATGGTCTGCGCGCAGAAAGAGAGCAGGGCATCACCATTGATGTTGCTTACCGCTATTTTTCAACTGCAAAAAGAAAATTTATCATTGCTGATGCTCCGGGCCATGTACAATATACGCGTAATATGATCACCGGAGCTTCCAACTCTGATCTGATGATTATTCTGATTGATGCCCGAAAAGGCGTGATTGAACAGACCAGAAGGCATTCCATCATCGCTTCTTTATTACAGTTGAAAAAAGTAGCTGTAGCCATTAATAAAATGGATATGGTAGATTATTCCGAAGAAGTTTTTGAAAATATAAAATCAGAATATTCGAAAATTGCGGAAAATCTAGGATTAAATGACGTCAGTTATTTTCCAATCTCAGCATTAAAAGGAGATAATATTGTTTCAACATCTTCAAGAACAGAATGGTATGAAGGAAATTCCCTTCTGGAATACCTTGAAGAAGTAACGATTAATGAAGAAAAAAATAATGGAAGCCGTTTTCAGGTTCAGTACGTGATTCGTCCTCAGACTGAAGAATTGCATGATTACAGAGGATATGCCGGACAAATATTAAGCGGAAAGTTCACCAAAGGAGACAAAATTCATATTCTTCCAGCGGATCTGACCACTGAAATCACGAAAATTGAGATCAATGGCATTGAAAAAGAAGAAGCTTTTGAAGGGCAGCCAGCCGTTATCCATCTTGCTCATGATGTAGATATCAGCAGAGGAGATATTTTTGTTACGGAAGAACATGTTCCCACCGTTGAAAAAGATCTTGAAATTCTTTTATGCTGGCTTGATCAGAAACCTTTGCAGCCGGGGAATAAATACCTTCTGCAGCAGAACAGCAGACTTGTAAAGGCAGTGGTAAAAGAGGTAGACTACAAGATCAACGTTAATACCCTTGTCAGAGAACAGGCGGACGGCGAAATTAAGCTGAATGAAATTGTAAAAGTTACCCTCCGTACAGCACAGCCTTTGGTCTATGACAGCTTTATCAATAATAAAACAACAGGCTCAGCTATTTTGGTGGATGAAACGTCTAATTCAACGGTAGCAGCCTGTATAATTCAATAGAAAGATGGCAATTTCCGATCAATTAATACAAAGAATTCATCAGACCAAACAAAATAATATTCACGGATTCTTTGATAAAATAAAGACCAAAAAGTGGGTAAAGGATTTGTATGAAACACTCTTCCTTCCTCAGAATGACAATACTGAAGATCAGCTGAAAAGAAATTTTGAAGCACTGCAGGAAACACTATCAGACCTTATTAATACGGTAACAGGAGATAAAATCCTTACTGAAAAAGAGGTCAGTCAGTTTTTTGAGGCTTTACCGGAGCTTTATAATCAATTGGTTCTGGATGCAACATCCATTTTGGAATTTGATCCTGCTGCAGATTCTCTGGAAGAAGTGTACCTGGCATATCCCGGCTTTTTTGCCACGTATGTCTATCGTATTTCGCATCAGCTTTGGAATCAGGAAGTGAAAATTTTGCCTCGTGTCATTTCAGAATATGCTCACAGTAAAACAGGAATTGATATTCATCCCGGAGCAACGATAGGAAAGTCTTTTTTTATTGACCACGGAACAGGAATAGTGATCGGAGAGACAACCATTATCGGAAATAATGTCAAAATCTATCAGGGAGTAACCCTCGGAGCCTTGAATGTTTCCAAAGAAAAAGCCCATCAGAAAAGGCATCCCAATATAGAAGATGATGTGATTATCTATTCGGGAGCCACTATTCTGGGAGGGGAAACTACCATAGGCAGAGAAAGTGTCATAGGAGGAAATGTCTGGGTAACACAGGATGTTCCTGCCAACTCTCTGGTCTATCATAAAAGCGAAATAAAAATAAAGGATAACAGTTCATTACCGGAATCATTAACCTTTGTGATCTAAAAAACAAAAAATAAAAATTACATTGATATGAAGTTTCAGAATGCATTAGAAACGATTGGAAATACACCCGTCGTGAAAATTAATAAACTCTTCAGTTCAGATCATGAAATCTGGATCAAACTTGAAAAAAGCAACCCCGGCGGAAGCATTAAAGACAGAATTGGATTAGCAATGATCGAAGATGCAGAAGCCAAAGGATTATTAAATAAAGACAGTGTTATTATAGAACCTACCAGCGGAAATACAGGAATAGGACTTGCTTTGGTAGCTGCCGTAAAAGGATACAAACTCATCCTTGTCATGCCGGAAAGTATGAGTATAGAACGCCGTAAAATCATGGAGGCTTATGGAGCCGAATTTGTGCTTACTCCAAGAGAAAAAGGAATGAAAGGCGCTATTGAAAAAGCTAATGAATTGGCTGAAGAAACACCCAATTCATGGATTCCAAGACAGTTTGACAATCCTGCCAATGTAAAAGTACACGTAGAAACCACCGCTCAGGAAATTTTAAAAGATTTCCCGGACGGACTTGATTATATCATTACAGGAGTTGGAACCGGAGGACACATTACCGGAATCGCAAAAACAGTAAAAGAAAAATACCCTAACCTGAAAGTAATTGCTGTAGAGCCTGAATTATCTCCTGTGTTAAGCGGAGGAAGTCCTGCACCACATCCATTACAGGGATTAGGAGCTGGCTTTGTACCTTCCATTCTGGATATTACCCTTTTAGACGGAGTGATCACAGTAGGCAAAGAAGAAGCTTATGAATATGCTCTTAACGCTGCTAAAAAAGAAGGACTTTTTGTAGGAGTTTCTACAGGAGCCGCTTTAGCAGCCATCGCCAAACATTTACCGGAAATACAACCTAACGCTAAAATCCTTACCATCAATTACGATACAGGAGAAAGGTATCTCTCTGTAGAAGGACTCTTCTAAATCCTTAATTAACACCTACTTCAATGAAAACAAATATAAAATCACCAAAGGTCTTCCTTATCGGTGCAGGGCCCGGCAACCCTGAACTGATCACTGTAAAAGCAGTAAAAGCTATCGCAGAAGCAGACGTCATTTTATGTGACCGCCTTGTAAGTCCGGAAATTCTGGAAACCTACGTTAATAAAAACACAGAAATCATTTATGTAGGCAAAGAATGCAGCAAAAATGCATCCACCTCTCAGTCTCATATCAATGCTTTGATGGTGGAATATGCCTTTCAGAATAAAACTATTGTAAGATTGAAAGGAGGAGACGTTTCTATATTTTCCAATATTCTGGATGAATTGCAGGCTTTAAAACAAAATCATATTCCTTACGAGATTATTCCGGGAATTACAGCAGCTTTAGGAGCAGCAGCATTTGCGGGGATGCCTTTAACTGCCAGAGGATATTCTACATCCGTTCGTTTTCTGACCTATTATAAATCAGAAATCGTGAGTGAAGAATACTGGAAAGAGCTTGCTTCTACCAATGATACCCTTGTTTTCTATATGTCAAAAGGAAACCTTACTCCTCTAGTGGAAAAACTGAAAGCACTTAAGATTTCTGGTGATAAAAAAATTGCAGTCATTGAACAGGCTACAACGCCTTTCCAAAAGGTATGCACGTCATCATTTGATGATTTTAATGAAAAATTCGGGGACAAAAACTTTGCATCACCATCATTGGTGGTAGTGGGCAAAATTGTAAATCTCCACGAAGATTTTTCATGGCTGGAAAATGCCGAGCAGGAAGGTCTTTATTTTAAATCTGTAGAAAACGGAAGTCTAATCCCTACCACTCAAAATTTCTTTGAATATGCTGTCTGAAACTAAATTAAACGTATTAAAACAAATCTCCGGAGACCTTTCCAGAGACGAAGCCATCTGGGCAAGCGGATATCTTGCAGGTATTGCAGGGGGATCATCACTTACAGCTGTTCTTCCACCACAGGAAACGAATACTATTGTTCAGAATGCTGTAAAAAAAATAACGCTGGCTTACGGTACAGAAACCGGAAACAGTAAAAAACTGGCTACAGCTCTGGCAACGATTGTTAAGAAAAAAGGACTTCAGGTAAAACTGGCTGACCTTTCCCAATATAAACCTAAAGATCTTGCGAAAGAAGAGTTCTTCTTTGTAGTGATCAGCACTCAGGGAGAAGGTGAACCACCAGCACTGGCCAAAAAATTCTATGATTATATTTATGAAAATGAAATCAATCTTAACGGACTTAAATATGGAGTACTGGCGTTGGGAGATAGCAGCTATCCACTGTTCTGCCAAACCGGAGAAGATGTAGATTCACGTTTTGAAATATTAGGTGCTCAGCGTATCATTCCATTAAAAAAATGTGATATTGATTACGAACAGGAAGCTTCCCATTGGATAGAACATGTATTCGAAACCGTTAATAAAAATGCTGGTCAGGCTACAAAAAATGTTTCAGCTCCAAAGGTTTCTGCCGGAAGAAAAAAAATTCAGGGAAAGGTTTCAGCCATCATCAATCTGAACGATATTACTTCTGAAAAAGAAACTTATCATATCGAAATTGAAACCGAAGAAGCGCTTGCCTATCAACCAGGTGCTGCTTTGGGAGTGATCCCTTTCAATTCAAAAGAAGTTGTATACGAAATTATTACTCTCACAGAAATTGATCCTCATAAACAGATAGAAACAACAAAAATTACGGATTCTGTAGAAGGACTTTTGCACAAGCATCTTAATATTAGCTATCTGCTTAAATCTGTTGTTGCTCAATATGCAAAAATAACAGGACATTCCATTCCTGAAGTCAGATTAAGTCTTCTTGATTTGCTTAGAATTTATCCGGTAAAAAATGCAGATGAATTTGAGGAAATCATTCAGATATTAACCGCTCAGTCACCTCGTCTGTACTCAATCTCTTCCTCTCTGGAAGCGCATGGTGATACGGAAATTCATATTACGGTTGCCAAATCAGAGTTCTTTATTGATCATCAGAAACATAACGGATTATGCAGTGGTTTTCTGAGTGAATTCAAAGAAGGAGAAGAGGTGGAATTTTATATTCAGGATGCAGGACATTTCAAACTTCCGGAAGCAGATAGAGATATCATTATGATTGGTCCGGGAACAGGCATTGCACCTTTCAGATCATTCCTTTGGGAACGAGATGCCACAGGAGCAGAAGGAAGAAACTGGCTGTTTTTTGGGGACAGAAACTTCGTATCAGATTTCCTTTATCAGGCAGAACTTCAGGATTTTCTTAAAACAGGCAGTCTGACGCATTTAGACCTTGCTTTTTCAAGAGATACAGATGAAAAAGTATATGTTCAGCACAGACTGGAACAAAATGCTCAGGAAGTTTTTTACTGGCTGGAAGGCGGTGCTTCTGTGTATGTATGCGGAGCGAAAGAACCCATGGCTTATGACGTAGAGCAAACGCTTCTCACCATTATTCAGAATGAAGGAAAACGCAGCAAAGAAGACGCGGTTGTTTACCTCGAAGAAATGGAACTGAGCGGTAGATATGCCAAAGATGTGTATTAATAAGAAGTACTCGTAAAAATTAAAGGAAACAAGTTATGAACAATGATAAAGAAAACCTTTCACCGGTAGAAAGAATTAAAACCAGCAGTAACGGGCTCAGAGGATCTTTAAAAGAGAGCCTTGCTGATAACTTTACCGGAGCCATAAGGGAAGATGATCAGACTCTGATTAAATTTCATGGAATGTACCAACAGGACGACAGAGACCGAAGGGAAGAGCGTGTCTCCAAAAAACTGGAATGGCTGTATTCTTATATGATCAGATTAAGACTTCCCGGTGGTTTTTTAACTCCTGAACAATGGGTTGGATTGAATGAAACCGCTGAAGATCATTCCACAGGAACGATAAAAGTAACGACAAGACAAACGATTCAGCTGCATGGTATTTTAAAATCTCATTTAAGACCTACCATTCAAAGCTTCAATCTGCAGCATCTGGATTCGATTGCGGCTTGTGGGGATGTCAACAGGAATGTAACCTGTACTGCTAATCCTTCAGAATCACCTTTGCACAAGGAAGCTTACGAACTGGCAGGAAAAATCAGTGAAATGTGTCTTCCGAAAACCCAATCTTATTATGATATCTGGATTGATGATGAACTTCTGGTAGACCGAAAAGCAGAGGAAGATCCTCTGTATCAGGACAGATATCTTCCGAGAAAACTGAAAATAGGAATTGCAGTTCCGCCTAATAACGATGTAGATGTATTCATCAATGATATTGCCTTAATTGCAATTATCGAAAATGATAAAATCGTTGGCTACAATATTGCTGCCGGAGGTGGACTAGGAGCAACCCACGGAAATGAAGCCACTTACGCCCGTCTTGCTTCCATTCTTGGATTTGTGGATACCGAAGAAAAAGTATTGAAAGCAGTCTACGAAATCATCACGGTGCAAAGAGACTTCGGAAACAGAAGCGACCGAAAATTATCAAGATTAAAATACACCATTGATAAACTTGGGATCGATCAGTATAGGGCTGAAGTAGAAAAACGAACAGGATTCAGTTTTGAACCTGCCAGAGAATTTAAGTTTGAACAGAGAAAAGACCGTTATGGCTGGATTCAGAATCATGAAGGAAAATGGTTTTATACCGTATTTGTAGAGCACGGTAGAATTCTTGATACTGCAGAATATCCTTTAAAATCAGGGTTATTAAAAAT
The DNA here is from genome assembly GCF_004119445.1 of Chryseobacterium sp. CH21. Classification (GTDB taxonomy): domain Bacteria; phylum Bacteroidota; class Bacteroidia; order Flavobacteriales; family Weeksellaceae; genus Chryseobacterium. The sequence continues at coordinate 160,319 of NZ_QICI01000062.1, read as the reverse complement.
CGCACAAACTGGAAAAGCTAATTTTCGTTTTACCTGTAATCAGAACCTTATTCTGGCTGATATTGAGGAAAAAGATAAACCAGAAATTGAACATATTTTAAAAGAACATGGAATTTCAGAGTATACCAATGGGGCCAGCGCATTACGCAAAAACTCTGTTGCCTGTGTTGCCCTGAATACCTGTTCACTGGCTTTGGCGGAAGCACAGCGGTATTTACCTTCTTTAGTCACCAAAATAGAACCTATCCTTGAAAAATATGGTCTGTTAGAAGAAGATATTACCATCCGTATGACCGGTTGTCCAAATGGCTGTGGAAGATCTCCCAATGCAGAAATCGGATTTGTAGGTACAGCTTATGGGAAATATAATCTTCACATCGGTGGAGACCGCTTAGGAATGAGACTGAATACAAAATTTAAAGAAAATATTGGTGAAGAAGAAATTCTGACCACGCTGGATGAGCTTTTCGGAATTTATGTACAGAAAAGACTTGCAGAAGAAACATTTGGTGATTTTTCATACCGTTACTTACACACCTTAAACTAATTATATGGCTAATTTTCATTATGATCTGAAAAAAAACAAAAAAACTAAACCTCTTCATTTAGGCGGACGAATGTGTATGTGTTGTTGATTCTCAAAATAACAATACAAACAAAGCTGTTTGAAATAGTAAAACATCATAGTTCACCACTTAAATCAATCAAACCATTAAGGAAATAAAGTTATTTAGGAAAGTTAAGGTAAAATCAAATGATTTTTTAAGATCTGTTCTTTAATGCGAAGCACTCTTAAATACCTTAAAATCTTATCAACTCTTAATGGTTTAAAAACTTTTATGTTTTATTTAAAAAATTCAGACAGCTTCATTCTCAACCTAAAAAATGAAGCAAAATGAAAAACAAAAAACAGGGAAATTTTCTACCAAAAGCAGGTATTATCGCATTCACATTTCTATTCTTTAACTTCGCAGAAGCACAGCAGCAGCTTATAGAACTCAGCGGAAACATCAAAAGCACAGATACACGCAAAAGTCTTGACTCTGTAAAAATACAGATCGAAAATACGCAGGACATTGCATTAACAGATCAGCTGGGAAACTTTAAAATCAGAACCAGAGTTACCATTCCATTTCGGGTGGTGGTTCAAAAAGAAGGCTTCACCAGCCAAACCGTTGAAATCCTTTCTCCTTCCAACAAAATAACGATAGGTCTTAATCCGCAGAATACGATTATTGATGACGTTGTGATTTCTGCCTCCAGAGTTCCGGAAAAAATATTAAGATCACCAATAGCCATTGAGAAAATTGATATCAAGACCATCAGAGAAAGTCCGGCAGCCTCTTTCTATGAAACCCTGGAAAATGTAAAAGGACTTCAGCTTTTGACCTCAAGCCTTACGTTGAAAATTCCTAATTCGAGAGGGTTCAATTCGCCTAATAATTTCCGTTTTATGCAGCTGGTAGACGGGGTAGACGTACAGTCGGCAACGTTAGGAGTACCATTGGGAAATGCAATTGGTCCTACAGAACTGGATATTCAGTCGATGGAAGTCACTCCGGGTGCCGCTTCTGCATTATATGGAATGAATGCCATCAACGGACTGGCAAGTTTACAGACCAAAGATCCGTTTACCTCTGAAGGGATAAGCGTTTATTTCCGAGGTGGAGTGAATCATGTAGACAATGTTAACCATAAAATAAGTTCTCTGGGGGAAAGTGCCATCCGTTTTGCAAAGGTGATCCATAAAAACTTTGCCGTAAAAGTGAATGCCTCTTATTTTAGTGGAACAGATTGGATCTCCAATAATCTCACCGATCAGAATTCAGGGGCATTAGTCACAGCCAATCCTAATTTTGCACTGACCAATAATCCGGCAGAAGACCTCTGGAATAAATACGGTGATGAAAGAAACAACCGCGTAGCTGTAAAAGTGGATTACAATGGAAAACCTACCACATTCAACGTTTCCAGGACAGGGTATCTGGAGAAGGATCTTGTAAGTCCGGATGTGAAAAATATCAAGTTTGATGCAGGGTTATACTATCGTTTCGGAGATCAGTGGAGAACATCTTACGTGTATCGTTATGGTTTACTGGACGGAACTTTCCAGAGAGGAAATAAAATCCGTTTGCAGAATGCCACCGTTCAGAACCATAAAGTAGAACTGACAGGAAAAGAGCTTACCTTCAGGGCTTATATATCTATAGAAAATACCGGAGATTCTTATAATCTGAAACCTTTGGCAGACAATCTTGATCTCACCAACCTTTCCAATACCAACTGGAGAAACATTTTTCAAACGGCTCTCCAGAATAGTCTTAATTCAGGTGTTAATCTCAATGATGCATTTATTCTTGCCCGTCAGCAAGCAGATAAAAACAGAGTTATACCAGGAACGGCAGCCTTTGAACAGTTAAAAAATACCATCATCGGCATCAATAACTGGGATTCAGCTAATGGAGGAGTGGCAGGAGCTCCGGCAACAGGAGGAGCCAAGCTTGAACAGAAATCCCGATTTTATCAGGGTGAACTAACGTATGATTTCAGCAGATTTGTGAAGGTCTTTAATCTTCTTGCAGGAGTAGATTACCGTTTGTACAGCATTACTCCGGATGGAAACAATTTTGTTGATTTTGACCGTCCCGTAAATGAAAGAAATATTCCTTTAGCCAATGGTACCTTCGGAAAAGATGTTATTTATCAGAAATATGGTGCTTTTGCACAGATTACCAAGCTTTTCTTTGATGATAAATTAAAAATAAATGCGGCTTTACGTATCGACAGAAACCCAGAATTTGAAGCCAAACTAAACCCAAGGATAAGTGTGGTCTATTCTCCGGTGAAAGAACATAATTTCAGAGCTTCTTTCCAGAACGGATATCGTTTTCCATCTCTGTTTGAAGCCCTCTCTTTCGTAAACAACGGAAATGTAAGGAGAGTCGGAGGTCTTTCAAAAGTGAATGATGGATTAGGCTATCTGGAAAACTCCTATACATTGGCTTCCATTGATAAATTTACTTCAGCAGTAAATGCAGATGTAGATGCCGGAAAAACCCAGGCTCAAGCAGCTCAGGATAATAAGCAACTTTTAACTGTAGCCAATTTGCAGAAGCTACAGCCGGAAAAAATCAACTCGTTTGAAGTAGGGTATAAATCTACTTTTTTCAATAATAAGCTTGTGCTGGACTGGGATTTTTATTATAATATCTACGAAGGATTCCTTGGTCAGGTAGAAGTAGCTGTCCCTAAAAACAGTCAGGTAGGAAGCAATACTGCCGTACTTGCCATGCTGGACCGAAGTAAACAGGACCGATACAGGGTTTATACGAACAGCAACAGTACCTACAAAAGCTATGGAACCTCTTTAGGAATCCGTTATAATATTACCGGAAACTATAATGTGAATACCAATGTTTCTTATAATGATCTTGCTTCCAATAATAGTTCAGACCTGTTTATCACAGCTTTCAACACTCCGAAATGGATGGTGAATGTAAGTATTGGGAACAGGGAGATTGTTAAAAATATAGGATTTACCCTTGTGGCAAGATGGCAGAGCGGTTTTATGTGGGAAAGTCCTTTAGCATCAGGCCAAATTCCGGCTTATTATACCATTGATGCCCAGGCTACATGGAAACTTCCTGAGATCCGTGCAAATATTAAAATCGGTGCAACCAACCTGTTAAATCGCCGTTATTTTCAATATGCAGCAGGTCCTGAAATCGGAGGACTGTATTATGTCGCTTTTACGTATGACTTAAAATTGTAATCAGGATGAGCAATTCATTATATCCCATATTTTTAAAACTCGAAAACCTTTCACTGCTGATCATTGGCGGAGGCAAGGTTGCTCTTGAAAAGCTGGAATCTGTACTGGGTAATTCACCCGAAACTTCCATCAAGCTCGTGGCAAAAGAGATTATCCCTGAAGTCAGAACTTTACAAAATCAGTTTTCCAATATAAAACTGCATGAAAGAGCCTATGATGATCATGATTTTAATGATACCGATCTTGCTATTATTGCAGTGAATGATATAGTATTGGCAGGAGAAATCAGAGAAAAAGCTCAGCAAAAAAATGTATTGGTTAATATTGCAGATAAACCGGATTTGTGTGACTTTTATTTAGGTTCCATTGTCAAAAAAGGAAGTCTTAAAATTGCCATTTCTACCAACGGGAAATCTCCTACTATTGCTAAAAGATTAAGAGAAACCTTTACAGAAGTAATTCCTGATGAAATGGATCATGTGTTGGATAATATGCAGCATATTCGTAATCAACTGACAGGAGATTTTAATTATAAAGTTAAAGAACTCAACAAAATTACTACAGAATATCTGTCAGAAGGAAAAGCTGCTGCAAAACCGGACATGGAAATTGAAAAATTGATCAATATTACCAAAACCGCTCAAAGAAAGGCTAATATTTACCTCGCAATCATAGGTGTTTTACTTCTTTTCGGATTATTCGGACTTGTGGTGTATCAGTTTAATCTTTCCGGTGATATTCAGTATTTTCTGAATAAAGATGGTCATATTTTTTACTGGATGCTGTTTGCCGGTTTTATGGCAGAGATTGTTGCCGGATCCATGGGCATGGGATATGGCGTGATCTGTACCACAATCCTTTTATTGCTGAATGTTCCGCCACCTGTTGTGAGTGCAAGTATTCATTCTGCGGAGTCATTCACTACTGCAGCCGGAAGTTTCAGTCATTATAAATTAGGAAATGTTAATAAGAAAATGGTATGGGTTTTATTCCCATTAGCTATTGTCGGCTCTATTATCGGTGCTTTAACGTTGTCTCATTATGGCGAGCACTATGCTCATATTGTAAAGCCTATTATTGCCTGCTACACGTTGTACCTTGGAATCAACATCTTAAGAAATGCATTCAAAGATAAAAAATCAGGACAAAGCAAAACCAAACGAAGAACCAATCTAAGAGTATTAGGTTTAGTTGGTGGCTTTATTGATTCCTTTGCAGGAGGGGGCTGGGGACCGTTGGTGACCGGAACATTGATTAAAGAAGGAAGGATTCCCCGTTATGTAGTAGGAAGTTCTACGGTAGCCAAGTTTTTACTCACCATAACAAGTGCCATTACCTTCATTTTTACGATTGGTATTCATCACTGGAATATTGTGTTGGGACTTCTGTTAGGTGGTGTTTTTACGGCTCCATTTTCTGCAATGCTTACCTCAAAGCTTCCCACAAAGAAAATGTTTATTGTGGTGGGAATAGTAGTGATCCTGATGAGTCTTGTTACCATAATAAAATCAATTTTATCATAAAAAATAATAATTAAGCTTCGGAAAAAGCGTGTTTTTTAACGCAAAGATTTTAATGTTTTACTTTAGTTTGAGAGATCAAGGGGAAAAAATCAATGATACAGTCTATGTATATACTGACATTACTCATTTTTAGTAAAAATCTGAAACCATTAAAACTTTGCGTTTTTTACTTTATTTCAAATAATTTTCTAAACATTGTAGTTCTTTATGTGGTACTCAAAAACACTTTGCGACTTTACGATTATCCAACAAAAAAACAGCTCCCCAAAAAGAGAGCTGCTTTAAGAAATTAATTTTTTCCAATTTTGATTTTAAGAAAGTATCAATTCCAAATCCTGAACATCCCTGAAATAAGAATAGGAGTAAAAACAGAAGATACAACGTCTGAGGCAGGTAAAGAAAATAGCTCAGCCAGGTAAAAGGATCCATTTCATAAACTCCGGTTTCAGATTTTATGGGAATAAGTTCTTTGGGAATAGAGCTCAGATCATGGGTGAATAAAGCGACAAGTATAATAATCATTAAAAATACAGAGCTTATTCTTGCCCAGAAACCCAGCATGAGAAATAAACCAAATATACACTCACAAAAAGCAGTAAAACTGGCAGTAAACTGCGGAAATGGAAATCCTATCGTATTGATAGTATTAAACATATATCCCTGAAAAATAGGATGGAAAAGTTTGTTGAAACCTGCTATAAAAAAGAATAATCCAATGAGTATTCTGCAAATTACATAAATATTGACTGTATTTTTTTCGAGGTTTGATATTGTTGTTTTCATTATTTTTTTAATTCATTAATTGATTAAATCCTCATGACAAAACCATGAGCAATAGCTGGTCATGTGATTTTTGATTTGATAGTAGGATATTCTGTATAAATTTCAGATCGCATTATTTTAACGACCTCTGAAATTTATATTTTCGGAGGGATCCAGATAGAATTAAAAAATGAAGAATAGGGTGGATCATCATACAGAAAATGGCGGTTGCTTATCTCCTGATCCATAAATTTTTCAAATGCAAAAGAATGAACAGAAGCGGTAAAAAACAGAGAAAAGCTGGAACAATAATTACTATTGCATTTTATTGGAGTTCTGTTGTTTTCTTCAAGTGAATTTTTATCACATTCTTTATGAGAAGTCTCTTCCTGACTATAGTTTTGGTTTATATTTAAAGAAGAAAGACTGGAATTTTCAGTTTTTAGAATCACCAAATGAATCAGCATTAAACATATATTAAATACCTGTATAAACTGCCGTAATTCATTCTTTTTCAACATAAATTCCTTTCAATGACGACAAATATAGTAAAATATTTATACTTATTTTTTGATCTGAAACTCTTTAAAAATTGTATTTCTCAATAACCTCTGGAGATGAAAAAAACGGAAAAATAAAGATAATAATATGGGGGAATAATATACTCTTTGTTTTCTTTACTTTCCCGGTATTTACAGTTTACTTTTTATCATTTCCTGTCCAAAGCCAGATGATTATCATCAATTCTGCTGATCAGAATGTAAAATAGACCCGCATAGATCATCTGGATACCCATTGCTTCCCAATTTTCAATGGTACTGCTTCCAAAAAGTAACAGAATAATCAGAGAAGCTCCTGCTATGGTAGCAATACGGGTTTTAAAACCAATCATCAGCAATAATCCGATGAGAAATTCCAGAAAGGGAAGTGTAACTCCGAAGAGTTGTACCAATGGCTGTGGAAGCCAGCTTGTTTCAAAACCTTTCATCATTCCTGATGCAAAGTCCTGTAGTTTTACGAGACGGACCAATCCGTGTCCTAAAAGGTTTATTCCCATAGATACTCGAAGAAAAAAATAGGCTGTTTTTATATTATTCATAAAAGTAATTTTTGGTTTGGGAGAAGGAAGCTAGAGGTTGGAAGATATATTGGTCAAAAAAGGACTTTTCAGGCTTCAATAACATCCTTCTTCCAGCCTCCTGCTTCTTTACTTATTAAACTTTTCTTCGCTATTATCAACCGGAGTATTGGGATCATTGATCACCATTTTAGCGATATCATCCTTTCTCATAAAGACTACTCCCTGTTTTTCTTTGGTATATTTAATAAACTCCTCCATAGCGTGCACCATTGCAGGAGTGCCACCAATTCTGTCGTGAAAACTGATGCTCATCATTCTTCTCTTTGAAGCTCCTTCTTCATAAAGACGGTCAAATTCAAATTTCAGCTGTGCCAGAAACTGATCCGGACTCCAGTGCTTTCCTTCAATGTTAACAATATCATTGTTACGCAATGTATAAGGAATAACAACAAAATTTTTCCCTTTCACTTTGGTAATGAAAGGTTCATCATGGCTTAAGTCATCTATATGATACAGAAAACCAAGTTCCTGTAATATTTTAAGGGTGTTCGGACTTCTTCTTAGCCAGTTAGCGTTATAACCAACAGCTTTCTGGCCTGTAATCTTTTCAACAACATCCACACCTTCTTTTATAAAATTCAGCTCATCAGCATAGTTTTTATTCCACTGATTGTCCCACGCAATACCATGGGCTGCAATTTCATGCCCTCCGCTTGCAATGGCTTTGGCCACTTCGGGATATCTTTCAGCAGCTGTTCCCACTATATGAGACGTAACTTTAATATCATATTTTTTCCATAAATCCAGCATACGATAAATGCCTTCATTTCCTCCATATCGATACCAGCTTTCTGCCGGAAGATCGGGTTTTCCTTTAGGCAGGGGAGTTCCGCTGAATGGACTTTCTGCACCCTCTGGCTGTCCGCCTGTTTCAAACTGCATAGAAACAGAAATAACCAATTGAGCTCCATTAGGCCAGTATTTTTTAGCTGAAGTCTGAATTGTATGCTGTTGTTTTTTATCTGTTTTACCCCCATCATGACAATCAGAAAAGGACATCAAAGCGATTGTTGAAGCAAGCAGCAATATGGTTTGTCTTATGTATTTCATTGTGAATGTATTTACAGTACAAAATTGATCAATAAACAAGTATGATATATTGTAAAAATTAATGGTAAATTTGTAAAAATCCAACCTTCAATGAAGCGAATTGTAAATTTCAATTCTTTTAATGTTTTCAGTATTGAAAAAGAAACCTGGGATATAGAATATCACAATCATAACTTTTATGAATTGATTATTATCGAAAATGGAAAAGGATTTCATCATCTCAACAGTATTACTTTTCCCTACAAAAAAGGAGATGTTTTTCTCCTAAGGCCCAGTGATGGTCATGAATTTTCGATTAAAAGCAAAACAAAATTTATTTATATAAAATTTACAGAACAATATATCTGGGAAAACCTCTTGTCTAATAAAAAGAATGAACTAAAAAAAGTAGTTCAACTCCTGATGGAAGATCATTCTTTTGTATATGAATCCGTGATTAAAAGTAAAACAGATAGGGTACACCTGCTACAGCTTGCCCGGATTCTTCTGTATGAATTCAACCATAAGAACACATATAATAAAGAAATAACGGCTGATCTTTTTTCTGCAATTATGACCATTCTTATTCGGAATACAATGAACAATGTTACTACTAAAGACTGGGTTATACAGAATGTAAGCAGAATTGAAAGAATCCTGTATTATATTAATGTCAATGCTTTGGATGCAGATAAAATGAAAATTGAAAATTTGGCCAGAGAGTTTATGCTTTCCCCAAACTATATCAGTATTTATATCAAAAAACAAACGGGCTTCTCTATACAGCAGCATATTATGCAGTATAGAATAAAAACAGCAGAAAAGCTTTTACTTCAAAGTCATTACAATATCAGTGAAATTGCAGATAAGCTGGGTTTTAATGATGCCAGCCATTTCAATAAAATATTCAAAGGATATAAAGAAATGTCTCCTTCAGAGTTTAAAAAGAAATCAACAGCAAAGTAATTCCTTAATAGAGATTATATTTTTATCTTTTAATACCAATCGCTTTTAATGCACTGGACGTTAAGAAAATATCATCAAAAACTGTAAGTGATTCTACATCATTGAATCCTGAAGGGATCAGATCATTTTTGTTAAAAGACAATTCAATGGAAGGGTCGTATGCAGCAACAATTCTCACTTTTGAATATCCATTGTAATCTACTTTGAATGCTTCAAACATACAGTTTTGCTCAGCTTTCTGATATTCAGCATATTCTTCAAATCCGGCAATATCTGTTCTTTTTCCATCATTATGATCAAGAGATTTCCACTCAGAATAATTTTTAGGTTCTTTCAGGATATTTCCTTTTGAATCTACAGGAACAAACATCCCAAGGGTCAAACGCTTCTTTAAAAAATTAGCATAATTATTCATCAGATTCAAAATCTGAAGATCGGCATATCCTTCGTGTGAATAATATTCCAGCACGAAAGTGGTCATCGGAATCAGCTTGTGAGAAGCATCAGTCGGCATATTGAGTGTTTACTTTTTGGCCGATAAAAATAGTATTTTTATTTACGCTACCCAACGCCGGCATGTGATTAGGATGGAATTTATACCCATTCTGAATAACAATAACTTTGGAACAAACTCTCATTTTTCAGTATTTTTGAGGAATAACTATGTAAACCATTATAAACCCATCTGCAAAAACATAAAATATTTTGCAGACACCAATTACAATATGTTGAATAAGATACTATTGGCCTCTGGTATTATCCAGTGCTGCTTCTACAATATCCAGGCTCAAAATGCCGGAGTTCATCCAGTCTATACCTCAGAATGGGGTCATCTTTATCGTGAAAATGACAATAATAAGGATCTTTTAGGAATATTTTCTACCGAAGCTCCTGTTTATGTCCTGGATTCCACCCAAACACAATATAAAGTACAGGTAAGTAACGGAGATATTGGTTTTATAGACCGCCAGTCTTTGCAAAAATCTATGCGCGGAAAAAAATCTGCTGGCGAACCGGCTCAGTATTTCTATCGCGGAGCACAAGGATATCAATGTCCACATTTCTATGTACAGGTTTCTGAACTGCGGGTAAGAAAAGCACCTACCACAGAAAGCACTGCAACCCGCAGAGCAAGTTTAAATGAGTTGATTTGTATTGATTATGTCCCGTTATATCAGGATGGCTGGGTCTATATTGGTGATCATTTCCACGAAAATCCTGAATATATTCAAATGAAATATCTGGGTGGTGAAATTACCTACGACAAAGTTCTGAAAGAATATCTGACTGTAAAGGGCAAAAATCAGGAAAAAGAACTGACCCAAGTTGGAAGATTACGTGAAATAGCATGGACTGAAGATAAAAACCTTAAACAAGCATTGAATTATTGGAAAGAATCTTACACCCATGCGGGAAAAGAAAACCCAAAGATAGATATCGACTTTGAACTTCTTCTGGCAGATCAATTTGCGAAAAAACCAGGAACTGAAGCTTATGAAAAAAAATTAAAGGCTTTGAATATGCATTTTATGTGGAAAGAAACTCAACTTTTTGATGGGAAGATCACAGATACACAGGTAAAACAATTAGAAATGCAAAAAGTAAAAGAGATTCCCAATACTCCTGAATGTGGTTGGGAACCTCAGTATTTTTATAAAAATCCTAATATCATTGCAGCCTTTGAAGAATACAAAGGAAAAGTCTCCGGAAGTATTTACAAAATGTCTTTTAGCAATGGTGAAGCCGTGGTTTTAGGAAACGAACATATGGATTCTAATTATGATGAAAAGAATTTCGTTATCCATTTTGGAGATTTACTTTCTTCACGCTGGATTTCCTCTCCACATGAATATCACATTCAGAATGGAGATGCAGGACTCTTTATTTTCACGTTTAAAGATGGAAAGCTTTTCAGCTATGAATGCATGTTTTATTGTTAGAAAATTTTGATCATTTTGATTAATAGTAGCGGGCTAAAGCCCGCTTGTTTTTTATTTCTGTATAAGACTTTACGAATATTAAGCTTTGGCTGAAGCCATAGGATTTTATGCATATTATTAAAATGGGCTAAAGCCCGTTCCTATTGAATATATTTTCCAATATGAGTGATTAAATTTTAAAGCTGTATCTTTACCATACCAAACAAAATATTACAATATGTCTTTTATTACACCAGAAGGAGCCAGGAAGGCTCAGCTATCCCTATCAGAAAGGGCACCCGTTGCCCACGCCATTCTCTCCGGGGAAGAGAATATTTCGAAATACAACAGTGGAGTATGTCATGATGTGGTAGCCTATGCATTGTATATGCGTGGAGCCAGGATAAGTCCTAATCAGCTTGCAGAATCTGCAGGACAGAAATGGCTAACATTATTCAATTATCCGGCGGGAGAAAAATGGGATGGATATTCACCCATTCCGGCAGGAAAAGCCATTGGTTTCTACAGACTTATTGATAAAACGTTCTTTCACTCTGCTATAACTACAGGAAACGGAAATGAAATAAGATCTGTTAACGGATTTTCTTTAGGATCTGCGTGGTCTGTGCCTGTAGATATGAAGTGGGTTTTGGGCAAAAGAAATTCTGATGGTACCTTCAATTATGACGGAACCAAAATAGAAGTTTACATCTCTTCTTTATAACACCTTTATAAAAGGGTAAAAAGGCAGATGAGCAAATTCGCTTTTCTGCCTTTTTATTTTTATGCATCAGCACATTTCGGGCAGATCCCGCTGATAATAAAATTATATTCCTGTGCAATAAAGTGTTCTGGCAAGCTGATTTCCGGAATCGCATTTTCAATGCATGTTACAGAATGACATTCTTTGCAGTTGAAATGAACATGATTGTGAAAATGCTGTTCATGACTGCACTTTCCACTGCACTTTGCAAAATTCACTACCCCGTCAATATTAACGATCTTGTGTATTTCACCTTCATTTTCAAGCCTTTCCAAAACCCTGTAAATGGTTACTCTATTACACAGATCTCCCAATTTCTTCTGAATATCAGAATGGGTAAGGGCTACATCTGAACCATTGATAAGGTTTAAAATTTCCGTTTTAGCATGTGTATTTCTGACCTGTTTCATATTTTAATGCAACAAAGTTGCGTTATTTAAATTTTTATCTATACTTTTGCAACAAAGTTACGCTAAGAAAATTAATCCATGCTATTATGAAATCAAAAATTCTTGATGCTGTAGGAATCTCCGCTGCTGTTTTATGTCTGATTCATTGTATTGTCTTTCCATTATTGCTGATTATTCCGTTGGGAATATCACACAATCCCTATATAGATCTGGCATTCCTTTGTATTGGAGCCGTTGTTGTGTTCAGGGTAACAAGGAAAATGGAAAACCGATGGCTGAAATTTCTATTCTGGATATCCATTAGCCTCATTTCCGTTTCTATACTGGCAGATTTCCTGTTTGAAGTCCATATTCCTCTGATTTATGTTGGAGCTGCAGGTTTAATTACAGGTCATATCATCAATTTTAAAAATCATAAACATTAAAAACATGACAAAGAAACTTCCTGTAACGGTACTCAGCGGATTTCTAGGAGCTGGTAAAACCACATTACTGAATCATATTCTGCATAATAAACAAGGTTTAAAAGTAGCTGTTATTGTGAATGATATGAGTGAAATCAACATAGATGCCCGACTTGTTGAAAATCAAAATACCCTTTCTAGAACAGAAGAAAAGCTGGTGGAAATGAGTAACGGATGTATTTGCTGTACGCTCCGAGAAGATCTGATGGTGGAAGTAGAACGTCTTGCTCATGAAGACCGTTTTGATTATCTCCTTATTGAAAGTACAGGAATAAGCGAACCTATTCCTGTAGCCCAAACGTTCACTTATATAGACGAAGAAAGTGGAATAGATCTTTCCCGCTTCAGTTATGTAGATACGATGGTAACGGTAGTAGACTGTTTCAATTTTATGAAAGATTTTGGTTCTAATGAATTGTTAATGGATCGTGACCTTACTGATATGGAAGGTGATTATAGAACCATTGTCAATCTTCTGACCGATCAGATTGAATTTGCCAACGTGATTATTTTAAATAAAACAGATCTAATAGATGCTGAAACACTCGGCTTTTTAACAGCTGCTATAAAGAAATTGAATCCGGACGCAGCTCTTTTACATTCTGAGTTTGGAAAAATTGAGCCTCAAAAGATTTTAAATACCCGGCTTTTTGATTTTGACAAAGCACAATCTTCGGCGGGTTGGCAAAAAGAATTACAATCTGATCATCACACTCCGGAAACTGAAGAATACGGAATAAGCTCAATGGTTTTCAGAGATAAAAAACCTTTCCATCCCGTAAGACTCTGGGAATACCTGAATCATCATTATCCTGAAGGAGCCATCAGAGCTAAAGGTCTGTTCTGGCTGGCTTCAAGACCTGATGATGCTTTAAATTTTTCTCAGGCAGGAGGCTCTTTTAGACTTGAAAAAGCCGGAGTATGGTGGTGCAGTATGCCTTTACATCACAGGGTGCAATATTCTTCATTTGCAGAGAATCAAAAATTTATAGAAAGCAGATGGGATAAAACCTGGGGCGACAGAATCAATGAGCTGGTGTTTATCGGGCAGAATCTGGATAAAGATCAAATGGTGTCGGATCTTCAGCACTGTCTTATTAATGACGATGAAAAGGAAATGTTTGATCAAAAGTTGGCTTTTGAAGATCCGTTTCCAGAGAATATTTAAAATTAACCTTTAATTAATGCAACTAAGTTTCAATATAAAATTAAATACAATATCTTACAGCATTATTTTAAAAACAATATGGACAGAAGAAAATTTCTAAAAGGTTCAGCATTACTTTCGGGATTATTGACCTTATCACCCTCCGATCTTTGGAGCTTTGGAAAAAATACGGAGCAATACCAGAAAGGAAAAGGCAAGAATATCATCTTCATGGTAAGTGACGGGATGAGCCTTGGAACACTATCAATGGCAGACTTGTATTCAAGGAATATTTTGGGAAAAGGAAGCAATTGGCTGAATCTGTATCATGATAAAAGGTAACCCGCTCTTTGATGGACACTGCTTCAGCAAGCTCTATTGTAACGGATTCAGCAGCGGCAAGTTCGGCATTCGGAGGAGGAATAAGAGTAAAAAACGGAACCCTGAACATAGGAGCTAACGGTGAAAAACATCTTCCCATATGGCAGAAATATAAAAAAGCAGGAAAGAAAGCAGGTTGTGTCACAACAGTTACCATTACCCATGCTACTCCGGCAGGCTTTTGTGTCAATTCTTCCAAAAGAAATGCAGAGCCACACATTGCAGAAATGTATGCAGATCTGGAGCTGGATGTACTTTTAGGAGGTGGGGACGAGTTTTTTAATCCCGCTAAAAGAGAGGACAAAAAAGATCTTTACTCTGTTTACCGCCAAAAAGGTTACCAGATTTTAAAAACACAAACCGATCTGAAAGAAATCAAAAAAGGAGAGAAGCTGTTAGGAATATTCAGTACAGGGGCATTACCTTATAGTATCGACAGAAACAGCCTTCCGGAACTAAAGAATACTCCGACTCTTACTGAAATGGCCAATACGGCTATCAATCAGATGAAAGATCATCCTGCAGGTTTTGTACTTCAGGTAGAAGCCGGAAAGGTAGACTGGTCTGCTCATGCCAATGATGTAGCAGCACTTATTCACGATCAGCTGGCATTTGATGAAGCTGTAAAAACGGTAATGGATTTTGCCGAAAAAGACGGCAATACTTTAGTGATTATCACTACAGACCATGGAAACGCCAATCCGGGGACTATTTACGGGACAGATGCAACCAAGAATTTCAACAGTATTTCAGACTACAAATACACCAATGAATATATTCTGAACAATATTCACAAAGAATATTCAGCAAAAGAGATTAAAGACTGGATTTATGAAGGCAACAAAATCATCCTGAATGATGATGAAGCCAAGCATTTGCTAAGCTTTTACAACGGTCTTGAAAAAGGAGAAGAAGGACTCTATAATTATAAAAAGCTCCCTTTCAAACTGTATTCTGAAATTCAGAAAAGCAGAAATTCTGTTGGATGGATTAGCATGGATCATTCAGGAGATTATGTAGAAGTGGCAGCCTATGGTCCTGGAAATGAACTTTTGAAACCTTTTGTTAAAAATACAGACTTGCATGATCTGATGCTGAAGGTCTGTACTCTATAACATTCATATTTTTTCATATTTAATTATTTGGGAGATGCGAGGCGGATTGATTGTGTCCGCCTTGTTTTTTTGTGCATAAAAAGCAAACTTCCATTAAAACTACCTGGTAAGTATTTTTACTTATTTCACATTAAGTAGAAATACTATTGCAGCATTCTGTCAGTTGAAGTAACTTTATAGTACATAGATTAAAAAAATAACCTTAAAAACCGTACTATGAACCATGTAAAATACAGAGTGGGGAAATGGCTGCCCTCAGACAGAAAGTTCCTCAATACCTGGCTGGAAAAAAAGTAAAGCAGGCTCAAAACAGCAGACTACCAATGAATCCTGCTGTTGCTGATCTCAGGGACGCTATTTACAATGATCCTGTTTTATATATGAGCTTTACCAGCATGTATGATGAGATCCCTCAAGGATATAATGAGCCCGTAAAAAACTTCGAAACCATGCTCCTTATTATCAATCAGGTTTTACAGGAAGCACCCTGCTACAGTGTTATAGAAGATAATATAGGACTTGTAGGATTTCCGATTAATGCGATTGTAGACTGGGCAATGGGAACACAGGCAGGATATTTAGCTTTTCTTCATCCCGAAGTGAACCAAAAACTAAGCGTTATTTTAGCAGAATGGAAAACTTTTCTGGAATCTCCGGCATCACAATATGTTTTAGTGAGTGGTCCTGTAAATCAGCCACAACCTGATTATACCAATCCTTTAGGTTGGTTTTCTCCACAAGCTCTGGAAGCAATTGCCGCCATGGATCCTTTAAGAGGAAAAGGGAATAATCCTGAAGACCCTTTGCAGAATTTTATTTACAATTATCAATGCCAACCTAATGAACCGTATTTCGGATTCAAAAGCTGGGACGATTTTTTTACCCGTCAATTCAATCCGGGAGTAAGAGAAGTAAGTGAAGCGGACAAAGATCCGTCGGTGATTGTTAACGCCTGTGAATCGGCTCCTTACAATTGCGTTACCAATGCTCAGATGAAAGATAAATTCTGGATGAAAGGACAACCTTATTCTTTGCTGGATATCATGAACCATCATGAACTTACTCAGAAATTTGGTGACAACAGCACTGTTTATCAGGCGTTTCTTTGTGCTAAAACCTATCATCGCTGGAACAGTCCGGTAGATGGCACTATTGTAGCCATTGAGAATGTTCCGGGAACCTACTACGCCGAAGCTCCTATTGAAGGATATGATCCTTCAGGCCCTAATGATTCTCAGGGATATATCACAGAACTGGCAGCACGTGCATTGATTTTTATCCAGTCAGATAATGATAAAATAGGATTGATGTGTTTTGTTGCTGTTGGAATGGCTGAAGTATCCAGCTGTGAAATTACAGTAAAAGAAGGAGATCATGTCAAAAAAGGAGATCCTATAGGTACCTTTCATTTTGGAGGATCTACCCATTGTCTGATTTTCAGACCTGAAGTCAATATTGATTTTGACTTCCATGGACAGACACCTTGCCTTAATACCTACAACATTCCTTTGAAAGCAAGAATCGGAGTTGTCACTAATTAGATCATCCGTCAAAATCATATTTATCAATCATAGAAACAGAGAATAATCTTCTGCTTCTATGATTTTTTTATAGGTTATGAAAGAGGATACTTTTCAAAAATTCTGTTTTCAAAACATATGAAACGCTTTATACTAAAATACGCAAAATATTGTTTATCAATAATTTAAATATTGTTATGTAAAATTTAATCAAATGATTAAAATATTTGTTTAAATAATAAATTTTGTTTATATCTTTGTAAGAGAAAATAGTAGGAATGAAAAAAATAGATACCAGTACGGAAGAAAAAATAAAAGAAGCTGCCCGTATTGTGTTTTACAAAAAAGGATTTGCAGCGACACGAACCCGTGATATTGCCGAAGAAGCGGGAATTAATCTGGCATTGCTCAACTATTATTTCAGAAGCAAAGCAAAGCTTTTTGAGATGATCATGATAGAAACGATGGCTGGATTTTTTCAGAACTTAATGATGGTACTCAATGATAAAAATACCAGTATTGATCAGAAAGTGGAGGAAGTAGTAGGAAAATATATTGATCTCATCATCAGGGAGCCTGAAATTCCGACTTTTATTATTAGCGAACTTCGTAATAATCCTAATCTGCTTTTACAAAAGATACCTCTAAAAGAAGTAGTAGAAACCTCTGAGTTTTTAAAACAACATCAGGAAGCTGTAAAGAACGGAAGCATTAAAGAACCCAATCCTTTACATTTTCTGATCAATATACTCGGGCTTACTGTATTTCCTTTTATTGCGAAACCCATGCTCCTGGGAAGCAGTACATTAAATGATAAAGAATTTGAAAAGATGATGATGGAACGTAAAAAGCTTATTCCTATGTGGATAAAAGCTGCAATGTCAACAGGATAATTTTTTTATCCTGAATTTAATCAAATGATTAAAACCTGTGAATAATAAAGACAAAATTGATTTTAACTTAAAATATCAATTCTTATGTGTAGAAAATTTCATATCTCTATTATAGTTTTTTTGAGTTTGGGTGCTGCTATTCCTCTGAAAGCCCAGTCTGGATCCTTAACACTTGAAGAATGCTATCTCCTTGCAAAAGAAAACTATCCTGAAATCAAAAAATTAGGAATGATAGCAAAAACTGCAGAGTATACAATCGATAATGCAAACAAAGGCTATCTACCCAAAATTTCATTTTCCGGCCAGGCTACTTATCAGTCACAAACCATTAGTTTTTCTGATGCTTTAGGTGCACTTCCTATAAATACACCCATTCCGTCATTAAGTAAAGACCAGTATAAAATTCAGGGAGAGGTAGATCAGTTATTATATGACGGAGGTATTATACACCATCAGAAAGAGCTTACAAAAGCCAATACCGAACTCCAGACTCAGAATATAGAAGTTTCATTATATACTTTAAAACAGAGAATCAACGCTTTATTTTTCTCCATTCTTTTAACCAATGCTCAGCTCAAACAGAATGAAATAAAAAAATCAAGTCTGCAGACACAGGTGCAGAAGGCCGAAGCCGCTTTGCAATACGGAACTGCCTACCGAAGCAATGTAGACGAGCTGAAAGCAGAAGTTGTGAATACAGATATGGCCAATACAGAGTATATATCCAACCGTAGCGCCTATCTGAAAATGCTCAGTATCTTCATTGGTAAAGAAATTTCCGATTCTTCAGTATTACAATCTCCGGAACCTGAACTTTTGTCTTCAGAAATCAACAGGCCGGAACTGAAAGGTTTCGATCTTCAAAAATCGGTTTATACATTACAGGAAGAGCAGCTTAAATCTGATCTTATGCCTAAAGTAAGTGCCTTTTTTCAGGGAGCGTATGGAAGACCTACTCTCAATATTATCGAAAATAAATTCGGACCATGGTTTATTACCGGGGTAAGATTCAGCTGGTCCCTGGAAAGTTTATATACTTCTTCCAATAAAAAACAAATCCTGGAGCTGAACAGAAAAACTACAGACACCAACAAGGAAACATTTTTAATCAATACCAAAATGGATCTGGCTCAGCAGGAAGAAAATATTAATAAATATAACCATCTGCTGGAACAGGATAAATCTGTAATTAACCTTCGACATTCGGTTACCCAATCGGCAGAAGCCCAACTGGCCAATGGAGTGATTACTACTCATGAATACATCCAGAAGCTTAATACAGAACATCTGGCTAATCAGACCATGATTTTACATCAGATTCAGCTGTTACAGGCAAAATATAATCAGAAATTTATTTCCGGAAATTAATAATCCATAAGTCTATGAAAAAAGTTACCCTCATATTAAGTGCTTTTATCCTTTTAAGCGCATGTAAACCTAAAGACGATTTTGATGCTTCAGGAAACTTTGAAGCAGATGAAGTTATTGTTTCTGCCCAGCAAAACGGAGAATTAATTTCCTATTCCATACAGGAAGGCACTCAGCTTAAAGCAGGAACACAGGTAGGACAGATTGACGTTACAATAGCTCAACTTCAAAAGGCACAGGCAGAAGCCAGCATTGAAGCTTTACAGCAAAAAACAAGCAACACCAATGAGCAGGATCTATTGGTAAAAAAACAACTGGCCGTGCAGGAAGCACAGCTGGATCAACAGCTTCATGAACGTACCCGTACAGCAAATCTTGTAAAAGCAGATGCCGCAACCCGGAAGCAGTTAGATGATATTGATGCAGCCATTGTACAGCTTAAAAAACAGATTTCCGTTACCCGACAGCAGCTTTCTGTCAATAACTCCAACAACAGTACTCAAAACAGAAGTATTTTAAGTGAAAAAGCACCGCTTGAAAAAACGGCTGCACAGTTTCAGGAACAGATTAATAAAGGGACTATCATCAATCCTATCCAGGGAACGGTCTTAGTAAACTATGCATTGAAAGGGGAAATGCAGACTATTGGAAAACCGCTGTATAAAATAGCAGATATCAGCACTCTTGATCTCAGAGCTTATATTACCGGAACCCAATTACCACAGGTAAAGCTTGGACAGAAAGTAAAAGTAAGAATAGATCAGGGAGAAAAAGGATTTAAAGAATATCCGGGAACCATTATTTGGATTTCAGACAAGTCAGAATTTTCCCCAAAAACCATTCAAACCAAAGACGAAAGAGCCAATCTTGTCTATGCCATCAAAATACGGGTAAAAAATGACGGGTATTTAAAGATAGGAATGTATGGAGAAACACTATTTTAAGAATTAAATACGATCATCAGAACATGTTTTCCATTACCGTAAAAAATATAATTAAAACCTACAACGGCCTAAAAGCAGTTGATGATGTTTCTTTTGATGTAAAGAAAGGAGAGCTTTTTGGCCTCATCGGACCTGATGGAGCCGGAAAAACATCCCTGTTCCGGATTCTTACGACACTTTTACTGGCAGACAGCGGAACGGCAGCAGTGGAAGGCCATGACGTAGTAAAAGAATATCAGACCATTAGAAATAAAGTAGGGTATATGCCGGGGAAATTCTCATTGTATCAGGATCTTACCGTTGATGAAAACCTGAAATTCTTTGCAGCCATTTTTGAAACCAGTATTGAAGAAAATTATGATCTGATCAAAGACATTTATGAGCAGATCAAACCATTCAGTAATCGGCGGGCAGGCAAGCTTTCGGGTGGAATGAAACAAAAATTAGCACTCTGCTGCGCTCTGATCCATAAACCGGAAGTATTATTCCTTGATGAGCCCACAACCGGAGTAGATGTTGTTTCACGAAAAGAATTCTGGGATATGCTGGCCAAGCTGAAAGAGCAGAATATCACCATTTTGGTATCAACACCTTATATGGATGAAGCAAAGCTTTGTGACCGAATTGCATTAATGCAGAATGGAAAAATAATGTCTGTAGATCAACCCGAAAATATTGTCAACAGTTTTCCTAAAACACTTTTTGCGGTGAAAAGTAAAAATATATATCCGCTTTTGGAAGCCCTCCGTACAGACAAAGACGTTGAAAGCTGCTATGCATTTGGAGAATATCTGCACCTTACATTAAACGAAGATGGAAAACAGCAAGCTGTAATAGAGATAGCGGAAAAATACCATCCGGAAGATTTGGAAATTTTGGAAATAACACCCACTATTGAAGACAGCTTTATCCGGCTGATGCATGAACAAAAAGAAGTAAATCATGGAAAATAAGGCAATTATATGCAGAGATCTCACCAAACAGTTTGGAGACTTTAAAGCGGTTGATGCAATCTCTTTTGATGTAGATCAGGGAGAAATATTTGGTTTCCTTGGGGCTAACGGAGCCGGAAAAACGACTGCCATGCGAATCCTTTGCGGATTATCATATCCTACTTCAGGAACAGCATCAGTAGCAGGGTTTAATGTTTATAAACAGCAGGAACAAATCAAAAAGAATATTGGATATATGAGCCAGAAATTCTCTCTCTATGATAATCTTACCATTCTGGAAAATATTGAGTTTTATGGCGGTGTATATGGAGTTTCCCGCAAGGATATAAAAACAAGAAGCACAGAACTGGTTTCTACACTGGGCTTAGAAAACGAAGCTAAAAAACTGGTAGCAGCACTGCCGTTAGGATGGAAACAAAAACTGGCATTCTCTGTAGCTGTCTTTCACAGACCTAAAATTGTATTTCTTGATGAGCCAACAGGAGGTGTAGATCCTATTACCAGAAGACAGTTCTGGGATATGATTTACCAAGCCGCTGCAGATGGGATTACCGTGTTTGTAACCACTCATTATATGGATGAAGCAGAATACTGCAATCGGATCTCTGTCATGGTAGACGGAAGGGTAGAAGCCATGGATACTCCTTCTAATCTTAAAAAAAAGTTTAATACCCATTCAATGGATGATGTATTTTATGAACTGGCCAGAGGAGCCAAAAGATCAGGAGACTAAAAACAGGAATAAAGATCTCAACGGACAAAAGGTTGATTAAAAAAGAGAAAAAATGAAACAGTTATTCGTATTCATCAGAAAAGAATTCTATCATGTATTCAGAGACCGGAGAACACTGCTGATCCTTTTCGGGATGCCCATTGTTCAGATCATCCTTTTTGGGTATGCTCTGAGCAGTGAGGTTAAAAATATCGGGATTACTGTTTTGGATAATTCTCATGACGTTCAGTCTGAGCAAATCATTTCAAAAATAAGATCAAGCACTTATTTCCAGATGCAGGAACCTTCGTTAAATTATCCGGATATAGAAAGAAAATTCAGAGAAGGAAACATAAAATGTGCGGTGATATTTCCTGTGAATTTTGGATCAGATCTTTATACCACGAACGGAGCACAGATAAGAATTATTGCCGATGCTTCAGACCCGAATACCGCGACCATTCTTACGAATTATCTCAATGCCATGATTGCAGACTACCAGCAGCAGCTCAATCCCAATATACAACCTTCCTATCAGATTATCCCTGAAATGCGACAGCTTTATAATGAAGAGCAGAACGGATCTCTCAATTTCATTCCGGGTGTTATCGCATTAATCTTTATGATTGTAAGTACTGCCTTAACATCCGTAGCCGTTGTCCGTGAAAAAGAATTGGGAACCATGGAAATACTACTGGTATCTCCCTTTAAGCCCGTCATGGTATTGGTAGCAAAGGCAATTCCTTATCTGGTTCTTTCTCTTGTCAACTTTATCATTATTCTCCTTCTTTCTGTTTACTTATTAAATGTAGAGATCCGCGGAAGTCTTGTTTTGCTGTTTGCGGAAAGCATATTATTTATTATCACTTGTCTTTCATTAGGCTTATTAATATCGAATGTTACCAATTCTCAGCAGACTGCTATGCTGATTTCCATGATGGGAATGATGCTTCCTACTTTATTATTAACAGGTTTTATGTTTCCGGTAGAAAATATGCCTATTGTTTTTCAGGTGATATCGAGAATTCTTCCTTCAAGGTATTATTATGATATTGTAAAAGCAGTCATGCTCAAAGGTCTTGATTTCAGATATGTTTGGAAAGAAACACTTGTTTTATTGATCATGTCGACAGGATTACTGGCACTTGCTCTTAAGAAATTTAAAATCCGACTGTCATGAGAATAATGATATTCATATTAAAAAAGGAATTTCGTCAGATATTCAGGGATAAAACAATCCTTGCCATGATGTTTGTAATGCCTATTGTACAGTTGATCATCATGCCTCTCGCAGCTAATTTTGAAGTAAAAAATGTCAGTGTTGCTTATGTAGATCACGATCATAGCAGCTATTCTCAAAAATTACTTCATAAAATTACCTCTTCAGGTTATTTTAAGCTGGCAGGAAATCCTGATTCTTATAAAAAGGGACTAAAAATGATTGAAGAAGGAAATGCCGATCTTGTTCTGGAAATTCCTCCCGGATTTGAACGAAATCTTGTTCGCGAGGGAAGTCAGAAGGTAAATCTTTCTGTAGATGCAATCAATGGGACAAAATCAGCACTGGGAGGAAGTTATCTGCGCTCTGTCATCAATGATTTTAACAGCAGTTTAGATGTAAATATTAAATTATCTATTAAAAAAACTAACAATACTTCTGCGAAAATTATTATTAAAGAGACCAATTGGTACAATCCGAGAGCAGAATATAAATACTATATGGTTCCGGGTATACTAGTTCTTCTTCTTACTTTAATCGGAGGCTTTATCACGGCCTTAAATATTGTAAAAGAGAAAGAAATAGGAACAATTGAACAAATCAATGTAACGCCTATAAAAAATGGCAGTTTATTTTAGGCAAGCTGATTCCTTTCTGGATTGTAGGAATGACTGTTTTTACCATTGGACTCATCGTGATGTATGTAATTTACGGTATTTTTCCGGAAGGAAGCCTTCTCACCCTGTATATTTTTGCAGCAGTTTATCTTATTGCTTTACTGGGATTGGGCCTTCTGATATCTACCTTTGCCGATACACAGCTGCAAGCTATGTTTATTGCCTACTTTTTTATGATGGTATTCATGCTGATGAGCGGTTTTTTTACCAATACGGAAAGTATGCCGGACTGGGCACGAAACATGTCAAACTTTACCCCCGTAACTCACTTTATCAGGGTAGTAAGACTCATAGTACTGAAAGGAAGCAGCTTTTATGAATTACAAACCGAATTCTTCTATCTGATTGGCTTTGCTGTTCTTCTCAACGGTCTTGCCATCTATAATTACAGAAAAACCAATTAAATATAATGGGATGAAATTTAAATTTCACCCCATTATAAAAATATTTTCTATAGCAAGAATATATTTTCTGCTCACAATGTATTTAAATATTAAGACTGCTTCCGGCGACGGCCCGAAACCTTTTTATCAAGATCCCTGATATCCTGTCTCAGTTCACGGAACATTTCTTTAAAATTATAACTTTCATAGTCACCAGGCTCAAAATCTTCCGGAAAAATCCCTGAAGCATACTGCCAGATTTCTACCACTTCTTCAAATGGAATATCGTAAGGCTCATAAAAAGAGTTATCTGCACTTACAGAAATCGCATTTTCTTTTCTTTCTTTAAAACGCTTATAGGTAATTCCGTCATTCAGGGTTACAAAAACATAAGTTTTACCAGGTTTCAGTTCACTGATTCCCTCCACATATTTTCCTACAATATAAGAACCATTCCTAAATGGCGGCATAGAGTCACCATCTGCAGGAAATGCTCTGTACTTTCCATTAGTAAGAAAGGGAAGGGCAATACGCTGAAGACTTTCAATATAATCAATATCACTGTAACCTTCCAGATATCCCATTGAAGCTTTCTGAGGGATAATCTCTATCGTATCATTTCCCTGAGTATCTACGGCAACCGGAAGAACTATTCTATTATCCGGAAGTTTCAACATTTCATCCATCGGGTGTTTTTCAAGATCTACAGACAGCATAAGATCAATGCTTACATGAAAATACTTGGCGATTTTTACTAGCAGTTCGATAGGAGGTTCGGATATTCCATTTTCGTATTTTGAATAACGAACTCTGGAAATCATCAGTTCGTCTGCTACATTCTGTTGGGAGAGCTTTCTTCTGGCTCTTAAAAAGCGTATATTATTTGAAAAAATTGACATTGATAAAAGTATGTCAGCAAAAATACAAAAATTGATGCGGTTATCAATCAATGCAGCAGGTTTTACTATATGATATCAGGAAATTTAAAGAGTGTGATCCCCATTTCTACCCAAATAGGAAAATTTCGGTCTCTCCAACACCCATTTTATCAGATTAAAAATTGGTTTTTGATCCAATATACAATGCATTACATACTTTGAACAATAATCATTAATAAACATTATTTAATGCAAAAATAATAACTCAATTTATGGAATTTAGAGTTATCATTTTTAACATTTAGTAAATCAATCACATATAAGTGAAAACCATATTTTCATTAAAATACAATTATATTAATGAAATATTAAATAATAAAAACATATAATTAATTTATTAAAAATAATTTGTAATTGTAATATTATTATTCATATATTCGTGATGTAATAATCATATAAAATTATAGTTATGAAAAACTTAAAAAAATTAGACAGAAACGAATTAAAAACTATTTCAGGTAACGGATTACTAGATCCAATCGGCGGACTTCTAGGTGGACTAGGAGGAGTTGTAGGTGGAGTAGTAGGCGGTGTAGGAACTATCGTTGGCGGTGTAGTTAGCGGTGTAGGTTCTACAGTAGGTGGAGTAGTTGGCGGTGTAGGTACTGTTGTTACTAACGCTTTATGCCAGACACAATGTGTTGTTAATGGTGTAATCCACATCAGATTACTTGAGTGCGGTACTACTTGCTAATAAGTAAGCATTTGACATTAAAAATTATGAGGCTGCCTGGAATAGGTAGCCTCTTTTCTATTGGAAAGTTTTTAATATTGAGATTACAAGTCAGAATTTTGAAATGTATTTATGTATATTATTTAATCTTAATCATCTCACATTCCATTATTTCATCAGAAAAGTTCGAACTAAGTCTTAAGAAAATCTTTTCATTTACAACTTTTAAGATTTCTGCTACTAATACATAACCAGAAGCACTTTCTTCAGGGGATTTACTTTTTATAACTTTTCTGTTTTTTAATTGATAATGACAATCATCAATCCAGTGGATGTCATATCTTGCTTTATACCCCATTTTTTCGTTTGTTTCAATTTGGAATTTACTACTCCTATCAATGACCGTGATCCCATATTCGCCACTGTCTATCTGAAATTTTCCAATATGTGCAGATTTGCAGTTAACGTTCTGAGCATTTATAACTAAAGAAAAAATAAAAATAGAAGAAATATCTTGTCCATAATACGTTTTTTATGGTTGTTTAGTTTCTGCTAATATAAAGTATAAAATTTAATCTATAAACGAAGCATCAGCATAAGAAATAAAGGCAATATATTTTATAAAGCAACATTGTTGCATTAATGAATTTAATTATCTAGCTTTGCCGGATCATTAAAGTATATGCACATGAAAAAGACCGTTTATTTTTTGATGGGAAGCACACTCATGTATTCCTCATCCATTCTGAAGGCGCAGAAACTTAACCCTGAAAAAAAAGTTATTAAGGACATCGAATCCGTTGAAATACAAGGGAAAACCAATTATAGTTCTGTAAATATTTCAAGGAAAAAGCTGGATTTCATTCAATCCAATACCTTAGGAGAGACATTGAGTAAAATTCCGGGGATTCAAAATTCGGGGTATGGTCCCAATTCCGGTGCTCCTGTTATTCGAAGTCTGAGTGGAAATAGAGTAAAAATATTGGAAAACGGAACTACAGTAAACGATCTATCCGGAATAAGCCCTGATTTTAATACGGATATAGAAATGAGCAGTGTTCAAAACATTACAGTCTACAAAAATTCGGCATCTGTTTTATATGGTGGTAAAGCCATTGGAGGTGCTATTGATATTGAAACAGATTACATCGCAAGACAATTACCGGAAAAAAAGCTAAATGTAAAGGGACTTCTTGAAGGTGGAAGTAATAGTGGACAGAAACAAGCGTTTTCAGCCAGAGGAACTATTGCTAAAAACTGGGTATGGGCTGTAGGAGGAAGCAATCACAAGCAGGATATGGTAAGAATTCCCGGAAAATCAAAAGACAGCAGATGTTACGATCCCAATCTGATGGGTTTCAATAGTATTTTACAGTCATTGTGTCAGGTAGATGTGGATTCCAGACGAGTGTTAAATAAAAGCCTTTTTCCATACATCAGCCAGTTTGCAAAAGATCACATGATAGATTATGAACTTTCTGAAGATGATCTTTACACCTTCAGCCCTACTTATTATAATCCGGCAGATGGTAAAAATTATCCTAATCCCAAAAATGATCTGTATGTTCCGGGTCAGGATCCTTCTAAAGACCGTTACAAAAGTGAAGTCAACGGAATCAGGGATTATGTGGAAACAAAAGACGGGGTCATCCCCAACAGCCATTCGGAAAGCAACTCATTTTACGTTGGGACAAGCTATATCGGAAAATCATTTTATGCAGGAGGAGCATATCAGAATTCTTATTCTTATTTCGGAGTTCCTGGATATGCTATTGCGAAAATGCCCAAACATACCCATGGAAAACCACAACAAAAAATAGAATATCTTCCTATCAATATAAGAAGTTTGTCTCATAAAGCTATGCTTGAAACGGGTTATAGATTTACAAATTTCCCAATTTCAAGTATCAAACTAAATTATATGGGAGTATTTTCCAAAAATGCAGAACTTCTTGATACTTTCAGAGCCAATCAGTTTGCTGTAAACCAGCACAATGGACGACTGGAAATCACACAGCAGAAATTAAAATTCCTGACGGGAACCACAGGTCTTGAAGTGCAATACAGAGATATGGAAGGAACCGGAGGTCAGAGGTATTTACCCAACAATATAAGCCGTGAAATCGGAATATTCACGATGCAGCACCTTGATTTTAATTTTATTCAGCTGGATCTTGGATATAGAAATGATCATGTTCAACGCAGAGCAGAAGCAGATCATAAATTTGTCAGAAGCCGTGGACTTTCCGGTGGAAAGCTCAGCGACAGAGATTTCACCCTTCATCAATTCCATAGTTCTGCACAATGGAATATCTTCAAAAAAGCTTATCTGAAAGCACAGTACAATCATTCCGAAAGGGCTCCGGAAGTGAATGAGCTTTATTCAGGAAACAATCATTTTGCTATTCTGACAGAAGAAAATGGCGATGATAGACTGGATAAAGAAACCGCAAATACAGTTGAAATAGGCGCGGGTTTAAATCTGAAAAACCTACGCGTATC
Organism: Chryseobacterium sp. CH21; assembly: GCF_004119445.1. Lineage (GTDB taxonomy): Bacteria > Bacteroidota > Bacteroidia > Flavobacteriales > Weeksellaceae > Chryseobacterium. The sequence goes on along the minus strand of NZ_QICI01000062.1, from coordinate 132,145 downwards.
TGCCAACCTGTATCATACTTTTTATAAAAATTATATTTATCTGGCCCACACAGGACTTTCCAGAGAGGTTTTCCTTGTCAAAGAATGGCGTTCTGATGATACAGAGATCAATGGAATTGAAGCTGAAGCCGCTTATAAAGCAGATCTGGGAAAAATAGGAAAGTGGGAGATAGGTGGATATTATGATTTGGTGAGAAATATAAGTGTGGCCGACAGCTCCATAAGAAAATGGAGTGATGGCGATTACATGCCCAATATGCCTACAAGCCGCTTTGGGTTCAATCTGGAAGGAACTCTACAGAATTTCAGCATGAATGTAAGTTTAGACCATTATTTAAAACAAAAATATTTAGGTAAGAATATTAATCCTGAGCTGCCTATGCCGGCATTTTCATTACTGAATGTCCGTTTAGCTTATAAAGACAACAGTATAGGCATAGGTGACCTGGAATATTATATCATAGGAAATAATCTTCTGAACACAGAGGCAAGACTTCAAAACTCACCATTAAAATTTCTAAGTCCGCTTCCCGGAATTAATATTTCAGCGGGTGTAAAAATAACCATATAAAAACCTATTATAATATCCGAAAGAAGGCATGTATTTTATATACATGTCTTCTTATTTATGAATGGTATTTCATTATTTTAAATCTTCTATATTATTTAACAGATAACATTGTTCCCATTGTCTCATCCCGATTTTAGGATAATAGCCCACAGCTTTTGGTGCAGCTAGCAGAATCAGTGTTGCTTTTGGGGTATGTTCTTTTGTCAGTCGGATCAATTCTTTTCCAATTCCTTTCTTTTGGTAATTCTCATCCACTGCCAAATCTGAAAGATAAGTACAGAATGCAAAATCAGTTAATGATCTGGATACTCCAATCAATTTACCGTTATCCCGGGCTGTAGCAATAAGGTTTGTATGTTGCAGCATTTCCACTATTCTTTCCGGCTCGTTTATAGGGCGTCTTTCTCCTAATGTAGAATTAATCAGGACTTGTATAAATTCTTCTATTCCAATTTTTTCTTCAATTTGATAGGTAATCATTTTTTATCTTTTTAAGTATTGTTTTTTGTTTTGCATGACAAAATTATATTGAATTTGGACTACATTTGTACTCCAGATTCAATATATAAAGTAGTCCAGAATGTTTCCTTTTGAGCACATTATCAGTATCGACAAAGAAAAAAAGCTTCCTGTCTACAGACAGATAGCGATCTCTATTATTAATGCTATACGAAATGGAAATTTACACACCGGAATGCCTCTTCCAAGTACCAGGGAGCTCGCAAAACTACTGGATGTACACCGCAAGACTGTTACCGCTGCCTATGAGGAGCTCAATGCACAGGATTGGATATTGATTATTCCCCGAAAACAAGTCAGGGTATCCGAACATATTCCCAATCTGGAACCACAAAAATGGAACGCTCAGGATTCACCTGTATCATATGAAAATAATTTCAACCTTCCGCTTCATCCATCAAAGAAAGATCCATCACAAAAGCAAGTAGTTACAGTTTCACAAATTTCTATTGATGACGGACATCCTGATATTCGACTTTCTCCTATAGATGAATTGTTGAAAATTTATCGCAGCTATACCTCGAAAACTTTTACAATTAAAAATGCAGTGGTTGGAATAACCCAAGGCACATTAAAATTAAGAGAAGAGCTGTCCAGATACTTATCTGTGACAAGAGGATTGAATATTTCCGCTGATAATGTATTGATTACCCACGGTGCACAGATGAGTATTTATCTATCAGCTCAATTGCTTTTACAGGAAGGAGACACTATTATTTTAGGAAAACCAGGGTATCCCATTGCGAACAGTGCATTTGAAAAGACAAAAGCTTGTGTCGTGGAAATTCCCGTAGATGAAAACGGGTTAGACATCAATGCTCTCGAAAATATTTGCAAAAGAAAAAAGGTAACAGCAGTATATATCATTCCACATCATCATTATCCTACCACCGTAACATTAAGTGTAGAAAGAAGAATGAAGTTATTGGAGCTTTCAAACCGATATTCGTTTGCGGTCATTGAGGATGATTACGATTATGATTATCATTATTCCTCTTCACCTTATTTACCCTTGGCAAGTGGAACTCATACAGGAAACATTATCTATATTGGCTCCTTTTCAAAAACAATAGGATCTTCCATTCGTATTGGCTTTATGGTGGCTCCTAAAAATTTTATTCAGGAGGCTGTCACTTTACGAAAAATGATTGATATTGGGGGTGACGGATATATGCAAAATGCATTGGCTGAATTGATTAAAAATGGTGATTTGGGAAGACACCTGAAGAAAACAAAAAAATGTTACCATCAACGCAGAGATTATCTGAATCGTCTTTTGCATGAGCATCTAAGCCGTTATGTTTCTTTTTCTTTACCAGATGGCGGGCTGTCGGTCTGGATCCAGCTAAAACATCCATACAGCATTCATACTTTGAAAATGAGTTCACAATTACAAATCAACCGAATATGTGAAGAAGAAAATTCTTTTCGATTTGGCTTTGCTTCAATGAATGAGAAAGAGCTGGAAGAAGCTATTTTATTAGTAAAGAAAATTCTCACAACAGAATAGAGAAGGTTCTCTGGATGAAAATTTTTTAGTATCCTAGACGTGGTTATTTATTATAGCTATCCGTTTCCAGAAGTTTCAATAATTTACTATCAATTTTGCTGTTATCAATGGTAGTAGGAAAGTCTATATTCGCACTAATCCTATCAAAATGGCTCTGAATAGCACTGTCCATTTTCTTTTCATCCAACTTGCCTGCTATAACAGCTATTTTCATAATATCTGATTGAATTTTCTGAAATTCTTTTATTTTCAGCATATTCGAATTGATATTATCCTTATTGCTTAACACATTGGGCAGAAAGTAATACACAGAGGATAATACAATATTGGCCAATAAGAATGTCTTAAGAAGAAGACTTGAATTTTGCCAGCCCTTATTTACCATAAGAAAAACAGCAACCGTAAGAAGGGTAGCAAATACAATGGCACAAATAGAAAATGAATAATAATTCACATAATATGTTGTTCCCAGTTGTCTGTAATATCTTTTAACCTGTTCACTCATAAGATATTGCTTTTTTAAAGTTGAAATTTTCATCGATGATCCAGAAAGTGATGTATTAACTACCTGATTTTGAATAGAATCAGCTTTATCCAAAGGTTCTAAAACTTTCACAGAAGAATCTTCCATAAAACGACCCGATTGAGTTTGCACAGTAAATGCTAAAGCACCAAGAATCAAGCAAATGAGAACGGCTTGTACATTTTCTTTTTTTAGAAAATTTTTAATGATTGTAAAGGTTTCCATGGTTTTTTTTTCAAATTTAGCTTTACAATGGAATAGACGCAATAACTATTTTGGGTGATTTTTACATCCTTTTTAAGATAAAAAATAATTAAAAAAAGAAGTAGTTCCTTTTTAATACGACAGGTTCTGTCGCTGTGCGTCTATATCTTTGTGTTAGAAATAAGATAAAGAATCCCGGGAAATTTATTGTCTTACCAAATCAAATTTTAACCTTAAAAACAACTCATTTAAATTTTTACAATTATGTACAAAAAACAACTAATAATCATTTTTCTCTTTTTATTTTTCATTTCCTATGCGCAGACTGAATTTATTACTCTATGGAAACCTAACGCCAATGGCACCATTGATAATTCAATAACTTTTGGGGGTACCGGAACAAGTTATACCATTAGCTGGGAAGAAGTGGGATTTCCTCAGCATGGCGCAATTATGACTTCTGTGACCTCTAACAGTAACAACCCGATTACCATTTCTTTTGGTCCCTCTTTAAATGTAAATCCTCTCCAGGCCACTTATAAAGTGAAAGTTTCAAATGGGAATGGATTATTTTACGGATTCAGGGCTAATAATGGCATCATGAATCCTTCGGGAAATCAGGAGCTTATAGAAATTAACCAATGGGGAAATACGACATGGCTTCAGCAATTCGACAGCGGATTTGCGAACTGTCCCAGCCTTAACGTAACAGCTACAGATACTCCTGATCTGACACAGATCAGCAATTTATCACAAATGTTCCTTAACTGCTCATCTTTGGTTGGTAATAATTCATTTTCTTACTGGAATACACACAATATTACGGACATGAGCAGCATGTTCAGCAGAGCGACTCTGTTTAATCAGAATATTGGAACATGGAATACAGCAAAAGTAACAAACTTTAGCAGCATGTTTTCTTTTGCAGCTTCTTTCAACCAAAACATTTCTGCATGGAACACGATATCCGGAACTGATTTCTCTTCCATGTTCTCCGATGCCATAGCTTTCAACCAGCCTTTAAATTCATGGAATACAAAAAATGCTACTAATTTCCGTTATACATTCCATAATGCAGCAGCCTTTAACCAACCGCTTAATAACTGGAATACAAGTAAAGCAACAGATTTTGAGAATATGTTTAAAAAGGCAGCATCATTCAATCAGCCCATTGGAAACTGGGATGTAAGTAAAGTTAATTATTATGCCGGTTTTAACATGTTTGAAGAGGCTTTACATTTTGATCAGGATATTTCTACATGGAATATCAAGCTTCAAAACTTTAGCTGGGGTTCCATCTATTTCGGATTTAAAAATTCTGGTTTATCATGTACGAATTACAGTAAATTTCTGATTGCACTGAATAATAATCCTACATGGACAAGCTCAACAGTAACAGCCGGAACTATAGATGCAACGGGACTTATTTATTCTACACCGCAAGCCATTTTGGCCAGAGCTCAATTGATTAATAAAGGTTTTAATATTATTGGAGATTCTTATAATTCCGGATGTTTTTTATCTACAGCAGAAGTTTCAGCAAAAACAAAAACTCAGGCTTATCCTAATCCAACAACAGGAGTGATAACTGTGGAGTCTGCTGAAAACGAAAATGCATATTTATATGACATTACCGGTAAAATCATTAAAACTATGACTTTAAATAAAGGAAAAAACAATATTGATCTTACAGGCTATCCTTCAGGTAATTATATGTTAAAAGGAAATAGTACTTTCACAAAAATAATCAAAAAATAAAAGAACAGCCGAAAGGTTACTTATTTAAAATTAGCTCCAAAGTCATTGTACTTTGGAGCTTTATGGTTTTCCATATTTTATATATCAATAAGTGTATTATATTTGTGTAGACTAAGAATTAAATTCCAATATATAAAATAACTAAGAAAATTTACATTCAAAAAAGGAGTGGGGAAACCATTGAAAAGTTAGAGAAAAAAATAGCTTTAATAGAAGCAAATTATGACAAACTGAATTATTGACAATTCTTGAAGAAGACCAAAAATATAGAATGCAAATCAATGAAACTCAAAAAAAATTCGGTCCTGATTCTAAAGAAATGAATGACCTTTGGAAAAAAACAATGCAGAAAGACTCCATTAACTTAATAAAAGTAAAAAAAATATTAAGTGAAAAAGGTTGGGTTGGTAAAGACAAAGTAGGCGCACAAGCCAATAGTGCATTATTTCTTGTCATTCAACATTCAGATTTGGAAACGCAAAAAAAATATTTCCCCATGATGAAAGAAGCTGTAACAAAAGGAAATGCGAGTGCAGGTTCTTTAGCTTTGTTAATTGACAAAATAGAAATTCGAGAAGATAGAAAACAAATATATGGAAGTCAAATAGGAATCTGAAGATAAGAGCAGAAGTTGAGTTAGGTCCAATCTCTGACTATGTTAAAAATTGGAATTTAGTTTGGGACGTTGAAAAGTATAAACGTGAATTACCCGAATTAGAAAAATTAAATAAATAGAAAAATATCTACTCACAGCAGTTTGCAAAATGGCGGATTAAGGTTTAATTTTAAAGACTGAAATTACAAAAAAACGATACTCTCCCACAAAGTGTGTAAGTTAAAAAGTCTGGGCTTAGATTTTATAATCTGAGCCTTTCTTCAAAAATAAGCATAAATTGATTGAGAACAATACCCCAATTCTGGATAGGCATGGTCCATTTTTTAGCAGCTTCTTTTAATGCCAAATAAACTGAAAACAATCCACCTTGATTACAATTCAAGAATAGCCTGTTCCATGTCATGATATAAAAGGATTTTCCAATATTCTTCTTTTGCTCTTTTTTCCCATTGGTTGCGAGCTTCCATGGCCAGTTTTCCATCGAAATCGGTTTTGAAAGCAATCTGATATTTCAGATAAGCCGTTGTTGGCAGATTGTCTGCCCCGTAAAAAGCCGTTTCCCCGTTTTCCCTAATAAAAAATACTTGATGATATGGCGTGTGTCCGCCAGTGACCTCAAAAGAAATCTCTGAACTGAGATTGCCTTTGTCTTCATTCATCCAAACTATTTTTGCATTTTTAATTATAAAATCTAAAACTTCAAGGTCAAAAGATGGATTTTCTGATTTTGAAAGGGCAAAATCGTATTCTCTTTTTTGAAGATAAACTTCGGCTTCCGGAAAATTGAGTTTCCAGCCTTCTTCTGATGTATTCACCAGCCCATCGATATGATCTTTGTGAAGGTGTGATAAAAGAATTTTGCTTACATCTTTTGGTTGAAGACCAGTTGCATAGATGTTCTCCCATATCGTTGGAATTCCGTTTTCTACCAAACCTAAACCAGCATCGAGAAGAATTACTTCATACGTAGTTTCTATTAAAAAAGGTTGGGTAGCCATTTTTAAACCTTTAAGCCCTTCCGATTTTTCTAAATAATGGAATGTCTTTTCTTTGGTTACTAGGAAATCGCCGTCTTTTAATGGATGTATTTTCATTTTATTGTTTTAAAATATTCAAATGTTTCTGTTACTGTTTTTGGGGTTTTATCTTCAAATATTCCCGAATTGTATATTTTTTCGAAGATTTGTGCTGCTGTTAATGCTATTCCGTTGGGTAAATTTTCTGTCTGAAGCATTTCCGACAAACCATTCATTTCATCAATTCGTCGTTTAATATGTTGTGGATAGGTAGGTGTTGTTTTCTTTAAATCTTCGTATGTTCCGGGAAGATATTTCATTAAGCTTTCATTAAGCTCATCCAAAATTCCAAAATGAGCTGCGGCTATCATTGTTTCAAAGAAAAGAGCATTAATTCCTTTATTCACCATAGAAAATAACAGCTTATAGGCAGATGCCGAAACAGTTTGATCTCCAGCATTTTTTATCTTAAAAATTGGAGAAAGCAATGTAATGAATTCCTGTGTTTCTTTACCGCTTAGAACAAAAACCGCAGAATGGGGAATATCTTGTGAAGCTCCCATTACTGCACCATTGATAAATCTTGTTCCTGAGTGTATCATCATTTTCTCAATTTCTAAAGCTGTTTCCGGACTGTTGGAATTGAGATCGACAAATACTGCTTTTTTCTGTGTAAAAGCAATAGATTCTGCAACCTCTTTAGCTATGGTAATACTCGACTTCGGGCTGTTCAAACTCAATATATAATCACTTACTTCAGCTAACTCTTTAATGGATGGCAAATCTTCAATACCCGCATTTTTAATATTTTTTTTAGTCAATTCAGACCTTCCTTCTGACACGGAAACTATGCGAAAATCGTTTTTAATAAGTTCTTTTGCAATTACAAATCCCATATCACCCGGATATAGAATTGCAATAGTTATTTTTGAGGTGTTATTTTTCATATTTTATTTTTAAATAAGCTTCTTATCTTTTTTATAAGACAACAAAAAAGCCATTAATATAAATCCAATGAGTATCCAAACAAAGATATTCCAAGAGCTGAAATGCAGAAGATATCCTGTTCCGCTTCCCAGCATTGCCGATCCGAGATAATAGAAAAGCCAATAGAGTGAAGTGGCAGAACTTTTACCTGTTTTAGCGTGTACAACGACCATTCGGCTGGCCATCGTATGAGCAGCAAAGAAGGCAAACGTCAGCATAATAAGTCCAATGATGACTAATAATAATCTGCCTGAAAATAACAAGACGATACCGACAGTCATCAAAATCAATGAACTCATCAAAAGTTTTTGGGGTTCCTGTTTTTCTGATAATCTGCCAACAACCGTCGTGCCCAACAAACCAAATGTATAAATCATAAATATAAACGCAATGAAAATATGATTTAATGAAAGGGAGGAGATTCAAGTCTGTAGGTAAGGTAATTGTAGATACTTACAAAGATTCCCATTATTAAAAAGGCAACAATATACAGACGCATCATATATGGATCTGAAACAAAGTTTTTCATTTCCTTATATTTTAAGGAAAAGTCTGTTTTTTGGGGTTCAAAAAAGAGAGATTTCGGAAAATATCTTCCAAAAATAACCGCAAGAATCAAACTTATCATACCGATAATCGTAACAGTATTACGCCAACCTATTTCGCCATCCAGGATTGTTGTGACAATTCTACCGCTCATCCCACCAATGGTATTTCCATTGAGGTACATACTGATGGCTAAACCTATCACAGAGAATTTCACTTCTTCGGTTAAATAGGGCAGGGCAACAGAGGAAACGCCAGCGATTACAAAACCTTTAACAACGCCAATTGCAATGAGAAGAGGAAAACTATAAATCCAAGCTGAAACAATCGTTAATATGGCAGAAGAAACCATTGCAAAAAGCATCTGGTTTTTACGTGAAAAACTGTCTGATTTAAATGCAAAAAACAAAAGTCCCAAAGCCATTCCGAGCGTAGAGGAAGATACGAGTAATGAACTGTCGCCAGCAGAAATTCCAAAATCTTTGGCAACCGTAGGCAATAAAGGTTGAAAAAGATACAATTGCGCAAATACAGAAAGTCCCGAAAGAAAAATAGTCAACTGTATATTTCGGAATCTTTTGCTGCCTTTATCGGCTTTTTCCTTTGTCTTTTCGATAAGGTCAGATTGTACAAAAAGTTTCCTATTCGTTAATGGCGTATAAGTATCCAATACCTTGTTGTCCGTCTTCAAGTTCATAATTTGCAAGTATTCGTTTGTATCCTTCCCCTTCAAAACCATCTAAAAAATCCCAGTTTTCATTAAGATTGTCTGAAAACAGTACGTAGCATGGAATATCTGCCTGTTCATTTTCTTCGGTTGGTACATAACCATTGAAACCAAGTTCCGCTCCCCAGCCTTTGGTTTCCAGTTTTCCTCCTTTTAGGATTGCCGGTTTCCAATCTCCTTTGATATGGGTCATCTTATGGTGATTCGGTTTGCCGGGAGCCAGTGTTCCGTAAATAATCAGTCTATTTTCCGGTTGATAACGTGTCAAAAAATATTGCTCCTCAATAGATAGGTTATATTGATCTAATGCTTTTAGAGTAATATCTGCGATATCTTTTCGTCGATTTAACATTGAAAGCAGCGTAAGGTCACTCATCATTTTAAATTTTATATTGATAAAGCAAAGTTCTATATATTTTATAAATTTGTAAAACTCTTTGTTTCGATGAAATCAATCGAAAAAACCGATTTGAAAAATGGAATTACGTCAACTAAAATATTTCCTAAAAGCTAAAGAACTGCTTAATTTTACAGAAGCAGCCCATCAGCTTAATATCAGCCAAAGCACACTTTCTCAGCAGATAAAGCAGTTGGAAGATGAAATTAATATTCCTTTATTCAACCGTATTGGGAAGAGGATTACGCTTACAGAGGCAGGATTACTTTTTTCGGAATATGCATTCCAAAGTGTCAGTCGTGCTAAAGATGGTTTGATGATGATGAAAGATTTGAATAACCTTAACGCAGGCAATCTTTCTATTGGTGTCACGTATGCTTTACGGAACTTGCTCACCAAAGCGCTTCTTCTTTTTTCAGAAAAATTTCCGGCTATTAAAGTGAAAATTGTATTTGGAACAACTTCAGAACTCATAGAAAAACTGAATAATACCGAGCTTGACTTTGTTCTTACCTTTCGGGAAGAAAGCAGTGATTCTCATTTGGAACATCGCAGTTTGTTTTTTTCTCCGATGACCTTGGTCGTATCTAAAAATTCTGTTCTTTCCAAACGGTCTTCGATTACCTTAAAAGAAATCATTGACCTGCCTCTTGCCTTACCCGATAGTGGATACAGCACCATTCAGTTTATCAATAACTTGCTAAAGGCAAAAAAACTTAAACCCAATGTATTGGTCGAAATCAATGATATTCCCACATTGTTGGAGCTCGTTAAAACGGGTGCCTGGAATAGCATTCTCACGCAAGTAAGCGTTGATGGCGACGGATTAGTAACCATCCCAATCAGTGGAAAGAATATGCTGCGGGAAGCAACGATTATTTCCTTAAAAGATGCCTATCAAAAGAAAGCCGCAAAAGCTTTTCAGGAGTTTCTATAATAATTTGTTGGCTACTTTTTCTGACCAATGTCTTTGAAAAAAACAAAAAAAAGAAACATTCTATTTTATTTTGTATTTTTGTAACCAGTTACATAAATATATGGTTGAGGATGATTTTTTATCACAAATTGATCTTGCCGGACTTACCAGCAGATTAAAAAGGCTAAGTGATACTATTTTATACAGCACTAAAGATTTTTATAAATCTGTAGGAGCGGATATTGAGCCTAATTGGCATTTGATGTTTTTACTCTTAAAAAACAATCCTGATTTTACCATCACTGAAATTTCTGAAAAATTAAAGATGTCTCATCCTGCAGTCATTAAAATTATTCAAAAAATGAAGGAAAGAGGATATTTGATAACGATTACAGATAAAATTGATTCCAGAAAGCAAATTGTAAAACTCACTGAAAAATCTTTTGAATCATTGCCTCAATTCGAAAAATTTTGGAGTGCCTGTACAATGACTATGCAAGAGCTTGTGGCAGATACCCCAGATTTTTTAAGAAACTTAGACTCCATAGAGGAAAAGGTGAGAGAGAGTAGTTATAAAGAACGTACATTAAAAAATTTAAAAAAATGATTAAAGTATTTATTGCAGGAGCAACGGGATGGGCTGGCTCAGCTCTTAGTAAAGGGATTATTGAACAACAAAATATTAAATTGGTAGGTGCGCTTTCCAGAAAACATAAAGGTGAAAATCTAGCAGAAGTTTTAAAATTAGGAGATTATGCTATACCTATTTTCGAAACTATAGAAGAAGCTTTAGAACTTGTAGAATTTGATGTATTGGTAGACTATACCCGTCCAGAAATTGGAAAAATTAATATCATAAAATGTCTTGAGCATGGCAGGAAGGTTGTTGTAGGGACTTCTGGACTTACAACAAAAGACTATGATGAAATTGAAAAAGTGGCAAATTCTAATAATACTTCTGTTTTGGCTGTTGGAAATTTTGCCATCACGGTTGTATTACTTCAGAAGTTTGCAGAGATGGCGGCTCGGTATATTCCAAATTTTGAAATCATTGACTATACCCACGAAGATAAAATAGATAGTCCCAGTGGTACAGCCAGAGAATTGGCCCATCGATTATCAAAAGTTCAAAAGCCGCTGCTTCATGTATCTCAAGATGAATTGATTGGTGAAAAAGCAAGTCGGGGAGCTGACGTAGATGGTGTTCAGATTCATTCAGTGAGGCTTCCGGGATATGTAATTTCTGTAGAATCTATTTTTGGTTTAAAAGATGAAAGATTGACGATTCGTCATGACTCAGGTGCAGGAGCAGAGCCTTATGTTAAAGGTGCGTTGCTTGCCATTGAAAAAGTAGGAAGTTTTAAAGGATTACGAAGGGGCTTAGACAGCGTTATGGATTTTTAAATACTAATTTCAATGTTATAATACTTTTAATTGTTTCTATTTAGACTTAAGATGAATTTGAAATGAAATTTTCACGCAATTTATTGACCTATGAAAGAATTTGACTAACATGGAATTCTGAGAATGGTGAGCTTAAAGATATAATTGCAGAAGGGCTTAAATCTCAACTTTGGAATTGGATCCAAAGAATTGGGAAGTCTTCATAATTAATTAGTATTAAGCTTTTAATTAAAATGTACAAATATGTCAACATGAATAATTTAACATAATATAAATTATAAGACTTTTAGTTATCTCTTTAAAATAGAGGACTAACCACTCCAAAATCCCTTATTTTGCAATTTTTCCTGATAAATATTCTTTAACCGTTTCTAAGAACTCCTCTTTGGTCATAAACCGGTCAAGAAACTCTTCCAGACTTCCTTTCTCATCAATTTCCTGAAAATAAACTTCATGGTCTGTACCATACACTGTCGGATTAGTCTGATCTGGATCTGTGACACAAGCAAAATAGTGATCCGGATATCCGTAAGAATAAAATATACAGATAAAATCCATTTCTTTGCCATCTACGATTTTTTTTAATTCGTATTCCTCTACAAACCCTTCAAGTTCTCCATGATCGTCTGTGCCTTCTTTAAACGGTGTGAAAAACCAATCTCTGAGAAAATATTGACCGTACGGCAATTCATGTTCACAAAAATAATGTTCCAATAAATTTTTATAAAATTTTCGGTGTTATCATGATATAAAGTTTTATTTTTCTCATAATACTGATCAAGTCCATAGACACCCCAGTCTTTATCATAAAGATAATGATGGAACCTGATGCTCTGCCAGTTTTCAGCAAAATTTTTATCATCGCGTACAGCGTCCGTATTTCCCCCTAACTTTTGGATTTTCTTGACAATACTTTCATTCATGTGTTACAATTCGTTTTTCTTTATATTATGTTAAATAAAATAAATGGCAAGAAATTTCTTTTAAATCTTAAAAATACAAAATCTTGTCACATGACAGTTTTTATCATGGTTAAACAGAATATCTTTATCCTAACCAAAATAAGATAATATGAAACCTAAAATGATCTGGGCTAATATGGCTGTTGCGGATCTTGAACGCACACAAAAATTCTATACAGAACTGGGATTCAAGTCCAATAATCCACACAGTTCTAATGAATTGGTAAGCTTTTTTATGGCTGGAAATGAATTTATCATGCATTTTTTCTTAAAAAGCGTCATAGAAAACAACCTAAAAAGCATGAAATTTGGAGATCCCAAAAGCTCTAACGAAATTATATTCACCCTTTCCGCAGAAAGTAAAAATCAAGTAGATGATTGGGCTGAAGAAGTAAAAAATGCAGGTGGAACCATTGTTTCAGAGCCTGAGAGCTTTGGAGAAAATTATTACGGTTTTGTATTTGCAGATCCGGATGGGCATAAATTCAATGTATTTTTTATGTAGATTTAGAACGTATTTTTCCTATATTTGACTCTCTCAACAAATAAATATGAACCGCGCGAACTGTCTGCCTCCTCCGGCACCTTAATATTTTCAATTTAATTTGAAGCAAACTTATGTCGTTAACTCATTAACGGCCCAAGTGCTTATGCTTCTTATTCAAAAAAATATTAATTCAACTCTTTACAGTTCATTATCTAATGAAAAAATCATATTTATTATTGCATCTGGCCGTAATTCTGGCCGGATTTACAGGCGTATTCGGAAAACTGATCACTCTTAATGAAGGTTTGCTGGTATGGTACAGACTCCTCTTCTCCTCCATTATTTTATTCTTTATCTTAAAGCTTTTGAGAATTCCGACTGATATTCCTTTCCAGGGAAAAATTCAGATTTCAAAAGCAGGATTGCTGCTTACATTACACTGGCTCCTTTTTTATGCCAGTATAAAATATGCCAATATATCCATTGGTGTCGTATGTTACTGTCTGACGAGCTTTTTCACAGCAGTATTCAAACCAATAATTGATAAGGAGAAATTCAAGCTTTCAGAATTACTTTTCAGTACACTTACAATTATAGGGATCAGTTTGATATTTCATTTTGATACCTCCTATCAACTTGGAATTATTCTGGGCGTCTTTTCATCGGCATTTGGTGCTCTTTATACGATTTATAACAAACGTTTGGTAAATCATTTTGATACGAAAGTGATCAACTATTATCAGATGATTTCCGGTACTTTATGCTGGGGAGCATTTTTGCCCGTATATCTCGCCTATTTTCATTCAGATAGCATAGTCCCTGACTTGAAAAACATTGCTTATTTGGGCGTTTTATCACTTTTTTGTACAGTTGGTTTATATGTTATGTTTGCAGAAGTATTAAAGAAAATTCCCGCCTTCACAGTTAATTTAACATACAATCTGGAACCTGTGTATGCTATTATTATGGCCTTTTTATTATTTGGAGAAAGTAAAGAGGTCAATCTTTCTTTTTATATAGGATTGGTATTTATTATTTCGTCTGTGATTTTACAGACGCTAATCTCTTTGAGGAAAAAAAATTAATAAGCAATTTTATTTAAACCAAAACCGGGCATTTAAGTTAGTTTAAGTGCCCGGTTTCATGCATTTTATGATTAAAAAATCACATAATATTATCCATTCATTCCCAAGCTATTGTACAATTTCACCTGCCATATTCCCAACACTTCTTTCAGCATCACAAATGTAAATGCTGCATTATAGCTGTTCGGAAACATCGTTATTTCAGTATCGATAAAATCTGATGCCTGCAGAACAGGATTTAATCCAAATGTCTGAAACAGAGCAACAGATCTTTTCATATGAAATCCTGAAGTAACCAGATATACACTGGAAGGTGCCATCTGCTTTACGATCTTGCTGGAATACTTTGCATTTTCATAAGTATTCATGCTTTTATCCTCTTTAACAATATCAGCATCAGATACTCCCATTTTTTGAAATTTTCACTGAATAATTCTGCTTCACTTTTCCGCCCTCTTCCTTTTCCGGAAATTAATATTTTACAGGGTAGATTATTTTTTCTGTATTCATAATACAATTGATAAGCTGTGACAATTCTTGAATAAGACATGGTGTGTAATTTTTCTGTTTTGTCAAAATCTACAACCCCTCCTCCCAAAACTACAATAACGGCATTCTGAGAAACTGTATTCTTAGTATTAGAAGTATTTACATAACTTTTCTGCAGATATCCGGAGGTTAGTTTTCCCAGAAAGCCGTTTCCTATAATAATGATCATTAGAACTGTCACTATATAAATTCCAATTATCAGACCTTTACGCTTATTTTTTCTTTTTAACAGCGCTATTACGACTACCGCAAGAAATACTAAGAAATAAGGTTCTGTAAAAAGCTGGAAAACACGGAATAAAAGATCTAGTAAAAATTTCATTTTAAAATAATATGGATTAATGTATAGAAAACATCGAGACCACAAAGATAAAAGAATTTCCTGAGTAGAGCTTTTGCCCCCTAATAGACAATTAAAGACTATTACAGTAATTTAGCCTAATTCATCTTTCTGTTTATACAATTATTTTATACATTTGCACCAATAAAACAAAACACTATTTAGTGTGTTATTGAAAAAAAACAATACCTACTCTCATGAAAAAGCAAAAAAAAACCACCCTTTTTATGGCTGTGCTCCATATATTTTTGGACAGACATTTCTGTAAAGAAAAAAGCTTCACCTTATCCATAAAGAAACCGTCTCAGCCATAAACACATAAAAGCCCATTTTTGTGTAATAAAATCAAAATTGAAACTAAGAATTTGAGTCATTAAGAATAAGTAAGTAATTAAGGAGATATTTAAAGATATTCATAAAGCGCAATGTTTCTTTCAAATGTATTTGAATCTTAATTTTGCTTAAAACCTCAAGCCTTCTTAATGGTTCAAAAATAACCTCCCGCTTCATCGGGTGAATTCATTTGCCTACCTTTCGTCCTCTAGAAAAAATAAAAATATTTCTCTTTAACTTTACATTTAAAGTAAAATATATTATTTATTGTTGATTAATCATCAGGAATGTCATTAAAAAATTATAAACAAATTTACTTTCAAAATTAATATTGTCTACATACAATACGGATTTTATTAAGATACATTTGTCTTGTAACTTTAATGCAATCAATGAAATGTCAACAGTTCTCAAAACATTTGTAGCTTATCTTAAAAGACCTGCTCTTTATCCTGAATTGGGCAGAAAAATCATTAAAAATACGGTAAGCAGAAGAAGTCCGTTTAGAGGAAAAGTAAAAACAAATTCCTGGGCTGCATCCATAGCAATATCTCAAAAAGAGGCAGTTTCAAAACTTTTCTCTATTGATAATGATCATTTCAGAGAAGCGTATGCTGATACTCTGGAAAAAGCAAACTTAAAAGAAAAAGAATGTCCTATCACAATGGGCGGTTCTGGTGCACTGGAGCTTATTTATTATGCCTGCGAATTTACCAAAGCACAAAACGTTCTTGAAACCGGAGTGGCTTACGGATGGTCTTCGTTAGCCATATTGCTTTCGGTTCAAAAAAGAAACGGTACGTTATATAGCTCAGATATGCCTTATCTTGCTCAGGATGGCGATCGTTATGTGGGATATGTTGTTCCTGAAACTCTTAAAAAGTTCTGGAAATTATTTCATTTTGCGGATAGAGAATCTCTGCCTAAAATTCTAAAAAAAGTCTCCTTTTTTGATGTTTTCCACTATGATTCTGACAAAAGTTATCATGGAAGAATGTGGGCCTATCATAAAATTTATAAAAGATTAAAACCCGGTGCAGTCTTTATCAGTGATGATATTGGCGACAATTCTGCTTATCAGGATTTTTGTATTAAAAAGAATATTAAGACTTCCGTTGTGCAATACGCCGGAAAATATATCGGCGTTTTTATAAAACAATAAAGAAAAACCATCCACATCGCTTCATCAGGCAAGTTCACTTGCCAATCTTAGCTCTCTAAAATAAAAAGCCTTCCTCTGAAAGCTTTGCGTTTAAAAATTCTAATAAAATATTTGAACCATTAAGAATTGATTAAGGTTTAAGAGAATTAAGGAAATAGAAAAATCCCGGATCCCCCTCATTAATCTAGGATTTTTTTATTATTCTTTTGGGAAATTAAAGTATATCTTCATTTATTATTCTAGTTTCCCTTCACCTTTACACCAAGGCCAAACTTAGGATTGCTCACTTCTTTACCATCCTTATCATGATATATCATAGGATAAGTTTCAAATACAGCCTTCTCTTTTGGAATGATAACATAGTACCTTCCTTTTCCATAGGAGTTAAGTAGATTAAGAAAATAATAAGCTCTTATTGTTTGGGCTGCATCATAAGTTTCTCTGTCTACAGTTGCTTTTTGAAGCATAGAATAAACAACTTTTTTATTCTTCACAAATAAAAACATTGAGGTATTATCGGATTCCCAGGTATAATCATCACCTATGGGTAATTTCATTCCTAACTCTTTTTCTGTTTCCTCATTCAAAGAAATTGGCATCATAATAAGTAAAGAATCCCAATCAAAACACTGAGTATCTTCTTTTAAGTTAATCACTTCTCCAATTTTATTTTCAGCATTTATTTTTGGAGACAGCCTTTCTTTAAGTTTTATCAAGCATTCCGGATTATTTTGTCCTTTACAGGAAAATAGAAAGAATAGTAATATAAAAAATATAGATCTGGTACTCTCGTTATTTCTCATTATTGATTAGGTTGAGTTTGAATTTGTCCGCTATTAACTGCTGCAAAAAATCATAAAGAAATTTATCTATGTTATTATCCGGGTTCCCATTCTGTGAATACCAATTAAATCCCCATTGATTATTGTGTAAATCCATAGCATTTGAACCATCGGAAGCAGGATTTGCAGTTTCATGCAAGGTATGAAAATCTTTGGCTTTATTCAATCCCAGATCTGCAGCGTCTAAAGCGGACCATAGAGAATGTCTCAAAGCATCACCAAGACCATTATGGAATCCTGGTTGAGTATTTGCATAAAGATTGGCTTTTTTTACATTATCCCTCATTTTATCTCTTTCAGCTGCAGATGTATTTATTAATAACCATGCTAATTCTCTCGCTGAAGGAACTTCAAGTATTC
Organism: Chryseobacterium sp. CH21; assembly: GCF_004119445.1. Taxonomy (GTDB): domain Bacteria; phylum Bacteroidota; class Bacteroidia; order Flavobacteriales; family Weeksellaceae; genus Chryseobacterium. Next base: position 114,331 of record NZ_QICI01000062.1, on the reverse strand, counting down.
CGTCCGCTGCTCCAGCTGTCGCAGTTGTTCCTCCAGCTCCTCCGCCTCCACCAGAGCCTCCAGAAGAACCATTTCCACCTCCGTTATTATTACATTGCCCATACATTTCGCATTGTCCCGGGCCTATTATACCCATATCATCTGAAGGGTTTGAAGGACCTGTAATTACAACTTCCTCAATATCTGTAACTCCTTGGCCTCTAGAAAACATGTTCCTATTAGAACGATTAAATACCCTCTCAAATGCCGAAAATATATCATTATATTCGGGGATAGTATTTTTTAGCTTATATAATCCTAGAATAGTATTTTCTTTATTAATAGAAGAAAAATAAATATCAGAAACTTTTTCATTCTTCATTACCGGAAAATACATATATAAATTCCCTTCTTTATTTTCAATTATTTGAGAATGTACTATGAAATTAATGTATGAATTTGAAATTGGTGACTTTATATTAAGTCCTGTGTAGTTTGTCCCATTTTTTAGATCATAAGAGTAATAAGCTTGTAAAAAATCTAAAGCATAAGATTTGCTTAAAAAGGGACTTTCTTTAGATATTTTGGATTGTTTATAACTTTCTTTATTAAAAAGTCTAAATGTTTTTTCTTGCTTTTTACTTTCTAATGCTGTTTCCTCTTCTCTACAAGAAGAAAGTCCTATTATTAGAAATAGGACGTAAATACACTTTCTCAATTTGTGCTTCACTTTTTAAATATTATAATTATTTTTTAAATATAAAAAAATATTCTCGATATAGAGAAATTTATCTACCTCCTAATTCAATAATACAGGAGGAAATGCAATTACATTGCTCTTTTTCATCATTTTACATTTGCTAAATATTTATCTTTCATAACCCACTGCCCTTTCCAGGATAATCTGGTTTCTGCATACGGTAACCAGTATTTTATCTCCTGCCTGAAAGCCGTATTGCTATACCTACTTCTCTGTAATTCCACTAAACCATAAACTTATCTTAAAATACTACTCCACAACTACTTATTATCAATATTTTTCATACATTCACATGATTTTTATAAAAGCACATTGAAAGCTCTTGTTTACTACTATTTTTAAGCAAAAAATTGAAAATACATCAATTAATAGCAACAAAACAAGTATAGTTTTCAATTAAAAGCACAATCATATTATATGTTGAAAAATTTTAAAACCGTTCGTTTTTTATTGCTTCTTCCGCTTACATTTTGTGTGTTCGGTTTTCGTCCTCCCATCAATGAAGAAGAAAAGATGCAGATCATTATGGTCAATACCAAGAATATTTTGTCTTATCTGCATTACAGCCCCAAACCTATTAATGATGCGTATTCAAAAGAAGTGTATAAACAGTATTTTGAATCCATAGATCCTACAAAAACCTATTTCCTGCAATCTGATATGGATGAGTTTCGTAAATACGAAACCAAACTGGATGATTATCTGAATACCGGAGATTTGACTTTTTATAAACTGACAGTCGATAAATTGTATCAAAGAATAGATGAAATTGATAAAATGACCAAGGATATCTTCAGCAAACCCATCAATCTGGAAGAAGATGAAATACTGACTTTGGAACCCAAACTGAAAAATGCCCCGGCCAACAAGCAGCAGCAATATAATGAATGGAAGAAATATGTGAAATACAATATCCTTCAGGAAATAGAATCCATGAACAGGAAAAGTGAAGAAAAAAAGAAAGCAGATTCTACTCCCAAAGAAAACAACAGTAAGCCTGAAGTTCTGAGCCAGGATGAAAAGGTAAAAAAGGCAACAGAAAACGTTAAAGATCTTCTGGAAGACAAATTTATCCGATTCAAAAAAAGACAAAAAATGGATTGGTTTACCGTATATATGAATGCCTATACGCATATTTTTGATCCGCATACCAATTATTATTCACCACAGGGGAAGAAAGATTTTGATACGGACTTCACAGGAAAAATAATCGGAATAGGTGCCGTGATCCAGGAAAAGAAAGGAAACCTTTATATCGGTACATTATCCATTGGAGCTCCGGCATGGAAGACCAAGCAGCTGACTGAAGGTGATAAGATTTTAAAAATAAAATCTACCCCCGATACTGATCCTGTAAATGTTGTGGATATGCTTTCCAGCGAAGCCACCAAATTAATCAGAGGTGAAAAAGGATCACCCATTACTTTAACGGTACAGAAAAAAGACGGAACTATTCAGGATGTAACAATGCTCCGCGAAGAAATATCAATTGAAGATACTTTCGCTAAAAGTATTATCGTAAATGCATCTGATAAAAAATACGGATTGATCAATTTACCAAAATTCAATGCTGATTTTGAAGATAAAGACGGAAGAAACGCTTCTGACGATATTAAAAAAGAAATCATCAAACTTAAGGAGCAAAACATCCAGGGAATTGTTCTTGATCTTAGAAATAACTCCGGAGGATCTTTAACGGAAGTTGGAGATATTATGGGACTTTTCATGAATGCAGGCCCTTATGTGCAGGTAAAAGATGGAAATGGAAAGATTACCACTTTAAAAAATAAAAATGAAGCTCCCATTTGGAACGGTCCGCTTGTGATTCTACAGAATGAATTATCTGCTTCTGCCGCAGAAATCTTATCCGGTGTAATGCAGGATTATGGAAGAGCAGTTATCATGGGATCTCCAGTATCGTATGGAAAAGGAACTGTGCAGGTATTTGTAGATCTGAACAGGTTTCTCAATAGTCAGGAAGACTTTGGTTCCATAAAACTCACTATTCAGAAATATTATAGAATCACCGGAGAGTCTACACAGAGAAAAGGAGTAAGCTCAGATATCCAGATGAAAGATGTCTTTTCTTATGCAGACATCGGTGAAAAATATGATGATTATGCATTAGCCTGGGATAAAATACCGGGAACAACTTTCAACAAACGAAATTTTCTCAATATTCAAGCCTTGCAGAAAGTAAGCGAAGAGCGAATTGCTAAAAACGATAATTATAAGCTATTACTTGAATACGCCCAATGGAGAGAAAATCTGGGTAAAGAAAAAACAGTGCCTCTGAGCATGCAAAAATACAGCGACCTGATGAAGCAGAGAAAAACTGAGGATGATAAATTCAAAGTTTTAAAAACATTAGAAAGTGGTCTTAAATTCACCCTATATCCAAAAGATATTGAAAGAGAAAAAAGCGATGCGGCATTCAAAAACAAGTCGGAAGTATGGGTTAAAAATCTGCAAAAAGACCTGTATCTGCAGGAAGCTATACATATAGTTGAAGATATTGAAGTAAGATCGTAAGCAGATTTCTTTATTCAATATTTAAAATTACAGAGCTCAAAAGTGTATTTCCCTACATTTTTGAGCTTTTTTTATTGAAATCAAAAATTTCCTATAAAATATTTGCGTAGCTAAATAACTACACATATATTTGTAGTCAAATAACTACATAATGAATTTAAGAAGAGATGTATTTCAGGCGATAGCAGATCCTACAAGACGATCTATATTGATGTTGGTGGCAGCACAGTCAATGACAGCAGGAGCTATAGCTTCCAATTTTGATACGGCAAGACCTACCGTTTCAAAGCATCTCCAGATCCTTACAGAATGTGAACTGCTGAGATTTGAACAAAACGGCAGAGAAATTATCTATCACCTTAATCCCGATAAAATGAAAGAAATAGCCGATTTTATAGAACCTTTCCGCCAAATGTGGGACGAAAAGTTCAACAAGCTGGAAAGCGTAATGAAAGCCTATCAGAAAAGAGAAGCATGAGGCGAGATATGGGATTCGGGGTATTCAGGTTTCGAGATCGATTGGATACATGAATTGCAATTTAAAATAACTCGAATTTCTTACTTTGAACCTCGCAAACACAAAAACCTGGATCTCGCATCCCGAACCCCAACTCTCCCACTCTAAAACCCTCAAACCCTCTAACTCTACTACTCTCCAACCCAAGAAAACTCAAAATATGGAACTTAAAACAAAAATCCACGCTGAAGGCGGAAGACAGGAAATCTTTATTATCAGAGAATTTGATCTTCCTGTAGAACTCCTTTTCAAAGCCTATACAGAAGCTGAACTTTTCGAGCAATGGATGGGAACTAAAGTCACCAAATTCGAAAATAAGCAACACGGAAGTTACCGCTTTGAAACTTCAAACCCTCAGGGTGATGTGGTTTTCAGTGCCAATGGAACCATTCATGATATTGTTCAGAATGAAAGCATTATAAGAACTTTCCAGATGGAAAATACGCCTTTTCCGGCTCAGATTGAGTTTTTAGAATTTGAAAAATTAACGGAAACCACCAGCAAAATAACGATCCAAACCATTTATAAATCTGTAGACTTCAGAGATCAGCACCTGAAAATGCCTTTTGCACAAGGTATTAATATGGCACATAACCGTTTGCAGGAATTGTTAAGTGAAAGGTAGCAGATCATAGATGAGACAAGGAGATGAGAGACGATGCGGGATATGAGTTTCGAGGTTTATATACTACTCCTGAATAACTCAAAACTCTTCAACTCTAATACTCTCAAACCCTCTAACCTAAACATCTCGCATCCCGAAACCCAAAACTCCCCCAACTCTAATACCCTCAAACACAAAAAAACAACACCATATGAATCCAAAAGTTAATTTTTTCTTCGAAAACGCCGGACAATGGCAGGAAGAATTTGAAAAGTTAAGAACCATTGCCCTAAGCACTGAACTTGTGGAAGATTTAAAATGGGGCTGCCCGTGTTATACTTATGAAGGGAAAAATATTTTCCTGATCCATGGTTTTAAAGAATATTGTGCTCTTCTATTCTTTAAAGGAGCCTTGATGAAAGATCCCGATCATATTCTGATTCAGCAGTCTAAAAACGTACAGGCGGCAAGGCAGGCTCGCTTTACGAATGTAGAACAAATCAATGATTTGGAGGAAGTCCTTCGCTCCTATATGTTTGAAGCTGTTGAAATTGAAGAATCAGGTGCAAAAGTTGAAATGAAGAAAACCAAAGAGTTTGAAATAACTGAAGAGTTTCAGAGCAAGCTGGATGAAAATTCTGCATTACAGGAGGCTTTCAAAGCATTAACTCCTGGAAGACAAAGAGCTTACCTCCTCCACTTTTCCTCTGCAAAACAGTCTAAAACCCGTGAAGCCCGCATAGAAAAATGCATTCCACAAATCATGGACGGAATAGGATTAAACGATTAACTATAAAAACCTCATCATGAACACACCACAATCACAAAAAAGAACAAAAATCATCTATTGGGTATTTACCCTTTGGATGGCCCTGGGAATGGTTTCCACTGCCATTGTGCAGCTGATGAAAAGCAAAGATGAACTGCTCAATTTTACCCATCTGGGCTACCCTTCTTATCTGATGAACATCATCGGAGTATGGAAAATTCTGGGCGTTATTGCCATCCTGATCCCAAAACGTCTTTTGTTGAAAGAATGGGCCTATGCAGGATTTTTCTTTGTCATGTCAGGCGCTGTAATTTCCCACCTGATCGTAGGTGACACAGCGGGAAGAACTTTTCCGGCAGTACTTTTATTTGTCCTCGTCCTTATTTCCTGGTATTTCAGACCTGCAGATAGAAAAATCACTATTATTGACTAATAATTTTAAAGATAAAAAGTCAGAAATTTTATCGAAGATAAAATCCTCGCGCCTTAAGAAATATTCTCATTAATATAATTGGCGTCTTTGCGATTTCCAGCAACAAAACAAACTACAAAACAAAATTTGACATGAAAAAGAAGCTTACCCAGGAACAAACCAACGACCTTTTAAAAACATTAGAAATTCGTTTTGAAAAAAATATGAATCGCCACAAAGACCTGAAATGGGAAAAAATCCAGGAAAAACTGGAAGCCAATCCCGAAAAACTCTGGTCTTTACATGAAATGGAAACTACAGAAGGCGAGCCCGATGTAGTAGATTACGACAAAAAAACAGATCAATATTCCTTTATCGACTGTTCTTCGGAAAGCCCAAAACGCCGAAGCCTATGCTATGATTACCAGGCATGGGACTCCAGAAAAGCCAACAAACCTGAAAGTAATGTTATTGATACCGCTTCTGAAATGGGCATTGAACTTTTAAACAAAGAACAATACAACTATCTTCAGGAACTGGGAAAATTTGATCAAAAAACCTCAAGCTGGATTAAGACCCCTCAGCAAATTCGGGAATTGGGAGGCGCTATTTTCTGCGACAGACGATACAACACCGTATTTACTTACCACAATGGTGCAGATTCTTATTATGCAGCGAGAGGTTTCAGAGGAATATTAAAAGTATAAAGGAGAATTATCATTTGGAATCTCTCAGCCAGGGAGATTCCACACTCCAGAAAATAATTTTTACTCCCAGATAGTTTTCGGCATACTCTGTAAATACTTCTTTGGTAAAAGGTTTTTTAGTTTTAGGATTTTTATAAGTAAGCGTCGGCTCCTGAACCGCCATTGCCACAAAAGGAAGCTTTCCTTTGTATTGATTAAAAAAAGGATAAGAATTTTTCATTTGACCTTTTTTATTCGGAACAATATCAGGACCACCCAATCCTATATTATTTTTATAAGCGAAATCAAACAGTCTGGACATGTATTTGTGATCATTATCCCATTCACACGGAAAGAAATTCACATATTGCAATACATAAGAATCATGGAAAACACTTTTTGTAAATTTTAGATTTTCCAATTCAGCCTGAAAATAACGGTCGCAGCTAAACCCTGTTTGATCCTTTTTCATTTCAATATCTATCGAAGTTTCCGGAAGATTAATCCCCTGAATCTTTCCGTCAAATTTTTTTGCCAATTCTCCTATCAGCTTCTGAAATCTCATTCGGACAGCGGGATTCCATTGCTGAGTGACCCACCCGCTTCCAATAGGTTTATTTTCACCCGGATTATCGAATTGAGGAACCAGTCCTCCTGCATACTCTTTATCATTCAGCACATAATCAGGAATATATCTTGCCTGTGGTTCAAAAAACCTATCCTGAAGCTGGATAAATAGTTTTTTATGGAGACTTGTCAGATAATCTAAATCTTTTTCAATAACAGAAAAATCATATACATCTTTGGATTTTTCCAGAGCTTTCCAGTTATACACAATCTGTACACCACCGATATCTTCCCGAGTGATCATCTTTTCAATATTATGAAGGTCTCCCGAAGAAGTATAAATGTAATTTTGAGGAGCCTGTGCTGTCACACATTGTAAACCTAAAATAAATAATACCAACCCTAGTACTTTAGTCATCTTTTTCATTAAAATCAATTTAAAAAAATAAATCATTTTTCGTGCCTAAAAACATTTATCATTTTTAAGACTATTGAAAATTACCCTTATTTACCAACAATATTCTTTAATATATAAATACTATTGCTATTTTTGGAATTCAAAATTTGATTTTAACAATTAAGGATATGAAAAAATTAATCTTATTGGGTGCTGTTTCAGCTTTTTTAATCAACTGTAATAAGAAAACTGAAGTTCCGGCTCCGGCTCCAAAAGCAGATACAATTGCTGTTGAAGAACCTGTAATTGATACGCTTGGACCAAAATCTTTCTGTTATATTGGAGTAACTGGTAAAGACAGCGTTTTTGCCTCTATTGATGACAATTTGGGAACAATCACCGGAAAATTATCTTACAAAAACAGTGAAAAAGACAGCTCAAAAGGAGATGTAACCGGTTTTAAATCCGGAGATACCCTGAAACTGACTTACGAATTTACTGCGGAAGGTAAAAAGAGCAAAAGAGATATCTACTTCCTTCAAAAGGATAATGCTTTGACAGAAGGTATTGGTGATCATAAAGAAGAAGACGGACAGTCCAAATATGCTGACGATAAAAAAGTAAGCTATAAAGACGGACAGAAGCTAACTTCAGCTGACTGTAAAGCAGTAACCGAAGCTTTGAAAAAATAATTCTGTCTCATCATAAAAATAAAAACAGCCTTTTTCAAGGCTGTTTTTTATCTTAATTCTGTTCAATAATTTCAATAAAGCGATTCACAGCTTCATCTCCTGTACTCCAGGAGGTAATGAGACGAATGGCTGAAGAATCTTCATCTATCTTTTTCCAGATATAAAATTCAAAATATTCAGATAATACCTCTATCAATTGATTATTGAGAATAGGAAAAATCTGGTTGGTATAAGTATCAGAAAGAAATGCAGCGCCTTTTTTCTGTAATGCATTCTTAATTTTCATTGCCTGTTGATTGGCATGTTTCGCAAGATCAAAGTACAAATCGTCTTTCATCAGTTCCATAAACTGAATTCCCAACAGTCTTCCTTTTGCTAATAATGCTCCTTTCTGTTTGATATTAAAAGCAAAATCTTCCTGAAGAACAGGATTATTAATCACAATAGCCTCTCCTATCAAAGCTCCGTTTTTGGTACCTCCAAGGTAAAAAATATCGGTCAGAGCAGCTACTTTTTCCAGAGTAAGATCACTGATTTCAGCTGTCAGACCATGCCCCAGCCTTGCTCCGTCCATGAACAGATACAATTTATTCTGCTTACAAAATGCGGAAAGCTCTTCCAGCTCTTTTGCCTGATAGATCGTCCCCAACTCTGTAGAATTGGATATATATACCAGCTTAGGCATCACCTGATGGGGTACATTACTATGTCCTTCCAAAACCGGGATAATATCTGATGGTCTTATTTTTCCGTCTGCTGTTTCTATGCTCAGTACTTTATGACCTGTGGCTTCAATGGCTCCTGTTTCGTTATTCAGAATATGTCCGGGTGCTGCGGAAATAACACACTGATAAGGTTTTAAAATAGCGGAAATAACAATTAAGTTAGCCTGTGTTCCTCCTGAAACTAAAAAGACTTCCGAATGCGTATTGTTGATTTTTTCTTTTATTAATGTTTTAGCTCTTAATGAATACTCATCTTCTCCATATCCGGCCTGCTGTTCAAGATTATGATGTAAAAGTGCCTGTAAGATATTTGGGTGGCATCCTTCAGAATAATCGTTTTTGAATGAAAATTTCATAGAGTAAAATTAAACAATAAAAGAAAATTGGTCCTATGAAAAGGCGAAAAAATTTTAAAATTAAATGCCTGTAAATATTGAGTTTATTTGATAACATCATTGGGCTGCCCAACCTGGAAACCTTTTCCGGAATTTATATATATCTTATATTTCTTTTTACATGTTCTTTCCAGTGGCTCAATAAAATAAGAAACTCCGTTCTCCATATAAGATCCCGTTAGATTTCCTGAGGCAATGGTCAAAGTAATAAGCTTTGTACCATCTTCAGATTTCCCTTTAAAACTGTATACCTGCTCTTTTCTCAATGCTTCTGATGTTCTGTCTGTTGTTATATATTTTGTTTCCTTACCATTGATATCATATAAATTAAAAATAACCTCTTTTGCTCCTCCCTTATTCAGTTTATTCTGTTTTATAAATTTCTTAGGGTTAAAATCAAATATAAAGCTTCGGGATTGCCCCGATATATTACAGAACAATGTAAAAAGCAGAAATAGTATAATGTTTTTCATCTTGGGTGGTATTTATTGATACTCATACAAATTCTATACAAAAAAGGAGCTATATCGCTATAGCTCCCTTTACATATATATTATTTATTATTTTTTGATAACTTTTGACTGATGGATCAGTGTTTTATTATTCAATAATTTTAACATATAAACACCGGTTTTAAATTTAGTGAAGTTAATAGCTGAATTATTCATCGTATTACCCTCCATTAATCTTCCCGAAGCATCATAAATTTCATAATGAGTGATTTTCTCATCACTGTATACCTGAAGGAAATCTTTCACTGGATTCGGAACCAAACCAATTGGCTTTTTAGAAAGCTCTTTGGCACTTAATACAGAAGTAATATTTAAAGTAATATTGTTTCTGCTTAATTGGTAACAAACTTTAGCCTGATTAAGTTCCGCAATCGTTTTATTAACTAAGGTGCTTTCTGCTCCGGTAAACGAAATACCTTGAACCATATATGTTCCTACAGGTAAAGTCGTAAAGTTACCTGTTGAACTTGTAGCAATGATTGTATTGGTGGTTGTATTAATAGCTGCATACGTGAAACTAACACCTGCAGGCAGACTTACAGTATCGTAAAATTGTCCAGGTCCATTAATACTAACCACAACACTTGATCCTGCAGGAGTACTGCTCAGATTTCTTGAAGTCATAAAGTACTCCACACCCTTTTCCAGATTTACCGTGAATGTTCTGTAATAGGTAAAGCTGGTTCCTGTTCCGGAATACACAGCATTTGAAGTCAGGAAATTAGCTGTCCCTGTTTGGCTTCCTTTATATAGAGTGATAGCTACTCCACTTGGAGAAGGATAACTTAATGTATAACTTCCGGTTTCCGTTGCTTTGAATTTTAAAGTCAGCATACTTGAGCTTGCGTTAAGCAGATAAGGAGCTGTTTGTGCCTGATTAAATATATACCAGCTATTGGCTGTCATATTCGCAGCATCAAAAGTCAATGTTTTAGAATTATACGTATCATTCGATGGAGTTTGTGGTACCAGATTAAGGTTAGCCTGTGCACTTCCCTGTATTGCTGTTACCACTTTCGGATTGTCTACCATAATGGTTTGGAAAGCATTACAGCTGGAGCTGATGATAAAATTAGTATCGGAAACATCAAAGAATTCTGCATAATCATTTATTACTGCAGTAACTTTAATTCTTGCTTTATTAGTATAAGGAACAAATGGCAAAGTTACCGCTGCTGTCCCATTATTAGGAACATTGGAAGCAAGTACATACGGGAAAGTATCTCCTCCATCCGTAGAAAGAAGGACATTCACCGTATTTTTCAGAACATCAGTCTGGTTTACATCCCACGTTACATTGATATTTGTTTCAGCATTCAATGTTACATTTGAATTAGGATAGGTCACTGTTAACGGCCCTTGATTCGTTACGGTCACTGTAACCTGATCAGAATCAGCCCCGCCTGAAATCACACTGTTATCTCTTACAGTAAATCTCATTTTCATGGTTCTAGCCACCAAAGGAAGTGCTTCTGCTTCGTTAACAGGAGGATTATTCTGGTTATTCAGAACAAATTTCATTTTTGGAAAATATCGTTCTGTAGTCGTTGTACTCTGTTCAGATCTGAATAATGGTGCTGTAGTACTATTTACTGCAGAATACCCTCCAGTTCCGTTAATAGTACTTCCAAAAGCTCCTTTATCATTGGCAGTGGCAACGTCTACCTGATCCCAGGTATAAGAAAGGTTGGTATCTTCCGCATCACTTGCGATCCCTTTCAGTTTAAAAGGTGTATTTTTTGGAATGCTTATCGCGGTGTTACCCGGATTGGCAGAAGGCGGTGTATTATTTACTGCTACAGAACTATAGCAGGTAGAAGATACTGTAAGTGTATTTAAAATCTGATCAATACTTTTAGCATGGAAATAATTCAAACCGTTATTTCCTGTATTGGTTTGATCATTAGGGGTAGTACAGTTATTTTTATAAGCCATAATAGTAGATCCTGAGCCTGGCTCTGTAGCAGCGGCTGAGTTCCATCCGGAAGTACAGAATGTAGGGCTTGAAGATGTTCCTCCTACCGCATTATAAGTATGTCCTGCTCCAAACTGGTGCCCCATTTCATGAACGATCAGGTTGGCAGATAAAGATTTTGGCATAGAGAGCGTCCATTGGCTCCAGGCTCTTGCTTTAAGGGATGACGTACAAGGACGAGGACCTGCCTGTCCCTGAGCGCTTCCTCCCGCTCCGGGCATAATATTAAAGGTATGACCAATATCGTAATCCGCATAAGGCAGTGTTCCGTTCGTATTCATAACATCAAACCCGGATTGTGAATTGGCCGCTGAGGCAAAAGATGGATCTATTGTAAAAGGATCTGTAGCACCATCCGTAAAAATCAGGGTTTTATTGGTTGTTTTATCAATTAAGGTAAAAGAAATGGATAATTCTGATTCATATATCTGATTGATCAGGTTCATCATAGCTACCAATTCTCCAAGAGCAGCATCCTGATTTCCTAAAGCAGTGGTAAACTCACCTGTTGTGGCCACTGCCATTCTGAACGTTTTCAATGAGCTTCCATAAGGGAATCCTGACACGGATTTCTGAACATTCAGTCCTTTGGCTACTGCCTCCAAACTTTCTTTAAAGTCATTTTCGTCAGTACCGCATGTAAACTTTTCACCAAACATTTCAAAAGAGTTGTAAATACGATATTCTCCTTTCTTAGTTTTATAAGGTTCTATAATATAGTATCCTGTTCCGGATTTAACCATTGCAGATATTTCATTTCCAACCAGCGTAAGTTTTATTTTATCCTGTCTGTCCTTTGAATATCCGTCAAAAGTGATAATATTGTCAATTTTTTTGTTTAAAAGATTATTTTCAGATAGAATAAATTCCTTTTTAGTACCATCAATAAGGGGTAAAACAATAGATTGGTTACGAATTTTTTCAGAATTTTTTCTACTGGTATTTACAGTTCTTTTAAAATCATCAACATTAAGTTTAAAAGTTGTTCCGGGGAGATCATCACTGTTTAAACCATTGGGTTTCAATATCTGCGCATTCATAAAAAAGGATGCGCAAAGTGAAAGGAAAGTAATTTTTAATTTCATTGCTCTATTTTTTACGAGGTTAAGATAAGTAATTAATCAACAAATCACTTAAAAATGAAAAAAAGCACATTCAAATTATCCATATATTAAAAAAAATACAGATAATTGTAATTATTCGAAATAATATTCATTAAATAATAGAATAAATAAAAATAATATAACCTTCAAACATTACATGTAACCCCACTCATTTGCAAATTATTTACATCTAGCGATATCTTTTTGCGAAAAAAAATTTAATAATTATTTAAATGAACTTTTTGATTCAAGCATAAGAGTTTATATTTTATTTTGTTAGATTTGTACTGAAAATCATCTAACATTTTGAAAACAACCCTAACAGAAGAGAATTACCTGAAAGCTTTGTTTCATTTAGTTGACAATGAAGGAAAGGTTACCATTAATGAGCTCAGTAAATTTTTGAATGTAAAAATGCCGAGTGTCAATAATATGATGAAGAAATTTGCCGACAAAAAATGGGTCATTTATGAGACTTATAAACCATTAATCGTTACAGAAAGCGGAAGACGTGAAGCAGCCCTTGTAGTTCGTAAACACCGTCTTACCGAAATGTTCCTGGTTAAAAAAATGAATTTTGGCTGGGAAAATGTTCATGAAATCGCAGAACAGCTCGAACACGTGCATTCTCAAATCTTTTTCGATAAAATGGACGAAATTCTGGATCATCCTAAATTCGATCCGCATGGAGAACCTATTCCGGATAAAGACGGAAACATTATCTCACAAGATCTGCAAAAGCTCAGCAACTGTGAACCTGGTGAAAATGTTACTTTTGCTTCAGTTACCCTTTCTGATGATGCTTTCCTCACTTATTTGAATGACAGAAAACTGCTTCTCAATACCAAAGTAAAAGTGGTAAAAGTGGAAAGTTTTGATAAATCAATGACGATAGAAATTGAGGGCAAAACAGAAATTTTAAGCAAAAAAGCGACTGAAAAAATATTGGTTAAAAAATAGATTACTGAAAATTATTATAATAAAGGTGACTTATTTTACAAAGTCACCTTTACTATAATCTATTAAAAAGGAACGATCAGTTTTAAAGAGATATTCCTCCCCATATTATAGATATTTCCTAAGTACTTTAACCGGCTAAGATGTGATTGATAGGCGCGATCAAATACATTATTCACCTGAAACTGCAGGGTGGCAGAATGGTTTTCAGAGTAATGAATGGCGACTGAAGTACCGATATTAAACAATGTACAATCCGGCGTTGCTGTTTCTGTATTATCCAATCCCATATACCTGTTCTGTGCTGCCGAAAACTCTACTTCTGCTGTAGGCGTAACCGATGTAATCAATTTTGACGGGACAGATATTTTCTGGGATAGGTTTCCGGATAATTTCAATGGAGAAATCAAAGGAAGGTATTCACCTTGAGTTTCTTTATTTTTAAATTTCTTATCACGGTTGAACCCATAAATAACGGATAAGCTGGTTTCAAAATTAAATCCTTTCCATTTTTCAGGATGCAGTGACAGCCATGCTTCCATACCATAAAGCTGAGCGGAAGCCTGCTGATACTGATAGGTTTTATTTCCCTGCGTATCTACAATAGGATTTCCCTGAGAATCTACAAGTAATGACAGATAAATATAATTCTGAATATTGTTGTTAAACCAGCTTACATCTGCTGAAAAGTCCTTAAATCTTGTACTGATTCCCAGATCTTCCTGTAATGAGAATTCAGGATTGAAATCTCTGTTTCCTTTATAAATAATATGGGCTCCGGGATCCAGTCCGTTCGAACCAATTTCTGTAATGTTTGGCGCTCTGTAACTTCTTCCAATATTAGCTTTAAGACTGATCTGTTTTGTCAATTGAAAAGCGGAACCGATACTTGCAGACAGACCACCAAAAGTTTTGTTATAAGAAGCAAACCCAAGTCTGGTATTAGCAGATGCCTGAGCAGCATGTTCTTCAAATTGTGTTACAGGATTAGTCTGTATATAAAAATCGTCCCAGCCGATTTTTCGGATATCATAACGGGCACCGCCACTTATGTTGAGCCTTTTATATTTCCATTTGATATAAGTATAGATCCCTCCTTCACTTAAGTTGTAATCGGGAATAGGAAAATCTGTTGCTGATTTATTTTTATTATTTTGAACCATTCCGTTAATACCTGCAGAAATTTCAACTGATGAAAATTTAGGAAAATTATAGCGTATTCCATAGTTTAAAGTATTAAGCCGTACATACATTCCAGGTTGTGAAGGAGCCGTGGGATGATTGTATTCTCTACGGATATTTTGTTGTAAACCTAACTGAACATCCAGGTCTCCTTTCCCAATCTGCTGAGTGTGCTGTGCATATAATCTGTAATGTTGAATCCTCTGGTGTAAAGGAGATAGGGTGTAAGAATTAAGATTTCTCTCTGAAACTACAGGTCTTTTTCCCAAATCATCATCATCTCCCTCTCCTATCTGATAGGTAAATTTTCCAGTAGCCGGATCACGGCTCCCATCAGGTATTCCCTGCAGGTTATCATACAATGTAAAATTGATTTTTGAAAAGCTGGTATTTGTTTTACGTCCTAAAAGAAATGAAAAGTTTTTCTCTTCAAAATTGGTATTGTATACTCTGCCATCTACAGCATTTCTGTAGTTTTTTGCCATTCTGTAGGAAGCATTTAATGAAGCTATAAGAGAATTCTTTTTATACCCCAGCTGCATTCCGTTTCCGATAAGATTATTATTCCCCTGATATTCACTGGTTACTTTCCCATGCACAATACCATCATTCTGAGAAGGGGTATAGGGGAAAAGACTTACCACTCCTGCCAGAGCATCAGAACCGAACATCAGGCTGGCAGGTCCTTTTATAACCTCTGCCCTTTCAATAATATAAGGAGCGACTTCTATACCATGCTCATCTCCCCATTGCTGGCCTTCCTGACGTATGCCATCATAAAGAGTGAGTACCCGATTATAACCCAATCCCCGGATAAAAGGTTTTGAAATATTAGGCCCAGTTTCCACCACACTTAATCCCGGAGCAGATTTCACCAATGAACTGATAATATTGGTTGCAACAGTTCTTTCGATCTGTTTGGAAGAAATACTGAGCATAGCAACAGGGGTTTCTTTGATTAAAGTTTCCCTTGAAACTCCGGTTATTGCAATTTCATCAATGTTGTTACTATTTTGAGTAAGTATAATATTGGGAATGAATGTATTTTTTTTTCCTACAGAAATATTTTTTTCAAATTCTTCATATCCTTTAGCTCTCACCAGAAGTTTGTAATTTCCGGGAACAATATTTTTGATCATAAAATCACCATTTTTATCCACCACAGTTTTGGCTGAAGTGTCTTTCAGCATAACTTCTGCATCCGGATTACCCCTATTTTCAAAAAGTACTTTCCCTGATACTTCTACATCCTGAGCATTTACCATCGAAATAATAAAGATTACAAACACCGACAGCATCAATCTAAATTTCATATACATTAAGGTTTTTATTTAAGTCTGTTAAACATTGAAAAGGGTTATTAATTAAAAACCAAAAGTAGTAAAAAAAACAATATTGCAACAAAGTTGCGTTAAATAATTAGAAAAGACTATTCCTTTTCAAATATTTTCCTGAAAAACTGCATTGGATTAACTGTTAAAAAACGGTTAAACATCTTTTTTGAACTCCCCGAAAAAATTATTTTTAACTAGGTTTGCAAAACATTCACAGACTTTGTCTTTCTGACAAATACTAATCTATAATTATTACTTAAAAATTATGAAGAAAAGCATTCCGTTTTTTATTATTTCGATGTTATTAAGTCCATTTACAAATGCCCAAAACACTCAGGTTAGAGATTTTGTAATTGAACCACAGATTAAGCCTAATTTCTATATTTATAAAACTTTCGGGGTATTCGGCGGGAAAGAATATTCTACCAATGCAGTTTATCTGATTACCAAAAAAGGAGTTGTTTTATTCGATGTTCCATGGCAGAAAACGCAATATCAAGGTTTACTGGATACCATTCAAAAACGTCATAATCTTCCTGTCATCGCTGTATTTGCAACCCATTCACATGAAGACAGAGCCGGAGATTTAAGTTTTTATAATAACAAAGGAATCAAGACGTATGCAACAGCTAAAACCAACGAACTGCTAAAAAAAGAAGGAAAAGCAACTTCTACAGAAATTATAGAAACCGGAAAAACATACCGTATTGGTGGAGAAAAATTTGTAGTAGACTTTCTTGGTGAAGGCCATACTGCTGACAATGTAGTGGTGTGGTTTCCAAAATACAATATTTTGGACGGAGGGTGTCTTGTAAAAAGCAGAACAGCTGAGAATTTAGGTTATACCGGAGAAGCCAATGTTGCGCAATGGCCACAAACCATGGCAAAACTGAAATCCAAATACTCACAGGCCGCTCTTGTTATTCCAGGTCATGATGAATGGAAAGGAGGCGGACATGTAGAACATACGCTGAATCTATTGAATAAAAAATAAAATTTTCGGGCCCTGGCATTCGCCAGGGCCCGAAAATTTTAAAACCATCATTTTAATGGTTGATCTCTTTTAAAAGCTGGGATACTTTTTCAATTTCTTCCATCGTATTGAAATAATGAGGCGATAATCTGATGGCATGATCTACATTTTTAGAAGTAAAATCAATTAATGCATCTCCTTTTTTATTCTCCTTAAAAAATACGTTGTTCTTAGTCAGAATTTCATGGATCTTTTGAACATTTCCATCTGCCTGACAAAAAGTAATGATACTGCTTAATTTATTTCCTTTATCCAACACTCTGAAATCATTGTTTTGTAGATTATTCCTCAATGTATCTGCCAATTTGCGGTTATAACTTTCAATCTGATCCATCCCTATTGCATTGGCATATCGCAAAGCTTCTGTAAATCCCAATAGTTCTGCATATGGCCTTTCAAAAAGTTCAAATCTTTTGGCTGTATCATTGAGCTGGAAATCATCAAAAGATGTCCATTGGGCTCCAATACTATCTAAAAACAAAGGATACATTTTCTGGTTTAAAGCTTTGTCTGAAACATACAAAAATCCTGTTCCTCTTGGTCCACGCATAAATTTTCGTCCGGTTACTGTCAGAAAATCACAATTGATTTTTTCAACATCTACCACGATCTGACCTACAGACTGGCAGGCATCCACAAGATAAAGAATATCATATTGCTGACACAGCTTCCCAACTCCTTCTATATTCTGAATTAAGCCGGAATTGGTAGGAATATGGGTAACGGCAATTAATTTGGGATGATGCTTTCTGATCAAATGTTCAAAATCTTCAAGATCCAACTCATTGTCAGAGAGATTGGCAACTCTGATAATTTCAATTTTATGTCTTTTCTGCAAAGAAATAAAGGCGATCTGATTGGATATATAGTCATCATTGGTGGTAATAATACAGTCTCCTTCTTTGAAAGAAATGCTGGACAAAGCTTTAGCATACCCATCTGTAGAACTTCCTGCAAATGCAATATTGGAAGATTTGGTATTAATCAGTTTTGCTGTTTCTTCGTAAAACTGATTAATCAATCCTGAGTTTCGTGTGGCCGCAGCATATCCTCCAAACTCCTGTTCTTCATATAAAAACTTGATTGTAGTCTCTACAACAGACTTAGGCATTAATGAAGCTCCTGCACTGTTTAAAAATATTTTATCCGAACATCCCGGAGTATCCTGTCTTATAATATCTAAATTCATTTTTATCAATCCTTACCACAAATTTACTTTTAATTTTTTCTATATAAGCCTCTATAAAAAATCCCGAATTTTCATCCGGGACTCTATTTTTAGTAAATAATTTTAATCTAAAACACTCCAACCTCTTTTTGGGTTCGTGTTGGTAGAAACTTCCTGCTCATTAACGATGATATTTTCTTTTCTCTGACCGATATAATCAAGTTCGCTAAGTTTTGAGAAAATGATTTCAAGGCTTCTCAACATCTGTTGAATATAAAGCAAAGGCTCACCACAGTTATGATGATCATAATTCGTTTCTGCTACAATAGAAAGCTGGTTGAGTAAAGTATGAGGAGCAATCTCACTCCATTCTAAGCTGTAGTTCAACATTTCTTCCAATTCTGCGGGAACTAAAAGCTGGGTTGAATTGTATAAATGAAGTGCCAGTCTTGCAAAAGATTCAATCAAGAATACAGGTGGCTGCCAGGGAGTAATATTTCTGAACTGGAAATACATGTCTCCAAAAGTATTCACCATGGTAGTACACAAAAATTTAACGTTTTGTGCCAAAGCGGTATTCTGATTTTTATGAGATGCTTTTTGAATAATTTTAAAAGCATACTGTTGAAGATTTCCAATAGATTTCGCATAACTGCTGTAATACTCTACCAAAGCAGGATGACTTTGCACAGAAGTACAAGGCGGAATAAAGTTGGAATCTACCTGAGCAATATTTCCTTTTAAATCCACTTTCCCGATGATAAGATAATTTCCTCCCGAATAACTGCTGTTCAAAGAAGTTACAGGAAGCAGTTCAATATGGTGATTCGGCTGTGCACTTGGATGGCGTGGCGGAATTTCCTCAGGATCAATATCTCCAAAAGGCACTTTATCAAAAGGGTTTACAGAAATCAAAATATAATATTCTCCATCTGCCTGCTCTTCGTTCATAGATTTTGCCAAAGATTTCACACTGATTCTTCTGTCTGTAAGCTCTATTCGGTATCCTGCCATCGTAACGGCACTACAACGCTTAATGACAAGCTGTACGTCATTGGTTGCTGTATTGTGAACATCAAAAATGGTACGGTCTGTAAATTCGTTGGAAATAGGTAAAAGTCCGTAGTTATATGTAGTAATTCCAAGGGAATTGGAATCTCTGATTGTATCAATTAAGAAATTATCCTGATCATTAAGGTGTCTCTGAGAAACTTTCATCCCATCCACCCAGTTGATTGCAAAATGTTTAATAGGCTGTATCATGTTTAATACTTTTTAGATTTTTGTGGTTATGATTTTTTTGCGACTCCCTCCTCTTCATGCTGAATAACTCTCTTACAAATCACCACTTCATTTTCAGAAATGCTGTTTGTCGTAATGTCGTGGTCGAAATCTATATATTTTCTAAAACTGAAAAACGATTTTTTAGTGTAGAAGATCCAGTAATATGGCTCATTACCTTCATCCGAAAGATGAATAATAGAACCTGGATTCTTGTGGTTGTAATCGTCTACTACCCTGTAGAACCAATCTCCGAAAGTAACTCCTGTGGGAAGTGTTTTTGCTTTAATTCTGAAACGGTTAGAATCTTCTAATTTTTTACTCAATTCAACATTCAGTACCATCAATCTGTCAAAATCTGCTCCTTCAAAATCAGGCAGTTTCTGTTCCGGTGAATATCTCCATGTTTTATAAATATCAAAAGGAATACTGATAAACTGAATATAACAGTAGTAAAATACCATCGGAACGACAAAGATCACCATACTTGTTGCCGCCATTACAGCATTTCCTAATCCTTTACTCATCCAGTTAAAAATCAGAGTGAAAAGATATCCTCCCAAAGCTATACACGTTAATGAAAGTATAGATTCAAACAGAATACTCATGGAAAGAGATTCAATATGCTTTTTGAAATATTTGTGCAATAAATTCACATGAATAATCCCTAAAATAAGATAAATGACCTGTGCAATAAGATACCAGTACGGATTAAAAAGGTTTCCTGCAAATCCAAAGACCCCAGGAATAGCCAGGCATAAACTGCACAGCAGCACGTATATAATAATCACTTTAATTTTGATCGCAGGTTTATTTCTCCTGATTACACCCAGTATAACCATCATAATAATTGCGATTAAAGGCATTAGGATATACCTTAAAAAAATACCTTTTACTGAAGAAATTTCCATTTGTTTCTTTTCGAATTTATACTTTGTTGGTAGTTGTAAATATAATAAAATAATTTAGAGGAAGGTAGAGTATCCAAGGCGGCTGGCATTTCTTTCATCATCCTCCAGACTGAATGAATATTCCTCCTTTTCTGTGACAAAATTCTCTTCCACATCTACTGTTACAGGAAGAAAATAGTCATACAGTGACTGAAGTACGTTTCTGAACGGACTTCCGGTAATATATTTTTTCATATCTCCATAAGGAATCGGGCCAATATTTACCACCCAGTTTCGCTGACCGTCCATATGCGGACCACTTGGAATATAAGTTACCCCTAATCTTGAATTTCCTAATAACATGGAATCATCATTTTTCTCGATCTGATCAATAATATTGGGTGAAAAAGTTACTTGTACCGGTACTTGGAGAAAAGCCGTCATACATCTTTCAAACCACCTTTTATCCCCTCTTATCTGATGGAAAAAAGGTAAAATGTGCATGAAAATATAAGCACTCTGCTGATCCAGCATTTTGATCATGGGCCAAAGCTCACTTACTGTTTCCAGTAAAGAATCTGTGTTGCTGGTGATATCAAATTCTGATTCCTTGAGCAAAGCACTGATCTCCGTAAAAAATACTTCCAGTTCAAAAGGACGGAAAAACTTACGGGCATCATCTTCTACCCTTTTCTGTTTCCGGATTTCCCTTACCACAGTATCTACATTCTTCCGGGAAGCCCCAAGGGATGGCGGATGGAACAGTCCTTCCGGAAGGTAGTCATAAATACCTTCCCTGTAACTCTCTATGGTAAATACTTCCTCATCAAATCCTAAATAACTGCTCGAAATACTTTTAATATCCTTAAGGTAAGCACGGTCGTTCACACCCACACGCTCTATGAAGATATTGCTTACCGCACGGTGGTATTTTAAAAGATTAACAGCCACTGCTTCAGCTTTAAAGTCTGTCTGCAGCTTATTGTAATTCATATCTACAATATTATTCTCATGCATAGTGTTTCCTCTGATTATGACTTGTAAAGATAATATATCTCATAAGTTTGAAAAAATATTTTGACAATAATTTTCTCCTAAAAATAATAATTTATTGACATTAATAGGAATAAATTTCTGCAAATTCCGTGAAAATACGGTAAATACACTGTTTATTTGTTTTTTAAAATTTTAAATTAATCATTAAGAATCAACTATTTAGAGTTTGCAATTCAGGTTTTAAAGGTTAAGATTTATGGTTGTGAGTAAGACTTACTTTAAGTTTTCTCTAATATAATAAAGAGTTTAACCCTTGCATTCTCTTCTTTTAAACTTAGCATTAGTGTTTATTTAGATTAAATTTTATTAACATCATCTTGTGGAATAAATTCAGGATAATACATGCTTATTCCGAAAGCGGAGCGTATCTTTGCAGACTGAAAATTGTTATTTAAAATGAAAAGTATTTATTCTAAAATTCTGATTTTAGCATTCATGGCCTCTTCACTTTATTCTTATGCGTGGGGATTGACGGGACATAGGGTTATTGCAGAGATTGCAGAAAACCATCTTTCCCGCAAAGCAAGAAGAGAGATTAAAAAATGATGGGAAAAGAACGCCTGGCTTATTGGGCAAACTGGCCGGATTTCATCAAGTCTGATACCACTGGTGCCTGGAAACAGGCTTCATCATGGCATTATGTAAACATTGACCCGATGACGGATTTTAAAGCTTTTGAACAAAATCTTAAAGCACAGGCAGGACCAAGTCTTTACACTCAGGTAAATACCCTGTCCAGCCAGATTAAAGATAAGAACACTTCTGAAAAAGACAGAAAAATTGCTTTAATCTTCCTTATTCACATTATGGGAGATCTTGCTCAGCCATTACACGTAGGAAGAGCGGAAGATTTGGGCGGAAACAAAATCAATGTTACCTATTTCGGGGAAAAAACCAATTTACATTCAGTATGGGACGGAAAATTAGTGGATTCTCAAAAATACAGCTACACCGAGTATTCTAAACTTTTGGATATCAAATCTAAAGAAGAAGTAGCACAGATTCAATCCGGAACACTGGAAGACTGGTTATATGATTCTCATAAAATTGCCAATAAGATCTATGCACAAACTCCTAACGATTCAAAGCTATCTTATGATTATCAGTATAAGTTCAATGAAACGATGGAAAGACAACTTCTATATGGAGGATTGAGACTGGCAAAAGTATTGAACGAGCTTTTCTAAGTAGAATTTCGAGTTGCGGGTTTTTAACCCAATACAATTTAAAATATAACTCTTAGAGATAAAAACGGGACTTCGGTTTCGTTTTTTTGGTTTAAGGTTTAAGGTTTAAGGTTTAAGGTTTAAGGTTTAAGGAATTTACAGGGTTTCAAATGAATTCTAGTCTTTTGATAATTAATTTATATTTCATTTTTCAAATAAAAACAATCACATGTTATTAATTATCAATAAGTTAAATTCATTTTAAAATATAGTAATACGTTTTACATGATTTATTGAACAAAAAATATTGAACCTTGTGTAACCTTTTTACCTTTTCATACGTATATATTATAGTAACTCTTTTTTGAGGAAAAAATAAATGAGACAATTAAAAATCACTAAGCAGGTTACCAACAGGGAAACTGCTTCATTAGACAAGTATTTGCAGGAAATTGGTAAAGTGGAACTGATCACTGCGGACGAGGAAGTAGAATTGGCACAAAGAATACGTGCAGGCGACAGAGCCGCACTTGAGAAATTAATCAAAGCCAACCTTCGTTTCGTAGTATCTGTATCTAAGCAATACCAAAATCAAGGTCTTTCTTTACCCGATTTAATTAATGAAGGTAACTTAGGATTAATGAAAGCGGCAAAAAGGTACGATGAAACTAGAGGTTTCAAATTTATCTCTTATGCAGTATGGTGGATCCGTCAATCAATCTTACAGGCATTGGCTGAACAGTCAAGAATTGTAAGACTACCGTTGAACAAAATTGGTTCTATCAACAAAATCAATAAAGCATACGCTCACCTTGAGCAGGAAAATGAAAGACCACCTTCTCCGGAAGAATTGGCTGAAGTTCTTGACATGAGCGAGGAAGATATCAAAGAATCTATGAAAAACTCCGGAAGACACCTGTCTATGGATGCTCCTTTAGTAGAAGGTGAAGATTCTAATCTTTATGATGTATTACGTTCAGGAGAATCTCCAAGTCCCGATAAAGATTTAATGCTGGAATCTCTACAAATTGAGATTGAAAGAGCATTGAATACTTTAACTCCAAGAGAGGCTGATCTGGTAAGATTATACTTCGGACTGAACGGAAAACACCCAATGACTTTAGAGGAAATTGGTGAAACTTTCGATCTTACAAGAGAGAGAGTTCGTCAGATCAAAGAAAAAGCAATTAAGAGACTAAAACACAATACCAGAAGCAAGATTCTTAAATCTTACCTGGGTAAATAATTTTAGCGTAAAAAATTTTATAGCGGAGTCTGTTTTCAGACTCCGTTTTTTTATTTATGTAACATTTCTCAAAGTTTGTTCAACTAATTAAAATCATATCCTTTAATCTCTTCTTTTAGAATTGAAATGATTAATTTAATTGCTTTGGATATGATGCTGATTTTCAACCAAAACAAACCATACTATGAAAAAAATACTTTTCGCCTCCATCCTGGCATTATCTCTACTTTCCTGCAAAGAAAATAAATCACAAGATCAAAATATTGTAGAAAAAGCAGCAGAAAATACAGAATCCAGTATACCAATAAAGAGGCTAAGTAAATCTCAGGATATATTTGAAGGTATTTATTCTGAAAAAATCAAAAATGATGATAGCTTAAAGAAAATGGATGAAAAAATTTCTTTAATGCAAGAGGATGCCCACAAAATGCAAAACATATATAGCAGCATTATTTCTAATTCGGAAGATTATTATCTGATTGCGGAAAGTAATGCAAAATCAATTAATGATTCGGTTTTAAGAAAGGAAATGATTAACCTGGTCAAAGAGAGCTCAAATAAATATAATCTAAAAGTTCAAAGAATTAAAGAACTTAAGCATACAATTAATAGAAATAAGCAAACTATTTATAGTCTATATTCAGCAATCAAAATCAGAAAAACGCTTCCTGAAATTGAAAAATACCAAAATGCTCATCCTTTGAAAACAGACAGTCTTAATCAATTTATCAACAAGCAAAATAAATTGCTGGAAGAGCTGAAAAACTTAAAATAAACACCATTACACCTCATGAAATATAGCACAAAATGGCTTACCGATAAAAGCCGCATCAAAGAACTTGTAGATTTTTTTATTACGCATAAAACAGATTCTTATATTTCTCATGGCGAAATGATGTCCGGAAGAGCGATAGATTCTCACCATTGGAATCCGGATCTTGAACTGATCCTGACAGAGCAGCTAATCACCGATTTTAATTCTGACGGCAGTTCCAAACTGAATATTCTGATTGCAGAAAATGAAACTGGAGAAATTGTAGGAATGATGGTTTTCAATGTGATCAACAGTCCTTTTAAAAAATATGCAATTCTGGAGGATATGCTTCTGGGTCAATCTGTGAGAGGTCAGTCTCTTGGAAGTACCCTTTTGGAGAAAGCCATTCACGAATCTAAAAGCTGGAATATCAGTTTTATTCTGCTGGAAAGCGGAGTCAACAACCATGGTGCTCACAACTTTTTCAGCCGATATGGTTTTAAAAAAGTATCAGAGAGTTATATTTTAACGCTATAAGTTACCATTTGACTGTATTAAAAGGTACAACAATAAGAATCTTTCGCCCCTTTACGTTTTAAATAAAACTAAGCCTTATGAACATCATTTCAATCATCGGAGCAGGAATCGGAGGACTTACCCTCGGAAATGTACTGAAACAGCATCAGTCTGATTTTACGATCTATGAATCTGCTCCTGAAATAAAACCTGTAGGAGCCGGAATTATGATGGCCGTCAATGCCATGCAGGTTTTCGACCGTTTGGGTTTAAAAGAAAAGATTGAAAATGCTGGTAATAAAGTTCATAGAATCGTTATCGCCAATGAATCTTTACAGACCATCTCCAAAACAGAAATTCTGGAACTGGAATCTCAGTACAATTCCTGTAACGTTGCGATTCACCGGGCTGAGCTCCAGAAAATCCTGACTGAAAATTTAAAGCCTAATGCTATACAATTGAACCATTCCTTACAAAAAATAAGAAAAGAGGAAAACTATATTTTAAACTTTGAAAATGGAAATCAGGTTGAAAGTAAAATCGTTTTTGGAGCAGATGGTATCAAATCTCCTATTCGAAATCAAATTCTGAAAATTGGAACCATACGGGATTCCGGACAAAAATGCTGGCGTGGCCTAGTAGATTTTGATCTGCCGGAAAAACATCATCAGGAAGCTTTTGAAATGTGGGGAAAGGGAAAACGTTTCGGTTTTGTAAAAATTTCCGAGAAAAAAGTGTACTGGTATGCCTGCATCAATGAAAAAAGTTTTAAAAAACATCTGGAAATTGCAGAAATCTTTAAGGATTTTCATGCATTAGTTTTAAAAATCATTGAAGCTACAGCCCATGAAAATATTATTTGTAATACGATTTCTGACCTCGCTCCTATCCCTCAATGGTATTCAGAAAACCTTTGCCTGATCGGAGATGCTGCCCATGCTACCACTCCCAATATGGGACAAGGTGCCTGTCAGGCCATTGAAGATGCTTACATCATTGGAAAACTACTGGATAGCTATCAGGATTTCAATACCGTATTTGAAAAATTTCAAAACATCAGACGAAAGAAAGTAGATTATATTGTCAATACAAGCCGTACCATTGGAAAGGTATCTCAATGGGAAAAAGGAAATTCAATCCGGAATTTTCTGATGGGACTGATTCCAGAAAGTATGAATCAAAAAATGGCAAAAAGAATTATAGAACTGGAAATGTAGATCATTATTGTAATGAATCCATAAAAAATAAAAAACAATTTATTAATAACAACTAAATCTTAAAAACATGAAAAAAATCTTTTATGTATTGCTCCTGCTCATAGGAGTTCATACAGCACGAGCACAGGAAGTCCCGGTACTGGACCGAGGGTTATTCTTTGGTAATCCGGAGATTGCCGGAGGACAATTGAGTCCGGATGGGAAATGGATTTCCTTTACAAAGGAATATGAGGGGATTATGAATATCTGGGTGAAAAAAATTGATGAGCCTTTTGAAAAAGCACGTCCTTTAACAAACAGCAAACGCCCGTTGAATGGGTATTTCTGGACAGAAGACGGAAAATATATTCTGTATGTAAAAGATAATAATGGTGATGAAAACATGAATATTTTTGCGGTAGACCCTATGGCAAAAGCAACAAAAGGAGTTCCAGAGTCAAGGAATATCACTCCGCTTAAAGATGTAACTGCAAGTATCTACATGGCAAGCAGAAAAGATCCTGATTTGCTGATGATTGGACTGAACAACCGTGATAAAGCATGGCATGATCTGTATTCATTGAAAATCTCTACAGGAGAGCTGAAAAAGGTGTATGAAAATACAGATCGTATCACAAGCTATGAATTTGACTGGGATGAAAAATTAAGAGTTCTTTCCAAAACGGATGATAAAGGAACCACACAGTTTTTTTATAAAGAAGGTGATAAACTGACTCCTATTTACGAAACACTGGTAACGGAAAGTGCTTATATCTCCAACTGGAACGAAGACAATTCTAAGTTTTACCTGGTAACCAATAAAGGAGATCTGGATAAATCTGCACTATTCCTTATGGATCCGAAAACAAAACAGATTACAAAAATAGAAAGTGATCCTAAGGATAAAGTAGATTTTGGAGGACTGTTTTTAGACAGAAATACAAGAAAAATGATCTACACTTCTTACACCGGAGATAAAACAGAATATTACTGGAAAGATAAAGCGTGGGAAGCAAACTACAAATTCCTGCAAAGCAAATTCCCGGGAAGAGAGGTTGGTTTTGCAAGTTCTACCAATGATTATTCTAAGTTTCTGGTTTCTGTGGGAGGAGATAAATATGCTTCAGAAGCATATTTCTTCGATGCAAAGACAAAACAGCTGATATTCCAGTATACCCCAAGAACAGAATTGAAAAAAGTTGAAAAGTATCTGGCAGCAATGACTCCTATCAGCTATAAAAGCAGTGATGGACTTGAAATTCCGGCTTACCTGACTTTACCTGTAGGTTCATCTGGAAAGAATGTTCCTGTAGTTGTTTTAGTACACGGAGGTCCGAAAGGTCCAAGAGATTATTGGGGATACAACTCAACCGTACAATTTTTAGCTAACAGAGGATATGCCGTGCTTCAGCCTAACTTCAGAGCAAGTGGCGGATATGGTAAAAAATTCCAGAATGGCGGAGATCTTCAGTGGGGAAAACTGATGCAGGATGATATTACCTGGGGCGTAAAATATCTGATCGATCAGGGAATTGCAGATAAAAATAAAGTAGTCATCATGGGAGGAAGCTATGGTGGCTATGCAACATTGGCAGGTCTGGCTTTCACTCCGGATGTATATGCTGCAGGAGTAGATATCGTAGGACCAAGTAACTTATTTACGTTACTGGATTCAGTTCCTGCATACTGGGAAGCTGCCCGTGCTTTCCTTTATGGGATGGTAGGTGATCCAAAAACGGAGGAAGGTAAAAAACGTATGCATGATGCAAGCCCACTATTCAGTGTAGATAAAATCAACAAACCTTTATTGATTGTTCAGGGAGCTAATGATCCAAGAGTAAAGCAGGCTGAGGCAGATCAGATTGTCATCGCTCTTCGTGATAAAGGTAAAAAGGTTAATTATATCTTGGCTGATGATGAAGGCCATGGATTCCGTAAACCTGTCAACAGCATGGCGATGTATGCTGAAACCGAAAAATTCCTTGCAGAAGTAATCGGAGGAAGATATCAGAAAGAAATGCCTGAAAATGTAGCAAAACGTCTGAAAGAAATGACGGTTGATATTTCAAAAGTTACTTATACACCAGCAAAGACTGAAAAAGCTGCAGGAGCTTCTAAATAAAAGCATTTGCATCAATTATATAAAGCCATCTCGTGAAAATGAGGTGGCCTTTGTTTTTAGCTAAGTTATCAACATTTTTCTTATAAAAATTAGTCTTCATCAAGTCCTAACTAATAAATATTAATTTCCAAAGCCTGTAAAGTAATTATTGATCATTACTTATAAATAAATGTAAAAGCAATAAGTAAGCAGATGTAAAAACACTTTGCAGGATAGTATTTAAAACGCAAAAGTTTCCCTTTTGAATAATAAAATTTTAAGGGAGCAAAGATAGAATCAATTTCATTGATTTTTCTAAGCGAATGTATTACTCAAAACTTCATCAGCGACAAAGTCGCCACTCTTTGCCTCCTAAAACTATGCATTAGAATACCCTATTCTTTGCGTCCATAAAAAGTTTCCCTATGACATGTATCTGACCAAAAAAAAGCTGCCTCAATGAGACAGCTTTTTTGAATATAATTTAGTTGTAATTAATAAGTTAAAGTAACACCTGCACCCCAGCCCATTTCATTATCATAATTTCCGGAAAGGGATAACCATTTTTGAACAATATATCTCAATCCTGTAGAAAATTCTCCGTCTGAATTGACACTGAAGTTTCCTCTCAGCCTTCTGGACAGCGGTATGTCTTCACGACTCAATTCTAATAATACTTTTCCGTTTTGATCCACACTTGTATCAGCTGTAATCAACATGGGTAATACATACTGCATCCCAACAATGAATGCAAATCTGTTTTTTGAAGCCTTCTGCTGTCCGAACCATGTTTTTTTACCGTGAAAATCCATTCCAAGATCTTCTGCCATCTGTCTCTCCATGATCTCATGATTTTTCTGCACCCTGAATCCTGCATAAGGCAGCGCCCACTGAAATTTTCCTAAAAAGCGTCCTACTTTTGCACTTCCTTCAAAATGATCAAAATTCCAGTTAGAATGAAACTCATTCAGGTTGGCCCATCTCGGTCCGAACATTGTCATAGTTTCTGCATGGATTTTATTGCTTGCTATGTCCAGCATTGCCATAGAACTGGTCATTTTATTATCCTGAATAAAGTTTTTCCAGGCCAGTTTTCTATTCGGAAGCTGTGGATTGGGTTTTGAATTTTCATAGCTGAAGATTCTTCCCATTCCCGCCATCATATGGTATAAAATGTGACAGTGAAAAAACCAGTCTCCATCCTGATTGGCAGCAAATTCTATTGTCACAGTTTCCATTGGCATGATATCTACTACATTTTTCAGTGGAGAATACTCTCCTTTTGAATTGATAAGCCTAAAATCATGACCGTGAAGATGCATCGGGTGGCGCATCATAGAATTATTATATAACTTAATTCTAAGAATCTCTCCTTTTTTGATCATAATTTTATCGGTTTCTGTCACAGTTTTGTTATCCAGTGTCCAGAGATAATGATTCATATTTCCTTCCAGTGTAAATTTCATTTCCCGAATGCTATCTGTAGGAAGAACTGTTTTTTCTGGAGACTTTAAAATATTGTAAGACAGTCTTTTGATTGTTTTTTCTTCCTTCATCTCCATTCCTGAGTGTTGAGAATGATCTTCTTTTTTGTCTTCTTTCGTTTTCACTCCCATCATCTCATTGATGTGCTTTGCAGTAGTTTTTCTCTGGCTTTCAGACAATTCCGGGTACATAACTTCATTCATATCCATCATCTGATTTCCCATTGTCATGTTCATCGGCTTCATATTTCCGCTCATTTCCATCATACCATTCATCATTTTCATTCCTTCAAAAAGCATCAACCTTGGGAGATTGGGAGCCTCTACTTTTTCAC
The DNA here is from genome assembly GCF_004119445.1 of Chryseobacterium sp. CH21. Taxonomy (GTDB): domain Bacteria; phylum Bacteroidota; class Bacteroidia; order Flavobacteriales; family Weeksellaceae; genus Chryseobacterium. The sequence goes on along the minus strand of NZ_QICI01000062.1, from coordinate 84,007 downwards.
CTGAACCCAGCCAAAGCGAAGCATGTCCTATTCTGTCTTCAGAAGTCGCTCTGAATTCAAAGCTTTTATTTTCAGGAATGGTCACTTCAATATCATAAGTTTCGGAAACTCCTACAATCAGACGGTCAACTTCTATAGGAACTACATCATTTCCGTCATTACCCACTACTTTTATTTTTCCTCCACCATAGTTCAGCCAGAAATAGGTAGATGAACCTCCATTCGCAACTCTCAACCGTACTTTGTCACCAGCTTTTAAATTAGAATAATCTGAGCTGGGAGAACCGTTGATTAAGAATTTATCGTAATATACATCACTTACATCCATGGCTTCCATTCTTTTCCATTCATTCAGAGCTTTTGTTCCGAAGTTTCCGGATTTAATGGCTTCCCAATAACTCTGTACAGCATTTTTCTTTACCGCATACCAGTCTGTATTGGCCATATGAAGTCTTCTCGCAATCTGCATAGGGTCATCATCACTCCAATCTCCCAGTAATACCGGAATATCAGCATTGTATTCTGTTTTGGGTTCTCCTTCTCTTTTTTTGAAAACCAGAATACCGTTCATTCCTATCTGTTCCTGCAGTGCTTCATGGGAATGGTACCAGTACGTTCCGTTTTGAGAGATTCTGAATTTATATAAATGGGTTTCTCCAGGTTTTACAGGTTTGGTGGTAAGATAAGGAACTCCGTCCTGCTCATTGGGAAGAATCACTCCATGCCAGTGTAGTCCTGTATTTTCTTTAAGCATATTATGCAGATAGATCTCGGCTGTATCACCTTCCGTAAAATACAGCGTTGGAGCCTGAAGTTTACCGTTGATTGCAATTGCTCTTCTGTTTTTCCCTGTGAAATTAACAATCGTATCTCTCACATAGAGATCGTAGCGAACTGTTTTTCCTCCAAATGTAATTCTCCCGTTTTCAGAGTTTCTTTTTAAAACAGAACCTTCTTCTTTCGGTTTATCTGTTGGAGAATGATCTTCTTTTTTCTCAAGTTCCATCCCGCATTTAGGACATTTTCCTGGCTTGTCTGCAACGACTTCCGGATGCATTGGACATGCATAAGTAATTTGAGAATGGGTTGTATTTATTTTTGTTTCTGAGGATTTTGCTTTTATCTCTGTTATAGATTTCGCTTCCGGTTTTAACGCTGTTTTTGACTTTAGGGCAAGAGTCTTCTTCTCCAGAGTCATTCCGCATTTCGGACAGTCTCCAGGTTTAGAGGACACCACTTCAGGGTGCATCGGACAAGTGTAAACGTTTTTTGTAGTTTGAGCGAAAGTAAATACAGAGAACAAAAGTACCAGAAACATTATCAGCTTTTTCATAATATTTCGAACTTTTAGAAGCTGCACAGCTTAAAGTTAATTATAATTTAAGCCATGCAACTTATTATTTTAAAGAATAATATAGTAATTATTTGACTTCCGACTTTACACTTCCGCAAGAAAGCATAGACTTTCCATAGTATGGATTAACGATCTGTTTTTCATTGCTTAACCAGCTGCCGTCTGCCATTGGGCAATATTGAACATACACTGGTTTATCAGAAAGCTTGAACTGCTTGGTCAAAGCAATCATATTGTCCGAAAGATTTAAAAAGGTTTCTCGTTGTGCGGCAATAGTTCTCGCATCAGAAATAGCAGAAGCATCTTTTCTAAGCACATTAAGATTTCCTTCAGAAACTACTTTATAATCAACGGTAGAAGCAGTTTTAATGAATTCTGTTGCAGCTTTTGAAGTTTTGTCAGCATCATCTGAAGCTAAGGCAGATTTAATAGCGATGTAGTTCTGATACAGTTTAGAAACCCGAGCATCCCTTTTAGACTGCGCTGATAATGAAACGATTGAGAATAATGATAATGCTGCTGTGATGATATATTTTTTCATTGTTTTAAATTTTAGAATTAATTTTTAATAAAGAATAATAGGTAACGCAACAGTAAATGCGTCAAGACATGTCGCCTGTGACAGTATATTTTTTATACCGGAAACGACTGACGGATTCTAAATTCTAAAATTACAATGATTGATATAGATAGGTACCGGCCTGTATTCGGGCGGTGCATTAATTTGAATCTGGGTAAATTTGGTTGCAGAAAAAGACTTGTCAATAACCACAAACTGGTGTTCCACCGGAATCTCTGAAACTGCACTTAAAAAATCAACATTCAGATAATCAGATTTCTGGGAATCGTCTATTTTTACGATTTTGATCTCCGTTTTACAGCATCCCTTTTTTTCCTTAACGCCACATTTCGCACAGATGTCATCTGCTTTCTGACTTACAGAAACAAATTCTTTCATGCAATAATGAATGCTGAAAGCTGCTCCGGAAGAAAAACCGAAGTAGAAAACAGAAAACAATATGGCAAGAATCTTTTTCATTAGTAAGACAAAGATAAAAATATCTCTGACACTGTTGTTATAGAATTTGGTAATGTTGTTATAAAATTCTGGCAAATAAAAAAGCTTCCGAAAATTTCGAAAGCTTTTTATTTTATTTTTTGATCTCAATTCTATAGTTTGAATTCCAGTTTCACATTAAAGAAACGCCCTGTAAGACGTACCGGAACAGGATACATATAATTACTGTTATAATCTGTGATCCATTGGTTCGCAACAGTATTATTGATATTAAAAGCATTGAAAACCTGAACACCTAATGTCAGTTCTTCAAAATTACCCCAGAAACCTGATCTCTTATTTTTTTCTTTCGGATCGATGAATACTTTCGTTAATCCTAAATCTACCCGTTTATAAGAAGGAAGTGTCTGCTGATAATTATAAGCAGCATTAAAATCAGGCTGCCCATTACTGTTGAACAATACAGGAGCTCCTGTTGGTAATCCCATAGCATACACCAAAGTAAGGTTTACACGCATAGACGGGAAGCTTGGCATATAATCCTGATAGAACATGGCAAACCTCAACCTTTGATCGGTAGGTCTCGGGATATCTCCTTTTCCATCAATATTTTCATATACTCTGGCATAACTTGCAGACAACCAAGAATCTACTCCAGGCACAAATTCTCCGAATAATCTTGTATCGATACCATAGGCATATCCTTTAGAATTATTCTGCCCTGAATAACGGATTCTTACATTATCCATGTAATAGGGGATCAGGTTATCCATTTTCTTATAATAAAGTTCTGTAGTCAGTTTAAATGGTCTGTCATACATCTGGAACTCATAGTCATTGGCAAGAATTACCTGAATAGAACGCTGCGATTTTATATTAGAGTTAAAATTACCATCTAAATCCTTGATCTCTTTATAGAAAGGAGACTGATAATAGATTCCCCCTGAAATTTTGAACAACATATCGCTTTCCCAATCAGGTTTTATCGCAAACTGAGCTCTTGGAGAGAAAATAGTCTCCTTATTAAAGCTCCAGTTGGCAACACGTACTCCGGCATTCACAAATACTTTACTGGCTCCCCAATAAAACTTCTGCGAATACTGAGCATAGGCAGAAAGCCTTGTCGGTTCAATATTATTTTGTCCGGCAATATAGTAAGCCAGCTTAAGATCTCCTGTAGTTCCGGTTCTCGGATCAATCACTTCCGGTCTTGGAATGCTATATCCTGCAGAATCTACCAATTTCCATTCATTGGTAAGATCTTTCAGGTTTTCTTTTTCATATTTAAACCCAACCTCAAAGTCTGTATTCACATTGGGAGAAAATTTAGCCCTGAACTGAGTTCCATACGTTCTTACAAATAAATCATTTCTTGCATGCTCTATCTGCCCTCCAACATCAAAAGAAGTCACAGGCTGCTGAGTTACAGGATCAAAAGTCTGCAGCTCATATTGCGACTGTATGGTGTAATATTCTCTTTCTCTGTTCTGATAAGCAAAAGCATCCAAGGTAAGCTTCCATTTGTCTGTTGGCTTATAGTTCATGGAGAATGTACCCATCATATTTTTATACTGGTCATTTTCCTGACCTCCATAGCCTATATTTACAGTAATAGGCTGCTGAAGACTTCCGAACGTAACACTTTTTGCCTTAGGAATCATCTGATAATCATTCTTAGAATAATATCCGATGAATGACATTGAAAATTTATCACTCACATGATAATTCAGATAAGATTGGAAATCCCAATATGTCGGGTTAAAATCCGTATCTTCTTTTAAGGTATTAAGAACAAGATTGGTGTTTCTGTATCTGCCGGAAAATAAAGCTGTAAACTTTTTGTTTTTCGAAGCAAGCCCTGTTGTCAGCCTTCCTCCAATTAAACTGGCTTCTCCTGAAACTTCAAATTTTTCAGGTTCACGATAATAGATATTTAGAGCGGATGACATTTTATCACCGTACTTGGCTTCAAATCCACCTGCAGAGAAATTCACTGCAGACACCATATCAGGGTTAATGATACTCATCCCCTCCTGCTGAGAGTTTCTGATCAGGAAAGGTCTGTAGATCTCAATATCATTAATATAGATAAGGTTTTCGTCATAGTTTCCACCACGAACCATGTATTGTGAAGACAGCTCAGTATTGGAGTTTACAGAAGGAAGTGTTTTAAGCAATCCTTCAATCCCTCCATTGATAGAAGCTACTGATTTCGCTTCTTTCGCTGAAATTCTTACATTGGTAAGGTCATTGGTTCTTCCTGCTACTTTTTTCTGGAAGACAACTTCCTCTATATCGGTCACTCTAGTGGTCACTGTATCTTTTTTCTGTGTTGGGAGAAAATCAGTACAGGGACCATAAGGCTTAACGGTAAAACTAGTTTTTTCAAAAGAAATATTTTAGAATTTCTAAAATTAATGTTTTTTTAACAATTACAAAATTGATTCTCTAATTCTTGTCAATTTTTGTAATAAATCTTCTAATAAATCTAATCTTAACATGTTGGCACCGTCAGATAATGCGGTTTCCGGTGTAGGATGTGTTTCAATGAAAATTCCATCTGCACCTACTGCAATTCCTGCTTTGGCAACAGTTTCGATAAGATCCGGTCTTCCTCCGGTAACTCCTGAACTCTGATTAGGCTGTTGTAAAGAGTGGGTAACATCCAAAATCACCGGAGCATATTCTCTCATGGTAGGAATTCCTCTGTAATCTACGATCAGGTCTGTATATCCGAATGAATTTCCTCTTTCAATAATGGCTACTTTCTCGTTATTGGAATCTGTAATTTTCTGAACTGCAAACTTCATTGCTTCCGGAGAAAGGAACTGTCCTTTTTTCAGAGTCACGCATTTTCCTGTTTGTGCTGCAGCCACCAATAGATCGGTCTGGCGAACAAGAAATGCAGGAATCTGTAAAACATCTACATATTGTGCTGCCAAAGCTGCATGTTCATTCTCATGAATATCTGTTGTGGTAGGAATATTGAACGTCTCTCCCACTTTTTTAAGGATTTCAAGAGATTTCTCTTCACCAATAGTTGTGAAAGAGTCTACACGGCTCCTGTTGGCCTTTTTGAAACTTCCTTTGAAAATATAAGGAATATTGTATTTATCGGTGATGCTGATTACTTTTTCAGCAATTCTTAGTGCCATATCTTCCCCTTCAATAATACAAGGTCCGGCAATAAGGAAAAAGTTTTTTGAATCTTTGTGTGAAATATTATCTAAATACTGAATCATTTTGTTGTAATTAAAAAGTTCAGTAAAAATACTGAGAAAGTTTCACAAATGGAAATTATTTGATTGCTTTAACAGGCTATGGCTGCAATAGTCTCTGAGTGTTTTGTATTCTTGAATTTCCGGTTATTAAATTGAGAGATGCTTCGGCAGGCTCAGCATGACAGCTCTAATACTATATGTTTTATTAACCTTAAAAATATAATAGCTGATGATTTATTAAAAAAATATTGGTGTCGTGTACATTAAAAATTAATTTATAATGGTGTCATGCTGAGCCTGTCAAAGCATCTGCAATAATTTATTTAGAATTTCTTCAAAATCTTCTCAAATGTATTCACATTTCTGCTGGTAAACTGATCTTTAAGGCTTTTTTTGCCCAGCACTTTTCCAAAGGTAGAATCTAAAGTATTTCCTTTTGGTACCTGCCAGTAAAATATATCATTGATGATCTCTGCCTTTTCATTTTCTACCTGTCCCGCTTTTTGAAACTCTTCCATTAGAACCTTTTCTACTCCCGGAATTCCGACAAAACCATAAATATGAAGTTCATCAGTCTTTTCAAAAGGAATACTGCTCCAGAAAATCTCTGTTTCTGCCTGAGATTTCACGAACAAAAAGGCTTCATAAGAAAAGTGATCTGACATCGCTTTTTCCAAAATGGTTTGCAGTTCTTCTACCTTTTTATCCGAAGAAAAAACAATATTTCCGGAAGCCAGTATAGAACTCACCTCTTTCATGCCTGCATCTTTAAAAACCTGGCATACATCAGCCATTTTCATATTGGTTCCTTTTACGTTGACACCGCGGAGAAAAGCACAGTATTTCATTTTTTTCAGGTATTAGGTTTTAGATATTAAGTTGCAGTGATTGCTGGGTCGGAGGGTTTGAGAGTATTAGAGTGAAAGAGTTATTATAAAACTTTTTTTTCTGAATTCTTTCAATTTTTAAATATTTTAATCCTTTAATCAACTCTAATGTACAAATTATAATCTGTACCGGAGGGTTTCAGGTTGTAAATTTTTTCTAGAATTTTATTGTCACTTTTCAAATGATCTTTCACACGGAATTCTTTCAAAAGTTTATAATGAGATTGATAATACTCTGCGTTTGGATTCTTTTCTTCGTATAGATTTTCGTAAGAAAGAAGATACTTTGGCTTTCTTGTTTTTACGGTATTGATCCAGTAATTCACCTTATCTTTTTTAATTTCTTCCTGGATTTGTTTATCAACCAATCCAACTTCATCAATTGCCTTTAACCCAGAGAAATAAGGTACATAACCAGCGGGTTCCAATAAAATCCACTGATTTTTATCTTTTTCATATTGGTTTAAGAATGTTCCAATTGTCCGGCGGTAGTTCCATTCTCCATTTCCTGTTGCAATACAGTGAACAGTTTGGAAAACAAGCATTGGGAAAATATAGAATATGACAAGTAATGACAGCCATAGGTTTCTCTTCTCTTTCTGTTCCAATACAAAAATAAGAATGGGAACAAAAAGCAAAAGCTGTGGTACCCAGTAATACCAGTCGAACAGACTTTTCTGAGAAATAAAAATGATCTGTTTAACCCATCCAAAGAGGAAAATCATCCATAAAAAATAGTTTCTCTTTTCTCTCTGTCTGATCAGATAAATAAAACAAACCAGTTCAAAAATCAAGATAACAACAGTCATAGGATTGAAATCTCCCGGAACTTTCAGCATTCCCCAGAAGTTTCCGAAGCTCTTAAAAAAATATCCGATATGCTGTTGAATCGTAAGGTTTTCGCTATAAAGAAGTTTTTTAGCCGTAATCGTATTATTCACCAGTTCACCGAAGTAAAACCAGTTGAAAGCCACTGTAAACAAAACACCCCAAATTCCGCCAAAAATATAATTCCATCTGATTTTTTGGTCCAGAATACATCTACCAGAAATACAATTCCCAGGAAGATTACGGTATCAATTCTGGTAAACATAATGAGAACCGGCAGAAGAGTCAATACCCACTTTTTACCTTTATGAAATCCATAATACAATAATGACATCTCAAGGAAGAACAAAAGCCCATACTCCATTCCGAGAATTGAGATTTTAATAGAGGGTGGCAAAATACCGATCAGAAATATAAAGATGGCTTTATGCCAAGGGTTTTTAAGAACCAAATGAGATAACAATAAAGTTCCTATTGTAAATAATAATGAATTGAAAATCAAAAGAGGTTCAATAAAGTATTCTTTTCCAAAAACAAGATTGAAAAGATAAGACACGAAAACGTATAAATGGGTTGTAGACGCAGAAATTTTGGTATCACCATTGAAACCAATTACTCCATAATCCAGCAAATTCTGAGCGACTCTCCATGTAATAAAAGCATCTTCCTGAATATAGTGCGTCAGTAAAAAAAGAAGCTTAAAAGCAACTGTAGCAATTACAGCATAGATTGGGAACCTGCTATTTTTTGTTTCAGCCATTATGTATTTTTAATTGTACAAATATAACCTTAATATTCAGGATTCCCAATAAATAAAAAAACGGAACCGAAGTTCCGTTTTAAAATATGTTATTTTGTTGCTTTGATGATTGCGTTGGTAATCTGACTTTCTTTTTCTTTCGAATATGTAGAATCATAAGGTTCCATGACATCAAATAAATACTGATAGAATGGCGTGATCTGCTGAACATTTTCAGACTCTTTCATTGCCTTTTCTCTACCCATCTCCTGAAGATCTTTGATAAATACATTGAACTTCTTGTCAATTGGCTCTATAGATTTTACCAGATAAGCATATGCTTTTTCTTTCTGTCCTATTTTTGTGTACGCATCCGTTACTGCGGCAACAACAAGAGAATATTCCATTGGTTTTGTTCTCATTTGTCTTCTTAAGTAACTTTGGTCTGCTTTGGATAGGCTTAAATAATAATCATACTCTTCAAAGATTCCTTTTTTAAGTACTTCAGCCAATTGAAGACCTTTCTGTTCCTGACCTGCAATGATGTATCCTGAAACAATTGAACTTAATGAACGTGGATCGTTATATTTCTCAGCAGGAATTTCTTTGGCTGCCAGATCCAGAATTTCTATTGCTTTCGCTTTCTGTCCGCTTAATGCAAGTGCTGCAGCAGCTCTGCTCGCCGACATTCTGTAGCTGATGATATTAGAAGTAGCTGTTTCATCAAAGTGAGCATTTAAGTTCTTGAAGTTCCCCCATCTGAAGTTTTTCACTACGTTATAAAGAGAATTAACATCTACTCTTCCCATATCCCCATCAGCTGTCGGAGGTGTTTGGATAGGAATTAATCTGTAACTGAATCCGTCAAACTGAAGATAATCGTTCAGATAGAAAATATTCTCGCTGTCATAAATACCTCCTGATGAGAAGTTGATTGGACGCTTCCAGTCGAAGTTCGCTAAAAGATCCATTAAAATCAGGTTATTCTTGTAAAGCGTGTTTCCTTTGTAAGTAATCATGATCTGATTCGCTACGTTAGGAAGATCTTCTTTGTTGATGATTCCTGCTTTCAAAGCATTTTCTTTATTGACAGGAAGAATGAATTTGTTGACAGGAAGAATGTTATATTTTTCATATTTCTCTTCTCCGAAGTACATTTTCAATAATTCATCTTTTTCAGGAGATTTGAATTTAATGAATTCGATCGCCTGTTTTAATGTTAAAGAATCCTGAGTAAGATATTTTCTGAAAGACTGGAATTCTGTGTCCGGAGCTCCCTGTTCTTTCAACATAGAGAAAACACCTTCCCAATCTTCCTTCTTCATCATATAGATCTGGTCATTTACCCCATCTCTGTAATCTTCGTGTGTCAATTGGCTAGGGATTCCCATAGCATTGTACGTTCTTCTCTTTACCTGATCAAGGTTCCAAGGAGTTGAGGCAAGGGTAAAGTTCACTACCTTCACATCATCTCTAAACTGTTCTGTCTCCTGAATAGCCCAAACCGGGTAAGTATCGTTATCACCGTAAACGAAAAGGATATCGTTTTTCGGTAATGATTTTAATACAGAGTACGCGTAATCGTAAGCTGTATATCTGTTGCTTCTGTCATGAACATTATAGTTCTGGAAGCCCATCATGAAAGGTACTCCCAATAAAACCACTCCTAAAGCAATGTTGGCTCCGTTTGATTTTATTTTAGACTGTAAGAACCATAGAATTGCTCCGGCTCCTAAACCAATCCAGATAGCAAATGCGTAGAATGAACCTACCATTGCATAATCTCTTTCTCTCGGTTCAAAAGGTTTTACCCCTGTATAGAAAACAATCCCTACACTTGTTAAAATAAATAAAGATAACAATGCATAGAATCTTCCGAAATCTCTGTTTAATTGGAAAAAGAATCCGATTAATCCTAAAATTAAGGGAAGGAAGAAGAATTTTACAGTACTTTCATTCTTGAATTTAGCAGGCATTTTATCCTGATTTCCTACCACAGCATTATCAATAAAAGGAATTCCGGAAATCCAGTTTCCTTTTGTGCTTTCCATGTTTCCTTCAAGGTCGTTCTGTCTTCCTACGAAGTTCCACATCAGGTATCTTACAAAGTAATATCCGTTCTGGAAAGAGATAAAATAATCCATATTCTGAAGAAGTGAAGGCTTCTGAACATTGATCAGGTTATAAGGTTTTACTTTCAGGTAATCTGCAGCTGTAATGGATTTATCTTCATATTTAGCTCTCAGTTCATCAAAAATCTGCTTTGCCTGTGGATTGTCTGCTACATCTTCATTCGCATAGTTGAATGTAAAATCGGGAGCACCATACATAGAAATATAGTTCGCCATTACATCCTTATCTTCATTAAACATTCTCGGCATTAAGCTTACCTGAGACTTGTTGAATACATAATTGAAACGGTCTCCGGTCTTTCTGTATGTTCCGGTTTTTTCATCTTTTTCGTAGATTTCCCCGGTTTTCTGTGTCTTAAAGCTTCCGTCTTCGTTCTTTTCAATTCCGTTAGCATCAAGGAATGCCGTGTAGTTTTGTCCATAGATTGTTGGCCAGTCACCATACTGCTCTCTGTTATAATAATCCAGCATACCAATTGCCGTATCCGGATCATTAAGGTTCATTGGTGGGTTAGCATTCGCTCTGATAGGAATAACCATCCAGCAAGAGAACCCGATCATCATGAAAACTACAGATAATGCAGCCGTTTGATAGATGTTTCTTTTTGCTTTTCTTGCATACTTAAGTAAGAAATAGCAAATCGCTACCATTAAAACAAAAGCTGCAATTGTTCCGGAATGGAAAGGAAGTCCAAGACCATTTACGAAGAAAATCTCAAGTCTTCCGAACATGGTCATAATTAAAGGGAAGATAATTTTGAAAACAATAATCAAAATTCCTAAGGTAATAAGGTTTGCCCAGATAAAGTTTTTCCAGGTAAACTTATAATTTCTTGCATAATATACCAGACATACTGCAGGGATTGCCAGCATACACATCATATGCACTCCCACAGAAAGTCCTAAAACAAAGAAAATAAGAATAATCCATCTTTCACTGTCTCCCGCTTGATACTCATTCTCCCATTTGGTGATTAACCAGACCAAAAGCGCGATAAACATAGAAGCCATAGAGTAAACCTCACCTTCTACTGCTGAAAACCAGAATGTATCTGAGAACGTAAAGCAAAGTGCTCCTACCGCTCCGGCAAATAAAATAGAGATTTCCTGATGTTTTGTAATTTCTTCAAAATCTTTGTTAAGAAGTCTTCTCACAAAATGAGTGATCGTCCAGAACAAAAATAAAATAGTCAGCGCACTGAACAATGCAGACATCGCGTTGATCACGATAGAATAATTTTCACCTTTCCCTAATGCAAAAATGGCTGCCACGGCACCCACTATCTGGAATAAAGCAGCTCCGGGAGCGTGCGTTACTTCAAGTTTTACTGCAGAAGAAATGTACTCGCCACAATCCCAAAAACTGAAATTGGGTTCTATGGTGGACAAGTACGTGAAAAATGCAATGACGAAAATCACCCATCCTGAAACGGTGTTCCATTGCCTAAAAGTCCAATTTTTCATAGTATTAAATCAATTATGCGAAAATAAGGCTTTTATCTTATTTTATGCGGGTTTTAACAAAATTTAAAAATTTTGGCGTAGTATTTGAGATTATAGACGTGTTAAAACTGTAAATACGAAAATGACTTTTTACAAAACTATGTCCTAGAAATCAAACAAAAGTTTAGTAATTATTTATTTTTTTGTATTTTTGCAGTCAGATTTTTATTGAAAATAACAAATAATGAGTAATGTTTACGATAATATTCTTGGCCTAATAGGACATACTCCTATGGTGAAGCTAAATACTGTTACAAAAGATATTCCAGCAACCGTATACGCCAAGTTAGAATCATATAATCCTGGACATTCCACCAAAGACCGAATCGCACTTCATATTATAGAAAACGCAGAGAAAAGAGGCCTTTTAAAAGAAGATTCTGTAGTTGTTGAAACTACTTCCGGGAATACCGGGTTTTCTATTGCGATGGTATGTATTATTAAGGGATATAAATGTATTCTTGCAGTAAGTGATAAAACAAAACCTGAAAAAATTTCTTATCTGAAAGCATTGGGTGCTACGGTGTATATATGCCCAGCCAATGTACCGGCGGATGATCCCAGATCATATTATGAAGTAGCTAAAAGAATCGCTCAGGAAACTCCAAATTCTATTTACATCAATCAGTATTTTAACGAGCTTAATATTGATGCACACTATCAGACGACAGGTCCTGAGATCTGGGAGCAGACTGAAGGTAAGATCACTCACCTTTTTGCCTGCACAGGAACTGGTGGTACACTGTCCGGTTCTGCCAAGTTTTTGAAGGAAAAAAATCCAGATATCAAAATCATTGGAGTAGATGCAGATGGTTCTATCCTAAAGAGCTATCATGAGACAGGAGAAATACACAAAGAAGACGTACATCCTTATCAGATTGAGGGAATGGGTAAAAACCTTATCCCTGCTGCCCTTCTTTTCGACAAGGTAGATGAATTTGTAAGGGTAAATGACGAAATGTCTGCCTACAGAACCCGTGAGATTGCTTTGAAAGAAGCCATTATGGGAGGGTATACTACCGGAGCTGTAACGCAGGGATTAATACAGTATGCTCAATCGCATGAGCTTACAGAAAATGACTTAATTGTTTTAATATATCCTGATCATGGTTCCAGATACATCACTAAAGTATACAGTGACAAATGGATGGCCGAGCAGGGATTTGTCAATAATTGTGTTCACAATTATGATGAAGTTTTCAAAACAGAGTTTATCAAATAAGAACGAATAAAATCACGATACAAATAAAGCCTTTTGCGTGTTCTGACAAAAAAGGCTTTTTTACTTAAAAATTACGATACAATGTTGGATATTTTTGAAAGAATAAAAGAAAATCCAGGACCACTTGGACAATTTGCAGATTATGGTGAAGGCTATTTTATTTTCCCAAGATTAGAGGGACCTATCGGCCCTAGAATGCAGTTTCAGGGGAGAGAAGTAATTTTCTGGAGTGCCAATGACTATTTAGGACTGTGTAATCATCCTGAAGTTATAGAAGCGGATGCAAAAGCGGCTGCAGAATACGGAATGTTCTATCCAATGGGAGCGAGAGCAATGTCTGGAGAAACAGATCAGCACCTTCAGTTGGAAAGAGAACTGGCAGACTTCGTACAAAAAGAATCAGCATACTTATTGAATTTCGGTTACCAGGGAATGGTTTCTACCATTGATGCTTTGGTGAGCAGAAATGATGTCATTGTTTATGATATGGATTCTCATGCCTGTATCGTGGATGGAGTAAGACTTCATTCCGGTAAAAGATTTACCTACAAGCACAATGATATGGAAAGTCTTGAGAAAAACCTTCAGAGAGCCACTAAAGTAGCTGAAGAAACAGGAGGTGGTATTCTTGTGATTACGGAAGGTGTTTTCGGGATGAGAGGCCAGCAGGGAAAAATTAAAGAGATCTGTGACCTTAAATCAAAATATCAGTTCAGACTATTGGTAGATGATGCTCACGGTTTCGGAACTCTTGGTACAACAGGTGCCGGTGTGGGTGAAGAGCAGGATTGTAACGATCAGATTGATGTGTACTTCTCTACTTTTGCTAAATCTATGGCAGGTTTCGGAGCATTCCTTGCGGGTGACAAAGAAATCATCAGATATCTGAAATTCAACCTAAGATCACAAATCTTTGCAAAATCTCTTACAATGCCAATGGTAATCGGAGGATTAAAAAGATTGGAGCTATTGAGATCAAGACCTGAGATTAAAGCTAAACTTTGGGAGAATGTTGAAAAACTACAAAACGGGCTTAAAGAAAGAGGATTCAACATTGGAGATACCAACACTTGTGTAACTCCGGTAATGATGCAGGGAACTCCGGTAGAAGCTACTCTATTGGTGAAAGACTTAAGAGAGAATTATGGTATTTTCACCTCTGTGGTAGTATATCCGGTCATTCCGAAGGGAATGATTCTTTTAAGATTGATTCCTACCGCTTCTCATACAGATGCAGAGATTAATGAAACTCTGGCAGCGTTTGAAGCAATTCATGATAAATTAGTAGGTGGCTACTACAAAGAGCAGGAACAAAAATTACTGCAGGAACAAGGATTAAGTTTTAAACCGATTTAATCTTAAAAAATAAAAGAAAGCCACTGATTGATTCAGTGGCTTTTTTGTTTAATACCTATAAAAGCAAATGAAACTTAGAGGTTACACACTGGGAATTCTGTCGGCTGTTTCATATGGTCTGATTCCGATTTTTATTCTGCCTGTTAAGCGGGCACACTTTTCAATGGATATCACGCTGTTTTACAGGTTTTTCTTTTCAGCTTTAATGGTGGGAGGATATCTGCTGTATTCGAAGGAAAGTTTTAAAATCAATAAAAAGGAAGCTTTAATTCTGGCCATTCTTGGAATCTGCTATGCCCTTTCTTCGGAGTTTCTGTTTTTAGGATATGATTTCCTCACGCCAGGAATTGCCTCTACCGTTTTATTTATTTATCCGATTATTGTAGCACTCATCATGCTTTTCTTTTACAAAGAAAGGCTTACCAAATTATCCGGAGCCTCTTTACTTCTTGCTTTTGCAGGAGTCATTGTTTTATGTTTAAAAGGAAACGGACTGGAAATCAATTTTGCAGGACTGGGAATTGTAATGCTCAGTTCACTGTTTTATGCTTTATATATGGTTATCGTCAACAAATCGAATATCAAGGTTTCAGGATTTAAGCTTACGTTTTATTCTATGCTTTTCACGTCAATGTTCTTTATGACCAAAGCTTTGATGGCGAATGAATCATTTGCTATCCCTTCAACAGAAATCTTCATAAACTTCCTTATTTTTGCCTTTCTTACTACAGTTATTTCCAGCTTATGCCTTGTATTTGCTATCAAATATATTGGCTCTACTCCTGTTGCTATTTTAGGAGCGTTGGAACCTGTAGTTGCTGTACTGATAAGTGTTTTGATGTTTCATGAAAAATTCACTCCTAATCTGTTGATCGGGATTACTTTAATTCTTTTTGGAGTTACGTTGAATGTGATTGGTGATCAAAAGAAAATAGGTCATGTTTAACGGATATACACTGAACATTTTAAAGATGAATGACTCTAAAAAATCAATATCAAAATATTAATTCCAATTTGTTCTTTTTTGTATCAAAAATCATAAAATACCACACAGGAGTTCGTAGAAGTGCGTTTATTGATAAAATAATATCATATTAAGATAAAAAAATATTATGTCTGAATATATTTAACAAAATAAATCCTTTACTTTCTGGCATAACAAAATTTATCTGACTATATTGCATCTGTCCATTAATAGGTATTTCCTCTCCTATCAGACTAATGTATATACTTTTAAAAACTGATGAAAGAATTGCAAAAACTCACCAAAGATCAATTATATAAAAAGCTCAAAGAAAAATCGGACAATCTGTATAACATCGCTCATGAAGCGTTGGAAAATAATTTTTTCAATGAAAGCTATTTAGATGAAGAAAGTCTTGCCGAATTTCTCGAAATGCTGGATGATGAAACAGCAGAAAAGATCAAAGATGCTTCTCTGCATATCAATAATGAAGATAATGCTCCTGAAATTGTTCTTATAGAAAATGAAAACAGCACTTCTCTTGAACTGGTTACCACTGAAGATGAAGGATACAAAATAATTCTTATTGAAGGTGACCTTCAGTTATCCAAAAAACTGTTTGTGGAAGATTACATTGTTCTCATTGTTACAGGTAATATACAGGCTGAAAATATTATCGTCAACGGCTCATTATACTGTTCCGGGAATGTTACTTCCAAAGTATTATTCGGAGCTTCGGGCAATGATAATGAAACATACATCGGAGGAAGTATTATGACCTCTCTTATTGCAGAAAACGGACATTATACAGTGGCTGAAGGAAATATATATTCAAGATATTTAATCAGTTTTCATAATGAAATCATTGGAAAAACAGGAAAGTTTATTGAAAATATCAGTATTGAAAGACCTGGTGAAATTGGATTTCTGAAAGCTGAAATTTTGGATGAAGACGGATATTTTCATGAAGATTCTTTCTTGAACTTTATTGACAATAATTCTCCGGATGCTTTGTTTAATAAACCAGCCAATTTATTTTAACAGCTTCTCTTTATCATAGAGATTGTAATAATGCAGAATTCTAAAGACTTTTCTTCACGGTGTATAATCAGGAGAAAAAATTTTTTTCTAAAAAAACTTTAGAATAACTTTGCAAAAAATTTCTGTTGAAAGACCTGCTTCTTATTACTCCGCCTTTTACCCAGCTTAATACTCCCTATCCTGCTACGGCTTATATTAAAGGATTTTTAAATACCAAAAATATTTCAAGCTATCAGGTAGATTTGGGGATCGATGTTATCTTGGAATTATTTTCAAAAGACGGAATTCAGAAAATTTTCAACAAAGAAATTGATCTTCAGAATGTCTCAGAAAATTCCCAGAGAATTTATGCACTAAGAGAAGAGTATCTAAAAACCATAGATCAGGTTATTATCTTTTTACAGGATAAGACGCCTACGCTGGCCAGACAGATCTGCAGTATGAATTTTTTACCTGAAGCTTCACGTTTTAATCAGTTGGATGATATGGAATTTGCTTTCGGAAATATGGGTCTTCAGGATAAAGCCAAGCACCTGGCAACGTTATACTTAGAAGATATTTCAGACTATATTGTAGAGAATATTGATTCCGATTTTGGTTTCAGCAGATATGCAGAACGTCTTGGAAAAAGTGCCAATTCTTTTGATGAATTATATTCCAAATTATCCGGTGAACCCACATTTATTGATGACTTTACGTTAAAAATTCTTCGTGAAAAAATAGAAACCGTTCAGCCGAAATTGGTTTGTTTTTCGGTACCATTTCCTGGTAACCTATACTCTGGTTTCAAATGTGCACAATGGATCAAAAAACATTATCCACACATTAAAACCGCTATGGGAGGAGGTTTTCCCAATACAGAATTAAGGGAAGTGAAAGATCAGAGAGTATTCGAATTCTTTGACTTTATTACTTTAGATGATGGCGAAGTTCCGCTGGAGCTTCTTCACCAGAATTTAGAAATACCTTCTGAGGAAGGGGAATTTAAAAGAACTTTCCTTCTCGAAAATAAAGAGGTTGTTTACAAAAACAATTCTAAAAGACATGATTACAAGCAGTCTGAAATTGGAACTCCTGATTACACAGATTTAAAACTGGATCAATATATTTCCGTTATCGAAATTGCTAATCCGATGCACAGTTTATGGAGTGACGGAAGATGGAACAAACTAACCATGGCTCATGGATGCTACTGGGGAAAATGTACATTCTGTGATATTTCTTTAGATTATATCAAAATATACGAACCAATTTCTGCTAAAATTCTGGTAGACCGAATTGAAGAGTTAATCAAGACAACAGGTGAAACAGGATTCCATTTTGTAGATGAAGCGGCACCACCTGCTCTGATGAGGGAAGTTGCTCTGGAAATTCTACGAAGAAATCTTGTTGTTACCTGGTGGACCAATATTCGTTTTGAAAAAAGTTTTACCCGTGATTTATGTTACCTCCTGAAACTTTCGGGATGTGTTGCTGTTTCCGGAGGACTTGAAGTAGCCAGTGACCGATTGCTGAAATTAATTGATAAAGGAGTTTCTGTAGACCAGGTTGCCAACGTAACCAGAAATTTTACAGAAGCCGGAATTATGGTTCATGCCTATCTGATGTATGGCTACCCTACCCAAACCGTTCAGGAAACCGTTGATTCTCTGGAAATGATTCGGCAGATGTTTGAAATGGGAATTCTTCAAAGTGGATTCTGGCATCAGTTTGCCATGACTGCCCATTCCCCTGTAGGAATCAGTCCGGAAGATTTTGGAGTAGTTCCCTTAAAGCAGGAAATCTCATTTGCCAACAATGATATAGATTTTAAAGACAAAACCGGAATTGATCATAACAAGTTCAGTTTTGGATTAAAGAAATCTTTATTCAATTATATGCATGGTGTCAATTTCGAATTGCCTCTTCAGGAGTGGTTTGATTTTAAAATTCCAAGAACAACCATTCACCCGGATTATATTCATGATTGTCTTTTGGAAGATGGACAGTTCAGTCTGAAAGCAAATTCAAAAGTTGTCTTTTTAACCAAAAATGTAATCGCTGAGAATCGCGTAAAAAATAAAAAGAAATATTCTGGTACGTATACGCTTCTTACATTCCACTTAAAAACCAATATTGTGAAGGTAGAACTGGAACAAGAAAAGGCAGAATGGCTTATGAATGTATTGGAGGAAAACGCAATTGAAAATTCAAAAAAACCTACAGTTCAGCAACTTAAGAATCAATTTGAAGAAAATTTCGAAGATTTTGAGTTGTTCTGGTTCTCAAAACCCATGCAGCAATTGAAGGAAAATGGAGTGATTTTAAGTTTATAAAAATTTTCGTTTTTTTCTCAGGGATTTTTGAAATTGTAGATTTTTTGTAAATTTTTATTTTTCTGAAAGAATAACACCTGTTTCTATTAAATTATAATCTACCACAGATTTCACGGATTTACACAGATCTTAATTTTTATTTGAGAGAATAAAATTTTCTATATTTCATACCGAAGTATCAAATTCAAATTTTTGACTACTATATATGGAACGGCAAAATATTCCCATCCTCTGTAGGGGTGGCGAAAATTCGGAGAATTTTTGACGGGGTGGTTTATAAATACAATTATATAAGTTTTGGCTAAAGCCAATGGAAATTTTATATTTTAATAAACGGGCTAAAGCCCGTTTCTATTGATAATAAGCTATTCCTTTTATCAGAT
The DNA here is from genome assembly GCF_004119445.1 of Chryseobacterium sp. CH21. Lineage (GTDB taxonomy): Bacteria > Bacteroidota > Bacteroidia > Flavobacteriales > Weeksellaceae > Chryseobacterium. The sequence goes on along the minus strand of NZ_QICI01000062.1, from coordinate 65,044 downwards.
AAATCAATTAGGAGTCTCCTTTGATACGGTTCCTACAGACACTTTCTCCTGAATTTTAATAAAATTAGGATCCATTATGGCCATACGTTCAGCGAGTGCTTTATAAGTTGGAAACTTTAAGATAGAAGCTCTGCCAGACATTTCCTTATAGATGGTAAATGACTTCCCTCCTGCTGTTTTCAACTGTTTTGTAGTGGTAATATATCTTCCGATAAGTTTACTTTTAGCATCATAAATCTCAATATCTAGAGGGGTCTTGTCCATGATGGTGTCTTCTGAACCGAAACTTACAGGTAAATTCGTAAAATACCCCACCGGAACGCCATTACTAAGGATTTCCCCTACTTTATTGACCTCAATATTCATTTTATCTATTTTCTTTCTGATAGCATAAGCATCTTTAGTTTTAGTATCAAGTTTTCTCTTTGGAACATTTGAAAAAAGTTCATCAAGATTTTTGACATTGATCCCTTTATTATCAATAATTTTAAGGTCTTTAACCGAAGTAAAAACGGCAGATTTTTCTTCTCCTGAGAATGCAGAAGGTGATGAATAATCAATTTCTATTGTTTTATCCCTGTTATAGACTCTATTCACACTGATATAGCTGTCTCGAACAGAATCAACGATACTTTTATCAATGAATTTTATCGTATAGAGCGGAGTCTCCTTTAGATCCATAAACGTATATTCGCTGGATTTGTTGGATAGCTTAGCTACCGGAATGCCGTCAAGATTGATAATTCCTCTCTTGGTTTTGATATTCTGGGCATGGAGGAAAACACCCAGAACTGTAAAGAATATGATTATGCCTTTCTTCATACCATCAGACTTTTACATAAATAAAAAAAGTGTAACACAAAGTTACACTTTCTTGAAAATATATTTAGCTTTTCATTTAATTATTCACAAAGGATAATACCTTTATTATGATTAAATTCTACAACACCGCTTTTGATCGCATAAGCAAAAACAGAGTCTTTTCTGGATTCTTTAGTGAAGTTTTTAGCAAAAGCTTCATCAATAGAATTAGCAAAAAGCTTTACATCACCTCCAATCAAAGAAGAAACGATTCCTGCGTGGTTTTTCATGATGTGAAATTCACCATTTTTCCAGGCAATAATACTGAGTCTACCTCTCCTTCAAAAACTACGTATTCTGGTGTTAAAATTTTTATATTCATTTTAATTTAGATTTGAAGATTTCAGATTTCAGATTTCAGACAACGTTAAAGTCTCATGTCTTGTATCTGTTATCTTTATGTCTAATTATTAAGCGTTTTCAGCTAACATTTTTTGTCCAGCTTCGATAGCTTCCTCGATGGTTCCTTTCAAGTTGAAAGCTGCTTCTGGTAAGTGATCTAATTCACCATCCATAATCATGTTGAACCCTTTGATAGTATCTTTGATATCAACTAATGATCCTGGGATACCTGTAAACTGCTCTGCTACGTGGAAAGGCTGAGATAAGAATCTCTGAACTTTTCTTGCACGGTATACAACAGATTTATCTTCTTCAGAAAGTTCTTCCATACCAAGGATTGCGATGATATCCTGAAGCGCTTTATATCTTTGAAGAATTTCTTTTACTCTTTGAGCACAGTTATAGTGATCGTGACCTAAGATTTCAGGATTTAGGATTCTTGAAGTAGAAGAAAGTGGATCTACCGCTGGATAGATACCTAATGAAGCAATCTTTCTGTCAAGTACCGTAGTTGCATCCAAGTGAGCAAACGTAGTTGCAGGAGCCGGGTCAGTTAAGTCATCCGCAGGTACGTATACCGCTTGTACTGAAGTAATTGAACCATTTTTAGTTGAAGTAATTCTTTCCTGCATCGCACCCATTTCAGAAGCTAGCGTTGGTTGGTAACCTACCGCTGATGGCATACGACCAAGAAGTGCAGATACCTCAGAACCAGCCTGTGTAAAACGGAAGATATTGTCTACGAAGAAAAGTACATCTCTACCTTGTCCGCTTTCTCCACCATCTCTATAGTACTCAGCCAATGTAAGACCAGAAAGTGCTACTCTCGCTCTTGCACCTGGCGGCTCGTTCATCTGTCCGAAAACGAATGCAGCTTTTGAATCTTTCATAGCTTCTAAGTCTACTTTAGAAAGATCCCAACCTCCGTTTTCCATAGAGTGCATGAAATCATCACCATACTTGATAATACCTGATTCCAACATCTCTCTCAAAAGGTCATTTCCTTCTCTCGTTCTTTCACCTACTCCGGCGAAAACAGAAAGACCTCCGTGTCCTTTTGCAATATTGTTAATCAACTCCTGGATCAATACTGTTTTACCTACACCGGCACCACCGAACAATCCAATTTTACCTCCTTTTGCGTAAGGCTCAACTAGGTCAATTACTTTAATACCTGTAAATAAAACTTCTGCAGAAGTTGAAAGTTGATCAAATTTTGGAGCTGGTCTGTGAATTGGAAGACCACCTTCATTAGAAATATTTTGAAGTCCGTCGATAGCATCACCAACAACGTTGAATAGTCTTCCGTTTACAGCCTCACCGATTGGCATCATAATAGGATTTCCGTATCCAATTACGTCTTGCCCTCTTTTAAGACCGTCAGTAGCGTCCATTGCGATACATCTTACTGTATCTTCGCCAATATGTTGTTCTACCTCTAAAACTACTTTTTCACCGTTTTCTTTTGTAATTTCTAACGCGTCATAGATTGCTGGAACAGCTTCCACATCTGTGAAGACAACGTCGATTACCGGACCAATAATTTGAGAAATTTTACCTTTAATTTGGTTTGCCATTGCTAAATTTTTTCTTGGTGCAAATATAGTGATTCTTCATAAACCCGCAATTGGTAAAAAAAAGATTTTTATCATGCTTTTTGAGAATAGATTATTTTAGCAATATCCCGATATAGCAATGTATCAGGGTAGTAATGTTAAGGTTACAGGTATTACTCTATCGTTATATTGATACATTGGTACATTATTTCTATATTTGCAATCAAATTTTTCCGTTTTGAAAGTTTTCAAGAATTTTACAGATTATTCCTCACAGAAGCCTTTAGCATTGTCTTTAGGGATGTTTGACGGAGTACATCTCGGGCACAAGAGTATCATTGATGAACTGACTAAAATAGGCACAGAGAACAATCTGGAGACTGCTATCCTTACTTTCTGGCCGCATCCAAGGTTTGTTTTTAATCCTAATGAAGATTTAAAACTGCTGAATACGCTGGAAGAAAAGAAACAGCTGGTTGAGAAATACGGTATTGATAATCTGTTCCTGAAAGAATTTGATGAAGAATTCAGAAATTTAACCGGAGAAGAATTTGTACGTCAGATTTTAATTGATAAACTCAATGTAAAATACCTTATTATAGGTTACGATCATTCTTTTGGGAAAAATAAAAGCGGAAACTTCGAGCTTCTTCAAAAACTATCCAAGGAACTTGACTTTGAAGTAGAACAAATGGAAGCCATCAACATCCACGAAAATAATATCAGTTCAACAAAAGTTCGGAATGCTCTTTTATCAGGAAATATCAAAGAAGCCAACGAAATGCTTGGATATTCCTACTCTGTTTCCGGAACTGTGGTTCATGGGAAAAAAATCGGAAGAACAATTGGCTATCCAACCGCCAATATTGATACGGAATCTATTAAGCTTTTGCCTAAAAAAGGAGCTTATATTGTAGAAGTATTTATAAAAGGTAACCAATATAAAGGAATGCTGAGTGTTGGAACCAACCCTACGGTAAATGGAGAAAAATTAACTGTTGAAGTTTATATTCTGGATTTTGATGACGATATATATGATGAAAAAATAACAGTCAGCTTTAGAGATTTCCTTCATGATGAAATTAAATTTGAAGGTCTTGAAAAACTGATTGAAAGGCTGAATGAGGACAAAATGCTTACAGAAGAATTTGAATTTTAGATCTTCTTTAAATTAATATGAGTAACGCTTAAACGTGATAGGTTTTTAAAAACCTATCACGTTTAAATCAGCAGTTTTAATTCATCTAACTATAAAAAATACCAACAGATCGCTGGTATTCTTTTCATTTTAATATTTTAAGATAAATCTTCTGCGGCTCTCCATTCAATTTCACATTAGGAAATTCTTTGTCATGGTCGATATAAATATCTCTTTTTTCCCCTGCTTTGCCATCCCCGTCAGAATCCCATTTGATGGAGACATAATATTTCATACGGTCTGCAATTTTGGGATCAATACGACTGGCAGCATCCTGAGGAACTGGCATATCGATTGTAAACGGCACCGATGTCTGTTCATACTCCTGTTCGGTAATTAATGTAGCCGGAGCATCTGCCATAAGTGGATCGTGAGCATATAAACTTACCTTAAATTTAGGATTTTTAATAGCAAAATGATCTGAACCTGTAAATTCCAATTTCAAATTTTCCTTTTTCTCAGATACCTTTACATTTTCAGATTTCTGCGTATCAGCCCCGGAAGGATTTTTCCTATCCTCTTTGGAGCAACTTGCCAATATTGCTACAGCTACCAGTAATAAGAGTTTATTTTTCATATGTTTATATTTCTGATTATTTGATATCAATTTTTATACCTTATTCATACTATATCATTGAGATTTATTGATTTCATTTTGAACTTTTTTTGTTAAAGAATTAAACACCAAATCATAAGACTGGTCAATAAGTTTAAAGATCAAATCTTTTTTCAAGCCATCCAATAATACAGAATTCCAATGGGTTTTGTTCATATGATAAGCACCTGTGATCTGAGGATATTGCTCGCGAAGCTCTGCACTCCACTCTGGATCTGTTTTTACATTGATTGCTAACGGTTGCCTTTCAAGCCCCATCAGTAAAAACATTTTGGTATCTACTTTCATTACAAGTGTTTCGTTATCAAACGGAAAGCTTTCCGTAACTCCTCTTTTAGCAAGACAATAGTCTAAAATCTCGTTGGCATCCATGCAGTTATGAGTAATGATTGGTCAGTAATTAGTACTGATTAAATAATATAATTCTTTAATCTTTGATTCAAATTTAGTAAATTTAAGAAAGAAATAATCCCGCAAAATCACAATTATTATGAAAGCTCTGGTAATAGGTGCTACAGGCGCCACAGGAAAAGATCTGGTTAATCAGTTATTGAATGACAAAGAGTTTGATGAAGTGGATATTTTTGTCAGAAAACCTGTCGATATCCAGAATGATAAACTTAAGATTCATGTTGTGAATTTTGAAAAACCCGAAGAATGGAAAGAGATGGTGAAGGGAGATGTTGCATTTTCGTGTCTGGGAACTACTTTAAAAGATGCCGGAAGCAAAGAGGCTCAGAAGAAAGTAGATTTTGATTATCAGTATGAATTCGCAAAAGCAGCGAAAGAGAATGAGGTGGAAGATTATATTCTGGTGTCGGCTTATGGCGCAAATCCCCAATCTAAAATTTTCTACTCTAAAATGAAAGGGGAACTGGAAGAAGCTGTAAAACAACTCCACTTCAATAAGATTACTATTTTCAAACCGGGAATGCTTGAGCGAAAAGATTCTGAAAGAACCGGCGAAGTTTTAGGCAGCCGGATTATCAAATTTGCCAATAAACTTGGACTGTTAGAAAGTCAAAAGCCCCTGCCGACTGATATTCTGGCAAAGGCAATGATTAATTCTTCGAAAATAAAAAGCAATGGCTACTCCAGCATCAAACTTGGAAATATCTTTTGTTTTGCGGAGAAGAGTAATGAATGATTCGTGGTTTGGGATGCGAGATAATTAGGTTCGGGTTAAAGATAAAGTTCTCATCATTAATTTCCCTAAAACCTAATTCCTAAATTCTGCTACCTATTACCTATCATCTATTCCCTATTTTGTTGTTTTGCTGTTCATTTTCTGTCCTAGTTTTTCATATTCAATATCATTGGGCTCCCAAAGCTCTATTTTGTTGCCTTCAATATCCATGATATGGACAAATTTTCCGTATTCGTAAGTCTCAACTTTATCAACTACGGTTACATTTTCTTTTTTCAACTGTTCCACCAGCTTTTCAAGGTTTTCTACACGGTAATTGATCATGAAATCTTTTTCGGAAGGCAAGAAATATTTTGTTTTTTCACTAAAAGGGCTCCACTGGCTGAATCCTTTTTTAGAATTATCAGCACCTTGAAACCATTCAAATACGGCTCCATATTCATTGGTATTGAGACCCAGATGGCTTTCATACCATGCTCTCATTTTCTTAGGATCTTTGCATTTAAAAAAGATTCCACCAATACCGGTAACTCTTTTCATATCATCAGACTTGTTTTCCGTAACAGCCTTAAAAGCAAATCCTAACATAAAAGAAGCCAGGACACAAAAAGTAAAAATTATTTTTTTCATAAGAAGTATTTATTAGGTTTAAAAATAAAAAAAGTGGATGTAAACACCCACTTGTAAAAATATAGTTTTTTATCTTTATTTCAGATACTTTGTAATCGCCTCACCGTTAGGATTTGTAGTACTTACAAAAGTGTCTATTAGCTTTCCGTTTTCATCTACCAGGAATTTGGTGAAGTTCCAAAGGATACTTGTATTTTTTACTCCGTTTAATTCTTTCTCTGTTAAAAATTTAAAGATTGGTGCGGTATCATCACCTTTTACGGAAACTTTGGCCGCCATTGGGAATGTTACGCCATAGTTTTTCTGGCAGAAAGCTCCAATTTCAGTATTGGTTCCAGGTTCCTGTCCTCCGAAGTTATTAGCAGGGAAACCTATGACAACCAATTTATCTTTATATTGCTCATATACTTTCTCAAGATCTGCATATTGAGGGGTAAATCCACATTCTGAAGCGGTATTGACGATCAGGATTTTCTTTCCTTTGAAATCAGCAAAATTGATTTCTTTACCATCAAGACTTTCTACTTTGAAGTCATATATTGTTTTTCCCATAAGTTCGTTGGTTTTAGCTTTTGAAATTTCGCTTTTTTGATTGGTGCAGCTTTGCAGGAATGCAACGAATGAAAGCAACATTAAAAAAATCTTTTTCATTTTTTATCATTTTATACAGCGAACTGCAATTGAATTAAAACTTGAAAATATTAGCCGGAAATACTTTATTGATGTCTATTTTGTTTAGTAGCATCACATAGTCTCCGTCTTTTTTAGTACTGGAAGATTCTATTCTGAAAGGCATTGTAAGGTTTCCTATTTTTTTAAAATCAGAATAGACAAGCGTTTCGTCTTTTTTCACTTCTTTGATCAGCATATAAGTTTTTGTATCAAAGTAATACATATTCTTATTGACGTTTTTGGTAAGTTCCACTTTATGGCAGTAGATCTCTCCTACTTTTTCTTTTCCAAGGTATTTGGCATCAAATCCTTTATTTTCCCAGTCAATGAAGTCGTTATCAAAATTTTCCGGCACATATTCAGGATATTCCTGAAGTTTATTGGCCGCATAATTCATTGCATACCCTTTAGTTCCATCAAAACCTTCAATCGCAGTTTCTTTTCCTCCGGTCGTAATCAATGTTTTAGTAAGATTCGGACGCTGCTGAAAAATTCTGATCGGATATTCATCTTTGATTCCCAATACTACTTTTCCCTGAAGCAATACTGAGTTCAGTAATTTCCAATTGGTTAACCCTCCGGATAATTCAATGTTTTTGTCAATAATTTCCTTTGCGGTCTGTCCAAATATCACTTGCGAAAATATCAGTCCAAATACGAATAGTAACTTCTTCATTAATTTTATTTATAAATTCAAATATAGGGGGATTTATGTAAAATTGCAAAAACTCAAAAGTGCTAAAAGGGCAATTTGCCAATTTACTTTACCAGCTTTACTGATTTTAAATTAATTTTCGGGCTTTTTCCAGATCTTCAGGTGTATCAATGCCTACTCCAACGAAATTGGTTTCTATCATTTTGATTTTCATCCCATATTCAAGATAGCGGATGCATTCAATCTTTTCTGATATTTCCAATGGTTTCATCGCCAGTTTTGAGAACTGCAGCAAAGCTTCTTTTCTGAAAGCATATACTCCAATATGTTTAAAATAGCTTACATCATAGGAAACTTCTCTGTGAAAAGGAATTACGGAACGGCTGAAATACAAGGCAAAACCGTTATTATCGGTAATCACTTTTACGTTATTCGGATTTTCAATCTCTTCTTTTTCGTGCAGTTGTATTTTTAAAGAAGCTAAAGATATTTCCTGCTGGTCATCATGTTTAAAAACTTCAATCAGCTGGCGTAAAGGTTCCAGTTTCAGGAAAGGTTCATCTCCCTGAACATTGATCACGATATCACAGTCTATATTCTGTACAGCTTCAGCAATACGGTCGCTTCCGGTCTCGTGCTGTCCTGTCATTACGGCTTTACCTCCGTTTTTTACGATTTCATCAAGAATAATTTCGGAGTCTGTAGCGACAAATACTTCGTCAAACAGTCCGGTTTCCACTACATTCTGATAGGTTGTGGTGATCACGGTTTTTTCTCCTAAAATTTGCATTAATTTCCCGGGAAAACGGCTTGCTTCATAGCGCGCAGGGATGACAGCGATTATTTTCATTCAATACGATATTAAGTAATTCCTTTTAAATCAACAGGTTTCATTCCGGCATTTACAAAAGCCTGAATAAACCTTTTATCCTGAGATCAAATGTAGTGAAAAGTATCTTATCTACTCTACAAAACAGAGATTTCAGCAGTTTAAAAAGAGAGTTTTACGCCTACCATATTATATTCCCATTGGCGGGATGCAGTAAAGTTCAGATTATATTTTGTCTTTCCGATTGTTCCTTCAGATGAAGTGTATCTGCTTTTTGAGATGGTTTTTCCAATAAAATACCCCATTAATAAAGCTAAAGGATAATCTGAAGCCCAGTGAACTTTACTCTGCATCATTTGAAAACAAAGTGCTCCGGCTAAGGTATATCCTACCGGTTTGATCCATTTTGCATCCGGATAGTTGTCTGCAATCACGGTGATACCCGCCATAAAAGTCGTTAAATGCCCTGATGGCATCGCATCATAATTCGAGGTATTCTTGCCAAATGCTGAAAAACTTGGAAAGGGATTCCATGCACCTCCTTTATTACCGTTGATTTCTGCAATAAAAGGGCTTTCTCTCCCGGTAATTCTTTTAATAGTCTGGGTAAAAACTCCTGAAAGAATTAAACTTTCCATCAAACCACTGGCTGTAGCCTGTGCTCTGTAATCATTTTTTATCAAACCATACGTTCCAAAACCAATTCCCAGTAACACTAATGTAGAACCGTTTCCTATCAGATACAAGGTAGATCCTATATCTTTTGGAATCTTAAAAACACCTCCAACTTTGGTGTAGTTATTATCTTTGTCCATTCCCCATCTTTCTCCCAGCTCTCTGGAATTGTCAATCAGTTTCTGGTCAACTGGTAAAAGAATCAACGTAGCTGCAACAGCTCCTCCAAGATAGTAAGCGTGGTCTTGAGCTACAAAATCTTTATTGGTATTGATAAAGTTTCTGGGTAGTTTGGTTACAAAATCTAATAATTTAGGTTTTGGGTACGTTCTGACAGATCCGTCTTTTAGGGTGTAGGTTTGTACTTTTGGTAATTCGAGTTCCTTGGGAAGCTCCTTTACCTTCAGTGTATCAACCTCTTGTGAGCATACCAGTATTGAAACTGGTAAGAGTAGAAATCTCAGTTTTTTCATCGTGTAATTTTCGACTTTATTATATTTAAGTGTGTGTAAAAGCCCCAAAGATAATTCCTAGTTGAGCTTACTACAAAGAAGTAATTTAATTTTTAATATTTATTTAATTTTTTATAAATAAACGCAACTTCAATTTAAATATTTTATCAAAAAAATAATTCCATACATCCAGGAAATATAGAGAAAAGAGTAAAAAAATCCGAATCCAAAGCTTTTTAACAAATCTCCTTTACATTTTCCTGAGTTTTTAAAAACCAATCTTAGTGCTCTGAAAAATATCCAGTACAAAATTGCGCCCAGTAAGAATACTGCCGACCAAAAGAAAAGTCCAAAAAAATAAGAAAGAAAAATGAGCAGAATAGAAATTACAATCCATGCAAGAATGGAAAGAATAACTCCTCCTATTCCATCACCGGCATCATGAATATCAATATCGAAACCATCAAATTTTGGTGTTTTATCAGCATATCTTTGTATTCTTTCTTTGTTTAAAATGTTTCCTATGTTATCTTTTAACTTCAAACCCGAATAGAGCCCTATACTGATAAAAAGGAAAAATGCTCCGCCCAAAACAGAAGTTGATAAGATTGAATTCTGAAATAGTGAACGATGATCTGCTTTCCCTGAAAGCCATACGCTTAAAATTACTATCGTTATAATCGCCAAAGTTGAAAAAAATAAATATTTTGTTTCTAGAAAATATTTCTGTGGAAGTTTCATGGTTTTTTAGGGGATGTAAAAACACTTCGACTCTGCTCAGCGTGACATGGTTCATACTCTTTTCGAGATCAAGCAGTGTCATGCCGGGCAGAGCCGAAGTTTATATTTTATCAGAAAATTACTTTAATTGATTCAAAGCGCTTTCCAGTTTTGGAAGCATTACTTTGATCTCATCTACCGCTAATCCTCCTACAGAAGCACGGAACCAAGGTTCTGATTTTTCTTCTCCGAAGGCTGAGAATGGTACTAATGCTACTCCTGCTTCATTAATTAAATAGAAAACAAGATCTGAAGAGTTTTCAATGACAGCTCCGTCTGGTTTTGTTTTTCCGATATAGTTTAATTGAATGGTAAGGTAAAGAGCTCCCATCGGTTCAATACTGTCAACAGCAAGTCCTTTTCCTTTTAGATCCTGAATTCCACCGTGAAGAACTTTTAAGCTTTCTTCAAGTTTAGCTTTAAAATCGTCAACGAAAGTATTTACATTCTCTGGATTTTCATAGAATTTGGCAGTTGCTTCCTGCTCCGGTTTTGGTGCCCATGCTCCAACGTGAGTAAGAAGCGCCTTCATTTTATCAAGGATATGAGCAGGACCGAATCCCCATCCAACACGTACTCCTGTTGCTGCAAGGCATTTTGAAATACCGTCGATGTAGATCGTATATTCTTTCATTTCAGGGAAAAGAGAAACCGGATCTACGTGCTCAGCACCAAAAGTAAGGCAAGAATAGATCTGGTCATACATTAAGTATAACGGTTTTTTGTCTGCTCCTCTTTTTTTGTTTTCAGCAATGACCAATTCGCAGATCTCTGAAAGCTGATCTTTTGTAAACATTGTTCCTGTAGGGTTCAATGGTGAACATAATGCCAATAATACTGCTCCATCCAAATGAGGTCTTAAATCATCAGCAGTCGGAAGGAAATTGGTTTCAGGCTTTGTTTTTACTTCTACAGCATTGGCTGAAGTAAGGTAAGCATAGTGATTATTGTTCCAAGATGGTGTAGGATATACTACTTTATCTCCTTCATCTACGATCGTTTTGTATACGGCATAGATCAAAGGTCTTGATCCTGCAGTAATCAGTATGTCTTCAGGAGAATAATCAAGGTTCCATCTCTTTTTAAGGTCTTTGGAAACTTCTTTTCTTAAAGATAAAAGTCCGTTTGCAGGAGGATAGTTCGTCAGATTATTCTGATATGCTTTCTGAATCTCTTCCTTCAGCAATGCCGGAATAGGATAGATATTAGAATTCAGATCACCAATAGTAAGATTGGCAATTTCCGCTCCTTTTGCTTTTAGGTCATTTACTTCGTTACCAATTTTTACAATTTCAGAACCGATCAGGTTCGCTGCTAATTTTGAAACTTTCACTTTTTCTTATTTTAAATTTATATTATCGTTCTCCATGAATCTTCTCATATATTTGATCTACCGGCGTTTGTGCATCAAAAAGGGTAATTATTTCTTTTGCTTTTTTTGCCGTATTGGAATTCGGATATTTTTTGATCATCCTGTTGAACTCCGCTCTGTTTTCATCGTTTAGTTTTCCGGTTCCTTTGTCCTGTTCTCTTTCGTAAGTGGGTGTATTATCCATTCCTAAAAGATAATCGGACAAATAGTAGTTATAGTCTTGTTTTACAGTCTTTATCAGCTTGCTTTCAGGATATTCATTCATGAAATTCTCCCAGAAAATCAATCTATTACCTAATTGTTCCCAGCTGATAATCAATCCTGCATCTGCTGCATAATTGGTTTCACTTTCTTTATCAGTCTGTGAAATATAGACTTCATAATCCGGAGTCACTTTATTCTTAAAAAGAGAAGAATAATATCCCGGAATGGTCCATATTTCAGTTATTCCTTCTCCTACTTCTCTGAATTCAAGACCTGCTTTCATCAGTTCTGAAGCTATTTTTTTAACATTATCCGGAAAATTGTACTGATCCTTATCATAGTTATAATAATTCACATATTTATTCAGGACATCAGCATGAAGGTTCATCAGACATTCTGTATACTTTCCTCTTATTTTTAAATAATTTTCGTATACTCTGTCGTTCTGTTCCGGACTGTTAGTTGCCATCTCTTTTTCGATTTTGGTACGATACCATTGGAGAGATGTAATATAATCCTCTGTTTTGTTAGAAGATGAACAAGCTGTGTCTATAGGTTTGTACTGATCTTCTTTGGTCTCCGTTGTAGCAACCGAATCGTTTACTGGTTTTGTATCTGAAACTGCAGCTTCCTTTTTACAGGAAACTACAGCTGCAGACAATAGGCAAACTGCTATTATTTTTTTGATCATCTGCTGTTTTCGGAGAATTAATCCAGTTTTAAATCTGTTTTAACAGCTCCGATTTTAGCTTCCAGTGATTTTAATTTGTCTCTGAAATCAGCTTCTGAAGTAATGGAATCCTTCACTGAAACATAGAACTTGATTTTTGGTTCTGTTCCTGAAGGTCTTACGCATACTTTTGTTCCATCCTGAGTGTAATAGATCAAAACGTTAGATTTCGGAATGCCATTCATTACTTTTTTCTCATTCGTAGAAATGGTAAGGCTTGTCTGTTCTTTAAAGTCTTTCACTTCTTCTACCAGTGAACCTGCCAATTCTTTTGGAGGATTCTCACGGAAGTTTTTCATCATGTTCTGAATTTCTTCAGCTCCTTCTTTTCCTTTTCTTACGATATTGATTAATCCTTCATAATACATTCCAAGATCTTCATAGATCTCAATCATGTATTGGTACATTGTTTTTCCGTTGGCTTTGCACCATGCAGCAATTTCACAAGCCACAAGGATACTTCCGCAAGAGTCTTTATCACGAACAAAATCTCCGGTCATGAATCCAAAGCTTTCTTCACCACCACATACAAATTTTTGTGTTCCTTCTGCTTCACGGATCATTTTTCCGATCCATTTGAATCCGGTAAGACCTACTTTGCATTCTACTCCGAATTTTTGTGCAATATCAAAGAAGATATCCGAAGTTACGATTGTAGAACCAATAAATTCTTTTCCGGTGATTCTTCCTTGTTTTCTCCATTCATTCAGAATGTAATACGTAAGAATTGTGTTGGTTTGGTTACCGTTCAATAATTGCATTTCACCATCAAGGTTTCTTACTGCAATCCCTAATCTGTCTCCGTCCGGATCTGTTCCGATCACGATATCTGCATTGGTAATTCTTGCCAGATCCATTGCCATTTCCAACGCTGCAGGCTCTTCCGGGTTTGGAGAATCTACGGTAGGGAAATTTCCGCTCGGAATCATCTGTTCTCTTACAAGATCTATTTTTTTGAATCCAGCTTTTTCTAAAGCTTTCGGAATGGTAGTATAGGTTGTTCCGTGGATAGACGTGAAAACAATATTTAAATTTTCTTTTCCAACATTCTGATAGGTAGAGTTTTCAATACAGGCATCGATATAAACATCATCCTGCTCCTCTCCGATCCATTCAATCAGATCATCATTTCCGTTGAATTTAATTTCTTCAAATTTCACAGAATATACTTCATTGATGATCGCTTCATCATTAGGCGGAACAATTTGTGCTCCGTCATTCCAGTATACTTTGTAACCGTTATATTCCGGTGGGTTGTGAGAAGCTGTCAATACAATTCCTCCATTACATTTTTTATCACGAACAGTGAAAGACAACTCCGGAGTGGGTCTGTGATCTTTGAAAAGCAATACTTTGATTCCGTTGGCTGTCAAAACATCTCCTACCAGTTTCCCGAATTCTTTTGAGTTATGACGAACGTCATAAGCGATGGCTACTTTAATCTCTTCTCCTTTAAACTGCTGCAGCATATAGTTGGCTAATCCTTGAGTAGCCTGTCCTAATGTATATTTATTCAAGCGGTTGGTTCCTACTCCCATTATTCCACGCATACCTCCTGTACCGAATTCCAGTTCTCTGTAGAAAGAATCTTCCAGATCAGGTGAATTGCTGTCAATTAATGTCTGTACAGCATCTCTCGTTTCTTTATCGAAGGTATCACTTAACCAAAGTTTCGCTTTTTCCAGTGTATTCATATTTATGTCTAAGTTTTTTAAGCGGGAAGAATGAAGCTGGAGGCTGGAAGATACAGTCTGCCTGGTTTCAAAATTCCGGCTTTGTTTTAATTTTCTATTTTTTATTTTAAAGTTTGGAACTAAGTCTTTAATCTGAAAACAAGAAGTATGAAAACTAACATCACTCCTAGCCTCCAGCTTCTGACTTCCATCCTTACTTTACTCTTTTATCTGATTTCTGAAAGCAATAATTTGATTCATTAAGCTATAACTTTCATTGTATATTTCACTAAATTTTTCTTCTGTAATATATTTCCTGTTTTTTGCTTTATATAAACAGGTTACTGTTTCTGCTAAAGAGCGAATCGAATATCCTAAAAATTTTTTAAATTCTAATTTTGACTGCAAAATACACCCTTCCGAAATATTAAGAGCAATAGAATCCGATGCTCTTCTTATCTGAGACGTAAGATTAAAAGCCTCATCCTTTGGAAAATATTGGGATAAATTAAAAATAATTTCTCCAAATTCCATAGATTTCTGCCAAATAATCAATTTCTCAAATTTAAAACTCATATTTCTTTTTAAGCGGGAAGAATGAAGCTGGAGGCTGGAAGATACAGTCTGCCTGGTTTCAAAATTCCGGTTTTGTTTTTATTTTTCTATTTTTTATTTTAAAGTTTGGAATCAAGTCTTTAATCTTAAAACAAGAAGTATGAAAACTAACATCACTCCCAGCCTCCAGCTTCTAGCTTCCATCCAAATTACTCTAATTTCTTATTTTCGACTTTTGTCGTTTTATCAATTTTGAACGCTCTTATTGGATCGTTGTAATAAATAAATTTTGCAGTATTCTGAATATGTCCTTTTAACGAATCTTTTACATTTACTTCTGCATAATTTCCGTTTTTAGAATCAATATTCAGATTGGTTATTTTCCAATAAGGAGCAATTAAACTTGCAGTATCTGAAATCTTTATCACTGCATCTTTAGACAATCCCAAAAAGTTGGCGCGGCTTCTGTTGTGCATTTCCACTTCTGCTCTTCTGGTATTTACAGATCCCATGAAACTTGCATTATTTTTCATGTTGAGTCTGAAATTGTCTGTTTTGATTTCACTTGAAATATTGACTTCAACAGAATCAGAAACGGCTACTTTTTCCAGGTTATATTTTGAATAAATCGTTACGTTATAAAAATCTACTCCTTTTGTCCCTCTTTTTTCTTTGATGAAAAGAGTTTTGTCTTTTACATCCACATCCAGATTGCTCGCCACATTCGGATAGGTTTCTATTTCAACAAAATTTTTAGGACCTCTGGCATAAAATACACGGAATTTCCCTTCTAAATCAAGGTTTACAAACTCCGAAACATCCACATCTTTCTTTTCAATATTTCCTTTTGGAGAAACTTTTCCACAGGAAACTACCGCCACCAGCATTAATGTGTATACAACTTTTTTCATATTTAATTTTAAATATTCTTTATTATAATCGCAACGATATTTACTGAAGATCCCTAAAAGTTTTTTCATGTCTCTCACAGGGCTTTCAATATTACGTTTGAACAAAAATAGGATTAAAATTTCTAAAAATCTTTGTCTTTTGACAATAAAATACCTGATAATTTTCAATTTTGTGCTTTTTTGGAAAAGACTATTTCTTAGTCTGCTTTATTTTATTTTATTTTATTTTTTATCTGATTAGTTTAAAATATAAAAAAGCACTCTGTTTTTTACAGAGTGCTTCTTGTTTATTGGAATTGAAGTGATTATAATCTGTTAACCACCCCGTCAAAAATTCTTTGAATTTTCGCCACCCCTCCAAGGATGGGAATGGTCATATATCGACTGAACATTTACATTAACAGATTGATTTTCATTTGAAACAAAATGAAAATCTTTCGGTTTTATATCACTTCATCAATATTATAGTTCTTGTGCTCGCGGTTTGTTCTGATAATCATTTCTCCTAAAAATCCTGCTACAAACAGAAGGCTTCCCAAAATCATCATTGTTAATGCAATAAAGAACCAAGGATTATTGGTAATTAAATGTCCGTAGATTCCTCTTGCCACATCAATAAGTTTAGAAATTCCCAACCAAAGTGCTGAAAGAAAACCTACGATGAACATTAAAGTTCCTACAGCTCCAAAGAAATGCATTGGCCTTCCTCCGAAACGACTTACAAACCAAAGGGTTATCAGGTCCAGAAATCCTCTTACAAATCTTTCAGTTCCGAATTTTGAAGTTCCGTAAGGTCTTGCCTGGTGCTGTACTTCTTTTTCTGTGATTCTTCTGAAACCTGCATTAGCAGCCAATACCGGAATATAACGGTGCATATCTCCGTAAACATCAACGGATTTTACGACCTGTCTTTTGTAGGCTTTCAAACCACAGTTGAAATCATGAAGATACACTCCTGAAACTTTTCTCGCTGCTGCATTGAATAATTTTGACGGAATATTTTTCGTCATTACATTATCAAAACGTTTCTTTTTCCAACCGGAAACAATATCATAATTATCATGAACCACCATATTATACAGTTCCGGAATTTCTTCAGGGAAATCCTGTAAATCGGCATCCATTGTAATCACGACATCCCCATTTGTTCTTTCAAAAGCTGCATGAAGGGCCTGTGATTTTCCATAATTTCTGGAAAATTTAATAGCGTGGATCTGAGGATGCTGAACTTTCATATTCTCAATAATACTCCACGACAAATCCGTACTTCCATCATCTACAAACCAGATCTCGTAAGATAAACTGCTGGTTGTGCATACTTTATCAATTCTTGAAAAAAGCTCTTCCAGAGAGTCTTCTTCGTTCAGTAACGGAATAACTATAGATAAATTCATTTAATTTTAATAAAAATTAGGCTTGATTGGTTTCTTCAGGTTGATGTATCGTTCTTGTTCTGAAAAACGCTCCGAAAAACACCGACAAAACTACGTAAAATATAAGAATTGCTGCAAAATATCCTGAAAAATGACTTGCGGTAAGCATATCTTTTCCTTTAACAGCCTCAGGCGTGAAGCTTTGTAATCTTTCTTTATACTTTTGATCCAGTTCATCAATATCTTTCTGATGCTTCAGAATTTTTCTTGCAGAAGTATATTCTGTATCCAGTTCTGATTTTTGTCTTTGAACATATTGGTAGTTCAACAAGCTTTTAGCTGCAGGATCTACAAAGGTTAAAAAAGCATAAATACTGAAGATGGAAAGAATTCCTCCAATGAACATTGGAACAAATGCTCTTTTGAAAGCGTCTTTGAATTTTACCACTCTATGGGTGTTCCAGTAGGATTTTACAGACCAGAAAGCAGCTCCGGCATATAAAAGCGGCAAAACAAAAGCATTGGCTTTCAAAGAGATATCAAAATAATTGATTCCTGAGAAAAAAGTATACACTACAAAGAAAACGATCATTGTAGCGATAAAAAGTATAATTCCTAGTGTTGATGGACTTTTCGTCATATTTAAATTTTTAGAAAAAAGTTGAAAAATTTTCCCTCTAAATGTCAAGCGTTTAGCTTTACCACTGCATTTTTTCGACTAATTTTCTTTAATAAAGTTTTGAAGTTTATAAAATATTCCTACCTTTGCAACGGCAAGTCCTAAACAACCAGCTCCTGAGAATCCTCCAGGGTGGGAACGCAGCAAAGGTAATCGGTCGTAGCGGTGTGATTTAGGTAGCTTGCCATTTTTTTTGTTTTAAAGTAAGAAGAGAGGTAATTTGATAATTATCTTTTTTTGTTTTTAATACCTTACGCATCATTTTCATTTTCTAATTTTCAGATTACCTCCGGTTTCGTTATTGATTAAAATTCGAACGTCTCGCCTAATTTTGGTAAAACAAGTTCTACATTTTTATCTGCAAAATGCTTTAATGCGCTTTCATGATTGATCTCAATTGCTGGAAAAGTATCAAAGTGACATCCGATTACTTTCGGTGTTTTTAATAACTCTGCTGCTGCAAAAGAAGCTTTTCTAGGGCACATTGTGTAGTGACTCCCGATAGGAAGAATAGAAAGGTCAATGTTTCCGTATAGTCTCGGAAACAGCTCCATATCAGCCATTACTCCTGTATCACCAGCCAAATAGATGTTTTTACCTTCAGGAAGTCTGAAGATATACCCTACAGGAACGCCTCCATAGCTTCCATCCGGGAAAGAACTTGTATGATGAGCCGGAACCATGGAAATTTTAAGATCGTCGATTTTTGCCGATCCTCCTAAGTTCACATCGTCTGTATTTTTAGCCTGCTTGAAGTAACCGCATACTTCAGGAACTCCAATTACAGTAGCTTCCGGGTAATGCTGCAATACTTCTGCTACGTCAGCAATATGATCACCGTGCGCATGGGTCAACAGGATGTAGTCGATTTTTTGAGCAGCAATATCAAAACCTGACTCTGCTTTTTTGTAGTTGTAAAAAGGGTCGCTCAAAATTGTTTTGTCCTTGTAGGTGAACAGGAAACAATTTTGCCCTAAGAATTGTATTTTCATTTTAAATTTTAGTTTAAATTTTTAAACACAAATGACTCAAAAATTTTCACAAAGAGCACAATGAGATTAGTGACATTCGTGAAAATATTCGTGCCATTCGTGTTTCTTTAATGTATTATTTCGATGGAAATTTATCTTCGATCAGTCTTAGATTAATTCCATGTTCCAAATAAGCTTTACACCCGTCTAAAACCGTTGTAAAACCTCCTGTATTGTCATTAATTACTTTTAACAGATCTTCGCCTGTCTGGCTGAATCCGTAGCTTTTAATGATAACAAGAGTTCCTTTTTCCATGGTTTTGAATTCATAGTCTACTTGTGTTGAAGGTTCTCCCCATTCTGTTCTGATCAGTTGGTTTGGAATAATCTCGTGAACTTTCACTTCGGATTTTACGCCGTACATTTCCCATTCCCAGATAATTGTTTTACCTTCTTCCAGTTTTCCGGTAGATTTTGTAAACCAGAAATGAGTGGTTACTTCAGGATTGATGAATGCTTCAAAAACATCTTCAACCGGTTTTCTGATAAGCATTTGAGCTTCAACATAGACATTGGAATTCATAAGTGTTTTATTTTAAAAAATTAATTAAATAAATTAAGTCCGACCGCCGTTAGAATAGCCATTACAAACGTCATAATTCCTACCTGCTTCAAATATTGGTCTAATTCTTTCGGTTCTTTTACAGATAATATCTTTCTTCTTAATTTTGATAGTGGAAATAACAGAATCATTACGATAAAGACGTAATAGTTTTGCTGCTGCATAAATCCATTCATTCCTAAAAATGCAAGAATAAGCAATAACGGAAGCTGTAACAGAACCATTTCATAGATCATTGCATTTCTGAATCCGATTCTCAATGCAAAGCTGTTTTTCCCTGATAATCTATCACTTTCGATATCTCTCATGTTATTCAGGTTAAGAACGGCCATACTCATCATTCCAACAGCAGTTCCGGGTAATAATATATCCCAGCTGAAAGTTTTTGTAAATAAGAAATAACTTCCACATACAGAAACCAATCCAAAGAAGATAAACACGAAGATATCTCCCAATCCCATGTATCCGTAAGGTTTTTTACCTACTGTATATCCAATCGCTGCAAGAATACATGCTACTCCCAATCCTATGAAGATGTAAAATTCATTCATATAGTTTGGAATGAATGCTACGTACAGCAAAGCAATGGTAGCAATG
The DNA here is from genome assembly GCF_004119445.1 of Chryseobacterium sp. CH21. Taxonomy (GTDB): domain Bacteria; phylum Bacteroidota; class Bacteroidia; order Flavobacteriales; family Weeksellaceae; genus Chryseobacterium. Next base: position 44,944 of record NZ_QICI01000062.1, on the reverse strand, counting down.
AAAGATAATGCTGCGAAAAGGATTACTGCATTTTTCATCTGTTTTGCTGTAATTTTCCCTGATGCTACAGCTCTTGCTTCTGCTTCATTGATCCTTTTAGCGTCTGTTCCTTTTATCCCATCACCATAATCATTGGCATAATTTGATAAAATCTGGTATAAAAGCGTCACCAAAAGAGCGAGTGCAAGGATCTTCCAATCCCACGTTCCACCTTCTCCGTAAAGTCTCCATTTTGCAATGAAAGCTCCCATAATAATTCCGCTTAGGGAAAGCGGTAAAGTTCGTAGCCTTGCGGCTTTTATCCAATCCGTCATAAATTTATCATTGATAAGCGATAATTGATAAATGATAATCTCAATCATCATTCATCAATTATCAATTATATTTTTAAGATATCCATTGATCTTCTCCGAAGTTGGGCTTTCTTTTTTCAAGGAATGCATTTCTTCCTTCCTGAGCTTCTTCTGTCATATAGGCAAGACGTGTAGCTTCTCCTGCAAAAACCTGCTGTCCTACCATACCATCGTCTGTAAGATTCATAGCGAATTTCAGCATTCTGATAGATGTTGGAGATTTAGCCAGGATTTCCTGAGCCCATTCGTAAGCGGTATCTTCTAATTCTGCATGAGGAACTACTTTGTTTACCATTCCCATTTCGAAAGCTTCCTGAGCGGAATAATTTCTTCCTAAAAAGAAAATTTCACGGGCTTTTTTCTGTCCTACCATTTAGCAAGGTAAGCAGAACCATAACCACCATCGAAACTTGTTACGTCAGCATCTGTCTGCTTGAAAATAGCGTGTTCTTCACTTGCTAAAGTAAGGTCACATACTACGTGAAGTGAGTGTCCTCCACCAACTGCCCATCCCGGAACTACTGCAATAACCACTTTAGGCATGAAACGGATCAGACGCTGAACTTCAAGGATATTCAAACGGTGTCTTCCGTCTTCTCCTACATATCCCTGGTGTCCTCTTGCTTTCTGATCACCTCCACTGCAAAATGCCCATCCTCCATCTTTAGGACTTGGCCCTTCTCCTGAAAGCAATACCACTCCTATGGAAGGATCTTCATAGGCGTCATAAAAAGCATCGTATAATTCTGAAGTTGTTTTAGGTCTGAAAGCATTACGAACCTCTGGTCTGTTGAAAGCAATTCTTGCTACTCCGTTAGATTTTTTATAGGTAATATCTTCGTATTCCTTGGCGGTTTTCCACTCGATCATCTTATAAAAATTTTTCTCAAAGATACGGAATTACAGAGAAATTCTCAGGTTGAAATTTAAGGTTCATCTGTATAAAAAAAAGAAATTTTGAATGCATGAATTCGCAATGAAAAATTTTCAGCAGAAACTGCATAACACGGTTGAATAAATTAAACCTAACAGGTTTTAAAAACCTGTTAGGTTTATAATTCATAACAGATCTAAAAGCTCCTGCATGAAACATAGAATCCAAATAAGAAACTCAGCAAACACTTTCTGTTTACAATAAAAAAAAACCGGAACGTTTCTGTTCCGGTTTTCATATCTGTTATTATAAAAAAATGATTATTTTGCTCCAGCAGCTGTAAGTTCAGCTTCTTTCGCTTTCATTTCTTTAACTTTTTCAATGTTTTTAGTTACTACATAAATTTCTTTTAATGCAGAAACTGCGTCAATGCTTTTTGGATTTGCTTTATACCATCCTTCAGCGTATGGTAATGCTTTTCCAAATCTTTCTCTTCTTGCATCGATCAATTTAGAAGCTTCATCCGGCTTGTCTTTTCTCAATGCATTAATTTCTGCTACTACTTTAGCATCATCACCAATAGTAGTGTACACTAAGTTTTGGTAGGCATCAGAGAAATCAGGTTTAAGCTCAATTGCTTTTTTGAATGATTCCACCGCATCGTTAACAGTAGCCGGGCTTTTTGCCTGCATAACTCCAAGGTTATACCAGTTTGTAGGATCACTTGGGTTCTTAGCCAACTGTTCTTTTAATCCTGAAACAAATTTATCCGTGTTTCCAGACTGAAGGTATGCTGTAGTCTGAGCTTCTTTAAGCTTAGCACTGTTCGGGAATTTCACTAATCCTTTTTCAATAACAGCAAGAGCTTCAGGTCCTTTTTTCGCATTAAGAAGTAATGAAGCCAAAGTTTCATACAAATCTGGTTCTATACTTTTAGTCTGCTCTGTTTTGAAGTCAGAATAGTCAGAATTTTTCTTCATAAGCTCCCAAGTGGATTTATCAAGATTTACTACTTGTCCTGTTTTCTTTTCTTTAGCAGTATAAGTAGTTTCTACTCCTGTAAATCCTGAATTAACAAGGTCTGTATAAATTTTGATTGATTGGTCACTGTTATTAGCTAACGCGTGGCTAAGACCAGCATAATACATATATATTTTGTTGTCCTGACCGCTAGACTTTAATAAGTCATAAACTTCAATAAACTTCGGTGCTGCTGCTGCATAATTCTTTGCATTATATGCATCCATAGCAACTTTGTTAGCTTCCTGAAGCTGAGCATTCAAAGCAGCGGCATCTTTTTTCTGCCCAAAAGCAAAAGCAGATGCTACGATAGCCATTCCTAAAATTAGTTTCTTCATAATAACTATTTTATATTTATATTGTACAATTTATTCTTCAGAATCAGGATTTTCCTCTGCTGTATTTTCATTTTCAGCCTGAGGTGCTGTATTCTCTTCCTGATCATCAAATAGTGTTCCTACTCCTTCTTCCCCTTCTTCAAGTTCTTCAGAATCTTCTTCTACATCTTTATCCATTTCTACTTTTGCAATGGCTGCAATTTCGTCATTTTTCTTAAGGTTAATCAGCTTCACTCCCTGCGTATTTCTACCCATTACTCTCATTTCATCCATTCCCATTCTGATGGCAACACCAGATTTATTGATGATCATCAATCCATCTTCATCTGTTACGTTCTGAATAGCGATAAGATTTCCTGTTTTTTCAGTAATGTTCAGGGTGATAACTCCTTTTCCTCCTCTGTTGGTAATTCTGTAGTCTTCTACTGCAGTTCTCTTTCCGTATCCTTTTTCAGAGACTACAAGTACTGTTTCGTTCTCTACATCATTCACAACTATCATACCAATAGCTTCATCACCATCTTCAAGCAAGATACCTCTCACCCCGATAGATCCTCTTCCTACTTCTCTTACTTTTTCTTCAGGGAAACGGATACATTTACCGTTTTTAGTAGCGATCATAATCTGAGATGTTCCGTTCGTAAGGTAAGCTCCTAATAACTGGTCATTATCTCTGATCTCAATAGCATTTACTCCATTTACTCTCGGTCTTGAATAAGCCTCTAATGATGTTTTCTTGATTGTACCGTTTTTGGTTACCATCACAACACTCATTTGATTGACATATTCTGAATCCTTCAGGTTGTTGGTTCTGATATATGCCTTGATCTTATCGTCCGGTTCAATGTTGATCAGGTTTTGTACTGCTCTTCCTTTTGCTGTTTTGGAGCCTTCAGGAATTTCAAACACTCTTAACCAGTAACATCTTCCTTTTTCTGTAAAGAATAACATATACTGGTGGTTGGTAGCAGAAACAATATACTCAAGGAAATCAGAATCCCTTGTTGTTGCCGCTTTGTTTCCTACACCTCCTCTACTTTGAATTTTATATTCTGAAAGTGAGGTTCTCTTGATATATCCTGCATGAGAAATTGTAAGAACTACAGATTCGTTCGGAATAATATCTTCGATAGACATTTCTCCTCCTGAATAATCAATCTCAGTTCTTCTTTCATCTCCGTATTTTTCTTTGATTTCGATCAATTCGTCTTTGATAATCTGGAATCTTCTTGGCTCGTTGGCTAAGATATCTTCTAAATTTTCAATTTCTTTCATAATCGCATCATATTCATCACGGATCTTGTCAAGCTCCATTCCTGTCAGACGAGCTAATCTAAGATCAAGAATCGCCTGCGCCTGAATATCAGAAAGTTCAAATGCCTCGATCAAGCCTTCTTTTGCAGCCTGAGGGTTTGCACTGTGGCGGATAATAGAAATGGCTCTGTCTAAAGCATCCTGAGTTCCGATCACTTTCATGAATCCTTCAAGAATGTGCGCTCTTTCTTTTGCTTTTTTAAGCTCATACTGAGTTCTTCTTACGATTACCTCATGTCTGTGCTCTACAAAGTGATGAATGATATCTTTAAGATTCAGCTGCTCCGGTCTTCCGTGTACCAATGCAATGTTATTGACACTGAAAGAAGTCTGAAGTGCTGTATATTTATATAATAGGTTAAGAACAACATTCGGGATTGCATCATTTTTCAATTCGTATACAACGCGAAGTCCTTTTCTATCCGATTCGTCTCTGATCTCGTGGATACCAGGGATTTTTTCGTCTTTAACAAGTTCTGCTGTTCTGGCGATCATTTCAGCTTTGTTCACCTGATAAGGAATTTCAGTAACGATAATAGCGTTTCTGTTTCCGATTTCTTCAAAGTTAACCTTAGCTCTTAGAACTACTCTACCTCTTCCTGTATGGAAAGCATCTCTTACACCATCATATCCATAGATGATACCACCTGTAGGGAAATCCGGAGCAATGATATGCTGCATCAGCTCATCAATTGTAATTTCTTTATTATCAATATAAGCACAGATAGCATCTACTGACTCAGATAAGTTGTGTGGCGCCATATTGGTCGCCATCCCTACTGCAATACCTGAAGTACCGTTTACCAAAAGGTTTGGAACTTTGGTAGGCATTACTGTCGGCTCCTGTAAACTGTCGTCAAAGTTATTCTGGAAATCAACTGTTTCTTTGTCCAGGTCAGCAAGAACCTCATCAGAGATTTTTTTCAATCTTGCCTCAGTATAACGCATTGCTGCAGGCGGGTCACCATCCATTGAACCGAAGTTACCCTGCCCGTCTACCTGAGGATAACGTAAGCTCCAGTCCTGAGCCATTCTTACCATAGCATCGTAAACAGAGGAATCTCCGTGCGGGTGATATTTACCCAAAACGTCCCCAACAATTCTCGCAGATTTTAAATATTTTCTATTAGAAAACACCCCTAATCCATACATACCATAAAGTACTCTTCTATGAACGGGTTTCAAGCCGTCTCTTACATCCGGTAACGCTCTTGAAACGATAACGGACATCGAATAATCGATATAAGACGACTTCATTTCATCAACAATGTTGATAGGAATCAGTCTTTCTCCTTCTTTTTGCATAAACAAATTTTATTGTAATGATATTCAAACCTTTAGCTGTAAGTCTGAAAATTATTTATTTCCAATTTTTATTAACGGGCTAATTTACGAAAAAAATGCCGATTTTTGCTGTAGAATTTATCCAAAAAATCTTAAAAATTCATAAAAAATGAGCGTATTAAGTATAACTTTCCACTGTACAAAAGATAACCTGGAAGAATGGGAAAATTATATTGATGAAACACTGGTTTTAATGACGGAAAACCTGATGGATGTAAATAAATATATTCTTTCTGAAGTACACAGTGATTTTATTGAAGAAGGTAAAAATTATAATCTTCTGTTAATCTTTGATAATGATGAACTGCGGGAAGACTTCATTCAAAGTGAACTTTTGAATATTTCGGAAAGGATCGAGAAGAAATTCGGACAGGAAGTTATGATTTTTAACACTTTCCTGAATCCCAAAAAATCGAGATTATAATTGATCATAAAAAAGCACTGAATTATCAGTGCTTTTCTTTTTTATCTGTGATGTCCACGGCCACGGCCTCTATGATGATGGCCACGCTCTTCATAAATATAGACTTTCTGAACCTGGCCAGGTGCATAGTATCTTGCACTTCCACCATAATACCTTTTTGCGTGTCCCGGCGGCATTCTTCTTCCATGAGGTTCGTGCACTACACATGAGGACAGCATTAACAGGACTACGCCTGCCCCTACAATTTTCAACATACTTCTCATTACTTTCACTTTTTCAATTTCGATAGCGAAATATATCAATGTTAATGCCAAAAATGAAAGTTAAAAGTTGTAGTATATACTCTTATTATCGTCAATGGTCAATATTGCTTCGCAAGTCAATGGTGAATTTTGTTTTGGAGATTAGTGTGCTTATCAAACAAATTCATCATTTATGATTATTTAAATTGTTTCGCTTCTTTTCTCCATCAGGACAAGATCTTTCCATTCTCCATTGAGCTTGCCGATTTTTTTACGAACTCCCACTGTTCTGAAGCCGTTTTTCTGATGGGATTTAATGGCCAGTTCATTTTCGGAGAAGAGATTGGTCTGTAATGTCCAGAATCCGTGGTCTTCGCTATCCAGAATTATCTTTTTAAGCAATATGGAACCCAATCCTTTGCCTTGGTATTCTTTATCGAAATAAATGCTTACTTCTGCCACTCCTTTAAAACTTTCTCTTTTACTGAAAGGCTTCAATGCGCACCATCCTATTACTTCATTATTTTCATTTTCCAGCACCCATCGGCAGTCATTGAAATATTCCATGCTCCAGGCTTCCGGAGTAGGAACTTCTGTTTCCAAAGTGGCAATTCCACTGTCTATTCCCTGTCGGAAGATCTCAAGCACTCTTACTTCGTCACTGGGAAGCATTTCTCTTAATTCGTAATTCATCGTATTTAATGGTATTTTCTTTTCATTTTTCTTTTAATTCTCGAATAGTGAGTCTGTTTACTCTTCTCATCCTGAGAAACAACGCTGATATTTCCATCCACTTCCATAACGGAAAGCTTTACATTATGCATGTCTTCAATTCCGTGTTCTCTGATGGCCTCTTCCAATTCACTTTCGGTGATCTTTACCCTGTTCAGGGCAGCCTGATCTGCAATTCCGTCTCTGATCAGAATTACAGGTTCATCTTCCATAAAAGTCTGAAAAGAACGATTGGAAAACATAATTCTTTTTAAAATGAAGTTAGCAGCAAACAAAACCAATGCCGCAATAATTCCTCCCTGAAGAGAGGTATCAGGGCCTACCATTGCGTTCTGAACAGCATTTGAAATTAACAATAATAACACAACATCTCCTGCATTGAGCTGAGAAAGCTGATTTTTACCAAATAAACGAATGGCAATTACCATGAAAAGGTAAACGCAAAGAGAACGGAGGGCGACGTTAAGAATAGGGTCCACAATTTTTTTATCTACTCAAATGTATTGATTTTTGTGATTCATAAAAAATATTTCATGAACAGATTTTGGTATACATTTTGAGCTTAGGATTCTGATAAATAGCACAAAAAATACCATCAAATGAAAAAAGTATTTCTCTTTTTAGGAATTATCCTATTCTTTGCATCCTGCAAAAAAATGGGCCTAAACCTTCTCCCTCTTCAGATGCAGCTATCAAGGAAAAAGTAAATGAACTTTACACGCAGTATGGAAAATCTAATGAAGCTATATACAACCACCCGATTCCTGACAGTTTGTTTTCACAGGATTTTAAAAAAGTTTTAGATGAAGCAATACATGCATCAAAAGCAGATATTGAGAAGGTGAAAAAAAGTGATCATCCTGACGAAAAACCTTTAATCTTTGAAGGAGCTATTTTTTCCAGTCTGTATGAAGGGTTTACAAGTTATACAATAAAGTCTGTCAAAGTACAAGATAATACGGCTGAAGCATTGGTGGCTTTTGAATACAATATGGCTGAGCCTAAAGTAACATGGATGGATACGGTACATCTTACCAATACGGAGAAAGGATGGAGAGTAGATAATGTTACTTTTGATACAATAGGAAACTCTAACGATCTTAGATCAAGATTAACAGAGTTTGTTCAAAATACAAAATAATAGGTAAGCCGCTTATAAAAGCGGCTTTATTTTTTAGGGGCATTGAACGATTGGAATATTACTGCAAATTACTTTATTTGCCCATTCGCAAAACGTACAGTATTTTTTAGGTTCTCCTCCGTACACTGACTTCAAATCTGACTTTGCCAGCTTTTTTAAATTTTTCATATCGTTTTAATTTTATGGTAATCCAAAATTAAAACCTTGATGTTTATCCTTTATTACAACTTAATCTGATAAGTTTTCATTATTCACATATTATTGAATAATATGATTGAATACTATCTGCTGTGGATCTCTACTGTCACTGGCATTACGTAAGTGTAAGCAACCATGTTATCAGTTAGTTTATTACGATCTACTCTATAATCAAGATCGCTTAATACGGTTTCAATTTCTTTGCTTACTGTTTTGCAATCTCCACTGGAGTGAACATTAACAATCTTCCCATTTCTTGCAATATCAAATTTCACCACTGAGTTTACGGTTCCCTGTTTATAATCCGGGTTGGTAAAGTCAAAATTGGCTTCTAATTTATTTCTGATATCATTAAATGTTTCACTTCTGTTCAGCTGAATTTCCTGAATGGTATTATGATCTGTAGTTTGAGCTTTAGCAGTGTTCAAAACAGCAGCAAATCCGCAAACGAAAAGTGAAGCCATCAATATTTGAATTCTATTTTTCATAACTAACTGGTTTTAAATATTATACTAACTTATTTTTGTATCTCTTAACCAAAGTTATTAAAAATAATTCATATTAATTTTACATTCAGTTAACATTGAGTTAACATTAAAGTGTAATAAATTGATTATCAATAATATAAATTTTTAAAATAATTGAAAAATTAACATTGGAAGGTAAGTTTTAAAGCAAATTATCTTGTTTTTTGTTATAGTATTAATTTCAGAAAGCTAGATATAAAAAAAGAACCTGCATTAGCAGATTCTTTTTGAATGATTTATAAGCCTTTAATTATTCTTTGTGTTTCAAGCTCATCAATAATAAATTGAGCATCACTTTCTGAAATATATTTACTTTCATAAAGCCAGTGAATTCTTGCAATCTGAGTATGTATAGGAATCAGATTGTCAACTCTATAATACTCCTTCAGGTAATAATCTTTTCTGCACTTCTTAATTTCATCAATAAAAGCATCTACTTCTTCCATTTCTTTTTTAGAATAGGAAAAATTAATTGGCTTTGCAGCGGCCAGACTCTTAGAACTCACTGCTTTGAATTCATTATTACACAACCCGGTTACAATAAGAGACGGAAACAGAGCAATCACAAAAACAACCATTCCTGATGAAGCAGAGAGGTGATAAGTTTGGTTAATCACAATCGTAAGCAATATGGAATTGAATACAACGGATACAGCAATTGCCAAAAGCACCCAATCTTTTGTTTTTCTAAAGACAGTCTCATCATCATAAATATCTGCAAAATGAACTTTATATTCATGCAGCTCCTTGGTAAAACTATTCTTTACAAAGACACCATCTTCTTTGATTTCAAAATAGCTTGTATTTCTTCCATTCTTTTGTGTCAGTGCTTTCATTAAAAAAAATCTTTACTCCAGTTCTCTCTTTAGGAATTTCCCAGTCAAGCTCTTCTTAGACTTCACAATTTCCTCAGGAGTTCCCTGTGCTACGATCTGTCCACCATATTTTCCTCCTTCCGGTCCTACGTCAATAATATGGTCTGCTAATTTGATTACGTCCATATTATGTTCGATGATGATGAATGAGTTTCCAAGTTCTACCAGTTGGTTAATGGCATCCATCAGAATTTTTACGTCTTCAAAATGCAATCCTGTGGTGGGTTCATCAAGGATATAAAGGGTGTTTCCTGTCTGTCTTTTTGCTAATTCGGTTGCCAGCTTGATACGTTGCGCTTCACCTCCTGAAAGGGTTGTCGACTGCTGCCCAAGGGTAATGTACCCTAAACCTACATCCTGTAGTGTTTTCACTTTCGCAAAAATCTTAGGAATCGGCTGGAAGAAATCTACCGCTTCATCAATCGTCATGTCCAATACATCAGAGATTGATTTTCCTTTGTAACGAACTTCCAGCGTTTCTCTGTTGAAACGTTTTCCGTTGCAGGTTTCGCAGTGTACGTATACATCCGGAAGGAAGTTCATTTCGATGACTTTTAATCCTCCTCCCTGACAGGTTTCGCATCTTCCGCCTTTTACGTTGAAAGAGAATCTTCCCGGTTTATACCCACGGATTTTACTTTCCGGAAGCTCTGCAAAAAGATTCCTGATATCGGTAAACATTCCGGTATAAGTCGCAGGGTTCGAACGTGGCGTTCTTCCGATTGGAGTTTGGTCTACGTCTACAATTTTATCAATATTATCTAACCCTTCAATTTTTTTGTATGGTAACGGTTCCTGAACCGCTCTGTAGAAATGTTTGTTAAGGATCGGATACAATGTTCCGTTAATCAGAGAAGATTTTCCACTTCCAGAAATTCCGGTTACTACCACCAGTTTTCCAAGAGGAATATCTAGGGTTACATTTTTAAGATTGTTTCCTGTAGCTCCTTTTAAAACAATATTTTTACCACTTCCTGCCCTTCTTTCTTCAGGAATTGCAATTTTTCTTTTTCCATTAATATATTGAGCAGTGATGGTATCAGCTTTCAATAAATCTTTCGGTTTTCCCTGCCAAAGGATTTCTCCACCAAACTTTCCGGCTCTTGGACCAATATCCAGCACCTCATCAGCTTCAAGAATCATGTCTTTATCATGTTCTACCACCAATACAGAGTTTCCGATGTCTCTAAGGTTTTTCAAAGAATGAATCAGTCTTTCGTTATCTCTCTGGTGAAGCCCGATACTTGGCTCATCAAGAATATACAATACATTCACCAACTGAGAACCGATCTGTGTCGCCAGACGAATCCTCTGTGACTCTCCTCCTGAAAGGGTTTTCGAACTTCTGCTCAAACTTAAATAATCCAAACCTACATCCAGAAGGAACTGAAGTCTGGTTTCAATTTCTTTTAAAATCTCGTGAGCAATGATTTTATTTTTTTCTGAGAATTTATCTTTTACGTCGGCTAACCAATCTTTTAGATCTGCTAAGCTTAATCCATTAACCTCAGCAATATTTTTCCCATCAATTTTAAAACTTAAACTTGAAGGCTGAAGACGGGTTCCATGACATTCCGGGCAAGTTTCTTCAGTGGTGAAATGTCTTTCGAGTAAAATCGCTTCGTAAGATTCTCTTTCCTCAATGATTTCTTCCATGAAAGCAATCAGTCCATCAAAACCAATTTTTATTTTCTTGGTAATTCCTGCGTATTTGAGGTCTTTATTGAATTCTTTGTGACATCCGTTGTAGATGTAATCCAGTGCTTCTTCCGGAATATCTTGCAAAGGTGTTGTTAATCCTAATCCGAAGATCTCTAGGATATTTTTAATTTGTGACAGAATCCATTTGTTTGATTTAATATCTTCCAAAGGCAATAACCCTCCCTGATTGATTGATAACTTTGGATTATCTATGAAATAATCAGTATTGATTTTTTTAATAGTTCCCAGACCTTTACAGTTTGGACAGCTTCCTTTAGGAGAGTTGAATGAGAAAGTATTCGGTTCCGGCAGCGCCAAAGAATGTCCTGTTTCTGCATCCATCAGATTTTTGGAAAAGTATTCAATATCTGTACTTCCCAGTTTCTGAATTCCTATAATTCCTTCTCCCATTTCCATTGCGGTACGCAATGATTTTTCCATTCTGCCTTCAGAAGCATTCTCCCCGATGATCCAACGGTCGATAACAATGTCGATGTCGTGGGTTTTATAACGATCAAGTTTTAAATCATATTCAATATCCTGCAGCTCGCCATCAATTCTTGCCTGTCCGTAACCTTTTTTCGCCATCTGAACAAAGAGCTCATGGTAATGTCCTTTTCTGGAACGAACCACTGGCGCCAAAAGCATGATTTTTTCTTTTTTATAATTTTCTTTAATGGTTTCAAGAATCTGATCTTCGGTATAGCTTACCAGCTTTTGTCCTGTAGACAAAGAATACGCATCCGAAACTCTTGCATACAAAAGACGCAGAAAGTCATACAATTCTGTAACAGTTCCTACGGTAGAACGAGGATTTTTATTGGTTGTTTTCTGCTCGATGGCAATTACCGGAGAAAGTCCTTCAATTTTATCTACATCAGGACGCTCCAGCCCGCCCAGAAACTGGCGTGCATAAGCAGAGAATGTTTCGATATAACGACGCTGGCCTTCCGCAAAAATAGTGTCGAAAGCCAATGACGATTTTCCACTTCCGGAAAGGCCGGTAATTACGACCAATTCATTACGTGGAATTTTTACATTAATATTTTTAAGGTTGTGTTCACGTGCACCGTAAACTTCTATATATTCTGTTGATTTGCTCATAATTTGGAGTGACTTTGCCTGAAAATCACAACGTGCAAAAATACGGAATTTTATGGAATTTTTTTGAATATAAAGCCGATAAAAGTTTCATAAAAAATTCTTATGTTTTGTTAAGAGATTGAATCGGAAATTGTTGAATGGTGATTCCTATTATTATGAATTTGCTTAAACTTTTTTGAAACATTAGGGTGTTTAGAGTATTAAGATGAGCTTCGCTTTAAGCTTAAAAATCAGAATGATTTATCTTAACTTAATTATGCTTTACTGCTTAAATCTTTCTTAATGATTTAAGAAAGATCCAATATTTTTTGATACATTTAAACAACTCCTACATTAAAAATGCCGTAGCGGGTACGGCATTTTATATTTTAAACTGATTTACTTTGAAGAGATTACATATCCTGAAAATCAACATCTTCATTGTTAATTCTTACAATATATTCGATCCCGTCAATAGCTTTAGCAATAATCTGATTTCTGATAATATTCGCCATGTTTTCCCAATAAGCTCTTCCGTAGAAAGAATAATTCTGAGGGATAATTTCTACCTCAACCGTTCTTACAAAACCTTCTTTAGGCTTATTGCTGATCATTGTTCCTCTTCTTACTCTTACTTCTCGTACCTCATCTTTCAGGATCATTCGGCAATAGTTTTTAACGTCTTCCAAAGAAATGATTTTATCTCTGGTCGTGAGTGCATATTTATAAGCCTGAATACTGTCTGTTCCTTTCTGTTCTTCAGCTCCGCCCAATGTTTCTGTAAGTAGTACAACAGTTTGAGACTTCAATTGATTGGAAAGTTCGGTTCCCGGACGCATATGATTGGCAAGCGTACAATGAGTTACCCAAAAAGCAGCATAGGTATGGTCTGTTTTTTCTACGGGTTCCATGATCACATAATTCAGCTCCTGTCTGATATTCCTTTTGGCATTGTTTACTTTCTGTACCATGGATTTCATCTTATCAGACATTTCACTAAGAACTCCTTTTACATTATCTCTGTTCAGCAATGAAAATGCGGCAATTTCATCTCTTGTCAGTTCCAGAACATTGGCAATCATATCCACTGCATTTCTGCTGGTGAAACGTTCCATTCCTCCTTTTCTTACTGTATATAAACCTTTTTTAAGGTCATCTGCCGGAGTAAAAGGAATTTCGGTATACTTTCTTCCGTCACCGTCCTGTACTTCATCCACATAAAGGAAATGCTCCCCTTCATCGGTAACCAAAGGAATATTATTCCCCATGATGTCAAGGCTGTATTCTGTTTTTTCCAGCCTCTGTTGTATACGGGAAAAGCATTCAGAACAAAGGAGAAATTATCAAGGATTTCTGCTGAAAATTGTGGTGGAAACTCAAATGTAAGCCACAGATAACGTTTATTATCCAGGAATTTGGTAATTTCTTCTTTCTCTGCAAGAAAATCAAGATTCTGTGGAAGCTGTCCAGGTTCTGAGAACAGACTTTGAGAAATTCCTGTTACCTCAATAAATTTATGGCGGTAGATACTTTTAATATCCTCAATTACTTTATTTCTGATTGATTGTTCTTTGAACATCTGCTCATAACCATCATTTTGAGTTTCTGTAAGATAGCTTAATCCTTCTCTTACAAACAGAGGATTACCATTACTTGTCACGTTGATATACGGCAATAATTTATACACAAAATCAAGGTGTTCAAAAGCCGGATTGGAACAGAATACACTCAGATATTTTGGAAAATTTTCACTTACATATTTACTGACATCTACTCCAATTGTAATTTTTCTGTAATCTTCAGGTCTTCCCTGAAATCTTGCAATAGGAATTTTATTGAACCTGTCATCTATACTGTAGCAGGTATTTCCTACAAACATAATGGAGGTGTGAACTTTATTGATTCTCACATTTCCTACCGGAGTAAAAGGAATATTAATCTGCTTATCTGATTCTGATTTTACTGTGGAAGTCATCTGTTTACGGAAGAAAAACTCCGTGTGTTCCAATAAAATTTCGGATGAATCATAAGGCTGTGTAAAAGCCACAGAATGGGCAGGAATAGGATGTGTATAAATAGACGGTGTAAGAAGTTTTGCCAGTTTTTCTAAGATACGGGCATTTACCGTTTGTATTTCATTATTCGCTTTAAAAACTTCTGTACTGAATGCGTCTATTAAAAGTTTTACAAAAGGATCTAAAGACTGAGGGCTTCTCAATCCCCATACTTTTGTGGCATTCTGCAGCATTCTTGCTTTTACAGATTCTTTGGAATATATATTCTGATCTAAATTCATAATTTTCTTTCGCTGTTAAAAATATTAATCAATAGACATTGGGCTTAGAAACAGCTCTGTTGAAAAACTGAAACGTTCTCCTGTTTCTTCCATTTTTGCATTGATGGCAATTCTTACTTTCTTTTTAATTTCGGTGTGTTCTTTAGTATCGTAGCTGTGCTCTACAAACTGGATGTGAGCATCAATCTGCGGGTTTACAATTCTTGGTTCATATTCCTGAATCTGTCTCCTTAGGCTTTTGATAAAAACGCTTTCCCAGATGGCGCTTGTAACTCCATTATCGAATTCAAGGTTCCAGACATCGTTTCCATAGTTTTCATCATATCTGTTCTCTCCTTTTTGGTGGTGATCAGCAGCATAATATTGTGGGCAATACTTTCCCCCATATCGCAGGTATCGATACTTCCGCCTTCGGTCATTAAAGTAGACGGTACGAAAGGCATTCTGTAATTTGGTGTATCCATAACTTTTAGTTTTTACTTCATGGTTCCCGCTTATCTAAAAACGGAATACCAAAATACGCATTTTCACCAAATAATAAATATAATGTTCTAAATATTATTCAAAAAGAAAGGTCTTCAAACTGAATTGAAGACCTTGTAATCTGTTATATTTTTATTTCATTTAAGCATCTGCTTTTTCCTGTTGATAAAATAGTATACCGGAAGCCCGAGTAATACCAATACAAAGCCAGGCCATGTATACTGCTGTTTATAGATTAACAATAAAATGCAGAAACAGGTTCCTATTATAAGATAAACCACAGGTGTAACCGGATATAACCATGTTTTATAAGGTCTTTCCAGATCTGGTTGTTTCATTCTTAAATAAATAACTCCAAAAACAGTAATCATATAGAACAAAACGATCACAAAAGAGATCATATCCAATAAATTTCCATACTGCCCGCTCAGACACAAAATGGAAGCCCAAACTCCCTGCATCCATAAAGCATTTTCAGGAACTTCATTTTTGTTGTTTTTTTCTGCTGACTTGAAGAACATTCCGTCTTTTGCCATCGTCTGAAAAACTCTTGCACCTGCCAGAATCAATCCGTTATTACATCCAAACGTAGAAATCATTACCAATAAAGCAATGATGATCGTTCCTGCACTTCCAAAAATATTCTGAGAGGCTGATACTGCTACTCTGTCATTGGCAGCAAATGCAATTCCGTCTCTGTCTAATGCATTTAAGTATACGTAGTTTACCGCAATATAAAGAATCATTACAGCAGAAGTACCATATATCATGGATTTTACAACATTCTTTTTAGGGTTTTCAATTTCACCGGAAACAAATGTTACACTTTCCCAAGCCACAGAACTGAAAACAGAGCCTACCATGGCTGCAGCAATTCCACCTAAAAGAGTCATTCCTCCAATAGGTTCCCAGCCTTCTTTAAGAAAATTACCACTCAGATCTTTTTTAAGATTATTAAATGAATCGGTACCCCAGCTAAAGTTTTCTGATAAATGAGAGATATCTACCAATATAAAACCAGCAGCAATTAAACCTAATAATGCAATAATTTTAGAACCTGTAAAGATATTCTGAAGAATTTTCCCGCTTTCTACTCCTCTGGTGTTGATGTAGGTAAGCAAAATAATAACTGCAATCGCCATAATCTGTATCCAGGTAATTTTAAATTCACCACTTTGAAAAATAGGTGCTGCATCGTTGAGAGAAGGAATAAGATACGCTGTAAATTTACCAAAAGCCATTGCTACGGCTGCAATCGTTCCGGTTTGTATCACCGTAAATAATCCCCAGCCATAAAGGAAACCCATTCTTTTTCCAAAAATTTCTTTCAGATAAGTGTATTGCCCTCCTGCTTTCGGAAATAGCGCTGATAGTTCTCCATAGCTTATGGCAGCGGCTACCGTCATTATTCCTGTAATCACCCACACCACAATCAGCCAGTATCCGGATCCCAGATTCCTCATCATGTCAGCACTTACAATAAAAATTCCGCTTCCAATCATAGATCCCATCACGAGCATGATAGCATCCCATAGTTTTAATTTTTTCTGCATAGTCAAGTATAGGCGTCAAATATAATCAAATCTGCCTTTTATTTTCAATTTTGTTGAAAATACATTAAAAACACTTGTTTTTTGTTATTTTTTATGCTGTCAGGATTCAATTTTAATTAGTACTTTTGGAAAAAATAATAAATATGAAATTTAAAACGATTGTATTGGGTGCAGCGTTAACAGCTTCTTCATTAGCATTTGCTCAATCCGGACCACCGGAAGGAAAAGCTTTGGTAGGTGATACTTACGGAGATCAGGTAACTTCTTCTGCTGAATCCAAAGCGGTTTCAGTAGATAAATTAAATAAACAGCTTAAGAAAGATAACAAAAAGGTTGAGAATGTATCCGTTAAAGGAAAAGTAACCGATGTTTGTGACAAAAAAGGATGTTGGCTTACCATTCAGACAGAAGACAATTCCAAATTTTTTGTGAAAATGAAAGACTATGCTTTCTTCGTGCCTACAGCCCTAAAAGGTAAGAATGTAGTATTGGAAGGAAATGCAGAAAGAAAGGTAACTTCTGTAAATGAACAGAAACATTATGCTGAAGATGCTAAAAAGCCTCAGTCTGAAATTGATGCGATTACGCAGCCAAAAGAAGAGATCAGATTTGTAGCAAACGGAATTAAAGTGGTAAACTAAACTTTTATTCTTGAGTAAAATCTAAATTCTATAATTTCCGAGATTAGGTTTTGGCTAAAGCCAGTTAAATATTTTATGTTCAATTTAATGCTAATCTATTACAAAAAATAATTATAGAAAATAATAAAAAATAAAGCCGATAATTTAAATTATCGGCTTTATTTTTTGGATGTATAGTAAAACCATTAAGTAAGACTTAAGGAATAAAGTATAGTTAAGATAAATCATTCTGATTTTTAAGCTTAAAGCGAAGCTTATCTTAATACTCTTAAACTCTTATTACATCTTAATGGTTCAAAAATAAAAATAAGTTTTTTTAATCTTCAATTGTAAAATCCACCACAGAATCCAGCTTTGGATATTTAGTAGCAGAAATAAATTTCTTTCCGGTACAGTCTATTTCTTTCCAGCCTTTTCTTTTTTTAACGTCTCCGGCTTCCATTACAAAAGGAAGGAATGAAATTTCGCTCTTCCCTTCTTCTTTTATTTCTCTATACTGAACGGCAATATCTAAAATACATTCATGATCAGTATTCAATCTTACATTTCTGTAAATTAAATCATAATGGGTTTCTTGATTTTCCGGAATTTCAAGGTACTTTTCCCAGCCTGTACTATCGGAGTTTAATTCGCTGATCGCCTTTAATGCATAATAAAGAGCTATCGTATAATATTTTCTTGTTCCTGTTCTGGTATAATCATCTACAAAGTGACCGCCTTCAAATAAAATCGTGGGCATTCCGGCTTTGATAAAGTTGTCTCCTGTAGAAGTCGGATAAATTCATCAGAATATCTTCCAATCTGATTGGGAATCATTTCCTTTAAATGATTATAAACACTTCCGATTACTGCCATGCATTTTTTTCTGTTTTCCGTCACAGTACGTTCTACGTTTTCAGAAGGTGCCAAAAAGGAAAGTGTAGCAGGATGAATGCCATCGGTCGTAAAAATCGTTCGCTGCTCATGGAGGTTTAATGCATAATCATATTTCTTAGAGGCCGCTGCTTTCTTCAGAAATTTAATCTCCTTACTTGCTTCATTATGAAAGTCTCTGTTCAGATCAATATCGGCTGCATTCAATCGGGTCCATCTTTCAGATCCGTCAGGATTCAGCATGAATATAAAATCGAGTTTTATTTTACTGAATAAATCGTCTTTCATTTCCGGAGCTTTATCAAGGCTTACCAAAAGGTCGAGCATAGCATGAGTAGCGTTGGATTCATTGCCGTGCATTTGAGACCAGGCTAACACCTGAATGTTTCCGGTTCCGATGCTTAACTGATAAATAGGTTTATCTAAATAGGATGTTCCGATCTCCTGAATATAATCGCTGAGATTGGTCTGTAGATAAGAAAATAATTTTTCAGGGGAAATATAGCGATTTGAGAAATCGGGGGTTTGAGAATAGATCTGTTCAAAATTCATTTTGGGAATTGTTTACAGGAATCAAATTTAGCCATTTTTAGTCAAAACTTTAATTAACATTTGTAAATATGGACAAAATTCACAAATTTACATTTGACACCTGTTTTAAAAATCGTTTACAAGGTTTAAATCTTAGCATTTTTAAACTTTAAAAGCGTGTTAACACTTGTAACATTGTTAAACACTATCAGAAGACAATTTGTCTGTTGATAAAATTGTGGATTGCGAATAATTTAAAACAATATAATTAAATTATTAAAAATCAATACTTTATAAAATTTATCTCAATTGTATTTGTAATAGTACTTTAAGTGTATAAAAAGACTATTTTTGCCATTTGAGGGTTATTTTCCTAAACATTAAAATTGTGGATAACACTGTAATTTAATACCGTATACATATGTAAAGTGCTTATAAAATCCTATTTTCCTTTTAAAGTTTAATCAAACAGTCATTTTTTGAAGCATTTTAATTCAGAATAAAAACTGTTGCTTAACAGAAATACTATTTCTCTCCAATAACATCCAAAATAGGTTTAAAATAGTGTGTTTACATCAGTAATTTACCTATGTAACATTCACAAAAGTGCTTTTATATGGCTTTTATAAGATATTTATCTATAATTAAAGTCCTAAAAGAAATTTAGTTGGTTTAATAATGTATACTCTATTTTTCAAGAGATTTAAGGGACAAAATAACCCTTTAAAATGCATGAATTTACATTTTTAAACCAATATTCAGGGGTAAACCATGCTCCAATACTATATTAAAGATACCTGTTCAGAAGTCCTATAGTAGATTGTTATAACAGTTAAATACAATTGTAACTATATAATAATGGGTTGATTTTAAAATAATTACATACATATTACAAATGTATACAAATATTATTTTCATTTATTTACATTTGTGTTTTGCATTTGTAAATTATAAGAGTTACATTTGTAAAATAATTAAAGGCTTATTTTTATGAGTTTAAATGAAAGAATTTCCAAAATTATAGAGTATTCTAATCTTACTCCTTCTGAGTTTGCTGATGAGATAGATGTGCAGCGTTCCTCTATTTCGCATATTACTTCCGGAAGAAACAAACCGTCTCTTGAGTTTATCATAAAAATAAAATCCCGCTTTCCGGAACTTCTGTGGGACTGGCTGGTTACCGGTGAAGGTGAGATGCTGAAATCTCAGCTGCCCGAAACCGAAACTTATGAAGAACATACTGAAGAGGAGAAAATAAAAACAACTCCACTCCCCGATCTCTTTACTATGATGAATGAGGATGATGAATTTGGAAGTGATGAAACAGAGGTAGAAGCTCCAAAATCAAGTTCTGGAGAATCGTTTATACCTGCCCAAGATAAAGCTCCGGAAAAAATACCGGATTCTCAGCGATTAGAAAATCCTGGTGATCAGATTTTAGGGCAACTGTTTGGAAATCAACAAAGTAAAATAAAACGTATTGTTCTGTTCTATGAAAATGGAAAATTCGAAAGTTTTGAGCCCTAAAAAACCTGATCAAAAAATGATCAGGTTAAAAAATATTTGAAGAAGAAAACTAAAGCTATTGCTTTATTTTATTTTTGAAATATAATGGGAAATTAAAGAGATGAAGTTTTCATCTTACTGCATCATCTGTTCCACAACTATATTTTTATAATTTCGGTTATTTATTAAAGGGTAATCTGTTCTGTTTATCGTGTTGTAAAGATCCTGTTGGAGGTATTATAGAGGTAAATAAGGTCTTTTCATACATTGCTTTTTTTATGGCTATACCAAATATAAATATTTAAAACCAAATCAACAATAAAAATCAAATTATTCTAACATATAATTAATGTAAGTAGAAATTATATTGATTATTATTAATTTTGATTTATAATCCAAAACTGCAAATTCAAAAAATTCCCTCCCTCTTTTAATTGATTTAAACCAATTAAAAAGCCCGCAAATCTGCGGGCCTGATAAATATTAAGAGCAATCTTAATTGCTTATTACTTCTTTCTTCTTTCTAGTTCTTTCTTGATAAGTCCCAGCTCTCTTCCGGTTTGTCCGGCTACAGAGGTGTTTTCCTGAGCTCTTCTCGTTAAATAAGGTACAACATCCTTGACGGGTCCATATGGAAGATATTTAGCTACATTATAGCCTTTATCGGACAAATAGAAAGTAATATTGTCACTCATCCCATAAAGCTGCCCGAAATACACATGAGGATTGTCGGTTTCCAGAGATTTTGCTTTCATTTTATCCATAATCAACTCTGAAGAGATTTCATTATGGGTTCCGAAAAACGCTGAAACTTTGTCCAGATGATTCATGACAAAATCAATTCCTGCATTGTAGTTTTTATCTGAAGCGTCTTTGGTTGGCTGAATAGGATCTGCGTAACCTTTTTCTGCTGCTCTGGCTCTTTCTTTTTCCATATAAGCACCACGCACGATCTTATAACCAATAAAGTAGTTCTTCTCTCTTGCTCTCTGAAGATTAGCTTCCATATATTCCAGCCTTCCGGTTCTGTACATCTGAATTGTATTCCAAACGATAGGTTTTTCCTGGTTATATTTCTCCATCATCTCTTCGCAAAGGTGATCTGCTGCATCCTGCATCCAGGTTTCTTCAGCATCTACCATTACTTTTTTATCATTTTCGTGGCAAAGACTGCATACTTCATCAAATCTTTTCACGACTCTTTCCCATTCTTCTTTCTGGCTGGTAGTAAGTTCTGCCCCTTTTCCAACTGCTTCATAAAGATCAATCCTTCCGAAAGCCGTAGGTTTAAACACAATAAAAGGAATTGCCGGATTTCCCACCGAGAATCTAACAATGTCTTTAATTTCTTTGCATACCGCATCAAAAGTTGCTTCATCTTCTTTTCCTTCAATAGAGTAATCGAAAATACTTCCAACTCCTCTTTTGAACAGCTGTTTCACAACTTTCATGCTTTCTTCGCGGGTTTCACCACCACAAAACTGGGCAAATAAGGTACTTTTTACAATTCCGGTAACGAAAGGAAAGTTGTTGTGTACTGTAAAATTCAGGACAGATGTTCCAAGGCTTGTAAGAGCGGGCTGTTCAATCATTTTAAACATCCAGTAAGCCTTTTTCAATTGTGCATCAGACTTGTCTGCAAATGCGACTTTTGTATCGTTAAAAATGGGCATTCCTATTTATTAAATTTAGTTAGGCAAAGGTAGTAATAACCTCAGTTTATTTAAAGAATTTTTTTTATAATTTATGCTCTATTCCGTTTAAAAGCATTGCAATAATTCCTACAAAAACCCAAAAACGTAATACGTTCAATGTAAAGAAGTTACTCCTGCGGGATGCATTAATAAGAAGATAGATGCATAGAATCATAACAAAAAGCCCTCCGGCAAAGTAATAAGCCATGAATCCAGTAACTCCTGTTTTGGTGATGATTTTCATAGAAACTGCCATGGTGATCATCAGTAAAGAAGTCAGTATGATTTTTGTATTTCTGGTTTTAAAATAGTTAGGAATGGTAGTATATCCAAATGTTTTATCTACACTTTTGGTAAGGGTATCTTTTACAATATCAATACACAGCAAGATAAGAAAAAGAAAAACAGCCATCAGAAAGACCTTTTTGGAAAACGTTTCATAGTACACCATCATTCCAAAAAATGGGTATAAGGTAAGGCTGACAAAAGTAAGGTTGTTTACAATCAGTATTCTGCTTAGTTTATGACTGTAAAACCACATAAAGAACTGATAAACCACAAAGAAAGCAAATACATTATGGGAAATCATCCAGGCTACCCCTAAAGAAATAGCACTGAGAGCCAGATAAGCATATAAAAAATATTTCTGTTTGATGAAACTCTGAACCCTTGTTCTGAAAGGTTTTACAATGTGGTCTTTCTCGATATCATAGAACTGATTAATAATACCACCTGCCAGTATCGTAAGAACCGTACAGAAAATAATACCATGTACTTTGAAATCGAAGACGAATTTTTGAAAGGATTCATCCTGATTGAACAGGAAAAAAGTAGAAACATAAAGGGCAAATGTCAGCAGAGCAGCTACAAAAAAACGTGCTCCGAGGAGAAAGCCCACGAATTGTGAAAATCTGTAAAATATAGATTTTGATACATAGTTTTTAGATTGGAAAGTTTCTTTTTCAGAATTCATTCCAATCTGTTTAAAATCTGTAAATCACTTCTTTTTGGAAGCCTTCAAGCATTTTTTCTGCTTTTGCATAATCTTTGGTAAATCCTAAGATATAGCCGCCACCGCCACTACCACATAGTTTCAGATAATAAGCATTAGAATCCAGACCTTTTTTCCAGATATTAAAAATACTTTCAGGAATCATAGGGCGGAAATGCTCGTATGCCCAGTGAGAAAGTTTTTTCAGGTTTCTGAAGAAAGGATTCATGTCTTTTTTAAGGAAAGATTCAATACATGCGTTATTGTAACGGATGAATTCTTCTTTCAGGGTTTTACGGAAACCTTCTGTTTTCATTTTTTCAAAGAAAATCTGGATCATAGGTCCTGTTTCTCCTGTCATTCCGGAATCAATCAGGAAAATAGCTCCTTTTCCTTCTTCTCCTTCTGGAATATTTACCCTGTCTAAATTTTCTTTATTTTCGATCAGAATTGGAAGATTCATATAACAGATCAGTGGATCCATTCCAGAACTTTTTCCATGGAAATAGCTTTCCATTTCTCCGAAAACAGCTTTTAATTTTTTAAGATTATCTTTTGAAATGTTCTCAGGATTCAGTTTGCTAACTGAATATTTTTCAAAAATAGCAGCTACCAAGGCTCCTGAACTTCCCACTCCATATCCCTGAGGAATATTGGAATCAAAGAAAAGTCCGTTCGAAATATCGTTTTTGAAGCTCTCGATATCCAACTTAAAATCGTCGGAAAGGTCAAGTGCTGTAAGAAATTCAGAGTATTTCTGCAGATGTCTGTTGGAATTAAGTTCAAAATCAGAACTCAGATCTGAAAATTTCAAAGTTCCTTTATAGAAACTGTAAGGTACTACAAGTCCCTGGGAATCTTCGATCATTCCATATTCTCCGAACAGAATTATTTTTGCATAAAATAAAGGGTTGGTCATGTTGACAATAAATCTTTTTGCAAAGTTAAAAATTATTCCGCTGAATATAAGCAAAACTCAGGCCGAAATTTTTCTATGAAATATACAAAAAAAGCCTGAGATTATCAGGCTTTCATCATAAATTATTTAAAAATTACTGTTTGATCAGCTTTTTGTTGATGGTCTGTGTCTCTGTTTTAATGGTAATCGCATAGTTTCCTGTCTGAATTGAGGAAAGATTTATTTCCTGTTTATTCCCTTTTAAAGAAGAATCTGAAAGCACCAGTCTTCCGGCTTCATCATAGATTTTATACCCTTTCAGCCTTTCTTTTGAAGAGAGGGTTATCATATTTTTAGCAGGATTCGGGTAAATATCAATTGAGTTATTTTTTATCTTGATGTCTTCCACTGTCAGGACACTGCAAGAGAAATTTGCATTCCATCCATTTCCTGTTACCCCTCCATCAGAAACAAATTTTACGGTTATTGCCCCTGAAGGATCTGTTGATGCAAACGGACCTGGAATTGTGCTTCCACTTAGATTATTTCCATTGGCAAATAATGGTGACGCTGTAGAAGAACCATTATATACAGACATAAAATCGTAGCCCTGTTCCAGATCGAATGCCGTAAATGTCATGGTCATAGAAGAACCAGAAGTAGGATAAAATGTTTTTACCAATTCTTCATTATCTTTATACTGCCCTGCTAAACCTCCCGTATCTAAGAATTGAGTTCCGTCACACCATGCTCCATCTGTTAAAAATAGCTGTGATAACTGGAAAGCATTAGGGCCGCTGCAATCTGTTCCTACACTTGATCTGTAATATGTAGCCGGTTGAAGACTTGTAAAATTAAAAGAAGGTGCTGTTGCATTTCCGGAAGATATTAATGTTCCGTTACTTGTTGTCAGCTTATATTTCCATGATGTAGAGGCAGCATCTGTAAAAGTAGCATTTGCTGAGTTTTGTGTGATATTATTAATCGTAAGATTGGAGATCGTTGCAGTACAAGATGTTGTACAATTGGTTCCAAGACATCCTTTTGAATCGACTGTATTTCGGATCAGCGTTGCTGGCTGTACTCCAAAACCGTTTGCAAAATTAATTCCTACGCTGCTTACCAAATGGCAGTAGCTCATAATGGTACCACCACCGGCCGGAGGAAGAGCAGCAGTACATCCTTCGTTATTTCCTGATGCAGGTCCACATCCATCAATAGCGGTATTATTTCCATTCCAGAAGCAAGAGTGTGTATGTGGTGAGCCTAAATTGTGCCCAAGTTCATGGGTCATTACTTCTATATTCCAGGAATAAGCAGGTACGTTCTGATAGTTCAGATTCATTCCACAATAAGAATATCTATAATTGGTACATAATGAATTAACATAAGCAATACTTGTTGTAGCAGGGTTTCTTAATAACTGTGCAACATCTCCGTTAAAACTGGTTCTTGTAGTTCTAAACTGACTCAAAATTGCACTTGGTGATCCAGTATAAGGATCAGTAGTTGTCCAGACAAAAACTTCACTTAATGCCACATTCACATTCTCATTGGCATACAGTGTTGAAACGTTATTGTGCATGGCTGTCACCCAATTGGTTGTTGTCGTTGTATTGCTTCCATTTTGGGTGTAAGGACCGAAACCTGCTTCATAGTATATTCTTACACAGTTATCTGTTTTCTTTTTACTGGTATTATTAGGGTTAAAAACAGGTCTTTGAACCTGGTTTTCTTTCAGACCATCTACATCACATGCAAAAGGATTGGAACCTGTTAATTTAGAATCTGAATAGCTTACAAAATCTTCAGAATTTTTAGCTTTTCCTACTACTATGTTTCCTAATTCAGGAGTGGATACCACTCCTACAACATCATTATTAAAAAAGCTAAAAGCAATAATAGAAGCATTATCCCCTTTTACAATTCCCTGATAGTAAACTCCTGGTGTATATGGTACTGCGTTCCCTTTATCTGTAACTACTTTAAAATCGCTGGTCAGGATTTGATGTTTGTACATTTCAACAGTGATTTGTCTGCCATCAAAGGGAAAAGATATTTCAAGAAAATCTGGTTTATCTTTGATTAATCTTTTCAACTCTGCAGACTTCAGAGACATAACACTGATATCAGTTGCAGCCCGCTTGTATTCGTCTGATTTATCTGTAGTTTTATTGAGTTCAAATAGATCATAGCTTTTAAGCTCTGTTTTTTCATTATGAAATTCCGAAACTTTTTGAGCAACAGGTTTTAATTTTTGAGAAAAACCAAGAATAAAACATTGCAAAAAACAAATTAGTAGAAACTTTTTCATGATTTTGGTAATTTTGTCATTTTTACAAATAAACAAAAAAATCAAAACATAGTGAAAAATCATTACTGTATTTTAATATTTATTACATGTACATAAAATAAATCAAACAAAACTATCAAATAGGTGTTTTTTATTTTAAAGAATAAAAAAAGACGTTAAAAATAACGTCTTTTAATTTTATAATGTTTCTCTATCAGTTCTCATTTTGACCTTCAGGAATCGGATTAAAACCAATCCTGCACCAAAAAATATGGTCATTGATAAAGCGGCAATACGCATATTGTTAAAATGCTCAATCAATGTTGCAAAGATGAATGTTCCAATAATGATGGCAATTTTCTCCAATACATCATAGAAACTGAAGTAAGTAGTGTTCTCCATTGAATTTTCCGGAAGTAATTTTGAGTAAGTGGATCTGGACATCGCCTGAAGTCCTCCCATTACTAACCCTACTACTGCTGCAACTCCATAGAACTGATATTCTACCGTTGGATTTTCTTTATTCAGGAAATAAGCCCACAAACACGCTACTATCCAAAGTACAATCGCAATTGAAATTACGTTTCTATTACCAATTCTTTTGGATAATCTTGAGAAAATAACAGCCCCGATAATGGCTTCAATCTGAATAACCAAAAGGGTTCCGATCAGTTTATCCTGAGCAAGATTGATTTCACTCTTCCCGAATAAAGTAGCCATAAGGAAAATGGTCTGCATTCCGACACTGTAAAAGAAGAAGCTTGATAGGAAGAATTTCAGATTTCTATCTTTGAAAAGCTCTCCTCCTACTTTAAACAGTTCGTGGAAACTTTCTTTTGCAATATCTTTATAGAAGCTCAGGTTATCTTTAAAAACTTCAAAGAAACCTCCCTGCTCTTCATGCTTTTTGAAGATATTTTTATAATTCAGCAATACCAAATCTTTAGGAAGTTTATCTTTCACATCCCCAAATTGAGGAAGATGTTTGAAGGTATATTGGGAAAAACCGAACCACCATGCACCTGTTAACAGAAAACTGATTCTTGTAAATAATAACTGCTGAGCAGCTCCTTTGGCAAAAACCTGGATCAAAATTAAACAGATTACTACCAAAACTACAGAACCCAGATATCCGTACACATATCCTCTGGCAGAAAGCGCATCCTGCCTGTCTGGTGTAGCAATATCCGGAAGGAACGAGTTATAAAACACTAAACTTCCCCAGAACCCTACACTGGCAGTAATACTGAATAAGAGCCCCAGAAATACATTGTGCATTCCGGTAAACATGGCTAATCCCATACAAGATGTTGCTCCCAGATAACAGAAAAACTGCAGGAAAGATTTTTTGTTTCCGATGGTATCTGCTAATGAAGATAAAAACGGAGACAATAATACTACGATAAAGAACGATATCGTAAGTGAATATCCGTATACGGCATCCGGCTGATATCCTTCTCCAAAAATTTTGATAGAATGTCTTACCGGGACATCAATCCATGTTTTGGTTTCTGCTACGTATTCCTTTTTCTCATACGCTGTGGTAAGGATAGAGTAATAAATAGGGAAAATAGTAGAGGTAATAACCAGGGAATAAACGGAATTTGCCCAGTCATATACAGCCCAGGCTTTCATAATCTTCGGATTATTCTTTATGTTTTTAGGCTGTCGATTCTCAGTTTCAGACATTTCAAATATATATTAGTAGCACAAAAATAAAAAAACCATTAAGAAATGGATAAGTTTTTAAAAAAATTATCGATTCCTTAATGGCAATATATTCTGAAACAGAATATTAGATATTTTCAATCACGATAGCAGAAGCACCTCCACCACCGTTGCAGATTGCTGCGGCACCGTATTTTGCATTGTTTTGCTTCAGTACGTTAATCAATGTAACAATGATTCTTGATCCTGAACTTCCCAGTGGGTGTCCAAGAGCTACAGCTCCTCCGTTTACGTTTACTTTAGCTGCATCTAATCCTAAGATTTTGTTGTTTGCCAATCCTACTACTGAGAAAGCTTCGTTGAATTCGAAGAAATCGATATCAGAAACTTCTAATCCTGCTTTTTTAAGAGCGATAGGTAGTGCTTTAGCCGGAGCAGTCGTAAAGTTTTCAGGCTCGTGTGCCGCATCAGCGTAAGAAACGATTTTGGCAAGAGGTTTTAATCCAAGTTCTTCCATTTTTTCTTTAGAAACAAGAATTAATGCAGAAGCACCGTCATTCAGAGTAGATGCATTAGCAGCTGTTACCGTTCCTTCTTCTTTTTTGAATACGGTAGGAAGTGTTGAAATTCTGTCGAAGTTTACAGCTTTGTATTCTTCATCTTCAGCAAAGATTACAGGCTCTCCTTTTCTCTGAGGAATAGAAACCGGTACAATTTCTTCATTGAATTTACCTTCACTCCACGCTTTTGCAGATCTTTTGTAAGATTCAACAGCGAAGTTATCCTGATCTTCTCTTGTGATATTATAGTCTACCGCACATTTTTCTGCACATACTCCCATATGTACTTTGTTGTATACGTCTGTAAGACCGTCAAGTACCATTCCGTCAAGCATTTTGATATCGCCTAGCTTTGTAGCAACTCTTGCATTGTAATAGTGAGGAACTAAAGACATATTTTCCATACCACCTGCAACAATTACTTCTGCATCACCAGCTTTGATTGCCTGAGCAGCCATTGTTACAGCCTTCATTCCTGAAGCACACACTTTATTAACTGTAGTAGAAGGTGTATTGATTGAAAGACCTGC
Source organism: Chryseobacterium sp. CH21 (assembly GCF_004119445.1). GTDB lineage: Bacteria > Bacteroidota > Bacteroidia > Flavobacteriales > Weeksellaceae > Chryseobacterium. The sequence goes on along the minus strand of NZ_QICI01000062.1, from coordinate 16,261 downwards.
TCCTAAAGCTACCTGACGAGCCGGCGCCTGGCCTTCTCCTGCCTGAAGAACATTTCCCATATAGATTTCCTGAACCTGATTAGGATCTAAACCGATTTTATCTAATGCCCCTTTTACAGCAGTTGCTCCCAGTTTTGTAGCTGGAACTGTTGATAAGCTTCCCATAAAACTCCCCATAGGTGTTCTTACTGCGGAAACAATGAATACTTCTTTCATGTATATAATTTTTATTTAGCCAAAACGGAACCAGTGTTCCATTTTTATAGTTAGAATTTATTTTACTTTTACGTACACAACGTCGAATGATGTTCCTTCAATCTTAGTATTCACTTTCAGAAGATTATCTTGTGTGGCTACTATTTTATTGTTGAAAACATCTCCTACCTGTGCCGGATCATTTTTATCTGATTTCTCCATTACGATTGCTTTGTAATTGCAGTCATCTATAAAAACCAATGTTGATTTTATATAATCTTTTCCATTATTAAAATATTCGGTCTGAACATTATCTTTAATGGTCATATACCATATCCCTTCCGGGTAATTGGGTCTTACAAATTTACCTTCTTTGATATTGGTACATTTAGGCGGGCTATCCGGTTTTTTCTGCTCTGTTGCCTGAGCCTGAATTTGAATAGCTGCAGCCAACAGAACTCCTGCTGAAAATTGTTTTAAAAGATTCATTTTTATATTTGTGTTCTGTTATCTACTTTTTTATTTCCTCCTGCAAAAACCAGAAGAAAAGCTCCTAAAAATTCTATAACCCATCCCCATTTCAGTTTAACGATTCCTGCAAAAGTTTCCTGCCAGGATTTGAAGGGTAAAAAGCTGAAATATTGTAAGGACTGCATTTTTACAGCGAATAAGGTAAATGCAAATAAAAGGATAAGCAGAATACCAAAAAACCTTACAATTTTTGCACTGTTATTGACGATTCCAAAAACGGCACATGCGGAAAAAATCCAGCATGCTATGGCCAGATAATGATCAAGCTTCCAATAGTTCCAATTCCCGATGATAGGCACATGTACCAAGGGTAAAAAACTACCTACAATTACTAACAGTAATCCTAATAACTGAATATTTTTCATATTTACTAAAGTGCCAAAATACAAAAAAACACACTTTTAAAGAGTGTGTTTTAAAAATAGGAATTCTGTACCCGAACACTTGTTAGACACAAAAAAGCTTTCATATTTTTATTTATTAAACAATGAAAATAGTGATTTAGTATCAAATTAAAAATTAACATTTGCTATTTATATACCAATCTGAAGTCCATATTTTTTCTTCAGCAAAGCATTGTGTTGTCAAAAGTGGGAGTAAAGTCTTTCTGAACAAATAAATTCCAGACAGCACAAGGGTTTAAAACAAAAAAATTGCATTCTTTTTCAAAAATGCAATTTAATATTTCAATAAATGTAAGTTTAGATTAATGTTTTACTGAAGAAACATCTTCCGGATTGTGTTTATGTTTAAACAATACGGCAAAGAAAATCGCCAGTATCAACGCATAAATTGCGAAAGAAAGCCATATCTGCTGCCAGTCTTTTACCATTACTACAGCGGAAAGGGTTCCGTCTGCGTTCACAGCTGAGTTGAAACTGTTCTTTAAAATTTCCAGAAAAGTAGGATTATCCGGTGTAGTTTGCAGATAATTAGACAAATCTGAAGCTGTTGTAAATTTATGGGTAAAGAATTTATCAATAGCCCATCCTGCAATATAACTTCCAAAAACAGCTCCGAAACCATTGGTCATCATCATAAACAAGCCCTGAGCCGAAGAACGGATCTTTTTATCAGTGGTCGTTTCTACGAAAAGAGAACCTGAGATATTAAAGAAATCGAAAGCCATTCCGTATACAATACATGAAAGAATGATTAATGAAAGTCCAAATCCATCCGGAACACCATATGCAAAGAAGCCGAATCTTAAAACCCATGCTAACATTGACATCAACATTACTTTTTTGATTCCAAATTTCTTCAGGAAGAAAGGAATTGCCAGAATAAACAGGGTTTCTGAAACCTGAGAAATTGACATGATAATGGTAGATCTTTGAACTACAAACGAGTCCGCATATTTAGGGAAATGGGCAAATTCACTTAAGAAAACATCTCCATAAGCATTGGTAAGCTGAAGTGCCGCTCCCAAAAGCATTGAAAATAAGAAGAATAACGCCATTTTATAATTTCCAAAAAGCTTGAATGCATTCAATCCTAATTGCTCGGATAATGGTGAGTTTTTATCAATCAGCTTTTGTGGCGGACATTTTGGTAATGTAAGAGCGTAAATACCTAAGAAAATGGCTACTGCACCTCCAATATAAAACTGACCTTCTGTTGCTTTGTTTCCACTAAGATTCGTGATCCACATCGCTACAATAAAACCAATAGTTCCCCATACACGAATGGGGGGGAAATCTTTTACGACATCCAGATTATTATTTTTCAGGATCGTATAAGAAATGGAGTTTGCAAGTGCGATAGTAGGCATGTAGAAACACATGGCTACAAGCATTACCGAAAAGAAAGAATTCGGGTCTGCGGAATGAGGTAAAATGAAAAGAATAACCCCATAAAGGATGTGTAATACTGAAAATATGCGTTCCGCATTGATCCAGCGGTCAGCGATAATTCCGGTAATGGTTGGCATAAAGATGGAAGCAATTCCCATTGTTCCGAACACAGCTCCAAACTGAGTTCCTTCCCAATGTTTGGTGCCAAACCAGAAGTTTGCCATCGTTATCAGCCATGCTCCCCACACAAAAAACTGGAGAAAACTGAGGATGGTCAGTCGTAATTTTAAATTCATAGTTTATATAAAAAGTATCTCTTTAGTCAATTTTCTTTTTCCTCCTCTTGATTTCTTCCTGGATTTCAAGGGCGGTATCATAGTCTTCTTCTTTAACGGCATCTTCCAATAATTTCTGAAGCTCTTCCATGGAAAGAGATTTTAAATTATCTTCTGTCTGTACAGTTTCTGAGAAAGACTGCTCTTCTTTTGAAACATCTTCCAGTTCCAATAATATCCCTGCTTCATTTAAAACCTGCTGTGTGGTAAATATAGGGGCATCAAATCTTACCGCCATTGCAACAGCATCAGAAGTTCGGGCATCAAGGATCAATTCTTCCTCGGTGACTTTATTTTTAAAGTTGATATTTGAAAAGAATACTCCGTCTACAATCTGATAGATGATGACAGAAATTAACTCATAATTGGCAGAAACTATAAATTTTGTAAATAAATCATGAGTAAGAGGACGCGGTGGATGAATATCTTTCTCCAACCCAAGAGAGATAGACTGGGCTTCGAAATTTCCTATAACAACAGGTAATTTTATATGTGTTTCTTCATGTTCCAGTAACAATGCGTACGCCCCCGACTGGGTTTGGCTGTACGATATTCCGCGAATAATTAGCTGTTTATAATCCATAGCTACAAATATAGATTAATTTTTTGTTGTGTTTTCACTTTTTTACGCAAAAATAAAAGCCCGGAAAGCCGAGCTTTTATCTATATTGTTGATGATTGTCAAAAGTCAATAGTGAATTTTGCTTCGCAAGTGAATTATTTAATTAAAAATTGACCAGCAAAGCGAATTGACTATTCACAATTCACTTTCTTATCCTTTTATTGCTTTAATTTTCTCAGTTAATGCAGGAATAATCTGGAAAGCATCTCCTACTATTCCGTAATCTGCAGACTTGAAGAACGGTGCTTCAGGGTCACTGTTGATTACTACAATAGTTTTTGAAGAGTTCACTCCGGCAAGGTGCTGAATTGCTCCTGAAATCCCTACAGCAACATAAAGATTCGGTGCAATCGCTTTCCCTGTTTGTCCTACGTGCTCTGTGTGAGGTCTCCATCCGATATCAGAAACTGGTTTAGAACATGCTGTAGCAGCTCCTAAAACGTTTGCTAAATCTTCGATCATTCCCCAGTTTTCAGGACCTTTCATCCCTCTACCAGCAGAAACAACGATTTCGGCTTCTTTAAGATCTAATTTACCTGAGCTTTGTTCGTGAGAAATCACTTTAGTATCTTCATTAGCTATAGATAAGTTTTTCACTTCTTCTGAACCTGATACTGCATTTTCTTTAACACCGAAAGCATTTTGAGAAACGGTAACGATTACTCCGTTTCCTTCTGCTTTTGCGTGCATGAATCCTTTTCCTGAGAATGCTCTTCTTTTCACCTGGAAAGGAGAAAGGCTTTCAGGAGCCTCCAATGCATTAGTAATTAAAGAATAGTTCTTCATTACTGCAAGCATAGGAGCAATTGAAGAAGCGTCAGTAGTGTGAGGGAAAACAATGATATTTCCGTCTGCTACTTCGCTTACAGCCTGTGCAAATGCTTTTGCTGAGAAGTTTTTAAGACCTTCGTCTTTAATATTGATAACGTTTGATGCTCCATATTTGTATAATAAATCTGAAGAATCTGTTGGGTTTACAGAGATTGCCGTAACGGTATCTCCAGCTTTATCAGCAATAGCTTTAGCGTAAGAAACTGCTTCGAAAGCTGCTTTTTTGTAAACTCCATTTATATTTTCTGCGTATACGAATACTGCCATTTCAAAATTGTTTAAGGTTTGACGTTCAAGATTCAAGGTTATCAAACTCACTGAAAATTAATGGAAATGAGAGAGTTTCTAATTTACATCAATGTTATCCTGAATCTTTTTACTTTTTACTTGATTCTTATTAAATTACTTTAGCTTCTTCGTGAAGTAATCTTACCAATTCATCCAGGTTGTCAGGAGAAACCATTTTCACAGCTGCTCTTGCAGGAACGCTGTCATAAGATACTCCCTGAACTTTTACTTCTGAAGAAGAAGGCTCTACTACCTGCAGAGGTTTTGTTCTTGCAGACATAATTCCTCTCATATTCGGGATGATAAGGTCTTTTTCATCTACTAATCCTTTCTGGCCTGCAATAATTGCCGGTAATTTTACAGAAATAGTTTCTTTTCCTCCTTCAATTTCTCTTACTGCAGTAGCTTCGCTTCCGTTCACGTCTAATCCTACTGAAGCGTTCACGAAAGGTTGGTTCAATAGCTGAGCCACCATTCCTGGAACAGAACCTCCGTTATAATCGATAGATTCTTTTCCGCAAAGAATAAGATCATATCCTCCGTTTTGAGCTACAGCTGCAATTTCTTTTGCTGTAGAATAGCTGTCTTTCGGATCAAGATTTACTCTTACAGCATCGTTAGCACCAATAGCTAAAGCTTTTCTGATTACAGGCTCTGTAGCAGTATCCCCTACGTTGATTACTGTTACTGTTGCTCCCTGAGATTCCTGAAGTTTAACCGCTTTTGTCAATGCAAATTCGTCTAGCGGGTTGATTACCCACTGAATTCCGTTTTTGTCGAAAGCAGACTTATCTGCTGTAAAGTTAATTTTGGAAGTAGTATCCGGAACACTACTAATACAAACTAATATTTTCATGTGTACTATTTTATTTTTTCCCTTTAATGCATCCACCCATGACGATTTCCGCAGAAATTTTGTTTGAATTAATTTTTGCTAATATAAGCAAAAAATATATTATGCATGCATAATATATATTGATTTGTTATTCAGAGCATTAAAATTAACAAAACGCCCTATTACAGAGCGTTTTCGTGTTATTAAAAGTAAGATTAAGATTATTTTTTAATAATTTTTTTAGAAAATTTATTTCCCTTTATTTCTATGTTGACAGTATAAATTCCCGGGATAAGATTCCGGATATCTACTTTATTATGATTTAATTGAACCTCCATTTTTCTTCCTGACATATTTGTAACTTCAACATGGGTGGCTGGTGCTTCTGATTGTATATTAAGAAAATCAGTTGCGGGATTTGGGTAGACTGAAATTCTGTTTTCTTCTGCAACAGTTTCTTTGGTTCCCAATGTTGCAGCATTTACAGCTGTTACCGTATAATCATCAAAAGAAGTGATAGTCGCTACGGTGTTCCCTGTGCTGGCTACTGAAACGAAGTCCATTTCAAAGGGATCCACGCCTGCCGCTGCCGGAGTATGCGTTGATGCAGGGCTGTAAATACTACCACCAGGGGTTGTCCATGTAACAACTCCTGTCGTTTTATTGAATGTACAGTTCAAAGTAATCCAGGTATTGGGTGGATAGGTAGTCGTAGCAGGTTCCAGATAAAATAGATAATTCCCGGTTACCCCTGATGATATCTTGGTGTAGTATGCTATTCCAACAATTCTCTGTGTATTGTATTCATATCCAGCTCCTAGCAGTGTTTTATGGGTCGTTCCATCATAAATCAGTACAGTTCCCCGTCCTACACCTCCTGTAGAGCTTCCCGTGTAAAGATTAAAACTCAGTTTAAGGATATCATTTCCGAAGTTTCTTCCTGTCCAGGCTGTTCCAAGGCCATTTTTCCATATATATTTTGTTACCGGACCACCAGCGCTTCCTCTAACCTGTAAAGATTTTCCATGGGAAGCATCAATATTCACAATTTGTGCGTCCGAATTAGATCCTCCTGCAAAATCTGTATAAAACCCGCCTTGTCCAGGAGTAGCTGCTGTAATGTCTGTTCCAACATTTCCTAGAGTATAGGTATTAAAGCTGTCACTTTCCAGTGCCTGGGCATTCCATGTTTGAAATAAAATCAACAAAAATGCATTAATTGATAGAAAATTTTTCATATTTTTATTTTAATTCACCACCAAACTTACTTCAGTTTAAAAATAGAATCAATACCAGTTATTAGGTAGATTTAACTCCCTATCCTATTAATGATTAAATGAAGAAAGAACCGTTTCTGTTGATAAGACAACAAACGTTTTGAAAGGTTGTTTTTGAAATAAAAACATCTATCAATTAATGTATTTTTATTGAATTGGCTATACTAAAAAATTATTATTTGAAGTATCAATTTTTAAGATCAATTATTATGATGGCTTAGTAGCTCTAAATTCTATTTTACTAGGTAAAACTCTTGGATTCATCTTCAGAATATCCAGCACAAGATTTCCCATATCTTCCGGCTGAATTTTCCAACTGTCTTTTTCTGATGGAATATTTCCGTTAAAATGAGTTGCTACGGATCCGGGCATAATAACTGTGGACTTAATGTTATATTTCCTTAAATCTATCATAGCAGCTTGTGTGAAACCTACCACTCCGAATTTCGAAGCATTATATCCTGTCCCGTTTTCAAAGAAGTTGGCTCCTGCCAGACTGGAAATGGTAATATAATACCCTTCTGTCTTCTTCAATTCTTCTACAGAGGCTTTTAAAGTATAAAAAACCCCGGTAAGATTGGTTTCGATCATATCATTCCATTCTTCCGTCGTTAATTCATCTACGGGCTTAAAAATACCTAATCCTGCGTTGGCAATGATATAATCTAATCTTCCAAACTTTTCAACTGTATATTTTACAGCTTCCTGCTCGCTTTCCAGGCTTCTTACATCAGAAACAATTCCCAAAACATTTTCCGAATATTGTTTAAGTTCTTCTTCGGCCTTCATGACATCTTCTCTTTTTCTGCCTGAAAATGCTACTGATATTCCATTTTCAAGTAAAATTTTAGCAATTCCGAAACCAATACCTTTGGTTCCTCCTGTTATATAAGCTGTTTTATTTTCTGACATATGCTTTACAATTTTAATTCTTTAAAAATAACAAAAACGCCCCAATTGGAGCGTTTTCCTGATACTAAGATTGATCAGAATTTATTTTTTTATGAATTTCTTATTAAATCTTCCTTTCTCCGTATCGATGATAAGAATATAATTTCCGGCAGTCAGTTCTGATACATTTACAGAAGTATTATTTTTGTTATTACTGGAAAACACCGTCTTTATTGATTTTCCAGCCATATCGATAATACTCACCAGATTAATTTTTGCTTCTTTTGAGGTAACATTGATGATATCAGTAACTGGATTTGGATAAAATGTCAATTCTATATCATGTAAATCAGCATCTTTTACCCCCATAACCTGTAACTCAGTATTAATTTTAATATTATCAATATAAGCTGATCCTAACGCATTATTATGTACAAAACGTAGCTGGTTGATATTCATAGCCCCTGCTGCTGCACCTGTGTAAATGAGAACATCATTAAGATAATACCTGACATCTGTGGCAGTTCCAACAACTTTAAATCTATACCATGTATTCGGCAGCCAGGCTGAAGGGATGGAAATCAGATCCTGTACGCCTGATATGGTATTCAGAATCTTCACCAATCCGGTGTGATCAAAGTCCAATCTCACCACCAACTGATCATCAATATCGTTTACCCCCTGAAAACCAAAATCAGAACCGTTGAGCTGCGACATATTGATATCGAATGATACTGAGAAATTGTTGTAAGAAAGAGGGGTTGAGAGATTATAAAAACCTCCTATAATGGGTTCAGATTGGGTTCCATAGGTTGTTTCTTTGACAATTTTGAGGGAAGTGCTTCCGTCGCTCGCTTTATCAGAACTGATGGTTTGATGGGTTATATTTTCAGGAATACCTCCCGTGGGTGTACTGATCCAGCCAGCCTGTCCGTTGATATTTCCGGTATTAAATCCTTCACTGGATTCAAAAGATACTGTCTGTTGTGCAAAAACACACATAGATAATAGCAAAAATGCAATTGAGTAGTATTTTTTCATAGTAAATCAAGTTTTGTATTAAAAATATAAACTTTCCATGAATGGTGAAATAACTTATTGCAAATAAAAATTAACACTTTTATTTTCAGTGAATTTAATTTTTAAAGGACCCTAAAAACACATTTCTAAAAGGTGATAATGATATGAAATGGATAAAAAAATAAGGTATCTCTTTGCAGAAACACCTTATCATTTGTTATTTTCGTTGAATTACTTTGAATAATTTTCAAAAAACATTGGGATACTTTCAATTCCTTTATAGAAATTAAACAATCCATAATGTTCGTTTGGAGAGTGGATCGCATCAGAATCCAGCCCGAAGCCCATCAATACAGATTTAGCTCCTAAAACCTGCTCAAACATTGCTGTAATCGGAATACTTCCTCCTCCTCTGTATGGAAGAACTTCTTTTCCGAATGCAGATTCCATTGCTTGTTTTGCTGCTGCAAATTCTTTGGTATCCGTTGGTAAAACGTAAGGCATACCTCCGTGGTGAGGAGTAACTTTCACTTTTACAGTATCCGGAGCAATCTTTTCAAAATATTTCGTGAATTTTTCTGTAATCTCCTGCGGAGTTTGGTAAGGAACCAAACGCATTGAAATTTTAGCAAAAGCTTTTGAAGGAATTACTGTTTTCGCTCCTTCTCCTGTATAACCACCCCAGATTCCGTTGCAGTCTAAAGTAGGGCGAATAGATGTTCTTTCTAACGTTGTATAGCCTTTTTCACCTTCTATATTGCTTAATCCGATTGACTTTTTGAATTCTTCAGGATTGTCTTTCAATTTGTTCATTTCCGCTCTTTCTGCGTCTGAAACCGTTTCTACGTTGTCATAGAACCCGTCAATAGTAATGTGTCCGTTTTCATCAATCAGATTCGCAATCATTCTTGAAAGAACGTGAATAGGGTTTGGAACTGCTCCCCCATAAAGTCCTGAGTGTAAATCTCTGTTTGGACCTTCCACTTCTACTTCTACATAGCTTAAACCTCTTAATCCTGTTGTCACAGTAGGTTGTTCGTTGCTATAAATGTGAGTATCAGAAATTAAGATACAATCGCAAGCTAGTTTTTCTTTATTTTCATTTACCCAGTCTCCTAAGCTTACAGATCCTACTTCTTCTTCTCCTTCTAAGATAAATTTAACATTGCAAGGAAGAGCATTGGTTTTCATCATGGCTTCAAAAGCCTTCAGGTGCATGAAAAACTGTCCTTTATCATCAGCTGAACCTCTTGCGAAGATGGCTCCTTCAGGGTGTAATTCAGTTTTCTCAATATAAGGCTCAAAAGGAGGTTTTGTCCATAACTCTAATGGATCTGCCGGCTGAACGTCATAATGTCCATATACCAATACTGTAGGTAAATTTTTATCTAAAATCTTTTCCCCGAAAACAATTGGATACCCTTTCGTCTGGCAAACTTCCACATTATCAGCGCCTGCATTTTGAAGGTGTGCTGCCACTACATCTGCACATTTCAAAACGTCATCTTTATACGCCGGATCTGCAGAAATAGAAGGAATTCTCAATAACTCAAATAATTCATCCACGAAACGCTGTTTGTTTTCGTTAATGTAATTTAATGTCTCTTGCATTGTAAAAATTTATTTTGTTAAAATTAAAAAAAATGCGTGGCAGGGACAAACAAAAAGGGATGATTTTCCAAACCCGATGTTAATGAACCCTTTAGTCAGATTTTTTAATAAAAAATGCCCTGCAGAAACAGGGCACTTGTATATTGTATACTACTAATTAGTGTTCAGCTTTTGGAGCTTCTTTTGCTTCAGCAGGTTTTGCAGCAGCAGTACTGTCTGTTTTATGCGCTTCAGGTTTTGCAGCTTCTTCTTTGTGTCCTTCAGCAGTTGCAGCAGCCTCATGACCATGTCCGTGAGCTTCTCCTCCCTGTGCATCATCAGAATATCTTTCTACTCCTTCTTCTAGTTTTAGAGTGTTCTTATTCCCTCCCGCAGGTACTTTTTTACAGCTAACAGCTACAGTCGCAATAGCTAAACATATAATCAATTTTTTCATATGTAAAATTTAATTTTTTAAAAAATCATATAAAACCGCGCTATTTTTGGTTATTTAAAAAGCCAGCGATTTCATGCTTCAATTTTTGATTGCCCAAAATTAAGAAATCCTGTATTTTTCAGCAACATTTTTATACTGATTTTAAAATAATTTTCCCTTTTTTGGATTGTGTAAAAATAAGGTAGTGTTCTCCTCCATCTTTTAACCCATATTTCTTTTTGATTTCTTCTGGCTTTAAAGGGTAGTTTTTTGAAATGACATTGAACTGCTCTTTCTTTTTAATACTTTTAGAATCAATAATTTCCATTTCAAAAACTCTTCCGGGAAAGTCTTCATTTTTTTCAGCAGAAGTATATAAATGACTGTTTGGATGAAGCTTTTTTAATCCGAATTTTTGTGAGATCAAATTAAAGACTCCCGCCTTCAAAATAGAATGATTGGGGATATAAATGTATTTTTCCGGTTCAGAATATTCTGATTCTGCGGTTTCTTCTTCCCCAAATATGAATGTAAAGGTTTCTTCCCCACTTTCAAGGTTTACACAGTTACAAATAATCCCATCTGTATTTTTGTTGGATAAAAAGACTACAACTTCCTTTACATCATTTTTCAGAGCAATAATATCAATTCTTGAAATACCGGGCAGCACTGAAATAAGGTATTTAAGATCAATAAGCGGAGAAAGTTTTATCACCACCTGATCGGAAATAGAACATAATTTTTCCTGAATTTCAAGAATATCGGGAGACAGGTCTTCTAAAAGAAAAACTTTGTTTTTTTGCTCGTCTCTTCTGGCCGGATCAAGATAAATAACATCAAAATGCTCCTTATTCTCATCCAAAAAATCTTCAAGCTTAAGGTTGATAAATTTCGCCTGACGGTTTAGGATATTCCAGTTATTTTCAACAATCTTTAAAAGTTCGGTATTCTGTTCTACTAAAGTGATATGATCAAAATTCTGAGACAAATAATAGGCGTCAATCCCAAAACCGCTTGTGAGGTCTATAAATGTTTTCCCTTTCAGTATTTCGGATTTATATAAGGCTGTTTTTTCTGATGATGACTGTTCCAGATTAAGTTGCGGCGGGAAAAGAATACCTTCTTTTAAAAGAAATGGGAATTTTCTCTCTGCCACCTGTTTTCCTTTGATCTGCTGTACAATTTCCAGCATAGAAACCTCTGGAAATGGAGATTTTTCAGCAGTAATGTGTGTAAATCTGTATTCAGATTTGCGTTGATATAGTTTTGAATTTCTTTGTTTAATATTTTAACCACAGATGACACGGATTTTCACAGATGTTTATGTTGTATTTCTTTATGTATATTAATGTAGATGTACTTTCCTTTTCTTATTATTCTAAAGTTTTGTAAAATCGATAGTTGTTTTTTAATCACAGAGGGCACAGATTTTCATAAACGTTTATGTTGTATTTCTTATCTATTTCAATGAGAAATAATAATGATAATCTTTTTTTTAATTTTTTTTAAAATACACGCAATCATCTGTGAAAATCTGTGTCATCTGCGGTTATATTTAGAAAATTAATCTAAACTCCCTCTTACTTTACGAAAAATACTTTTGCTAATATAATCAGTATTAAAGTTAACCAGAATTCCTAATTTCAACCCCGTCAACTTTATATAGGTTAATAACTGCTGATGATGAATATTTGCTATTTCCGTCACTGCTTTCACTTCTATAATAATTTTATCTTCAACAATTATATCTGCAATAAAACTAGAGTCAATAATGATATCTCTGAATTTAACTTTCATTGGAACTTGAGTATTAACTTTTAATCCGTTATTCTCAAGTTCATAAACCAAAACTTTTTCATAAACTTTTTCCAAAAGCCCTGGACCAAGTTCATTATACACAGAAAATATGGATTTTCTGATAAAAAAACTTATCTCATTTTCTTTCATAATATTTGCATTTTGTGTTTTTATAAATCTACACAAAATCTTTCTAGAAAATGATTATTTACTAAAATTATCTCTTATAAAAAATATAATCAGTCAACACCGGGGTTATACCGTTCTGCTTAAGCAAAGAATTGATTTGCCCTCTGTGATAGGTGGAATGATTAACTGCATGAAAAAGCATTTCAAAAATGGTGTTTTCAAACTTTGTTCCTCTTGAATTCTGATATTCTATTCTTTTATCCAAATCAAGATTGGAGATAATATCAATACTTTTAATAAAATTAGCCTGATTGATTTCCATCAGGGATTCAAAAGGATTGATCTGCCAAACTTCAAAGGTTGTTTCTCCCAATATCCGGGCATTCCAGATCTGTTGTGCATTAAGAGTATGATTAATGAGATTGATTGTTTTATCATCTACAAGTTCTCTGTTTTCAGAGATCACTTTAATCATCTCAATATTGAAATGATAGGTATATTCGAATAAATCAATCAGTTTTTCTTTCATTCTTAAAACTATAAGTCTTTCTCTCTACGTAATGTCATTACATTTGGAGATGTAGGATCAATATCTGCCGGGGTTTCGTTTTCAAAGTCGAAGAATAGTAGCAATTCATCTTCATTAATAAATTTAATAAGTCCACTTAAAAATTTACTTTCTTCAAGTTTATTATTAAAATCATTGTATGATCCAATGAGATTGAATTTGATAATTTTTTTTGAAAAATCAGCAGTATATTTCACATGTCCAATTTTACCTTTATTTGGTCCATCAGGAATTACATGATTTCTACCATCAATATTCAATCCATCAAGTTCTGCTTTTACATAACCGTCTGAAAAAAACGTGAATGAGCCATATTTACCAGCGTCTGTTCCTACCCATTTTCCATACAAATCTTTCTCTATTTGAGAAAAACATAATCCGAAAAACAATAAAAAGACAATTATGAAGCTTTTTTTCATGGTATAATTAATGTTTTATTCAAACATTTCAGCCCAACGAACGGCTTTTATTTCTTTTTCGTTGTAAAGATCTCCAATAGACTTTTTAACGTCTAATTTAGGGTATAAATTAACTCCAATCAGCTTTATTTTCCCTTCTTCAATCCATTGCTGCTCTTCAATAGCATGATTATAGATCTTTTTCTGAACAATTCCCTGTTTCAAAAGCTCAAGATATCCTCCAGCTTCTTCTATTTCCACTAATAAATCCCATGCTTTTTCTGCAAACTGACGTGTAATATCTTCTACATAATAACTTCCGTTCGAAGCATCTTCAAATACATTGATAATACTTTCGTAAGCCAGAACAATCTGCTGCTTGAAAGATATTTCCTCCGAGTTATCCGTACTTCTGTCTACAAGATAATTATTGGAAAATACGGCATCAGCACCTCCGATCATAGCAGAAGCAAGTTCTAATGTGGAGCGGATAAGGTTGTTTTCGTTGTCAGCAACTGCTTTATTTCGAAGCGAAGTCTCTGCAAAGATGTAAGGAACTTCATCCAGTCCATATTCTTTGGAAAGCTGGTTAAAAACAATTTTAAAGGCTCTCAGTTTGGCCATTTCAAAGAAATAACTTCCTCCTACAGCTATTCTAAAGATCAATTTGCTTAAAATTTCAGTTCCATAGACCTCTACCAACTCTTTTGTTTTTGCCAAAGCAATGCCCAGCTGTTGATAGATAGCAGCACCAGCATTCTGATGTAGTGAAATATCAACACAGATGCTTCTTTTGAAGTCTTTTGCCAATAATTCTTTTACCAACTGATCATCAATGCTTCCTTCTTTTTCATTAAAAACATCTATCAATGAAAAATATTGGTCTTCTTCTTTGGGACTGATATGTCCTGCAAGTTCTTTATTATTAATAAAAAGGGTTTTCTGATCAAGAGTTTCTACATTCTGATCAAGAACAAATGCAAATACTTCATCTTCCAGACTTTCATGGTATCTTGCTACCAAATGGGTGCTTTCTTCAACTCTGGGAAGGTTTAACAAAGGTTTCTCAACTTCTGTATAAAAAGGCTTCACCTCTACTCCTTCCAGATTCTTTTTTTCTAAAACGGGATAAATATCTTCTGTTTTAAGCTGTTTTTTGACTAGAGTTTCCCAGTTTGAAAGTATATCTGTATTTGACATTAGTTTTAGTTTAAATTGTGAATTGTCAATGGTGAATTTTGTTTCACAAGTGAATGATACTATCAGACAAGCTGAATTGTCTATTCACTATTGACACTTTAGCATGCTTTTATTTCTTGGCAACTTTTGTGCTGTCTACCACCAAAATGAAGATTTCTTCATTCGGTTTTTTCATAAAATAATTTTCTCTTGCGTACTTTTCTTTTTCTGACTTGTTGTTCATCAGTTTTTTATAAAAAGCATCATTTTTCTCGTATTCTTTTTTATAATATTCCAATTGGTCTTCATATTTATGAATCTCACCATTCAGTTCATTAATTACAAGAAATGAGGTTTTATCGAAAAAAATCATCCATACCAAAAACAGACAGATCGTAATGGTATACTTATTCAAAACATATTTCTGGATAATTTTGAATGTTTCAGATTTCGGCTGAATGTCTTTGATAAGGTTATTTTCTTCCATTTTTTTAATGTTTTTTCAACGAATTTTTAATAACAGTAGTTAAAAAATCAATGGCTACAGAATTCTGCTTCATGTTAGGAATGATAAGATCGGCATCATTTTTAGACGGTTCGATGAATTCCTGGTGCATTGGTTTCAATGTAGTCTGATAGCGGTGTAATACTTCGCTCAGGTCTCTTCCTCTTTCCTGGGTATCTCTTCTGATCCTCCTGATGAGTCTTTCGTCTGAATCTGCATGAACAAATACTTTCAAATCGAATTCTTTCAGTAATTCTTTGTTGGTAAGAACAAGAATTCCTTCTACTACCAATACGTTTTTAGGTTCTACAGTGACATGATCTCCTGTTCTGGAATGGGTGACAAAGCTATAAATGGGCTGTTCAATAGACTCATTATTTTTTAAAGCTTTTACATGTTTTATCAATAGGTCAAAGTCTATGGATTTCGGATGGTCATAGTTTAGAGCTTCTCTTTCCGTCAATGTAAGACCTTGGTTGTCATGATAATAATTATCCTGAGAGAGGATATTCATTCCCTCAATATCAAGCTGCTGAAGTATCTTATCAACAACTGTAGTTTTGCCGGATCCTGTACCACCGGCAATTCCTATTACAAGCATTGTTTTTTTGTTTCTTTATAGTTGGTACAAATATACTATTTTAGATAAAATATGACAATGTAAGAGTATTGAGAAATTAAAAGTTTAAAGCATTTAAAGATTAAAAGATTTTCCGGAAACCTGCCAGTCTTTGTGATTTATTGCTATTCCTCAACTTTCGTCTCCGGATTCAATAAAAAAATCCGACAATTAATAGACTGCACCCAAAAGTTTAGACAAAATTAAACAATATTATTATATGAAAGAGTTCTGTACTGTACGGGACTCTTTCCTTTTAGATTAAGTCTTATCCTGTCGTTATTATAGTAATTGATATACTTCTTTATTTCTTTTTTGAGCTCATCAATGGTTTTAAATTTCTTAGTATAGAACATTTCAGATTTTAAAGTTCCAAAGAAGTTTTCTATTACCGCATTATCCAGGCAGTTTCCTTTGCGGGA
>NZ_QICI01000039.1 GCF_004119445.1 Chryseobacterium sp. CH21 | reverse complement strand
AAGACAAATATATAACCAACAAAAATTAGTAAATTTATAAACCGAAAATCCTCCTTAAGGATTTAAACCAAAATGTCTAAGTTGGTTTGAAGACGTACAATTTCAGAAAAAACTCCAGTCTAGTCAATTATGAAATTACAACTTACACTCATGATCCACTAATTGGAATAACAAGTCTTACATCTCCATCAGGAATAAAAGAAACGTATAAGTATAATTCCTTTCACAGACTTAATAAAACATTAGATTCTGAGGGGAAGATTAAGAAAGAATATAACTACAATTATTCGCAGGCTCTATTGTTCTACAACACTCAGAAAAGCCAAGACTTCAATAAAACAGATTGTACAGTTGGTTATTCACCAGCTTCTTATACATACACAGTTCCACCAGGAATATATTCTTCTTCTATCAGCCAGCCTGATGCAGATCAGAAAGCAATAATGGATATCAATACAAACGGACAGCTTATAGCTAATCAAAACCTAACATGCGCCCCAACATGTCCTATAAACCTTTATAATGCAATATCTGCAAGCTATATGAATATTTATTCTGCTGGCAATAAAGTTAATTTCCAATTAAAATTTAATTCAGGAAATGTAGTACAGTGGAGTAATGGAGCAAGTATAGGAACTATACAAGGTGATTGCAAACCTGGACAATGGAGAACAATACATTACAATGAACCTAATTCAAATAGTGTCTGGGAAATAAAAATTGACCCAATAGGAAATGTACAGGCAAAACTATTATCTGGATTTGTTCCTAATACTATCAATTTTCAATTTGAATTTTATAAATAACTAATTATCGTGAGAAAAAAAATAATATATATAATATCTTTTTTGTTTATAGTTTTCTGCCATTCACAAGTTACGAATACTGAAAACTATGTTCAGGAGAAAACTTATCTGGAGCCGGTAGAGGTCTCAAGTTCTAATGCTAAACAAATAAATATTGTTAAATACCTTGATGGTTTAGGACGAGCCAAACAAACTGTCATGACAAAAGCTTCACCATTAGGAAATGATATTATAACCCATTTTGAATATGATACATATGGGAGACAGGCTAAAAATTATTTACCTATACCTCAAATAGAAACTAAGAATGGAGGTTATTATGAAGCACCTCTTAACAATGTTAATTCTGTCTATGGAGCCGAAAAGATTTACGAAGAAAAGATATTTGATATTTCTCCCTTAAACAGAGTAGCTGGTATTACACCAGTGGGCAATGATTGGATGTATAAACCTGCTGCCAAAATGTACAGTCTTAATAAAAATAATGAAGTAAAAAAATACACTGCTACTTTTAATTATACAACATTTCAAGCGAGCATCAGTTTATCTGGTTTTTACGAGGCTAAACAACTTTATAAAAACTCTACAACAGACGAAGATGGAAATGAAATAATTGAGTTTAAAAATCAAGAAGGGCAAATCATATTAGCACGAAAGACACTGAGTACTTCACAGAATGTAGATACCTATTACGTTTATAATGATTACAACCAACTTGCCTTTGTTATTACTCCATTAGCCTCAGTTTCTACTCAGATTAATAAAGACATACTGGATAACACATGCTACCAGTATAAATATGATAACCGAAACAGGCTTGTGGAAAAAAAGGTCCCAGGAAAGGGCTGGGAATACATGGTGTATGATAAACAAGATAGAATTGTATTAGCTCAGGATACCTTATTGGGAAGTACAACTAATAATTTTACAAAAAAAGGCTGGATATTCACCAAATATGATTTGCTAGGGAGAATCGTGTATACAGGTTTTTTTGCCAATACAGCAACAAGAGCTGCCATGCAAACAGCTGTAAATAATATGACAGCAAATCCTGAAAATAACGAAATCAGAAGTACTACTCCATTTTCTCAAAACGGGCTGGATATATATTATACAAAAAGTGCATTCCCTACAGGAAGTATGACTATCCTAAGTGTAAATTATTATGACACTTATCCAATAGGATCTCCTATGATACCTGCAAATATTTTAGGCCAAAATGTGATCGCCGGTATACAAAACGCTTCTGTAAATACTAAATCTATGGCAGTTGCCTCTTACACAAAAAACATAGATGATGACAACTGGACAAAAAGCTATACTTGGTATGATTCGAAAGGAAGAATTATAGGGTCTCATTCAATAAATCACTTAGGAGGAACTACCAGAGGGGAATCATTATTGGATTTTGCAGGTATTGTTAAAGAATCATACGTTTATCACAAAAGAACAGCAAATGACCCGGAGGTTAAAGTAAAAGAAACTTTTGAATATGACCACCAGAACAGATTGATTTCGCACAAGCATAAAGTCAATAACTATATTGAAGAGCCATTAGCAATACAGAATTATAATGAATTAGGACAATTGGTCAACAAAAAAACAGGACGACAAGATACAGACAACTATGAGCCTTTACAGTCTATTGATTATAAATATAATATCAGAGGCTGGTTGACCGACATTAATGATCCTGATAATTTGGGAGATGATTTTTTGCAATGAGATTAAAGTATCAGAATCCACAAGATACTCAGTATGGAATCGCAAAATACAATGGCAGCATATCAGAAATCGATTGGAAAACAGTAAGTGACAAAATACATAGAAGATATGCCTATAGCTATGATAACTTGAGCAGGCTTACAAAAGGGACCTATTTAACTCCTTACTTAGCTTCAAATGCACAAAACCATTTTTACGATGAAGAGGTAAGCTATGACCTTAATGGGAATATTAAAACTTTAAACAGATTTCAATCACCCCCTCCAGGATCTTCAACAGCCATGCATATTGACGAACTTGTTTACGACTACGAGATTCCCAATATGTCAAATAAGCTAACGAAAATTACAGATAACAGGAATAACCCTTCAGGATATCCAATTGGAAGTAATACTATCGATTATGACTTAAACGGCAATATGACAAGCCAAAAAGATAAAGGAATTTCATCTATAACATACAACTATTTGAATTTACCTAAACAGATTTTGGCTGCCCAAGGAAATACTTCTTATCTTTATCGAGCAGATGGTACAAAGCTAAAAAAGACTTTTGGAAATAAAACCACAGAATATCTGGACGGCTTTCAATACGAAAATGGTGTTTTGAAATTAATTCCAACAACAGAAGGAACTTATGACCTACAACAAACTCAATACATCTATGATCATAAAGATCATTTAGGAAATATAAGATTTTCCTACGGTGTTGCTGATGGAGGAGGTTGGTTCTATTTAAAAGAAAATAATTATTATCCATTCGGGTTAGCTCACCAGGGATATAATGATTATAATAATTTAAAAGAATTCAACATTCCTTATAATGATAAGTATAATGGAAAAGAATTAGAGGAAGAAACAGGAATGTATGATTATGGAGCAAGGTTTTACATGCCTGATGTTGGAAGATGGGGAACAATAGACCCTTTAAGTGAATTGCAATTTGCATATAATCCTTACTCGTATGTATATGGAAACCCTATTAACTTCAATGATCCGACAGGAATGATAGGTGAAGATCCACCAACAAGAGGATTATCTCCATTAAATCCAATTGAAATAGACAATATTGTACTCACCGGAACCCGAGGAAACCCAACCCTTTCCTATATGGGAATTCAGAATTTATATGCGTATCATGCATCACAAGATAGATTAGCAGCAGCTATCAGAGGAAGTAAAGCAGCACTTGCCACTGAAAAATTTGAGAGAAATCTAGCTTTTGCTATGGGAACTTTTGGAACTGGGGGAAGTAATCTTCTTGCCTCTGCTGGTTGGGTTACGCTAGATACATGGCTAAGTTATCAGGATGAAGATACTCAAGAAACTGTTGAAGTTGTACAGTTAGCGGCAATTGCTCTCCAATTAAAAAAAGGAAATATTTCTGCAGTTAATAAGCTAAAAAAAGTAGGGGATGATATTATAGATTATCATATGGCACGTAAGGAAGCTTTTCAATGGTTGGAAAATAGAGGATTTAAAGCAGAAAAAGTTGTATTAGGAAAATTTGGAACATCAAAAGGGAAACCTGTTGGGATGAGTACTGCTGATGGAAAAACCGGATTTAGAGTTGAAATTGACGATCGTCATGGAGCACATATAAATGTATGGTTTGGTAAAGAAAAAGGACCACACTTTACATTTGATGCTACAGAAAAAACAATAAATAATATAATTAAAAGATTTTCGAGATAAGAATATGGAAAATACAGAATTTGATTTAGAAATAATAACTATTTTCAATAAAGAATTTGAAAATAAAACGATTACTATAAAAGAAGATACCAGTAATTATATAGATGAAATGGAATGTTACTATCCTTTCGGATATAGTGGTATTAACTGGAAAAAAAAAGATAATGTACTCTCATTAGATCTTAAAAACATAATAGAAAATAAGGATAAACAAATTGATAATTTTTTTAACCTAATCTTAAAAAAACATCCAGTTTTAATAGATGAAGAAGTAATTATAATAGGTGACGGGGCATTAAACAATGGTTATTTAATTAAGTTTAATAATTTTATAAAATTATCTTATCATTTTTTGAACTTCCACAAGATACTTATGTTTGGTTTTTACATTCAAAAAAATAATCAATTATACATTTGAGGATGAACTCTTTTTTGATAATCTATTTTTTAATAAAATCAAAAAAGTGCATTCCAAAAAAAAGATATAAATCAAGAGGCTGTCTCAATTTTTTGAAACAGCCTCTTTTATTATTTTAAATACTTCTTATTAAACCAGATCAAACCTGTCCAGATTCATCACTTTCGTCCATGCTTTTGCAAAATCATTTACAAATTTACCTTGTGCATCAGCACTTCCGTATACCTCAGCGATTGCTCTCAATTCAGAATTGGATCCGAAAACAAGATCTGCTCGCGTTGCTGTCCATTTTGGTTGACCGCTTAAACGATCAGTTCCTATATACAATTGTTTGTCGTCTGACATTGCTTTCCATTGCGTTCCCATATCCAAAAGATTCACAAAGAAATCATTGGTAAGGGCTCCCGGACGGCTGGTGAACACTCCATGTTTTGAACCGTCAAAGTTGGTATCCAAAGCACGCATCCCTCCTATCAATACTGTTAATTCAGGGGCAGTAAGGGTTAACAACTGTGCTTTATCAATCAATAAAGATTCTGTAGATACCGTGTATTTTCTTTTCAGATAATTACGGAATCCATCAGCTGCAGGCTCAAGATATCCCATAGATTCCACATCAGTCTGTTCCTGAGAAGCATCCATTCTACCTGGTGCAAAAGGAACTTTCATATCCTGACCTGCATTTCTTGCAGCAGATTCTACAGCAGCGTTACCAGCCAACACAATTAAGTCTGCCAATGATATTTTCTTACCTCCGCTTTGAGAATCATTGAATTCTTTTTGAATTCCTTCTAAAACTCCCAATACTTTGTTGAGCTGTGAAGGATTATTTACTTCCCAGTTTCTTTGAGGCTCCAGTCTTATTCTGGCACCGTTAGCACCACCACGCTTATCACTTCCTCTGAAAGTAGAAGCAGACGCCCAAGCTGTAGAAATTAATTCAGCATTGTTTAGTCCTGAGTTTAAAACTTTTGATTTTAATGTTTCTACATCATTTCCGTCAACCAATTCATGGTTCACTTCTGGAATAGGGTCTTGCCAGATCAGTTCTTCCTGAGGCACATCTGGTCCCAAATAACGGGCACGTGGTCCCATATCTCTATGCGTCAGTTTAAACCATGCTCTTGAAAAAGCATCAGCAAACGCATCAGGGTTTTCATAAAAATGTCTTGAAATTTTTTCGTAAACAGGATCCAGTCTCAACGAAAGGTCTGTTGTAAGCATCGTCGGTTTATGCTTTTTAGAAGAATCAAATGCATCGGGAATAATATCAGCACCATCTTTTGCTACCCACTGGTGAGCTCCGGCAGGGCTTTTTGTTAGTTCCCATTCATTTTCGAAAAGGTTTTTAAAGAAATAATTACTCCACTGAGTCGGAGTTTCTGTCCAGGTTACTTCTAAACCACTGGAAATAGCGTCTCTTCCGCTTCCTGATTTATAGGTACTTGCCCATCCAAGTCCCTGCTGTTCAATTCCGGCTCCTTCAGGTTCTTTTCCTACATGATCAGCAGGACCAGCTCCATGCGTTTTACCGAAAGTGTGTCCTCCTGCGATCAAGGCAACAGTTTCTTCATCGTTCATCGCCATACGGCCGAAAGTATCGCGGATATCTTTAGCTGCAGCAATAGGATCTGGATTTCCGTCGGGACCTTCAGGATTTACATAGATAAGTCCCATTTGTACTGCTGCCAATGGATTTTCAAGATTTCTTGAATGAATATCTCCGTCTGCATTATCATCGGTAGGAAGAACTGCTGAGTGTCCCTCTGGTACTCCTTCCGAACCGTGAGCATAACGTAAATCACCTCCCAGCCATGTTTTTTCTGATCCCCAGTATATATCGGAATCCGGTTCCCAAACATCTGCACGTCCTCCTGCAAACCCGAATGTTTTAAAGCCCATAGATTCAAGAGCAATATTTCCTGTAAGAATCAAAAGGTCTGCCCATGAAATATTTCTGCCATATTTTTGTTTGATCGGCCACAATAATCTTCTTGCTTTGTCAAGACTTACGTTATCCGGCCAGCTGTTTAATGGTGCAAAACGCTGCTGCCCAGCTCCGGCTCCACCTCTTCCGTCACCTACACGGTACGTACCTGCACTGTGCCATGCCATACGGATAAACAAAGGACCATAGTGACCAAAATCTGCCGGCCACCAATCCTGTGAATCTGTCATTAATGCATGAAGATCTTTTTTTACTGCCTCAAGATCAAGGCTTTCAAATGCTTTGGCATAATCAAAATCTTTATCCATAGGATCTGAAAGGGAAGAATGCTGGCGCAGAAGATCTACTCTAAGCTGATCCGGCCACCAGTCAGAATTCTGGGTACCACCACCTGCTACGCTCTTCTTCATTGTTCCGTTATGAAACGGGCATTTACTGATGTCATTCAAATCGTTTTCCATTGTCGTTTATTTTATTTTTATATTGATTAATACAGTTTAAATTCTCTGTTGTAAGAACATGACAAACCTACAACGTTTGACTGATAAATACAATCTATTAATTTTTATTTCAACGATAGTTAAAAACTATAAATAAGTTTTTCCAACAGCTTTTTGAGCTAGGACATAATTGAGGTATTAAGTTAGTCATTTTTGAGATTAACTTCAATAAAAACAGCAGCATATGAGCCAATTTAGAATTACTCAACGTAAGAATTTGAGGAGGAAGGAGGCTGGATATTGAAGGAGGTAATTTTAGTGGTATAATGAAAAACAACTGATCATTTCTGAAAAAACATACTAATTCAAAAAACTTCTAAAAGCACTTCCTGCTTCCATCTCCCAGCTTCCATCTCCCCCACTAAAAATAAATTAACTACCTTTATATTATACAAATATGAAACACCGGCTATGAAAAAAATAATTGTTATCATTCTCGTTGCTTTTATCATTATTCAGTTTTTCCCTATTGATAAAACAAATCCGCCACCTACACCCGGTATGGATTTTTTGAAGATTAAAAACACTCCTGAGAAAATTGCCCGTACCCTTAGAACGTCATGTTATGACTGTCATTCCAATGAAACAAAGTATCCATGGTACAGTAATATTTCTCCAGCTTCATGGTGGGTAAAAAATCATATTAATGAAGGCAGAAAACATCTTAATTTTTCTACCTTTGCAGTATATGAACCTCAAAGACAGCTTCATAAACTGGAAGAATGTATAGAAATGATTGAGAAGAAAGAAATGCCGCTCGAGTCTTATTATTTAGGACACCAGGACGCCAAACTGTCGGATCAACAGCGTGCAGATCTTGTTCAATATTTCAAGAAAGTAAAAGAAGATACTGAAAGAGGAATCATGTTTAATAAGTAAAGTCATGGAAAGCTGGGAAAATAAACATATTGTTTTTTTTGACGGAGATTGCGGAGTCTGTAATTTCTGGGTGCAATGGATTTTGGAGCGGGATAAGAAAGACCAATTCATGTTTGCTTCTCTTCAGTCTGACTTTGGACAGCAATTTTTATCTCAAAGAGGTCTGGAAACAAATGTTTTCAATACCATGTATCTGTGGAAACCTGGACGATACTACCAGATCAAATCAAGAGCCGTATTGGAAATCGCTAATTTATTGGGAGGAGTTTATAAACTTTCTTCTGTTGGAAAAATTCTGCCTGCATTTCTCAGTGACAAGGTTTATGATATGATTTCCAGAAACAGGATGAAACTGGCCAATCAGAAATGTTATTTACCGGATCAGCATCAGAAGAAAAAGTTTATTCAGGTGTAATTATTCTTACACAATTTCATTCAACCTATATAAAATATCATTCCGTAGGAGTTTGCTACAAGATGTATTATAAATAATGTAGTGTAGAGATTCCTACGGAATGACAAATAAGACGTATAGTTGTTTTTGTTTAATGTTTAATGTTTAATGAAAATTAAACTGAAGAAAAGTCTCTTACCGCTTAATCATTTATCATTTATCATTTATCATTTATCAATTATTACTCATTACTTATAAATTAAGCGACCATACAGAATAAGAATTTGGCGGGCATTGGATTTTCACCCATTTATCTCCCTGGGTTGTCGGATACCAAGTCGAATTTCCTGTGAAATCTTTGATCTGCTGACTGCTCCAATTGGTTTCTATCCATCTTTCCTGCCAATTTGAGGACGTATTGATGTATACAACAAGTCCTGGATTTCCATTATAACCGTTACGTCTTGCGATATATTCATCGTTATCGGTATATAGAATAGAAGTTGTTCCGGTAGCTTTATTATTATGAATCCAGATCAGATTATTCAGTCTTTCTTTATTCAGCCATTCTTCATAATCTCTGTAGAAAATGGTTGGATATCCTTCATGGGTTAAGATATAGGCATATGCAGGCATTTTGTTGTAAATAACATCTGTGTCATGATTGGCCACAAAGGTTACTGCTTTGTACGGATTTCTTTTCCACATCATATCATCATTCAAAGCGTTTAAGTTTCCGTTATCAAAAGCTTCATCCATTTTATAATAAGCGGCAAAATCAAATACAGAGCTGTTGGCATTGTTTGCCCACCACTCCAGCGTATTGACATTGGAATCCCATAATTCTCCCACAGAAAATCCTCCCACATTGGAATTCCATGCATTAACAACCCATGGGCCGAAACCTTTAACGTAATCAAACCTCCAGCCATCAAATTTCATCACATTTTTATAATATTTTCCAACAGAATCGTCTCTTCCCCAAAGCCAGTCCTGTACATAAGGGTTGGCATGGCACAAATCCGGAAAACCGCCAAAGGCTCCTTCATCATTATTTCCGTAGGAATTTTTATAAAAATCATTATAACTTCTCGGAAATTTCCCTGATGCCACTCCTGAAAAATTAGTCCAGGTATTGGTTCCTGTAAATGGATTGGCTTCAGATTGGCCGCCACTATTATGATTAATTACAATATCAGCGTATACCTGTATATTCTCAGCATGCGCTTTGGTAATCAATGCTTCCAGTTCAGATCTGGATCCGAAACGGGTTTCTACACTTCCATTCTGGTTAAAATTACCGAAATCATAATAATCTGTAGGATCATAGCCCATAGAATAGGCTCCGTTTTGTGCTTTTGAAGCTGGTGGTAACCATACGGCGCCAATTCCGGCATTGGACCATGCTGTTAATTTATCCTTAACCGTATTCCACCAGTTGCCTCCTTCCGGAACATCCCAATAAAAACCCTGCATGAGAACTCCACCACCAGGACCTGCGACAAATTTACCCTGCAGAGATCCGGATCCGTTTCCGGTACTGAAAGGTCTCCCGTCATGATGGGTTACATTGACTGTTTTGTTATGAACCTCTTCCTGCTTGGAGGGTTCTGTGATTAATTCATCACTTGTACGACATGAGCTTACTAATGCTAAAGCCAGCAGTGAAAGGAAAAAGTTTGTTTTTTTCATCGTAATAATTAATTATCATTCTATCAAACAATATACAATTTTATTGAAAACAAATTCAAATGAATGGGAAATATTTTAATTTTTCACAATAAATATAAAAGAAAGGCATTAAGGTTTTTCATTAAAAAATCATAAATTTTTCAGATTCCCGAGACAATTTTTCTTTTAATCCATATATTTGCATACTATGGAATACAATACCCAAAAAATTCAGCTTCATATGCCGGAATATGGCAGAATTATACAACAGTTGGTTGAGCGCTGCAAAGAACTTCCTACCAAAGAGGAAAGGAACGAAATGGCTATGGCAATCATCGATTTTATGGGTCAGAGAAACCCACAACTTCGCGACGAGGAAAATTATAAACATAAACTTTGGGACCACCTTTATATTCTTGCTAATCATGATCTGGATGTAGACTCTCCTTATCCGTTTCCAACCATGGAACAGTTAGCAGAAAAACCTAAAAGAATGGAATATCCAAAACTTCAGGGTGACTTTAAGTTTTACGGAAAAAGTATTCTTCAATTGATAGAAAAAGCAATAGAACTGGAAATGGGTGACGAAAAAGAAGCCCTTATCGAAGTGATTGCCAACAATATGAAGAAATCTTACAATGTCTATAATAAAGAACATGTGACGGATGATGTAATTTTCCGCCACCTGAAAGAACTGTCTGAAAACAGGTTGGATCTTACGGGAATAGATTCTCTTGAGAAAAGCAAAATCTACTACACCAGCAATAATAACAACCGAAATAACAACAATAACAACAACAGGAACAACAACAATAATAAAAACAATAATAACCAGCCTAATAAGAGAAGGCACAACAACAATCATAAAAACAGAAAATAATGAGTGGAACATTTCAAATAAGAGGAGGAAAAAGACTGCATGGTGAAATCACTCCACAAGGAGCTAAAAATGAAGCTCTACAAATTTTATGTGCTGTTCTTCTGACGGACGAAGAAGTAAGAATAAAAATATTCCGGATATCCATGATGTGAACAGATTGATTGAAATTCTTGGGGATTTTGGTGTAAAAGTTACTAAAAACGGACAGGGAGATTATACTTTCAAGGCTGATCAGGTTAATTTTGATTATATTAAATCTAACGAGTTCAAAAAAGACGGAGCAAAATTACGTGGATCCATCATGTTAATGGGACCAATGCTTGCCCGTTATGGAGAAGCTTATATGCCAACTCCGGGAGGTGACAAAATCGGAAGAAGAAGATTAGACACCCATTTCCAAGGACTTGTTGAATTAGGTGCTGAATTCAATTATGATGAAGAGGAATATTTCTATTCTTTAAAAGCTAAAGAGCTTAGAGGAAAATTCATTTTATTGGAAGAAGCTTCTGTAACAGGTACTGCTAATATTGTAATGGCAGCAGCTTTAGCAAAAGGAAAAACAAGAATCTACAACGCAGCCTGCGAGCCTTATCTTCAGCAATTATGCAAAATGCTGAACAGAATGGGAGCTAATATCTCAGGTATCGGATCTAACCTACTTACGATTGAAGGAGTAGAATATCTTAGAGGAACGGAGCACACTATGCTTCCGGATATGGTGGAAATCGGATCATGGATTGGTCTTGCAGCCATGACAAAATCTGAAATCACGATCAAAAATGTAAACTGGAACCAACTTGGTGTGATCCCAAATACATTCAGAAAATTAGGAATTCAGCTTGAACAAAGCGGTGATGACATTTACATCCCGGCTCAGGAACATTATAAAATTCAGAAATTTATTGATGGTTCTATCCTTACGATTTCGGATGCGCCATGGCCAGGATTTACACCTGATTTATTATCTATTATTTTAGTAGTAGCCACTCAGGCGAAAGGAAGTATCCTTGTTCATCAGAAAATGTTTGAATCCAGATTATTCTTTGTGGATAAATTAATCGACATGGGAGCTCAGATCATTTTATGTGATCCGCACAGAGCTACGGTAATCGGATTGAATCAGGAAGCTCCGTTAAGAGGAACAACAATGGTTTCCCCGGATATCAGAGCCGGAAATGCTCTTCTTATTGCTGCACTATCCGCAGAAGGAAAATCTATTATCCACAATATCGAGCAGATCGACAGAGGATATGAAAATATTGATGGAAGGCTAAAAGCAATTGGTGCTGACATCGAAAGAATTTAAATTATTTTATTGAGCTAATCCTTTTAATAATAGCTTCGACAGGCTCAGCCTGACAACGCTTAAAATTTCGGCTGGTATTAGGGCTGTCACCCTGAGCCTGTCGAAGGGTTATCAATAAGAAAACCTTTATTACTTATTAATCTTAAGTATAATAAAAGGATAAATCAAGAATTTTATTTAAAAGCGTTCAGGATATCTGAGCGCTTTTTTGTTTTACCACCCCGTCAAAAATTCAAAGAATTTTTGCCACCCCTCCAGAGGAGGGGAATTTTGTCCCGGTTAAGGATTGGTCTTTTTACTCTACTTTAATGAAAAATAAAAAGTGCCCGGTAAAATAACCGGACACTTTGAGTAATTAAAACTATATGAATCTCACTTAAAAATAGGTTCTGCAGGTATATTCTACCGTCGTATTGATAAGTTTATTTTTATTCAGATAGATCTCAAGCTGGTGGAAATCTTCTGAATTAACATTAATATATAACTGTACTGAACCAAAACTGTAGCCGTTCACATACTCTACGTTAGCTGACAACACTCTATGACAGATGCCTAATTGATTATAAATGGTATTCATCAAATGTTCAAATTTCATTTTGCCATTCAACTCTATTTCCAGTAATAATTCTTTTTTAGGCAGGCTTATTTTATTTTGCAAAACCTGCAGGCCGGGATTAGGTGTAATCATTGCTAAACATTTTTGGGTTAAACATTGTCAGATCATAGTGCGCTCTGCATTTAAATCTGTGACAAAAATATAAAAAAATATTAGTCCACCAAATTAGTAGACTAATATTTTTAAAAATTTAACATTAAAAAAAGAAGCCTGTTCAGCTTCTTCCCATATTTTAAAAATTTTCTACTCTTTCAAGTTTATCAGAACCAGCAAGTCCGTTTGGGTTGCAACCCAGCTCTCCTTCAGGGACTTTGAGATTTTTTTTGTGGTAAAATTCTTCCCAAAATGCATTCGTTTTTCCTGTTTTTGGATCTATAAACGTCATCGGTTCCAGTTTGAAAATATTTTCCGCCCGAAAAGCTCTTTCCACAAAATCAGAACAGTAATAGGATTGTTCATCTAGAATATAATTGAAATTGTATGGTTTGCCTAACATGGAATTTGCTTTTTTAACAGCATCAGGAATTGCTTTCTGATATTCCGGTTTTAATCGGTAAATAACGACTTCCTGCCCTTCATCCTTCTGATCTTTTATAAAATCTTTCAAATCCTGTTTCTGAGAACCCCCTTTTGGAGCGGCGTGCAGAACAAACATCCGCTTCCCCTCTTTTTCCAGAATTCCTATATGATCAAAAGAAGCTGCTTTTTCTTTTTGAGTTACATTATTAATCGCTCCGGAAAGGCCGGATTCTTTGGCTGTAACAAAAAGAAGATCTCCATTTTTGAGCTGTACTTTACCAGAATTATGATGACACTGAATCAGCAAAACCACTAAACAGGATAACATCCCAAAAACAATAATTTCTTTGATTTTTTTGCTAAAAAATATTTTAAATTCAGACATTCCATTCTACTTTGGGTGCCAAAATTACAAAATAGAATTCATTACATTTGTGGGAATATTGATCTATTCTTCACGCCAACCCAATATTTTCAAGATTCTTATGCCACATATTTTATTAGTTGAAGACGATGACAGACTTTCAAAACTGATTGCAAAAGGATTTCAGGAAGCTGAATTTGAGGTAACTGTGGCTTATGACGGAATCACAGGACTGAAGCTGGCGTTACAAAACCATTTTGATCTGGTTGTGACGGATATAATATTACCCAAAAAAGATGGCCTGGAATTCTGCCATGAAATCAAAACTTTAAAACCTGATCTTCCTGTCATTATGCTTACCGCATTAGGAACCACTGATGATAAACTGGAAGGATTTGATGCCGGAGCGGATGATTATCTGACCAAACCTTTTGAAATGCGGGAACTGGTAGCCAGAATCAAAGTGCTTCTAAAACGTTTCTCACAACAGCCGCAGCAAAAAGTTTTTGCCCTCAAATATGAAGGCATTGAAATGAATCTGGAGCAGAAAACCGTAAGCCGTGATCAAATGCCCATCAAATTAACACCAAAAGAATTTAATCTCTTAAAATTCATGCTGGAAAATTCCGAAAGGGTTCTTTCCAGAAGTGAAATTGCGGAAAAAGTATGGGAAACCCATTTTGATACGGGTACTAACTTTATTGATGTTTATATCAATTATCTCCGAAAGAAAATAGATAAAGATTTTGAAAACAAACTGATCCATACCAAAGCCGGCATGGGATTTATTCTGAAAAAAGATTACGAATCAGGTACTGTATAGTAAATCACTGAGATAAACTAAAAATATCAGGATGAAAATAAGAACCAGACTTACCCTGCTTTTTACCTTAATCACTGCAATGCTTTTAAGTATTTACAGTATTTCGATCTACTATTCATCCAAAGAAGCCAGAGAAAAATCTTTTTACAGTGAACTTCAGAACGAAGCGATTGCCAAAGCTGATTTATTTTTCCGAAGCTCCCTTCCCGAACAGGAAATGCACAAGCTTTATAAAAACAACACCAGAACCCTTAATGAAGTTCAGGTTGCGATTTATGATGTAGATAAGAAGCTGGTGTACCACGATGATGCCAAGGTAGATTATGTAAAGGAAACTCCGGAAATGCTTTCTGAAATTTTTCAAAAGAAGAGAATTGATTTCTTTTTAAATGATCTTCAGGTAATCGGGATGGTATATCATTTCGAAGGAAAAACTTACGCAGTAACGGCTGCGGCATATGATCAATACGGATATGATTATCTCACGCATCTTCTTACCATCAGTATTATCTCGTTTTTTATTATCCTGATTTTAATTTATCTGGCAGGAATATTTCTTTCAAAAAAAGCATTGAGCCCACTGAGTGAAATGGTTACCCAGATTAAAAAAATTACTGCCGGGAAACTTCAACTGCGTTTGAAAACAACAAAGGAAAAAGATGAACTGAATGAACTTGCTCAGAGTTTTAATGGAATGCTGGAGCGGCTTGAAAATTCTTTTGATTCGCAAAAACATTTTGTATCTAATATTTCCCACGAGCTAAGAACTCCTCTATCGGCTATCATTACTGAACTGGAACTGGCTTCAGAAAAAGATAAAACTAAAGAAGAATACCAGGAAACCATCCAATATGCTCTGGAAGATGCCCGCAATATGGTAAAACTTTCCAACAGTTTAATGGATCTTGCCAAAGCGAGCTATGATCCCAATGAGATCAGTTTTTCGGAAGTGCGTCTGGATGAAATCCTTCTGGAATCTTATACTAAAATCATCAAAGAAAATTCAGGATATAAAGTTTCTCTGAATATAGAAGATTCTGTGGAAGAGCATCAGCTTATTATTCAGGGAAATGAGTATCTTCTTCAGGTGGCCTTTAATAATCTTATCGACAATGCTTGCAAATATTCACCGGAACACATCTGTTTGATAGATGTAAATGCCAATTCAAAAATTCTTATAATACATTTTACGAATACAGGAAATGTTATCAGTGAAGAAGATTTACAACACATTTTTGAACCATTTTACAGAAGCGAAACTTCAAAACAGGAAAAAGGTCACGGAATCGGATTATTTCTCACCGAAAAAATCATTCTGCTCCATCACGCAAAAATAAACGTTGTATCAGAAGATAATAAGACTGCTTTTACAGTAGAGTTTATGATCAGCTAACTTCATTCAAATTTATTTGCATCTTAACTTTCCTTACAACCTTAATTAGCTTAATGGTTAAAAAATTTTTCATCAATCATGAGAAAGAGATTTCTTGTTAAAAACGGTTGTTCCTATACTTGCAGTAATCACACAGGCAATAGAAATCCATTGTAAAAAAGATAATTTTTCAGCAAGAAAAACCAATCCTGAAAGTGCTGCAAATGCAGGTTCCAGACTCATCAGAATACTGAAGGTCTTTGCAGGAAGTTTTTTCAAGGCCATCATTTCCAATGAAAAAGGTAAAGCACTCGAAAGAATGGCCACACCAAGGCCTTTCATAAAAATCGTCGGAGTAATATTGAAAACAGCACCATCCCATATCGTAAAAGGAATAATCACAAGACTTGCAAAAATCATCCCTGTGGTAACCGCATCTTTTCCATCCATTATTTTGGAAACCTTGCCACCCATGATAATATAAACTGCCCAGAACATCCCTGCCAGAAAGGCAAGTCCAAGACCTATTAAATCAACATGATCATTCTTCCATGGAACAA
Source organism: Chryseobacterium sp. CH21 (assembly GCF_004119445.1). GTDB lineage: Bacteria > Bacteroidota > Bacteroidia > Flavobacteriales > Weeksellaceae > Chryseobacterium. Next base: position 28,248 of record NZ_QICI01000039.1, on the reverse strand, counting down.
TCAGTAAAATCCCCACACATGCTAGTAAAGCCCAGATAACATCCAACAGTTTACGGGATAAAGCCAAAGCAAGAAATAAAGGTCCTGCAAATTCCACCGTAACAGCCAATCCCAAAGGAATTCTTTGAATGGCCATATAAAAAATAAGATTCATAGCAGCCAGCCCTATTCCGTAAATTGCACAATACTGCCACTTTTGTCTGTTAAATTGTAAAAACTTCGGACGGTTAATCAACGTAAGCAAAACAGCAGAAAGTACAATTCTTAAAGTAACCGTACCAATAGCTCCAATCGCAGGAAAAAGCTGCTTTGCAATAGAAGCACCTCCCTGCACACAGATCATCGCTAAAAGCGTAGCGGGTATTGCTATGTTTGATTTTTTCATTTCAAAAATATAGAATTCAAAAGGTTTTGGAAAGAAGTTTCCGGGATTAAACAATCTCTGATCTCAGATGACAAATCGTGAGATTCATTATTTAAAAATTATCCGTTTCAAATGTATTGAAATTTTATGTTTTATAATGGATACAGATTCCATATAAATTTTCGCACAGATTTTCTCTAATGATTTTCTAATAACATTCTAAAGCTTTTCTAACGGCAAAAAAAGGCGGTAACTTCTACTTTTGCACAGTAAAAAATAAAGCATATGGACTCAGATCCTTACCGTAATTATCAATCTTAAAAGCTTTAGTTGTACTCCCTTTTCCCGTACAGCTGAAAAGCTTTATAAAAACAGGAAAAGTTATGAATACATTTGAATTTACCCTACGCCTCCTTACAGCATTTGCTCTGGGTGCCAGCATTGGTTTTGAAAGACAGTGGCGCAAAAAAAATGCTGGTCTACGCACTAATACTCTGGTATGCATCGGCTCTGCAGCCTTCGTATTAATTGCCATCAGAATAGGTGGTGATGCAGCCGGAAGAATCACCTCTTATATTGTCAGCGGCATCGGTTTTCTGGGCGGTGGCGTTATCATGAAAGATGGCCTTACCGTGAGAGGGCTCAATACTGCAGCCACATTATGGTGCTCCGCAGCGATAGGTGCATTATGCGCTCTGGGATACCCCACAGAAGCACTCATTACTGTCTTCTTCATTGTCTCAACAAATATATTTTTGAGGCCCTCTCTATCCTCACAAAAAGAAGCCAGGAGCAAAAAGCTTTTCAGTACCAAGAAAAATAACAAAGAAAAAGTAAAAATCAGCAATAGCACTCAATTGTATTAAGATCATGAAAAAAGTAATCTTAAGTAGTATTATTCTCTTTACAGCTTCCTGTAAAGACAATACACCTCAGCAGAACAAAGAACAGGAAATAATAACCCGCGGTGATGTGGTCATTGTTCCGGAAAATAATCCTGTTTTCAAAAAAATTAAAACGCAGGCCGCTACCGAACAGGAACATAGTGATGGCGTGGTTTCAGCGGGAACTATTCAAGCCATTCCTAATCATTATGCAGAAATTGCCAGCCCTTTTTCCGGAAGAATTACAAAATCATTTATTCAGCTTGGACAAAATGTTTCTGCGGGAAGTCCTCTTTTTGAAATCATTTCTTCAGATTATTTTTCAGTTCAAAAAGATTACACAGATGCCTTAAATGATGTACAGCTTGCAGAAAAAAATTACAGACGCCAGCAGGATCTCGTAAAACACGGTGTCGGTATTCAGAAAGAACTGGATGAAGCAGAAACCGATTTTAAAAATAAAAAAACATCCCTTTCCAATGCTTCTTCTGCCTTGAAAGTTTACAACAGCAAAGGTGGAGGCATAGGACGTCCTCTTGTGGTAAGAGCACCCATTAACGGAGAAATTATTTCAAACAAAATTGTAAACGGCCAATATCTGAAAGGAGATGCAGATCCGGTAATGATTATCGCAGAATTATCAAAAGTCTGGATTTCCGGTGATGTAAAAGAAAAAGACATCCGTTTTGTGAATAAAGGAGATCAGGTTTCTGTAAAGGTAAGCGCCTATCCCGACAGAAATATTACAGGAAAAGTATACCATATCAATGAAATTGTAGACGAAGATACCCGAAGTATAAAAGTTCTCATAGAATGTGATAACCCGGACAGAAAATTAAAACCAGGCATGTATGCTACCGTTAATTTTTCAACAACCCCTGAAAAAACAGTAATGATTCCCGTAACCGCTTTGATGCAGCAAGACAACTCTCAATATGTATGGGTAAAAACCGGTAAAAGCCAATATGCGAAACGTTCTGTGAACACAGGAGAAACCGATCAGAAAACAGTAAGAATCACATCAGGCTTACAACCCGGAGAAACCATCATGACGGAAGGGGGAATTTATATGCTGGATGCCAAATAATGTAAATGAAAAACTATGAAGAAATTACTAACAATCTCTATACAAAAGAGATGGCTGATGCTCGCCCTCTTCCTTTTACTGGGATTTTTCGGGTATTATTCCTGGACCAGACTATCCATAGAAGCCTATCCTGATATTGCCGATGTAACTTCACAAGTGGTAACACAGGTTCCGGGGCTGGCTGCCGAAGAAGTAGAACAACAAATTACCATTCCTTTGGAAAGATCCCTTAACGGCCTTCCGGGAATGCATGTGATGCGAAGCAAAAGTACCTTCGGACTGTCTATTATTACCATGGTCTTTGATGATGGTATAGATGATTACTGGGCACGGCAGCGTATTCAGGAAAGACTAACGGAGGTGGAGCTCCCTTATGGTGCACAACCAGGATTGGATCCTCTCACCTCTCCTATCGGCGAAGTGTACCGTTATATTATTGAAAGTAACAACCACAGTCTGCGGGAGCTTACGGATTTACAAAAATTTGTGATTATTCCCCGTATCAAGCAGGTTTCAGGAATTGCTGATGTAACCAATTTTGGAGGAATTACCACTCAGTTTCAGATTGAGCTGGATCCGCATAAACTTGAACAGTATGGATTATCTCTGTCAGAAGTTACCGAAACTATTTCTAAAAATAACGTAAGTGCCGGAGGAAGTATGCTTCCCCGTGGAAATCTTGCGTATGTAATCCGTGGAATAGGCCTGGTAAAAGACTTAGATGATCTTGGCAAAATTGTAGTCAAAACCCAAAATGGCGTTCCTGTTTTCTTAAATGATGTAGGAACATTAAAATACGGAAACCTGGAAAGAAAAGGAATTCTTGGTTACACCGACAGAAAACGTAATTATTCTGAAAGTGTGGAAGGAATCGTGCTTTTATTAAGAGGGCAAAATCCTTCACAAGTGCTGGAAGGAGTACATGAAGCGATTGAAGAACTCAATAATGAAACGCTTCCCCCCGGTGTAAAAATTCATCCTTTTCTGGATAGAACAAATCTTGTAAAAACAACACTTACTACCGTTTCCCATACCCTTACCGAAGGAATTGTATTGGTTATTATTGTACTGATTGTATTTCTTGGAAGCTGGCGCGGAGCATTGCTGGTGGCTATTACCATCCCGCTTTCTTTATTATTTGCTTTTATATTGATGCATTTCACCGATATTCCGGCCAATCTGCTTTCACTGGGAGCTATTGATTTTGGAATTATTGTAGACGGAGCCATCGTCATGCTGGAAACCATTCTGAAGAAACGGGAAGAAAACTCGGAAGAGACACTGGAAGAAAAAACAATTAACCAAAGAGTAATTGAGGTGGCAAAACCTATTTTCTTTTCAACCATCATCATCATTACCGCTTATCTGCCCTTATTCGCTTTTGAAAGAGTAGAGAAAAAATTATTTACCCCCATGGCTTTCACTGTAGGATATGCACTATTGGGAGCACTTGCCGCAGCATTGCTTCTGATCCCCGGATTGGCTTATGTGATCTATCGAAAACCCCAAAAGATCTATCACAATAAATGGCTGGAAAAATTAAGTACAGCCTATGGAAAGAGTATTGAAAAAATAATGCAGACTCCTAAAAGAGTGATCATTCCTATTATGATTGTTTTAGTATCTGCCGGAGTTCTTTCTTATCATGTAGGAAAAGATTTCCTTCCCGAGCTGGATGAAGGGTCTATATGGCTTCAGGTACAGCTTCCTCCCGGAATTTCTTTAGCCAAATCAAAAGAAATGAGTGATACCTTACGTGCCCGCACTTTAAAACATCCTGAAATTACGTATATGATGGTTCAGGCAGGACGTAATGATGACGGTACCGACCCGTGGACAGCTTCCCATTTTGAAGTATCTGTAGGAATAAAACCTTACAGCGAATGGCCAGCCGGAAAAACAAAAGCAGACCTCATTAAAGAACTGGCAGCAGATTATAAAGACATGCCAGGATTCACCGTAGGCTTTTCACAGCCTATGATTGACGGGGTAATGGATAAAATTTCTGGTGCTCACAGTGAACTCGTGGTAAAAGTTTATGGAGAAGACTTCAAAGAAACCAGAAGAATTGCGGAAAATGTATTGTCAACTTTAAATAAAATCCCAGGTTCGGCAGACCTTGCTATCGATCAGGAACCGCCTTTACCTCAACTGCAGATTATTGCCAACAGAGACAAAATCGCTCAGTATGGTTTGAATGTAGCCGATGTAGCCGACCTTATTGAAGTCGCATTAGGAGGAAAAGCCATTTCTCAGATCTTCATCGGCAATAAAGTGTATGATATTTCATGCCGTTATACAGAAGACAGCCGGGATACTCCTGATAAAATCGGAAATCTGATGCTGACCTCAGCTTCAGGAGCAAAAATCCCTTTATCACAAGTCGCAGAAGTGAAACTGAGTACCGGAGAAAGTACTATTACCCGAGAAATGAATAAACGACATCTTACAGTAAAGCTGAATTTAAGAGGAACTGACCTTTCTTCTTTCCTGAAAAACGCACAGGATAAAATTGAAAAAGATATTAAGTACGATCACGAGAAATACCAGATTAAATGGGGTGGACAGTTTGAAAATCAAAACAGGGCCTATTCCAGACTGGCATTTATTGTTCCATTGGCATTAGCCATTATGTTCCTGTTATTGTATGGTGCATTTGGAGATTTCAGACAGGCTTTGGTTCTGATGTCTATTGTTCCACTCGCATTATTTGGCGGAATGTTGGCACTCAATGTAAGAGGAATGTCTTTGAATGTCTCTTCAGCAGTAGGATTCATCGCATTGTTTGGAGTTGCCATCCAGAACGGAGTGATCATGATTTCCCACATCAACGATCTGCGTAAAAAAGGATATGAACTCAAACAGGCAGCCATCAAAGGCGCAAAAGACCGTTTCAGACCAGTACTGATGACTGCAACGGTTGCTGTAATCGGGCTTTTCCCGGCATCATTAGCTACAGGAATCGGTTCTGATGTACAACGCCCACTGGCAACCGTCATTGTGTACGGGCTGATGTTCTCTACTATTTTAACACTATTTGTGCTTCCGGCTATTTATTTTATGGCTGAACGCCGAAGCGAAAAACAAAATTTGAAATCAGATGAAAATTAAAGTTCAAATTATCATATTATCTGTAGTATTGTTTAGTATTACAGGGATAAAGGCACAGGAAAAAGAGCTTGTATCATTTGAAGAATACCTGAGTCTTGTCGGAAATAAAAATCTGGGTTACGCTTCTCAGAAATACAATGTAAGTATGGCTGAAGCAGCTATTCAAACGGCTAATATGTTCCCTGATCCTCAACTGGAAATGGAAACCACCAATAACGGAGTGAAGCAGAATATGGGGTATGTGTATGGAGCCTCCATCGGCTGGACACTTGAATTGGGCGGTAAAAGAAAAGCTCGTGTTAATCTGGCCAGAAACCAATCTGAGCTGAGCAAAATACAGCTGCAGGATTTTTTCAGAAATCTCCGTGCAGATGCCAGTTTAGGATATATTGAGGCTTTAAAATCCAAAGCTTTGCTTGAAGTACAGCAGGATTCTTATAAAAATATGCAGCAATTGGCAAAATCCGACAGTATCCGCTACAAATTGGGAACTATAACATTAGTCACATCCAAACAAAGTAAACTGGAAGCAGCTTCTTTACTTAATGAAGTATATCAGGCTGAAAGTGCAGAGCAGCAAGCGCTCACCAGTTTATCCGTATTTCTTGGAGACAGCAAAATGACAGGAAGAGATGTTGCCGGAGATTTTAATACCTTCAACAGAGATTTCAGCATGGATGATCTGATTCTTCAGGCATTGAATGAAAGAGCAGATTTATTGGCAGCCAGACAAAATACAGAGGTTGCCAAAAGCCAGATCAATCTTGAAAAAGCCAATCGTATCATCGACTTAGGGATCAGCGCCGGAGCAGAACGCCACACCGAAGCTACGAACGAAATTGCGCCTTCTCCAACGGTAAATGCTGTAAAAATGGGCATTAGTATTCCCTTAAAGTTTTCCAACAGAAGAAATGCAGGATTGAAGATCGCTGAAATGGCTCATTCTCAGGCAGAAGTTGAATATAAACAGATTGAACAGGGCATAAAAGCTGAAGTAATGCAGGCGTATCAGCAATATGCAGCCACTCAGAAACAGCTCAAACAATTCCATAACGGAATGCTTTCAGAAGCACAAAGCATTCTGGAAGGAATTACTTACAGCTACAAAAGAGGCGAAAGTTCTATTCTTGAAGTTTTGAATGCTCAAAGAACCTATAACAATGTTCGAAAAGATTATTATCAGGCTCTTGCAGGTAATGCAACAGCTTTGATTGAGCTTGAACGTAAAGTGGGGATCTGGGATATTCATTTTTAGCGGGAAGATGAAAGCTGGAGGAGGGAGGTTTATGGAAGTCGATGGATAAATGAAAATCATTTTATTAATTTAGTGACTATATACAATTTTGCACCATTGTCATTCTGACGAAGGAAGAATCCCGCGTAAAGCTTAGATTCTTCATTTCACTATGTTACATTCAGAATGACAGAGGGTAGCAGGATTAATGTAAAATTGTATATAAATATCGATAATTCTAAAAACACAAATATGACTTCCAGCTTCATTCATCCAGCTTCCAGCATAAAAAAGCTCCGAAATCAGATAGATTTCGGAGCTTTTTTTATCTCTTATACTGTGATTCATAAATTTTGATCCAGTCGTCGGCAGTCATTTTTTTGCTGAGTTCGGCGAGCAATTCAAAAGGAATATCTTCTACTTTTTTGAAGCGGACACAGGATTTACCCATATCCAGTTTCTTTTTGGAGTGTTTAGGATATTCCGCCACAAACCAGTCGAGAAGTTCCGGTGTGGAGTACAGTCCCATATGATACAATGCTATAAAATTCTTCTGAGAAGCCACACTAATAAAGGGAAGCGGTGTTCCTGGTGCACAGTGATATCCGGCAGGATAGGTTTCCAATGGAACCACCCAGCCTAACATCCCGTAATTGGTAGCTTCTTCAAAACCTTTTGGAAGGTTATCATTCACCGTATCGTAAAGTTTTTTGAAAGCTTCCTGTCTTTCTTCAGGAATCTTTGAGATATAATCTTCTATGGAAACTGACTGAATCTGCATATTGTATTTTTTTCTAAAATACGATTATTTTATAAAATTGTATATATTGAACATCTGAACATCTTTGCTGCTCTTTTGAAGGAACATCATTTTGTTCACATTCGGAACGTACTGAATCATATTTCCATCTGCAAAACCGTAGTTCTGGAAGAAGTTTCTTCCTTTATAATCAAGGCTTACCTCCTGAGGTTTCAGATTGGCAAAATCAAAAACTTTCATAGAAAATCCTGTATTTCCAAATGCTCCTTTAGGGTAAAATGCAGAAATATAAAGTTTGTCTCCGGCCTCAACGATATTGATTCTTTTTCCTGTAGATGTTCCCGCTGCAACAAATTGCTTCACCTCTCCTTCTTTACCAAACTTGATCAGCATTCCCGCATCCAGAGAATAAACAGGATCCGGAAAACGGTTCATTGTTGTAGGCATTGGTCTTGTCACGGTTTCCTGCTGAACGGCCATTAAAACCTCATCACCTTTCACAATGGTTTTGATCACCTTCACATCGTTCATATCTTTGCTTCCGGCTAAGTTGGTATTGCTGATCACCGCTTTCCCGGACTTCATATCATAATACATTACTGTCCCGAAAGTACTTGATCCAACAGTAACTGTTGCATTTTTTCTTCCAAAAGTTACCAGATAATCATTGTCGTTTTTACTGAATGCATATAATTTTTCAGGAATATATTTGTCATCGAACGGAAGGTCTTTATCTTCGGTATTGGAAACCAGTTCCAGTTTATAAGACTCTTTCCATCCTGAAGCTTTACGCAATACAACGATTTTTGCTGAATTAGTTAATGTCAAAGACTTTTCAACATAATCACTGCTTAATGTAATTTCTTTGTTCCAAACCGGAGTAAGTGTTCTCAGGTCCAATACCAGAACATCATTTACATTCTCTGTCTTTTTGTTGGCAAATCTGTCATTGAAGATCGCTGCATATTTCCCGTTTTCTGAGAAAAGAACATACGTTGTTCCTGATCTGTTGGTAGATTCAATGCTGTATTTTGCAATACTTTTTGTAGTAAAAGTACCTTCCTTTCTGCTGAAAACATGTTGAAAAACCTCTTTTCTGTTTTCTTTCCCGAAATACTCTTCCGTAAATGCTATGAATTTATCATCATCTATCTGCTGAGATCCAAGGTAATTATGAAGTACACCGTTTGTTTTATTGGCATAATCTTTTACATAAGTATCTACAAGACTTCCGTTCTGATCCAGTTTTCTCATCAGTAATTTTTTGTGAGGGAAAACATTTCTCATCAGTCCGTCAATATTGATAGCGCTGAACATATAAGAATTGTAATCATCTGCCAGTACCAGTTTATCATCGGTTTCAAGATTGGCATCCACCGTGAATTTTGTTCCTTCAGTCACTTTCGTCTGTGCATAAGAATACACAGAAGCTGTAATTAATGCCGAAGCAATAATCTGTTTAATCATATTGTTTTCTTTAGTTATTATAAATTTTTTCTTCTAATCTTTTCAGTTCAAGATTAGCATCGTAGGATAATTTAATATCTACAAGATGTTCCTGTAATTCATTTAAATATTTCTCAGCTTCCTGGTAATTGCCTAAAGCAATATTTAATCTGATCAGGTTAAAATAAAGGTATTCCCCGATTTTTTGGTTGTAAAGCGCTTTTTTGTCGTTGTAATTTATTTTTGTCAAAGCACTTTTCCAAATGTCAATTCCTTTCTGCATATTTTCCATGGCTACTTTATTCGGTGCGTAGTCCGATTTGGCCTGAAGTTTTTTCAGATTGGTCGTAACGTAGATATAGGCTTTCTCCAGATCATCATATTCCCCTTTATTCTTTACAGTTGCTAATGACACTGTGGAATTGATGGTTTGATAGCCGAAGTTTTCATTAATGATATTCCTTGTACGGTCTATTGTTCTTTGCAGGTATCTTTTTTCCTGAGCATTCAGATTAATTTCATTGGTTGGAACGCTTGCTATTTCAGCAAAATCAGAAAAATAGGTCTTATCCATTTTTACGGCTCCGCCTTGCTTTGCGATAATTCTTGTTGGCTGATTTGCGAAAGTTCTCCCCTGATTGTCCTGAAAATTGGTTCTCTCCATTTCAATAATGATATCAAGATAATTTCCACCTTTTGAAAAGCCAATCACATCTATTTGCGAAGCCAGGATTTTATTATCCACAATCAAGGCATCTCTCAGATCAGGCTGCTGGTAAACCGGCATTGGAGGAATATTAAGAATAGGTCTTGAAGGAAGTCTCAACGTAGGAGCGCCATTAGTAGCCGCAATTTTTTCAACAGCCGATAATTTGCTGTACTCTGCAGATTCCAGTTTATATTTTTCCTGAAGTTTTTTCACCTCAGCATCATAATCTTTTAATCTTTCTCCGTGTTCGTATTTGGCATTTTCAACATTCGTATGATAGTTATCCACCTTTTTTGATAGTCTTCTTTTGACAGTCTCACTACATCATCTTTTGTGATATTATAAGGAGATTTTACAGTAATCATATAATTTCTGCTGGAAAGGTCTGTAGAAAAAACCGGTTCTTTTAAAAGCTGAAAACTGATCATTTCTTTATCAATTCTCTGTGCCTGTGAAAATTCGGAATAAAATAAGGGTATTAAAAAAAGGAGTTTAAGTTTATTCATAGCGTCATAGTTTTCGTGGCAAATGTATAATAATTTTATCAACATTTTTGAATAATAATTTGTCCAGTTATTATTTAATCTAATCATAAAAAAGGCAGCCACACGAATGCAACTGCCTACAGAAATTATTAACTCAAAAAATTTTATTTTTTAATGGCTTTTACTGTTGATTTTGAACCATCTTTAAAGTTCATTGTCACTAAATATAAACCAGAATTCAATTCACCTAGCTGAAGTTCCGTAGTCGGATTATCAATAGTTTTCACTACTCTTCCTGCTACATCGGTAACGGTTACAGATTTCACATCTTTGATATCTGCAATATACAGAACATCTTTGAAAGGGTTAGGATATACACTGATTTCTTTTTTCTTAACAGATGTTTCAGCAGTTGATAAATTAGATTGTGTAAGCGAAAAATCATCAAATCCCATATAATATGGATCTGTTGTTGTATTTAAAGTTTTAATTCCAAATGAATAATCACCGGTAGATGTTGGCGTATAGGAAACAGTAACCTTAGTGTAAGTAGTACTGTTACCTCCACCTGCAGCTGTTTGATCAGCTGTAATAAATGTTGTTAAGCTGGTTGCTCCGGTCGCTGTTTGCCCATTATTTACCAATACTTCATTTTGCCATCCCGTATAACCATCTCCTACCCAATAGAATATAAAATCATATGACATTCCGGCAGTTAAAGTAAATGTAGGTGTCCATAAATAAGCAGCATTGGTATATGGATAATAAATCGTCAGATAATTAGGTGCAGATTTAGGATCATTATATGTTTGCTGAGAAGCATTTGCTGATGTAAAATTATAGGTAGATGAACTTCCTCCCGGAGTCTGTTTCCAGCAATTCGGAATGATCGAAGAACCTATAGTAGACATCGCATCAAAATTTTCGCTCCAAGGAAGTGTAGTTATCGGAACACAAAGTGTTGTAAACTGTGTAGAGGTAGCGCTCCATATACTTTTATCAGAAGCACTGCAGCTAGATCTCACCCATGCATAATATGTAGTAGATGGCTGCAACCCGCCTAACGGCGCAGAAACAGTGGTAGAAGTTACAGAGTTAGCAGCATTTAAAACGGTAGTACCATCAGGGGCAGTATTCGTTGTGCTGTAATATACTTCGTATCCGTTTGCTGGAACTGAAGAAGGAGCCGTCCAGCCTATCGTTGCAGAATTTGCGGCCACGTTTGATGAGGTAACAGCTGTTGGCTCGAAACAGGAAGGAATGTTCTGAACGGTAATATTATCAATATAAATAGAACGTGAAGTACCTCCTAAACCATGTTTAAATGCTAACTGCAAATCAGAACCTGCAGGAATATTTACTGTATACTGTGTGTGGGTAGTTGTCAAAGCGATAGGAGAACCTATTTGTGTAAAAGACGCAGGATCTGCAGGATTCGATAAAGTACCCACTAATAATGTATAATTACTTCCTCCGCTTTTTGCATAAAATCTTACACGTTTGGTACCATCTGAAAGGTTTGTAGTAGGAGGTGCAACTAACATCTGACTACCCGTAGTAGCACTTGAATTAGTCATGTAATAAGCATTCGGTGCTGAATAATTATTTGATGTTGTTACATATCCATAGCCTGCAAATGAGGCACTCTCCAGATATGCCCAGCAGCTTGGAGCATTGGTATTTGTAGTAGAGCCTGTACTTGTTGTATCAAAATTCTCTGTATATGGTGCAGTGAAAGTAGAACAAGCTGTTTTAAATGTTCCTGCAAAAGACCATACACTCTGGCTGGTTGCAGTGTTACAGTTAGATCTTACCCAATAATAATAGGTTGTATTTGAATTAAGACCTCCTATCGTTGTACTTGTACCCACCACTCCCGGATAAGTAGGAGTTACTGAACCTGCAGGTGTTGTATTTGAAGTACTGTGATATACATCATAGCTGGCAGCATTACCCGTCCAGGAAACTAAAGCTGAGTTAGCTGTGATCCCTGAAACGGTCTGTAATGTAGGAGGAACACAGTCTGAGTATACATCTGCTGAAAACGCAAAAATATTAGGATACCCTGCGCCACTTGCTTTGGTTACCACTACACTCTGAATTGGCTTTGCCTGATTTGCAGCATCTATAGCTAATGGAGTCTGGTAAAGTCTTGGATCTGAAGTACTGGCCTCTAAAGCATCTGTACTTCTTTTAATTCTTCCTATACCCTGTATTGCAAAATTGGTTCCTCCATACCAGTCAGATAGACTTATATTGGAAAACATCTGGCTGCTGCCATCAGAAAAATTAACGGTTACATTCACTGCAGATGTTCCACTACCACTGGTAGAAAGCATATACAGGGTGAAAGCAGGTTTAGGAGTGGTAAAGGTAAGCGTTCCGCTATCATTGGCAGCCGCTAACCTAAGTGCATTATTTCCACTTAAATTTCCTAAGACATAGCTCAATCCCGGTGTTCCTGCAACAACAGAATTAATAATTCCATCTATGGGTAGACCATAAGTAAGAGGGGTACTTGTAGAAGTCAATTGAAAATCTCTCGCTACAAAAGCGTAAGAAACCCCATCTACATCATTGTTTGTAGAAACTAATGAGGAACCTATTCCGTTTGCAATTACATCTGCTGTATAGCCTGAAGCAACCGGCATCGTTTGAAAATTTTGAGCCATCATTACACTGGCTGAGAAGAGAGCGATGGCGGGCACCACTCTAGAAAATAAATTTATTACCATTTGATCACATTTGTGGCGAAATTTAGGGAAAATAATAACACAAAAAAGTTTTTTTTGAATAAAAAGTAAAATAATTTCAATCAAAGTCAAATATCAACATTCGTAAACATGAAAAATTATGAAAGATTAAAAAAAGATTAAAGAATATTGATCCGTTTCTTATTCATCCTTAATTTTATTATTGTGAAATTAAATCCTATTTTTGTCATACAAATTTTTTGAACAATGCCGAATATTTCAAACAGAGCACTGCATATGCCGCCATCGCCGGTAAGAAAACTGGTTCCCTTTGCATTACAAGCAAAACAGAAAGGAATAAAAGTATATCACCTTAATATCGGACAGCCCGATATTGAAACTCCGGAAACAGCTTTAAATGCTTTAAAAAACATCGATTTAAAAGTATTGGAATATGCGCTTTCTGAAGGGAATATAGAATATCGAAAAGCCCTTACAGAATATTATCATTCATTAGGTTTTTCAGATCTTACTCCTGACAACTTTATTGTTACCAATGGAGGTTCTGAAGCCCTTAATTTCGCCATCTCTACTTTATGTGATGAGGGTGACGAGGTGATTATTCCTGAGCCTTATTATGCCAACTACAATGGTTTCACCAGCACATTTGATGTGAATGTAGTAGCAGTACCATCTACTATTGACACAGGTTTTGCTTTGCCTCCTGTTGAAGAATTTGAGAAAAAAATCACAGAAAAAACAAGAGCAATCATCATCTGTAACCCAGGAAACCCTACAGGATACCTGTATACCCGTGAGGAGCTTCAAAAGCTTGCAGAAATTGCTTTAAAATATGACATCGTAATCATTTCTGATGAAGTATACAGAGAATATGTTTATGACGGAAAGCAGCAGATATCAATGCTTGATTTCCCTGAATTAGCAGAAAACTGTATCATCATTGATTCTGAATCCAAGCGTTATTCTATGTGTGGAGTAAGAATCGGATGTATGGTTACCCGTTCCAACAAAATCCGTAATGCTGCGATGCTTTTCGCACAGGCAAGATTAAGCCCGGTTCTTTTGGGACAAATTGCAGCAACAGCGGCACACCAGAACGATGGTCCTTATATCAGAGCGGTAAGAGAAGAATATACCCACAGAAGAAATGTATTGGTAGATCTTTTAAATGCCATTCCTGGAGTGATCTGCCCTAAGCCAAGAGGTGCTTTCTACTGTGTTGCTGAGCTTCCGGTAGATGACACTGAAAAATTTGCACAATGGCTGCTTGAGAAATATGCTCTTAACAATGAGACCATCATGGTAGCTCCTGCGGGAGGATTCTACAGTAACCCGGAATTAGGTAAAAAGCAGGTAAGAATTGCTTACGTTCTGAAAGAAGAAGATTTAAAAAGAAGTGCTGAAATCCTTAAGGAAGCTCTAAAGAAGTACAGAGAAGAATTCAGCCTGTAAAATATACACTATGCCGACAACAAAAATCATATATCTGAAAATCCTGTTTTCGATTCTTTTGCTGTCGGCATTTTGTTCTTGTGATTCAAAAAAACAGAACACACAGATTCTTCAAAAAATCCACACGAGATCAACTATATCAGTGTATCAGATGTTGGCGGAGCTCTGGGCAACTACAGAATCATTAAAGTCACAGAGGATTCTATTTTTGCAGAAAAAGGAATGACAGCCAATCAAACCCATACAATATGGAAGTCAGCCATAAGTAGAGACCACTGGAAAAAGCTCATATCATCAATTCATATTGTAGATCTTGATCATATTAAAAGCTCTCCCAGCCTGCAATCTGTAGACGGAATGGATGAAACATTCCAGATCCGGACTCCAAAAAAGTCACACATCTATGTGAATGCTTATGTAGACACTTTACATTACAAGCAGTTACAACAACTTAAAGAACAACTAGACAAGATTCTTCCCAAAGAATACCAATAAAACATGCAAGAAAATTTTTCACTAAAGCCTTATAACACATTCGGTGTTGAAGCCAAAGCCCGTTATTTTACTGAAGTCAGTAGCATTGATGAATTAAAAGAAGCGTTCATTTTCTCTAAGGCCAATGCTCTTCAGCTTTTGTTTTTGGGAGGTGGAAGCAACATCCTTTTGACCAAAGATTTTGAAGGTCTTGCCATCAGACTGAGTTTAAAAGGCATTTCTGAAGAATACATCAATGAAAACGAAGTCCTTGTAACCGCAAAAGCAGGTGAAAACTGGCATGAATTTGTAATGTACTGTCTGCAAAAAAATCTTGGCGGACTGGAAAACCTATCTTTAATTCCCGGGAATGTAGGAACATCTCCAATGCAGAATATTGGAGCTTACGGAACTGAGATCAAAGATATTTTCATCAACTGCAAAGTATTGGATCTGGAAAATCTTGAAATTGCAACATTCAATCTTGAACAGTGCAGGTTTGGATACAGAGATTCTATTTTCAAACAGGAAGGAAAAAACAGATATGTGATTCTGGAAGTTACTTTTAAGCTTACTCAAAAAGATCACCTTATTAAAACAGAATACGGAGCCATACAATCTGAACTTAAAAATTTGGGTATTGAAAACCCCACTATTCAGGATGTTTCCAAAGCAGTAATCAATATCCGCCAAAGCAAACTCCCGGATCCTAAAGAAATCGGAAATGCCGGAAGCTTTTTCAAAAACCCAACCATTCCTCTGGCTCAGTTTGAAGCATTGAAACAAAAATTTGAAAATATTCAGGGGTATCCAAATGGAGATAAGGTTAAAGTTCCTGCAGGATGGCTTATTGAGCAATGTGGGTGGAAAGGAAAGCAAATTGGAAACGCAGCTTCCCATAAACTACAATCGCTGGTGATCATTAATGCAACAGGCAATGCTACCGGAAAAGAAATTTTCGATTTTTCTACGGAAATCATTAATTCTGTAAAAGAAAAATTCGGGATAGAACTTGAAAGGGAAGTAAATATTATTTAATATAAAAATAGACAAAGGCTGATTCATATGACTTCAGTCTTTTTTTATTACTTATTTTCTGGAAGTGTTGGGTAAACGCGAAGACGCAAGGATCTTTAATTTTCTTTGTTATTACTTTAGGTCGCAAGGATTTTATCTCCGATAAAATTGAATAATGTATATTTTTTAATAATATTATTTCTCACAGATTTCACAAATCATACAGATGTTTAGAAAAAACTTTTATCCAACTTTTGCCGAAAATCTCAGATTTTCTCGCGCCTTAAAAACAAACCTATTATCTAAAATCTTTGCGCCTTCGCGTTAATCCAACAAATAATACAGTTTTTAAATATCATTTTGCGCCTTTGTGTTTACCCAACAATAATTTACCAGAAGTTATTTAGAATTGAATCATATTACATCCGGAAAATCATTATTTTAGCTGAAAATTACAATTCGAGATGAAAATAGCTATTCTTGGAGCCGGAAATATGGGGCTTTCTTTCTCAAAATCATTTTTAAAATACGAACTGATCAAACCTGAAAACCTGCATCTTATTATCAGAAGTCAGGAAAAAATCTCTAAAATAGCTGAAGAATTCCCCAAATCTAAAATTTCCACCTTTGAAGAAGTAAAGGATCTTGATGCGGATTTGATCATCATTGCGGTAAAACCTCAGGATTTTCAAGCAGTAGCCAAGAACATTCAATTTACATTAAAAGAAAACCAGATGGTATTATCCATCATGGCCGGGATTAATATTGAAAAAATTCAAAAATCATTAAATCATCCATTAGTTGTAAGAGCAATGCCTAACTCTCCCACTCTTTTGGGAATGGGAATCACAGGATATACTGCCGCCGATGGAATTTCATTCAGTCAGTTAATTAACATTGAAAGATTACTGAACAGTACCGGCAGATCAGTGTATTTAGAAGAAGAAAATCTGTTAGATGGTGTTACAGCACTTTCAGGAAGTGGTCCTGCTTATTTTTATTATATCATTGACGCCATGATCAAAGCAGGTATTGAGATGGGAATTGAAGAAAATCTTTCCAAACTTTTTGTAAAACAAACAATGCTGGGAGCCTATCACCTGATCAATAATTCAGAAAAAAATCTCGAAGAGCTGATTAAAGATGTTGCATCTAAAGGCGGAACTACTGAAGCCGCTCTAAAAACATTTGAAGAAAATAGTTTCAAAGACATTCTGAAACAGGGAATTTTGAATGCTGAAAAACGTGCTAAAGAACTAAATAACTAAATTTCTTTTCCATAAACCTGCAAAGCAGCCATCCTAAATACACTCCAAAAGTATTCAGGATGATATCATCTACCTCAAATATTCCCATTCTTGTAAAGTATTGGAGTGCTTCCACAATAGTAATTGCAGCAATAAAATTAAAGAACAATAGTTGTAAATCTCTCAGCTTTGGGAAAATCCAACCCAGAAAACCAAATGGAATAAACATCACAATATTTCCAACAACAATTGTGACAATCTCTTTCAATTGCCTGCCTCCTTGTATAAAATTAATTGTAGAAAATATAGGCTCTACCGTAATCAGATTATCTTCATACCGGAACCTGCCCATCCCTAAAAACATCAGATAGAGCAGAAACAGCGTATATGGCACGATAAAGATTTTATATATTTTTTTCAACATTGTACTGCTAAGATATTCATTTCAAAAACATTAAATTTGTGTATTAAAATAATTTAATGAAATACGTTCTGCTTACCCTTATTTCAGCAATGCTGCTGTCGGTTTCATGGCCTACTTACGGAGTTCCGTTTTTTATATTTTTTGCTCTTGTCCCTCTCCTGATGATGGAACATGGAGTTTCAAAATTTTCAGATTATAAGAGAAAAAGCTGGATAGTCTTCGGATTATCATACTTATGCTTTATCATCTGGAATGTAGTGACTACAGGATGGCTTTATGGTTCTAAGAATCCTGACGGAAGCCACTCGATGATGGCTGTTTTATTTCCGGTACTGGTAAATTCTCTCCTATTTTCTTTGGTATTTCAATGCTACCATTGGTATAAAAATGCTCAGGGAACCTACTGGGGATTAGGATTCCTGATTGCAATCTGGATGAGTTTTGAAAAATTTCATTTGGGATGGGAATTGACATGGCCCTGGCTGAATCTGGGAAATGTATTTTCAGATTATCCAAAACTGATCCAATGGTATGACACCTTAGGAGCCACAGGAGGCAGCTTCTGGATTCTTCTCATTAATGTTTTGATTTTCTACACTGTAAGAACCTGGGAAGCTGGCAGAAAAAGAAAAGATCTGATTAAAAACTCAGCTATTGTTGGAGCTTTAATTGTTCTCCCGATGATTATTTCGATAATCAAATACAATAATTTTGACGAAAAACCTACGGGACAGGTAAATGTCCTGATGCTGCAGCCGGATCTTGATCCTTATGCAGAAAAATATTCGAAAGACAGCTTAACTATTGAGCAGGATTTGTTGGCTCTTGCTGAAAAAAATTCAACAGGTAAAATTGATTATTATATTGCCCCTGAAACAGCGCTGCCTGGAAGAGGATCTATCCCTGAAACAGCTTTTGAAAAAAGTTTACTTCTTAACAATATCAAAGGATTTTTATCCAATCATCCGGGATCTGTTTTTGCAACAGGAATTTCTTCACACCGTTTCTTTTATAATCCTGCCGACTTACCTAAAGAAGCCTACCAAATCAACAGTGGTGTTTGGGTAAGCAGCTATAATACAGCTATCCAATTGGTTCCTAATCAAAAAGTTCAGGCTTATCACAAAGGAAAATTGGTACCGGGTGTTGAAATATTCCCTTATATGAATGTTTTAAAACCATTGCTAGGAGATGCCATGCTTAATCTGGGTGGTACTGTAGCTTCTTTGGGAACAGACAAAGAAAGAGTTGCTTTTTCAAATCCTTATAATAAAGGGAAACTGGCACCTATTATCTGTTATGAAAGTATTTATGGTGAGTTTGTAACAGATTATGTAAAAAAAGGAGCTAATTTCTTAGGTATTATGACGAATGACTCCTGGTGGGGCGTTACAGAAGGACACAAACAGCTTTTATCATATGCTAAACTAAGAGCTATTGAAACCAGAAGAGAAATTGCCCGTGCAGCCAATAGTGGAATTTCAGCACATATTAATGCGAAAGGAGAAGTGACTGCTGATACATTCTACGGAGACCAAACTGCTTTATTTGCAAAAGTGAATCTTTATGATACGATGACATTTTATACAAGAGCGGGAGACATTCTTTCAAGGTTTTCCATATTTTCACTAGGATTTTTATTGTTTTATTTTCTGATTGAAAAATTCCGAAACAGAACAAAAAAATCGTAATTTCCCAGTAAACTAAATGATTCAAAAAAAATAAATTTAATTTTTTAGATATGATCATTAAATATTTCACCTTTAGCATTTCAATAACATTTATTTCCTGGATTGTCGGAATGTTTATCAATGTCTTTCTAAAAAATACAGCTTTCTATAATGAAAATCTCTCCAACCTGAATTTTATAAAAAGTGAAAAATTTAATAAATCTATTGGATTAATTTTTTTTAAATGGATTGTGAAAAATACTTTTTTAAATTCTTTAATCAAAAATTGAAACTTAAAAGCAAAATTCAGAAAAGCAGTTTAATCATTTTAAGAAATGAAATGACAAAATCTGAAATAGATCATTTGATTGGATTTATATTCGTAAGTATTTTTGCCTTTATTAAAATTTTAGAAAATAACTTTGTTTTTGCAATGATCATGATGATTGTGAATATATTGATGAATTTATATCCATCCTTACTTCAACAAGAAAACAAAAGAAGAATTGACAAATTTATAAAAAGACTATAAACGTAAACTTTATTCCATAAAAAAAGAGAAAAGCCAGCTGGACGTCTGGCTTTTCTCATTGATAGAAGATAGAATTGATTCAATTACTTAATCGTAAGCTTCTTTGTGGTTATTTCGTTTTTTATCTTCAGTTTTAATAAATAGACTCCTTTTGGCAAATGAGAAACGTCAATTGACTGATCTCCATTTACACTGATATTCAGTTTTCTTCCATCCATAGAATACATTTCCGCTTCTGAAACTTTTTCTCCTTTGATATATACTTTATCTGATACCGGATTCGGATAGATCACAAGCTGTTTATCAGATTTAATTTCCGCAGTTCCCAGCGTACCTTGTGTGGAAGCATCAGAATATACTTTCGAGGCATCAATAGATTTCACGCTCCAGTATACATTCTGAATGGCCGGATCAAGTTCCAGAAACCATGACGGTGTTGTTACAACATATTTGGCAATATCATGAGCTCCTTGTGTAGATCCTACTGTAATTTCATAACGCAATGCATTCACCGGTGTTTTATCATCTGACGCACCACTCCATGCAAAATTGAACCTGTTACCGTTTTTCGTCATATTCAGTTGAGTTGGCGCTGTCGGTTTTGCATTGGTTGCTGTTGTGTTGTTTTTAAATACTTTCGTAAGTGAAGGCAGATCAGACGCAGCCCAATCAAATCCACTCAACAAGACATCCAGCTGATGATCATTGTTAAAATCAAAAAGATGAACCAACCCAGGACCTCCCAGGTTAGTAATTCCTGTGATGGTTCCTTCATTAAATTTATTATTGGCAACATCATAGATATAGGTTTTCACAACAGCATCATAATTTTCATTTCCTGAAATAATAAAATCATAATAACCATCATTATTAAGATCGCCAACATTTACTGAAACATCTGAAATATCAGTTCCGGTAATCATTTGAGGGGTCAGATTACCTGTTCCATCATTCATGAGAACGGCAAAATATCCGTCATCATTTCCATCCCTTCCAATGATGACAACATCCTGAAATCCATCTGCATTAAAATCTGCAAAATCAATTTTCCCTACCCCTACCGGAGCCAGATCCTGCGTATGAGTCAGAACTCCGGCCTGATTCATAAAAACTTTAGACACCGGAGCTCCATTGATATCTGATCCTATAATGACAAGATCCAAAAGGTTATCATTATTCAGGTCTACCATTTTAAAGCTTCCGCTCTGAGTACCATCTGCCCAATGCTCCGTTATATCAAACCCAGCACCAGTATTCTTATAATAATCTAATGTATTTCTGAAACCTCCTCCATGAGCATATTGTGTCCCGTTGATGGCATAATCAGATTTTCCATCATGGTTAAAATCAAAGACTTCTATAGATCCGTAGATTTTCCCAGGAAGGTCAGCCTCTTTTACAAAACCCGTTCCTGTATTTCTGAACCGGTAATGTTTATAATTAACAACATCCAAATAGCTGAGTCCTGTAGAAACAATATCCATCAGCCCGTCATTATTAAAATCAATAAATCTTATATCGCCAAGATGTGTTACGTCCGGACCCAATCCTGCATAAGACGATAAAGTTGTTCCGTTATTCTGATAGACTTCATTATAAGTGCTGTCTACATTTCCATCACCATCAGAATCAATGGCTCCGTTAAGCACGATATCCATTGTTCCATTGTTGTCTATATCAGCAATATCAGCTGCAGAATAATAAAAATTATTCATTCCGGTCTGTACTTCTGTAAAGTTCTGAGCCATGATGCTGACAGGTAACATAGACAATAAAATATAAATCCTCTTCATAGTTGTTTTTATTTAGATTAATTAAAAACAAAGATAGAATATAAAATTCTTTGCTTAAAAAAAGCCTGCATGAAATATATCAGCACCCTTTATCTGCTGTATCCCAAGGATTCTGCTATTTTAAAAATTCAATATTATTAATCAGTTACTTATTTACAAATATTTTCCAAAAGATTTGTCTATCTAAAAAATTCTTCGTTATTTTGCACTCTCAAATATTATACAAATAAGAACATCGAGATATGTCAAGAATTTGCCAAATAACAGGAAAGCGTGCAATGGTTGGTAACAACGTTTCTCACGCTAATAACAAAACGAAGCGTCGTTTTGAAATTAACTTATTAGAGAAGAAGTTTTACCTTCCGGAGCAAGATAAGCACGTTACACTGAAAGTATCAGCTCATGGATTGAGAGTGATTAACAAGATTGGAATCGAGGAAGCTATTGAAAGAGCTACTAGAAACGGATTGATTAAAAAGAATTAATAAATCATGGCAAAAAAAGGAAATAGAGTTCAAGTAATCCTTGAATGTACAGAGCACAAAGAAAGTGGTATGCCGGGAATGTCTAGATACATTTCTACAAAAAATAAAAAGAACACTACAGAGAGATTAGAGCTTAAAAAGTATAATCCAGTTCTTAAGAGATCTACCCTTCACAAAGAAATTAAGTAATTTATAAATAATAACTTACCATGGCAAAGAAAGTAGTAGCAACCCTACAAACTGGGTCTAAAAAAATGACTAAAGTGGTGAAAATGGTTAAGTCTTCTAAATCAGGAGCTTACGTTTTCGAAGAAAAAGTAATGAATGCTGATGAAGTAGATGGTTATTTAAAAAAATAATCAGTACTTTATTTACAATATAAAAAACTACTCATATTTTGGGTAGTTTTTTGTTATCTTTGTGCACCAGATTATTAATCAGTAAAGTATGAAAAAGATACTTGTTCTGGCCTGCACAGCAACTTTTCTATTTTCATTCAGTCAGAAAACAATGAACCCAGTAGAATATAAAAGTTCGCCAAAAGTTTTCAGCATAAAAGGATTATCCCAGTCAGTAAGTATTGACTGCGGAAGTTCCAGAATGATTTTATTATCCGGACAGGTACCCTTGGATCCGGAAGGTAATCTTGTGGGAAATACAATAGAAGAGCAGACACAGCAGGTTTTCAAAAATATTGAAAGCATCCTGAAAGAATATGGAGGAACGGGAAAAGATATTATCAAATTGGGAATCTTTACCACAGATATCAAAAAAACGCCTGATTTCAGAAAAGTGAGGGATTTGTATGTCAATCTTCAAAATCCTCCTGTAAGCACCCTTGTGGAAGTGAGCAGGCTTTTCAGAGATGATGTACTTATAGAAGTAGAAGCCACAGCGGTGATTAAAAATAAATAAGAATAAACTAAAACTATGAGTTGGTTTAAAAATATTTTCAAAAAGGAAGAAAAAGAAACCTTAGACAAAGGATTGGAAAAATCCAGTCAGGGTTTCTTTGAAAAAATGACGAAAGCCGTAGTCGGCAAAAGCAAAGTAGATGATGAAGTACTTGATGATCTTGAAGAAGTATTGATTGCCTCTGACGTAGGAGCCTCTACTACCATCAAAATCATCCAAAGAATTGAAGAACGTGTTGCCAGAGATAAATATGTAGGGGTAAACGAGCTTGATCAAATACTTCGTGATGAGATTTCTGGGCTGCTGCTTGAAAATCCTCATGCCGGTACAGGAAATATTGATACTTCCAAAAAGCCTTATGTCATTATGGTGGTAGGGGTAAACGGAGTGGGAAAAACAACCACGATCGGAAAACTGGCTCACAAATTCAAATCAGAAGGTAAAAAAGTAGTTCTTGGCGCAGCAGACACCTTTAGAGCAGCTGCAGTAGACCAGCTTGTTATCTGGAGCGAAAGAGTGGGTGTTCCTATTGTAAAACAGGAAATGGGATCAGATCCTGCTTCTGTAGCATTTGATACGGTACAAAGTGCTGTTGCCCAAAACGCAGATGTTGTCATCATTGATACTGCGGGAAGACTTCACAATAAAATCAACCTAATGAACGAACTATCTAAGATCAAAAGAGTAATGCAGAAAGTTATTCCTGATGCTCCTCATGAGATCCTTTTGGTTCTTGACGGTTCTACCGGACAAAATGCGTTCGAACAGGCAAAACAGTTTACAGCAGCTACGGAAGTAAATGCTTTAGCGGTAACAAAACTGGACGGAACAGCAAAAGGAGGTGTTGTCATCGGGATCTCTGATCAGTTCCAAATTCCCGTAAAATATATTGGTGTAGGTGAAAAAATGCAGGATTTGCAACTTTTTAATGGTACGGAATTTGTAGACTCATTCTTCAAGAAAAGATGATTTATATCATGTTTTCCCTTATATTAGCAAACAATCCATTTTTAAATATTAACAATAAAAAAATTTGCAACTATGGGAATTATAACATGGATCCTATTCGGTCTTATTGCAGGAGCAATCGCTAAAATGATCATGCCTGGAACCCAGGGAGGAGGATGGCTAATCACCATTATCCTTGGAATTTTAGGAGCCTTTGTAGGAGGAGCTATAGGAGTTTACATTCTACATTGGGGAGATGTAGGTTCATTCTGGAACCCAAGAAGCTGGATTCTTTCAATCGGAGGAGCTTTAATCATTCTCTGGATTTACGGAATGGCCACCAAGAAAAGCTAATTGTAATGCTTATAAAAAAATAAATCCCGGATCTGAAATTTTCAGACCCGGGATTTTTACAATATAAAATTTAGTTAGTTGTTAATTCTAATCTGATAAGGCATTTCCATTTTCACCTCAGATTGTAGTTTTTTATCTGTGATCTGCTGCAGAATCTCATAGTTGGATTTACCAATTTTGTTCTTGATAATTCTGGCAGAAACATCTTCTTCATTCAGATCTTTAAAGATTTGTTCAAATGGTGACATTCTCTTAGGGAAAGCATCTATCTGGTAAGATTTTAATCCGGCTTTCTGTGCGGCAAACTTCACGGCATCATTTAAAGTACCAACTTCATCTACCAAACCTATTTCTTTAGCACGAACACCACTCCATACTCTACCACCTCCTACATTGTCAATCTGCTCAAACGTTTTCTTTCTGTTTTGAGTCACAAAGTGTACAAATCTCTTGTAGGTACCTTCTACACTTCTTGTCATCATATTAACTCCGTAAGGCGTAACTCCGTTCAATCCGGAATAATACATTGAGTTGGCATTGGTAGCAACAATATCTGCACGGATTCCGTTTTTATTGGCAATATCTTTATAATATGGCATCACACCAAATACTCCGATAGAACCGGTAAGTGTATTAGGCTCAGAATAAATTTTATCCGCAGCCATTGCTACATAATATCCTCCTGAAGCCGCATAGTCACCAAAAGAAACAACCAACGGCTTTTTCTTTTTCAACTGCTGCAATTCAAACAGTATCTCATCAGAAGCATTCGCACTTCCTCCCGGAGAATTAATTCTGAAGACTACAGCTTTTACCTTATCATCTTCCTGAAGTTTTTTGATATACTTCACATATTTTTCAGAATGAATATCATTATACTCATCTCCGTTATTGATAGATCCTGAAGCGTACAGCACAGCAATTTTTTCACCGGATTTATCTTCATCAGCATAAGAGTTGATATAACTTGTCAGAGAAATCTTGTTCAGTTTTTCTTCATTCTTTATATTGAGCTTTGTTTTAAGAAGATCTTCATATTCTGATTTCTGGATAAGTTTATCTGCAAGTTTATATTTTAAACTTTGTTCAGGAATCATTCCGTATAAGCTGTCTGTAATGGTTCTGAACTGAGCAGTATCAATTTTTCTTGAAGCCGCCATTTTATGGGAAGTATTTTTCCAAAGATCATTCAGAAGCGTACTTAGCTGTTCTTTATTCTCTGGAGAAATATCATTTCGTAGAAAAGGTTCTACGGCAGATTTGAATTTCCCATGACGGATCACCTCAATCCCGATACCATATTTATCAGCAAAATCTTTAAAGAAGGTTACCTCCGTAGACAGACCTTTCAATTCAATTCCTCCTGCCGGATGCAGATAATATTTATCCGCTACAGATCCTAAATAGTAAGCCAACTGTGAAACTCCGTTTCCGTAAGCATACACAAATTTCCCACTTTTCTTAAAATCTTCTATAGCATTCCTGATATCATCAATCTGAGTAAGGCCAGCATATAAATCATCTGCTTCAATACTAATTCCTTTAATATTATCATCGGTCTTCGCTTTATTAATAGCCTCCAATGCATCATATAAAAGAACACTTTTATTTTGGGCTCCTATACCGAACAATCCCATCTGCTCTTCAGTAGGACTATCGATTATATTTGTTTTTAAATTAATCGTAAGAACCGAGTTCTTTTTCACTGCTACAGACTTATCACTTCCCATAGAACTGAACACAAGCATCACAATGAAAAAGATGAAAAATAAAGCGCAAAGTATGATAATTGCTACTATATTTGCCAAAACATTTTTAAAGAAACTTCTCATAAATCAATCAATTTTCTAATATGTCGCAGCATAAGGTCGTTTTGTTACTAGGAAGTAACTTGGGAGAGCAAAAAAAATATAGAGCTCGCATTAAAGAAGATAGAAGATGCCGGAAATAACATTTCACAAATCAGCGAATATTTGATGTCTGAGCCTGTAGAGTTTGTCAGTTCCAATATTTTTTGTAATATTGCAACAATAATATTCACACATCTTTCACCAATTCAACTGCTTGATTGTATTAAGAATATAGAAGTTGAGATGGGAAGAATTAATGATTCAATAATATCTGGAGGCTATACTGACAGGATAATTGATATTGATATCATTACATATAATGAATTAAATTTTATATCAGAAAGATTAGAAATCCCTCATAAAAAGCATCTTTTTGAAAGGGATTTTTCAAGAATATTGTTAGAAAAATTTATTTAAAACATAAAACATATTGTATGAAATTAGGTTTATTATTATTGGCTACTACATTGCCGATTGCAGCTTTCGCACAGAACAGCAGTACTACAGTAAACTCTTCCACAGAGTACCCTAATACATTCTCCTCAGGCTCCGCTAATGTACAAACCTTCGACAACAAAGCCAGACGCTTCAGAGACTGGTCTATTTCCGTTGGAGGAGGTCCTGCATTTATGGTTCACTCTGATTTAAAATCTATTCGTAAGGATAAGATCAATTGGGGATACAATGCCTACGTAAGTGTAGACAAGCAAATCACCCATGCATTCGGTCTAAGCCTTATGTATATGAGAGGAGAAACGAAACAGACAGCACAACTTCCCGGTGCTGCAGGTGTAAAATCTGGAATAGCTACTGCAACAACACAGTTTGACAACATCTCTTTATTAGGAGATATCAACTTCTCAAACTTATTCAGAAGAGTAGACAATCATTCTCCATACCGATGGGCATTCCACGGATATATGGGAATTGGAGTTCAGGGATTCAGAACGTCATTACATGATAATGATGAATTCAGATGGAGCACCACACCAAGAAGAACTCCGCTATTCATCAAGCAGGATATTGACATTAACTCTATCTTCTATCAGGGAGGTTTAGGGATAAAATACAATGTTTCAAAACTTATTGATGTTGAAGCTAGAACCATGTACATTATCAGTGGTGATGATGAATTCGATGGCGGCGGATGGGCAGATCCTAATGATTATGATCCTTCCACACCTGGTTCAAAATATAATATGCTAAACGCTAGAAGATCTGATAATGCCTGGACAGTAAGTTTAGGGCTATCTTTCAAATTAGGAAAACAATTATCTCACCTGGCATGGCATGATCCTCTTCAGGAAGCTTATTACAGAACCAGCGTTCTTGAAAATGCATCAACAGATCTTGTTGTTTGTGAAAAAGGAGATGCTGATAATGATGGAGTATGTGATGATTGGGACAGACAACTTGATACTCCTGCAGGTGCAAGAGTAGATGGTGCCGGAGTGGCTTTGGATATGGATCTTGACGGAGTTATCGATCTTTATGATAAATGTGTAACTGTACCAGGACCAGTTGAGAATAATGGATGCCCGGTAAAATAATTTTAAAAAATTAAAATTTCTTTTTCAAAAGAATTCAAATAATAATACACGATGAAATTAAGTTTAGCAATTGTTGCATTTGCTTTGGCAATTCCTTCTGCCTCTTATGCACAAGACTCAACGGCAGTTTCAAAAGGAGAATATCCTAATACGTTTTCTTCAGGATCTGCCAATGTTTCCCCATTCACCAACCAATCTAAAAGATTTAATGATTGGTCTATTTCTGCCGGGGTGGGTGTCCCACTTCTTCAATCTGCAGATTTGACCTCAATCAAAAATGGTAATGGTAAAAACCTTTTTGGATATTCAGCTTATGTAAGTATTGACAAAGCCATCACCCATGCTTTTGGAATCAATTTACAGTACGACAGAGGTGAAACCAGACAAGGATGGTTCAATACTAAAAATGCAGCACCAGATGCATCTGCAGTAGCGGCTAGAACTCAATATGATGCAATTTCAATCTTAGGAGATATCAACTTCTCCAATCTATTAAGAAGAGTGGATAACCACTCCCCTTACAGATGGGCACTTCACGGATATGCTGGTATTGGTACTATTGCTTACAGAGCATATCAGAAAGACATCAACGGACAGAGATTGATGACTGAAGTAAAACCGTTCCAATTAGGTTCACTCTTTATGCAGGCTGGTACAGGTCTGAAGTTTAAAGTGAACAGAAGAATTGATATTGAAGGCAGATTGATGTATGTTGTAACAGGTGATGATGAGTTTGATGGTGG
>NZ_QICI01000007.1 GCF_004119445.1 Chryseobacterium sp. CH21 | reverse complement strand
GAGGATTATTGAAAATGAAATTGAGCGTATTAAAACTGATCCTGAGAAAGTAGCTGAGGAAGCTAAATCTTATCAGAGGATACCGGAGATTTTATCATTTGTAGATGAAAATGGAGAAGACCGGTTCACGTCAATGATTGAGAGAATTATAAAAATGTTAAGCAGGATGTTATGAGGATTATTGAAAATGAAATTGAGCGTATTAAAACTGATCCTGAGAAAGTAGCTGAGGAAGCTAAATCTTATCAGAGGATACCGGAGATTTTATCATT
>NZ_QICI01000022.1 GCF_004119445.1 Chryseobacterium sp. CH21 | reverse complement strand
AAACGGAATTGAAGTAATGCTCTACATGACAATGATTGCTTCTATGCTGCTCTTGATTTACAAAAAAGTAAACAATTTAGGATATAAAACAGCTAAAAGGCGCATCGCTATGGAACTTCGGGATATGATTACCGCAATTTTAATAATATTTGCGGGGGGTGATCCTGCAAAAGTCTTCAAAACTTAAAACATAAAAAATGGTCGGAAATTTCTTCCGACCATGACTACCTTAAGGCGCTTTCTCTATTTTTTAACAATCTTATGTATCGTAGAACTTGCAGATGTTTTAATCTCAACAAAATAAGCTCCGGGATGTAATGTCTGAACATTAATCTTTAATTCCTCAGAGGTTATCACTTTCTGTCCTGTTACAGAATAGATGTTCACTTCTTTCAGTTTCTCAGCCGTTTCAATTTGAATAAAATCACTTGCCGGATTAGGATAAATACTGAATTTTTTCTTTGTCACAGAAGAAATTCCTAAAGTCAACTGTGCTTCTGTTGGAGTAAATGGCCTTCTTTGTCCGAAACTTAATCCAAACCAATCATTGTTATTGAGCTGTACTTGAGATAAGTTGGCTTTTGTTTGCCAGCTTGATAAATCTTTTCCTTTATATAACTTCCAGCTGTCTGATCCGGAAGTATTTCCAGCAAAGGAGTTCAATGATAGAGTAGTAATCTGGTTGTTTGCTGATGTAAAATTAAAATACGAAATCTGAGATTGAATCAGTTGTAAAGCCTGTTCAGCAGTTATACTTCCGTTATATTTAATTCCAAAAACAAAAGAATTGGCATTTCCATTAACGTTGTCTGTGCCGAAATCAACAACTAAAAGACTTTTATTAGTTCCTGTTCCCACCCAGTTCGTAACCTGAGACGGAGTAAACCATGCAGAACTGTAGGCTGGAACGGGAGGAGAGGGAGGAATATCGTAATGATCAAGGCCATATGTAACCCCATACCATTTTCCGTCCACTAAAGGAGTATAATCTACACCATTGTTCCATGTCATGTTTGATGAACTGGATCCAGACCATGTTATCCAGCTGTCATCAGTAGTGGATGTGTGATGATTATAATTCAGAATAGAAAGATATCCTGTAGGAATGTCAACCTGCATGTTGGATTCTGCTGCCACAATTGCATTGATAAGATCTTCCATCAACAGGCCATCGCCGTCAAAGCGGTATCCCCATGCATACGAATTGGGAGTACTGTTGTCATTAAAATCAGCAATGAAATATGCTTTTTTTGAGCCGGTTCCTACCCAAAATTTAATGTCGTTTTCTGTGAATTGGGCCGACAATACCTGCATGCAAAGCAGTAAGAAAAAAGATAGATTTTCCTCATGATATAATTAATTTAAAGTTTTATTCCCGAAACTTATTTTCAGAGTAGAAACATGTCTTTCTCTGAATCAGGTATTTTAAGGCAGGTCTCCTGGCTCACATCTTACAGTTTCCTTCCCGGATTTTAAGATCCAGTGGTAATTTTATACCGTAAGTTTAAACAGTTTACAGTTGCGGGTACAGCTCAAGATTTGATTATTATTCTCACTTGATTCCCTATTAATGAACATTGTTCAGCCTTAAAACGCTGCAAATATATCATATAAATTGTTGAATCCGTTTTGTGAATTATCTTTTTTCAGTTCTTCTTAAAAATTTGATTTTCATATTATTTAATGATTGGATTGGAATATTGAAAATTTGTTTTTAAAGATTGTTTTTTGCTGTGTATGCTTAAACTATTCGTGGATTATAATGTTAAAATACAATTATCATTATATTCAAGATCAGTTTACAATCAATTGATACTTTCGCAGCCATAAAATAGCATATGAAAAAATTACTATGGTCTGTTGGAGTACTGGCAGTATTAGCTTCATGTAAAAGTGATGATGATACAAAAGGAATAAATCAGGATATCAATTATTATAAACTCCCTCAGGAATTTCCGTTTACAAAATTAGCTACAATAAGCGGAGTGGATGTTATCAACGGAGGTTTTGGATCCGGAGCTGCTGCTCATCCTACAAGAAAAGGTGAATTCTATGTCATTACAGATAGAGGCCCTAATACCGACTTCCAGAATGGGAAAAAGTTTCTTGCTCCTAACTTTACTCCAACCATTATGCATTTTAAAATCAATGCTGACGGGAATGTAGAGGTAATTAAATATATCAAACTTAAAAATCCATCCGGACAGCCTATTACAGGACTGCCAAACCCTATCGGAATGGGAAGTACCGGAGAAGTTGCTTATGATGCTTCCGGAAATGTTTTGGGGACGGATAATTATGGTCTAGACAGCGAAAGTATTGTTGCTGCTACTGACGGTACATTCTGGGTTTCTGATGAGTATGGTCCGCACATCGTACATTACAGTGCAGATGGAGTAGAAATGGAGAGAATAAGCCCGATTGGTGTAAATACAGGACCAAGAAAACTGCCTGCTGTTTTGGCTAAAAGAAGAGCCAACAGAGGAATGGAAGGACTTTGCATTACTCCTGACGGAAGAACACTGGTAGGGACAATCCAGTCGATGATGCTTGTTCCCAGCAAAGCCTTGGCTACGAATACCACTTTAACGAGAATCGTGACATTTGATATTAGCACAGGGCAGACCAAACAGTTTTTGTACAAACAGGATGGGGGAGCCTCTGACTCAGTTTGTGATATTACGGCTATCAGCAACAATGAATTCCTTGTAATTGAAAGAGATGGAAATTTCGGATCTCAGGGAGGAATCAAAAAGGTATACAGAATCAATTTGAGCAATGCAACGGACGTAAATGGAACCGATATTAATGCGGTGGACGGAATGAAAATTAACGGAAAAGCTTTAGAACAATGCTCTTGGGATGAAATTACCAATGCAGGAATAAAATCTGTTACCAAAACATTAGCCGTAGACCTGGTTGCAAAAATAGGCTATGAGCATGATAAATTTGAGGGAATTGTGTATTTAGGAAATAATAAACTGGCTGTTTTCAATGATGATGACTTTGGAGTAGTGGATGATGGAAACGGAAATCCAAAAGCTAAAATTTTACCTAAAACGGGTAAAGTAGACAAAGGAACAATGTATATAGTCGATATTCAATAATTAGACTTTTTGAGCGAAAAAGCGGCGGAATCGAAGAGACTGATGCGCTTGAAATCAAATGAAAACCCTTGAAACGAGTTTCGTGTAATGACGGATCTTTTCAGGGGTTTTCTGTTTTGTTATATTTCGTATTTACGGCTCAAAATTTCAAATTTTCTCATTGAATTTCTTAAATGTTGGAAAAATGTTGGAACAAATCCAACGTTGAAATTTTGAATTTGCTCGTATATTATGAAAATAAATTTATTTAACCAAATTTTAACACGTGACAATTTGTCCGATTGTGAAAATTTTCGTATCTTTGCACTCCTTAAAAACAGAAGTTACAACAACTTTTTAAAATCAAACAATTTATGTTAAAAACAAAATTTTTTGTCAGACAAACGTCTGGCGAGGTAACGCCTATTTATGTGCGTGTAAGTAATGGTCGAGCGTTCGACTTAAAAGTAGCAACTAAAGAAACCTGTATTACTTCCCATTGGGACAGTGATAATGGAATGATGAAAGAGAGATTTTTCGTTGAGCAAAAAGGTAAATTAGTAGAGAAAAGAGATGGAGCTACAAGGACTTTATTTCTTGAAAGTAGAGAAGTCAATGCAAGGCTTCAAGATTTGAGTAAAAGGATTGAGAAAGCCTTTAAAGAAGCCGATAGAGTAAAATTTAATACAGAATGGTTAAAAAATGTAATCAATCCGCCTGTTGTAGAGGAAAATACAGTTCCAGATGATTTTGTGTCATTCTGTCCTGTATTTATTGAACAAAAGAAGCATGAAATCTCCAAAGGTTACATTATTAAAGTAAACTGTCTAAAAAGGATTATCGAGGAGTTTTTAAAACATAGTAAAAAGAAGACTTTGAAATTCGGTGAGATTAATTTGAAATTCAAGGTGGATTTTGAAAAGTATTGCTATGAAGTGATGGGGTATTCAGTAAATTATACTTCTACGAATCTTAGGTTACTACGAATTATTGCATATCAAGCGGAAAGAAGCGGAATTAAGCTACATTCTCAAATTAAATTAGTTAAGTCAAAAGAAGAGAAAACAGTCTTTCAAATTTTAACTCCAGCGGAGCTAACGAGTATTGAGAATCACAATTTTGAAGAAACGGAATTAGACAACATCCGTGATTGGTTACTAATTTCTGTTTACAGCGGTCAAAGAATTTCTGATTTTATGAGATTTAATGCCGAAATGTTAACTAAAGAGAAGTTAGAAAACGAGAAAGAAAGCTACTTTTTGAACTTTATTCAAGATAAAACAGGTCATGTACTACATTTGCCTGTTCATCCAAAGATTTTGGAAATACTTAATAAACGAGATTTTCAATTTCCTCCAAAATATGATGAAGATAAGTACAATCTATTAGTGAAAACAGTTTGTAAAGACGCGGGAATTACCGAAGTGTGTTACGGTGGGATTCAAAAAGAGAA
The DNA here is from genome assembly GCF_004119445.1 of Chryseobacterium sp. CH21. Lineage (GTDB taxonomy): Bacteria > Bacteroidota > Bacteroidia > Flavobacteriales > Weeksellaceae > Chryseobacterium. The sequence continues at coordinate 40,575 of NZ_QICI01000022.1, read as the reverse complement.
AAGGAAGGTTTTTGGAAACTATCCGAAACACGAACTTGTTACCAGTCATATCGGAAGAAGAAGTTTTGCAAGTAATAACTACGGCAAGATTCCCACCCCTTTATTAATGGTAGCGACTGCACACAAATCGGAGGGAATGTTCTTGAGATATATTGGAAAAGTAGACCAACAACAATCTCACGCCCTTGCAAGTTATTTTAACAATTAATAATATGAAAAAATTAATAATACAGTATGAATAATTTATTAGAAAACACGCTTTTAAAGCACGATTTATTTTCAATTGATAAGTTTGTGTGTGGGTACGGAAATCTTGGATTTTTGCACGCTGAAATGAGCTTACAAATGACATTTTTTGACTGTAACGAAGAAACAGAAACTTCAGAGCAAGAGTATGACATGAACAACCACTTTCATGTGTATTTTATCAATTATGATAAGGTGCTTCCAATTTTTGACTTCGGAATGTTCTACAATGCAACAGTATCGATATTTTCGGAATTATCACACGGTTTCAGAAAAGAACTTAGAAATCACTTACTAACTATTAACGACTTAACAACAAAAAGACAAACTGCCTATGAAATAAAACTACATTTTATTAGTATTGGTGAAATTTTATCTTCACTTGAAAACCTTAACCCAATCCAACAAGAGGTGATTGATTACTTCCTAGCTCAATACAAACAAGAAATTGAGCATTTGGATAAATTATGCATACAGTATTCTGAGCCGTTTTCAGGCGATTCTACCGTGTCAAATGATGAAATACTACAATCTGTTATCGAAAGGATTGTAGACGAGAGAAGGGCTGATTTGACGGCTAAAATAGACTCTTTGGAAAAAAGATTGTTACCTAAACTTTTATCAATCAAAGAAGCTTCTGAATTCTTAGGGGTGGGTGAAACTACTTTTTGGAGAATGAGAAAAGCAGGGTTGATTCCAGAGTATATGCTTGGAGCGCAAGTATATTTTAAACCCAATGAGATTGTAGACCGTCTCGTACGAACGAATTAACCTATCTCTAAAGTAGGATTTTCTTTCCTACTGACCTACACACCTAAAAATTTTATTGAACGATTTCAAGCATTAGCAAGAGCTTATGTTAGCTACTGCTTTTGCTTGAAGTCTATTTATAACCTATCCTTATTTCTACTAAAGATTTGAGGGTTAACATTATATGATTAAATGAAACAAACAGTAAATAAAAATGAATTAATGGTTTTACTACCATTATCCCTTGATTATTCCCGAATTGAAAGAGAGGGAAACGAAAGAATTAAAGACTTCGATATGAACTGCATTAAGTTTATTGTCGGGCGTATGATTTATAGTTCGGTTGTGTTTGTAAAAACCACAGAAACAGAAAAATATAATCATCATAGCTTAATTAGCAGCAAAACTTGGGTTAAGCATATCGGGAAAAACTATTTAGATTACGTTCAACTTTTAATTGACTTGAAATACATTAATCGAAAATCTTATCTCGTTGGAGAAAACAGTTTTGGGTATGGTTTTTTAAAGCCTTACCGTTTTTCAAGAGTGTTTGCGGAAGTGATTCAAATTAAAGGTGCTGATGATTTGAAGTCTACCACCACAAAAACAAGCTACGTGAAAAAATATGAAAAGCCTTTAATTGATTATTTCGACTACACAAGGTTTTCAGTAGATACGAACTTAGCTGAAAATGATGTTTTTGAAGCCTATTTTATGGAAGGTAAATTTCCAATCAAGATTTCTCATGGTGAGCCAGAAAAAGAAGGGTTAGCAACCTATACCTATTATCTTATGGCAATGAAAAACATGGTGAAATTTATGAATGGGATTTACAGTTTTTCAAGAGGTAGCGGAAAAGTTGGAAAAGAATATAGAACAGTGGGGAGATTTTATAATCCGTTTGCAAGATTGAATAAAGAAATCAGGAAATTAATGTTTTATGACAATAAAAAAATTCACGAAATTGATTTGAAGAATAGTATTCCATATTTCTTATCTAACTATTTATCTAGTGTTAGATATAGAGTTAGTAAGAAGCGAATAGATAGAATAAAAGATAGTTTCCATATATATATGAATTCTAAATCTCTTAAAACCCTTATGGATACTGAGGTTACGGACTTCAAAAATTTATGTGTCTCTGGCGGAGTGTATGATGTTTTCATTGACAGGCTTATGGAAATCTACGGTGAAGAATGGGAGCGAACCTATAAAAGATTGTTTTTAGTGGATTATAACAACTGTTATGAGAAAAACAGAGAACTAACAAAGAAACTACTATTGGCTATGTTCTTTGCGAAAAACTCGCAATATGAGAAGGTTCAACAAGTTTTTGCCGAACGTTACCCTGTGATTTATGATTTTCTAAAAACTAAAAAGAAACAAGGCTATAAAAATATCAGCAAATTACTTTTTGAAATGGAGGGATTTATGATTATAGATGTGTTGGCAAAAGAGTTGACGAAAGATTACAGGCGTGAAATTCCCGTTTTTCCAATACATGACAGTATAGCGACTACAAGCGACCATGTAGAAGCTGTAAAGAACCGATTTAATGAGGTTTTTTATCAAAAGTATGGCAATGTGCCAACTTTGTCTATAACATAAAAAACAGGCTTAAAATTAGCCTGTTTTTTAACATGATACTATATTAAAGGCTTTCCTTCTGCCTTTAATTTTAATTTTTTCATATATTCATCATATTCTTTTTTCTCTTGTGGAGACATTAATTCATATTTTAATTTCTCTATTTCCTTCACTAAAAAATAATACCTGTCAAAATCGTTTTTATTTGCAGTTTCAAATTTTTTGATTTCATCTTCTGTTTGAAATCCTTTATCAAATAGTTTATTTTTTAAAACTTGAATTTCTTTCTTATAAGATTCAAAAATTTCTTTTCTGTTTGAATTTTCCATATACTTATTTTTCTATTAATTTAATTATTTTAATGTATTTTCCTTCAATAATTGGATGTTTATCCATATAAACACTTTCAACTTTAAATGTTGTTTCCGATTTAAACAACACTTCACATTCGGCAGGTAGAAATGAAGCGTCTTCTATCAATTTTCCATTTTTTCCAACAATTTTGAAAATTACATTATGGCTATTATTACTTGCTAACCAACCATGTAATACATCTTCAGAATACGTGGTGGATAAAAATCCTTTCTCTACAAAATCTTGTCCGACAACAAAAAGCTTTTGGATTTCTTCTTCAGTGAACTTTGCAGTTCTTTGTAACAATCCTTTATTATATATGGATGGAGGTAGTTTTTCTAATGCAGCATCCAAAAGCATTTTCATAGCTCCAATTTCTTCAGTAATATTTTCAGACCTTAAAGCCTTGTTTAGCATTGTATAGAGATTAGAAGTATAATATTTTATCATTGCTTCTAATTCTATTTCCATCCATTCTTCAAAGACTCTGTTCTTTTTTACTAATTCTAAACATTTTTGATAACTTATATGCTCTGAAATTATTCTTAGGTAATCCCGAAGCCCTTCAAAAATTTCGTCATAAGGCTTATTCCCTTCTCCAAATATAGCATCAATTTTCTTTTTAATCCATTCACCAATTTTTCCACTTTTTATGGCTTCCAACATTTCTAAAAATTCCTTTTCCAACCATTTGTAAAGGTCTTGTAATGAGTTGGCAATTTTTCTACCTAAATTTTGAGAAAATTGTATTCCTTTTGAGCCTAATTGTTCTGCTTTAGCAGTTATTCTTCCGATTTTTGCAGAAGCTTGTGCAACTAAAGAACTACCGCCTGTAAAATACGCAATTATTGCATCTAAAATTAATTCAAAAGCAACGGCTCCAATGAAATAAGCCCAAAAGTATTCATTAAGGTCTGAAAATTTCTTTTTTAAACCGTCTACGACTTTGGAAAGCTCCTTCCAGATTTTACCATCACTAAAGAGGTTTTTGACTCCTATTAAAAACTCTTTAGAATTTTGGGCAAATAAATCTACAAAATCTTCAATAAACTCCAGCTTTTCCTGATGTTTTGCCAACTCTAACGGACTCATTTTTTCCATCTCCAAAAATGGAATTTTATCCGTAACCATTGCTAACAGCATAATAACGGTTTGAGCCAAAGAAATTAAACCGTTGAGCAGACCACATAAAAAAGCGTTAATTTTTGCAACTTCTCGATCGACTTTCTCCACGATAATTGCACCAATACCTGAAAAAACCTCCAATATTTCATTAAAAAAAACTTTGAGCTTGTTATAGACGTTTTTTATACTTTCAGGGATATTATCTTCAATGAAATTTTTTAAATAGAAAACAACAGCTAAGAAAATATCATCCGTAATAGTAGGTGTTGCCTTTACTACGGTTGTGACTATTGCCAAAGAAACCTCTTCAAAATAGTTGGCAAACTCTTTAAATCTGCTAAATCCTGCTGCTGTAATTTCAGAAGCGTTTTGCATGGTTTTATATTCTTGGGCAGCAATGGGAACAGGAATAATCGGCTTATATTTCACTTCCTGTTTTAAGAAACCACTTGTTCCTATTTTGTTTTGATAGGTGCTGTACATCGGGTTTACATAATACTTGATGTAATCATAATTTTCCTCAGTAAATTTCCATTTCTCAATAGCCTCTATGCCTCCTCTAAGCCAATCAGCCAATTGATTATTTAAAGAAAATACCTTTTCAAAGGCTTCATTCAATTTGGTTTGTTCTGCAATTTCCAAATAGATTGCACCCTTTAAAAGAGTTTCGTTTATCTTTGTATCATCTGCAAGTTCTTTAACAAGATTGTCAAACCCACTTACTGTTATTGATTCTGTTGGTGTTACATACGTGGTGTTTTGATTACTACTATAAATTCTGTTAAAGAAGTCTTTGGCATCTTTTCCCATTTTCACCCGACAGGCAGTACCAAAAAAGTTACTTTTTTAGGGTCATCTTCTTCATGGAAAACTTTAAATTGTTTCTCTTCTACCTCCTCTTTTTCGTATCTATCAAACACTTCAACACCACTCTTACATAGTATGAAAGTATATTTTATGCGATCTGTTTCTTTAGTTTCGGGGATTTTATCGAAATCTTCGGGAGGAACAACAAATGTTTCAAAAAACACACTGTTTTTTCCATAAGGACTGTCAAGGTTTCTACTCAAGACATAATCTAATCTTTGCATCATAATAGTGAATTTTAATTATTATGAGCCAAATGTAAGTGCCTATAACGTCAAAACCTGTCGCATAACAAACAGGTTTGAACTATTAACATTTTTCTTTCTCAAAATGCTTTTTTAGCGCATTAATACCGAGTTTCAACCCTAGCATGAGGTAGTAAATGCTACCTACATACAAAATAAGGAACGCAAACAGTGTCATAATAAGCGATACATCATCCCAAATGCTGTATGGTCTAAATTTGATTGCTGGAAAACAACTTGTTTGCACTTGTAATTTTAGTATCATTTTGCATTGTTAAAAGGATTTTTCCCTTCGCGCATAAACACAGTTCCCATTTTTTGATATTGGATTGGTTGTCCTTTCACACAGGCTGTATAAATCCCACTACCGAATCCATTTTGCGCTCTGATTATAGTTACCTCTTTTTCATCAACACCGTTGTCAATGGCAACAAATTTCTTTAATCTGTTATTTTTGATTGGTTCTTTGAAATCTTTCGGCAAATCACATTCTTTAGCTGTTTGTGATTCTTTCGGTTTTTCTTCCTGTGCGAAATACAATGTTGGTAATGCGAACATTAAAGTAAAATTAATTTTTTCATGTATTTAAAATTTTAAGATTATTCCAATTCGATTTTCATCATATATTTTAAGAATGTTTGCTCGTTCGGATATGTGAACGAAACAAGGTTTTTGAGAATTATATTGAGAAAAATTCCCACCGTCAACTTTAACAACTGTATTTAGGATTCCGTCACCCTGCTTTTGAGATTTGACAATAACGTAAGTTCCCGAATATACGGAGTAGGGATAAATTGTAATTTCAAACCTGTCTTTATAAACCTCTGCTGTTGCAATCTGAATAGGTTTAAAAGTTATTTCATTGGTAAATTTGATTTTGCTGTAATTGAAAACGAGTTTTTGTGTCAATGGATTTCCCCTTTGATTCCTGACTTGCTCGTTAAGGTTTCTGGTTTCTTCTTCGGCTCTAATTTCCTTTTTGCTCATGAAGTAACCAATGGCTAAAAATGATATTATACCAACAATTCCCCAATTAATTTCGAGTTCGCCCCTTCCATTGCTTGAACAGGATATTGCTATGAACAGCAAAGAAGATAAAATTGATAAATTCTTCATATCAATAATTTTGTCCTCGTAATCGTTCGATTGTTCCTGAAAAAATGGAACTACTGATATTGCTGTACTTTTGGTAGGTTTCAAATAAAATATTGTAATCCTCCAATCTTCTGTCTTGGATCGCACCGAGTAATTCATGACCCATTACAATGAAGTAATCTCTTTGATTCGGGGTTAGGCTTCGTAAATCAATTCTTATAAAGTGTTGCTCATAATTTGACATAGCAACATCATTCAACTCAAATATTGAAAGATACTTGTTGAGGATTTTCTGTTGATTTAATTTTTTTGTGAAGTCTGTAGCATTGTCGGAAATTGCTTTTACGACTGTTAGCATTGCGAGTTTTTGCCTTTTGTTAAGGCTTCTTACTGTGTCTGTTGAAAATAAAATACCCATAAATTTTTATGCTGGTTTTAAGCAAAAAAATAAGCGTGAGCAAATTCACGCTTTGTTAAAAAGGTATTTGGCGTAACCTAACAAACCAAAGCAGAACAGCCCACGCCATAGCGTGAGTGTCCAACTTTATTTGCTCGGTTTGTTATTTTTAAAATCGCCAAATTTTATTTAACAAAGCAAATAAGTCTACACTTATTTATTTCCGTTGATGTCTTTGCGCAAACTACAAATTTTGTGCCTTATTAATTCAATTCAAGCTTGAAGAAATTTAATAAATCATTTTTGAATTGAATTTCTCTTAGGTCTATATCTTCTTTAATCCAATCGTTTTTATGATAGTTGCTTAAATCTTTTACAACAGCAATATTGGAAAGATCATATTTTTGCTTTTTAATTCCAAAATACCCGTTTCCTGCTTGGATATTTAATTTTTTCTCAAATACAATTTTGTTTCCAAACCTATCCAAATTTAGTACTGCGTCATCAATGTTCCAGCCATTATAATTGGTGTCTTGCCATTTCTTAGGAAAAATATGCTCAATATCAAAAGTGTCAGGAATAAGCTCTATTTGATCTGTATTTAAATATGCATGAAGTAATAGCAGTGCTCTTGAAAGTCTTGATGAGGACTGCCTATCAATTTTACTACTTAACTGCTCTTCATTAATTGTAAATCTGAAATTAAAATTATCTTCGTTTTGAATAGCGATACAGGTTCCATAAATATCATCTTTTATGGCATTTACAGATGGAGCATCAATAAACTTTGCAAATAAAAATGCTATGTGTTTTTTAAGAACTTTAATAAGATCAGTATCAAATTCTTTGCTATTTTGATGTTTTAAGAAAAAAACACTTATCGGATATTTCCAATATTCATTTGGATAACAATTTAGACACTGTAAATATTTTCTTGATGTTTTAGAGATTTCATAATTATTATTTTCAGGTTCGATTTCTGAATTAATATATCTCCAAAATTCTGCTAAAGCCATTATTTCAGCCATTAAACTTTCATCTTTCAATCTCTTATATTGTTCCTCGGCATAAAATTTTCTCAGACCAACTTCTTTGGATTTATCATTATTTCTAGCTCTTAAAACGTGGGTGTAATATCTGAAAATATCATCAATTGAAACCTTTGCTTCTTTACAAACTTGGGTAAGTGCTTTCCATTTATTTGTAAACCCTTTTCTCATTTCTATCGTTTGCAGATTTCTGTATATTTGAGCTTTGAAAATATCTGAATCTGAAAGAGGTAAACCTCGATCATTTAAAGTTGAAAAAATAGTTAATGCTACTTCTGAGGTATCACATTCTATTGGTAAAATAATACACTTTTGTAAAATAGTTATGCATAATTGTTTCCACTGCATTGGATGAATTTCAGCATAATCATCACATTGTTTTTAAAAATCTATAATTTATAGAGTAATTGTCAGTTGCATTCTCACTACTCAGGCCTGTTTCCAGTATCTTATGGAAAGTTTCATTATCCTCTTCTGTTGCAACTTCGGAAATAATATGAATTTTCGTCTTATCAGAAACTTTTGTTGATATAGGATTAATATCCCAGATACAAGGCTCAATTTGTGTTTTTAAGCCTCTTACATCGTCATCTTCAGTCATTACCTCTAGCTTCCTGTAAAATGCTCTTAAAAGCAAGAAAAAAGAAGTTATTCTTTGTTGTCCATCAATAATTTCTGAATTCTCCCCATTTTTGAATGATACAATTGTTCCTAAAAATAGTCGGCACCTCTTTTAGCATCAGTATTTGCAAAGTTTTCGATGTCGCTCCATAATGTTTCACATTTTTCTAATGTCCATTTATAAGGTCTTTGATAATCAGGTATAATGAACTTTTTATCCTGCATGTCACTAAAAAGTTTGCTTATACTTTTTTTGCTCACATGTAATTCTGCCATGGTTATTTTATTTATTTTTTATGAAAAATTTATAGTCACATCTTTGTCATTTACTATATTATCAATAGAATCATTCAAAAGTGCCTTTAATAGCTTTGCTGTTTTGTCTAACTCGTAGATACCAGCTTTTTGATTATACTCATTGTCTTTATCTAAAAAATTAGTCAATGTAAACGTTTCGGATTTGTACTCGATGTTAGCATTGTGGTAAAGTAAAGCAATTTCTTTTTGTTTTTTTCTTCAAAGTTTGGAAAATTAATATCATCACTTTGATATTGTGTTAAGCTATTTGCACCTGAACCAGTTATTGCTATTTTATAAATGTGCTTATTCCACCTCAAGTTATTAAGAAACATTGCAATAAAAATATTTTGCTCAATATTTGCAACATCATTTTTAATAACTAAACTATCAATATTTGTTATAGTGTTTTCGATGTTTTCTGGGAAGACAACAACTCTTCCAAATTGAGCGCCTCTTGCTGAAAAAATGATTTCTCCTTTTGCTATCTTTTTTAATGATCCTGGATTACCCAAATAATTAAATTTCTCCAATGTTGAATATTCAGAAAAATTAGAAGATACAGCTAATTTATAAAAGCCATTAATATTACTATTAGAATAAAAACTCTCTCCAATATTGGAAATTTGCAGGTTTTGACCTCTGTTTACAGTATATCCTAGTTGTGATAACTTGAAAAATCCATCTTTGTAATTTTGAATTAAATGTTCATATTTCTTATAGTCAGGAGAATATCTTGCAGTATCAATTCTTCCAACTTCTTCTAATTCATTAAACCTTGGTAATTCAAAACTAAATTGATTTGGTTTTTGGTTTTCTAACAATTCAGTTTCTATGGCTTTTAAAATGGCTTTGTGTCGTTCTTTGATTAATTTTTCTTTGTTTATTATGGCTTGTGTTAAAACTTCAACAAATTTGATTACATTTTCTTCATCTTTATTTGGCATTGGAATTTTACAATCCAAAAACATTGTTTTTGCGTGTCGAATAGTTGCACCTTTCGGAACCATAGAATCCAATTGTTCTCTAAAAATGTTATGCTTTATAAATGCTAATAAATAATATTTATTTTTAATTACAGGTAATTTATAGATTGCACCTGAAAGCATGTAATTTGGATAATCTTTATCTAAAATTATTACTTCTCCAATATTGCTGTCTTTTGAAATCAGCAAATCGCCTTGTTTTAAATTCATTTCTATAAATGAATTTGGCATAATTGGCAAAGTTGTTTCGTTTGTAATTTCTGGTAAAAATGAATGTGCTTGTAGTGCTTTTGTTCTAATAAAATAATGTGTTGATTGTCCAATATAATTCAATGAACCAACTTCAACACCTAAATCTTTTCTTTGTAAACCCCTTTTCAAAAAGTCTTTAACATACAGAAAATTTTTATTAGGCATTATTAAATCCATATATTGAGAAGAAGATAAAGTGAAGTCTTTTTCAATAATAGAGTTGAAAGAGATTGAATTTGGTATTTTTCTATATGTATTACTCATAGTTACTTAACTTTTATAAAAATATCTTGCAAGGATTTTTCTTGTTTCAAGCACCATTTCTTAAAGTCAGCGATAGTCTCAGTAAAATCTTCATCAAGCAAAGCTCTACCGTCTTTGTCAATTTCTATTTCAAAGTTTTCATAATTTATTTTATAGTTTGGAGAAAAGAATTTTACTCGTTTACTTGTCTTTACTTCATAGCCTACTTTTTCAATGCCTTTAAAGTAGACTTCGTAATTTTGCGCTTTTAGCTTTGCAAGCTCTTTTTCATTGGGTTTGTATGCTACAATTATTGAAGTATTTACACCTGTTTCGGCAAATACATTGGCTGGTAAATCAAAAATGGCAACAATGCGCATTTTATCCATTAGCCATTTTCTTGCTATTTTATGGCTGTCGATACTAGCAATAGAATTAGAAAGTACAATGCCCATTCTTCCATTTTCTTTCAAAATGCGGTAGGCATTTTCGAGGAAAACAACTCCCAAATCTATTTTGGATTTAGATTTTGCTCCTTTCTTATGATTAGTTTGGATTATGGAATTATTTACATCTGTTTTTAAATCATTGACCAATAAGTCGAAATCAGATACTTTATTTCCATATAAATGCCAAAGTTCATAGCATTGTATCATTTCAAGATCTTTGTCGTCTTTTGGTACAAAGGCTCTATCTTCTCCAAAGGGAGGATTGGTTAAAACCACATCAAATTTTTTCAGTTGCTTTTCATCTGGTCGGTTATCCCAATTTCCTTTTTGGTTCATGCTTGGTATTAACTCTAGTACTTCACCTTTATGGTCAAATTTCGAAAGTAAAGAACCATAGCCTGCTTGTGCTTTTATTTTTGCGTTTCCATCACCATTTAATAACATATTTAATGTAGCAAGCATTACCATTTGCTCATCTATATCCATTCCAAAAATATTGTTATCATCTAATTTACTGTTTGAGTTTACGTAGGAAACTGAAAGGAAATCAGCAATTCCAACAGTAGGGTCAATTACAGTTTCACCATTTCTTGGATTTACAATGCTTACCAAAAAGTCAATTAATGGTAGAGGAGTTACAAATTGTGCATTTGCATCTTTTGAAAATGGTGTTGCAAATTTGTAAAATACCAATTGATAAAGATCAGTTTTATGAGAACGAACAAAAGAATAATCTTGAAATTGATACACAACCTCAATCAGTACTTTTATATGATTTTCATTTTTTGTATTTAATGGATTATCTTTTAAAATACGATAATACTCTCCTGAGGCTTCGGTTCGTAAATTATCAATCCTTTTAATAAATCCTTGTAATGTCTTATCGGCAAGTGTTTTGTAGTTTTTTTCTTCTTCAGTTATATAGAAATCCAAAAAACGATTGTTTAGTTTTTCGTTTCTTTTCTCATCAAATATTTTTTGCGAAAGAATTTGTATAAGAATTTTAAAGCCTTCTTGATCAACTTTTCCTACTTTATCCATTGTTCGTAAAATGGCACTCATAGCATTATTAATTTGTGTAGAATGTACTCCTGAAATAATGTCTAATTCTTTTATGCCTCTCTTTGATCGATCAATTGTTTTAGATTCAGTCCATTCTAAAATATCTTCAAAACTTGGGATATTAATATATGGGTCTGGAAGGTGTAAAGCCAAATCTTTGCTTTTACTATCTTCACCTTTAGTATTAAATTCTTCGCTATACCTTAAAAATTTATTGTTGTGTTTACGAAATAAATAAAGTCTTTCTGTATCATAAAGAACTGCTAAACAAAAAGGTCTTCTACTTTCATTTAAATAAGCTTTTAATTGCTTATCCCAAACATCTCCTATATTCTTATTATCTTCTTTTTTAAATTCTAATGCAACAATTAAGTGCTCTCGTAACCATTCTAAACTTTCATTATTTCCATTTTCGTGATAATCTTTATACTTATCAAACCAAGTGGTATCATCGAAAATTGCTCCATCAAGCTTTAGTGGTGCCGAAGATTTATTTCCTTTTGGAAAATGAATTTCTGTACCAATATAATCTTTAATATAAAGTCCTGATTGTATTATAGAATATAAAAATTGCCATTTGTAATATTGTTCGTTTTTGGTTCCATTCTTCTTTTTTAAATTTATCTTTTTTCCAAAGGATAAATGTGCTTGAATAAAGCATTCAAACTCAGCTGTATTTTCGTATTTATTATCAAAATCCTGTTTCGCTTCTGTAAAAGTCATATTTGAAATTGTTTTGCAAAAATATCATTAAAAATCTTCAATTTGAAATATTAAAAGATCTTTTTTATATGTGACGGTATAGGAGGTATCTATACAAAAGTACCCCACCATAGGGCAAGTTTTTGACAGTACCCCCACCTTTGGAAAGTCGGGCAAAAGTTTTCAGGCGGTCTAAAAACCTCAGCACTTTTTTTGAACATTTTTAGACTACAATCCAAAGTTAGAACAGATTTGAAGAGATTTTCTACGGATTCAAAATATTTATGCTATTTCATTGAATATCACCCTATTTTTATAACATTTGGCATAGTTTTCGACTACTATAAACCAACAAAAAACCCCGTCAATACTGAGAATATTGAGCGGGGATGTGTAAAATTTTAACGTGTAATTAAAACTTATCTACAATGACAAAGTTAACAAATTGTCTTGATACTTTCAGTATCTATGTCGGAACGTACGCAAAGTACAATGAAGGTTCAATCTATGGTGAATGGTTAAACCTCTCGGATTATTCAGATTATGACGAGCTTTTACAGGCTATGCAGGAACTACACCAAGACGAGCAAGACCCCGAATTTATGATTCAGGACCATGAATGCAGTCAATTCTTTATCAAACAAAAGCTAATCAGCGAATGCCATCTTTCAGCAAACATTTATGAAATAGCCGAAGAGATCAATAACTCAGATTATGATTTTGAGGTTATAGAAGCCTATGCAGAGTGCATGAGTTATTATCATGAGGACGTAAGCGACCTATTAGACAGTCTTTCAGATTCTTATTATGGTGAGTACAGTTCGGATGAAGATTTTGCACAGTGTACTTTAGAGCAGGATGGTTCAATTCCTGAAAATCTACCTTCTTATATCTGCATTGATTGGGAAGCAACCGCCAGACATTTGATGTATGATTATATGAGTTCTAACGGGTATTATTTTCGAAACTAATTACAATAATAATCTTTGCACCTTGCTTAAATGCAGGGTGCTTTATAACTATTTTAGAGATGAAAGCACGATATATTAGAGTTTCAACAGGAGCTCAAAACATCGCAAGACAGGAAGAGAGACAGGCGCAGGGAGAAAGAGTATTTATTGATATTGTTAGTGGTTCTACACATTTCAAAGACAGGGAACAGGGAAAAGAACTAATAAAAGCAATTGAAGATAATGAGATTAATTACGTCTCGGTAAGTTCTATTGACAGGCTCGGAAGAAATCTGTATGACATTCTTACTACTTTGGAATTTTTCAAAGAAAAGGGCGTTATTCTCAAAGTAGATAATCTCGGAATAGAAAGTTTGATTAAAGGCAAAGAAAATCAAGCATTTAAACTGATTATTTCTGTTATGGCTAACATAGCCGAAATGGAACGAGAAACCATTTTAGAACGTCAACGAGAAGGTATAGCACTTGCCAAAGCTCGGGGAACTTATAAAGGGCGTGAAAAAGGTTCTACGGAAAGTATAGAAGATTTCCTTTTCAAGTATAAAGAAGTGATTAAGAACTTAAAGAAAGGAAATTCTATCAGAGATACGGCTAAAATCTGTTCGGTCAGCATCGGAACTGTTCAGAAAGTCAAAAATAATATGTGATATGACAAGGGTAGACCACCCAAAGAAAATATAATTCTCACTATCGACACATCTAAAAGTAGCTGAAAAGTTACCATTTAAGTAAGATTAAAAACACATTCCCTTTAAAATTCTATATGTTTAAAATGGTACTTTATAAATGAGAAAGAAGCAGAAAAAAGATGTTTTGAGTTGGGGTAAATTCTTTGCACTATAATTAATCTATATGAATGTTTTTGTAAGTTCGGGCATAGAATTTGTATCTTTGCGGTAGAGTTCTTTAGAAGGGTTTGAAATTAAAATGTCGGAAAAAAGTCGGAATATTTCTGATTGAAAAAATCGCAATACACTATGAATAGACGCATTGCGATTTTAAATGACGGCATCGAAGATTCCGCCGCTTTTATTATATCTTACTGAAAATTCAACAGGGTTGGGTTTAGCCTAACCTATTTTTATTTCATACTATGAATTAAAACCCTCAATAATCTTAGAGAAATCCTCCAATTTCAAAGCTGCTCCTCCGATAAGACCTCCGTCAATATCCGGCTGAGAGAAAATTTCCTTCGCATTATCCGGTTTTACAGAACCTCCGTAAAGGATAGAAATTTCGTCAGCAACTTCCTGTCCGTACTTCGCAGCAATGATGCTTCTGATGTGAGCGTGAATTTCCTGAGCTTGCTCAGGTGTTGCCGTTTCTCCTGTTCCGATAGCCCAAACCGGTTCGTAAGCAATCACTACTTTTTTGATCTCTTCAGCAGAAAGCGTGAAAAGAGCTACCTCAGTCTGATTTTTTACAACCTCAAAATGTTGTCCTGCTTTTCTCTGTTCAAGAGTTTCCCCATTACAGTAAACAGGAATAAGACCTTTGTCAAGAGCTAATTTGATTTTTCTGTTACAGTGAGAATCTGTTTCTCCGTGGTATTGTCTTCTTTCAGAGTGCCCGATTAAAGATCCTGTTGCATCGATAGATTCCAGCATATCTGCAGAAATTTCGCCGGTATAAGCACCACTTTCATGCTCGCTCATATCCTGAGAAAATACCCCGATTTCATCCTTTTCAAAGACGTCTTTTGCCATCATTAAATACAATGAAGGTGGTGCAATCCAAACCTCACAATTGGTAGCATTGTTGTTTTTATAGCTTAGTAACTGAATCATCAATTGTTGTGCATCAATTACATTTTTGTTCATTTTCCAGTTTCCTGCAACTATTTTTCTTCTCATAAGATTTATATAGATTTATTTTAAATTCGTTTAGTGTTTATAATCCCCAAAGATTTTTCAGCAGAACATAGAACGTATGCTCCTCTTCAGTTACTTTATTATCAGCCTTGATCAGTGATTTTGCAAACTGAACAAACTTTACACGCTCATCCTCCGTAGAATCTTCGTGGAAACATCTTGCATGGAATTCAAAATGATCTTTCCATTCCTCAGGCTGCAGAAGAGCCAGTGTTTCAAGCTCATTGTCAAGGTTCATTCTGAAAGGAAATTCATCCGCCATGTATTGCTGTACCAGCATTCCTTCCTCAGGAGCAAACTCTCCGTCTACAGAAGAAAGGATCATTAATAAGTGATAACCGGCGATTGATTTATTTGATTTTTGCATGAGTTGTTGTATGTTTAAGTTTAGTGTTTAAATTTGATAGTTGATAGTTGATAGTTGATAGTTGATAGTTGATAGTTGATAGTTGATAGTTGGGTACAAATATTTCTCTTAGCCACCAATCAATTATAATTTATCATTCATCATTTATAATTAATTAACGTAGTCTTTTGCAGGCTGTTTATCTATAATTTTTCCGTTTTCAAGAATCAGCACAAATGGATTGCTTCTAGCAATGGTTTTGATGGCAGTTGCATCCATCATTGCATTTTTAATGGTTTTAAAAGTATTTGGATACGTAGAAATTCCATAGATAAGGGCTCCTTTCTGGGTATTTACTTTAGCTTCTACTTTCTGAAGAAGATCAGCAGGAACATCTTTCGGATGGTAAGAAAACACCAAAACAGCTTTTGGAGCGTTGATAATCTCATTGGTAATTTCCATTCCGGTTGTATCTTCAATCTTAAATTTTACGATCTCAGATTTATAACCTTCTTTGGTTAGTACAGATTCATTTTTTCCCTCTTCAATTTTCCATGGAGAACCTTCTGCCCAGTATTCTGTTTTTTTGATATAATCATCCTGATTTACTTTTACAACAGCTCCTGTTTTCTGATTTTTAAGAGAATAGAAAGTCTTATATTCAGAAGGATTTTTTTCAATTTTTCCTTTTTCAGCTTTAATGTCTGTCCCTATTTTATAATCACGGAAATCAATGATCGGTTCATGCATGATTCCCTGTGCCATAACGTAGATCATTCCTAGAGAAAATACAGTTAAAATGATATATTTAAATGTACTGGAAGACTCTTTCTGAGTAACTCCGTACTGATCTTTTTTACGGAAATCTTTTCTGTATAAGACAAATAATATGATTAATCCTACCAGAAGTACAACATCTTTAAGGAAACTCTGCCAAGGGGTAAATTTGATAGCATCTCCAAAACATCCACAGTCTGTAACCACATTGAAATAGGCTGAGTAAAAGGTTAGGAATCCAAAGAAAATACAAAGTGCGATTAATATGGATAAGGTAAATTTAAGCTTTAATTTTAACAGGAGCATAAATCCTAAAAAAAGCTCCAGTACTACAACGATAATCGAAAACAGCAGGGCAAACTTTTCTAAAAATGGCATGTTGAAAACCGGAGGTGCAAAATATTCTTCCATTTTGAAAGAAAAACCTACCAGATCCACGGCTTTCACAAAGCCTGAAAGGATGAAAATAACAGCAATAATAAAGCGTAATAAACCTTTGAGCATATTAAATATTTTTGGGTTCGAATTGATTTTCTTTTTCTGAGAACTTGATCAGGCAGAAGACAGCATAATTCAGCATATCAAAATAGTTGGCATCAAGCCCCTCTGAAACAATGGTTTGTCCCTGATTATCCTCAATCTGCTTAGTTCTTAATACCTTTTGATAAATAAGATCCGTAATCGAAGAAATTCTCATATCTCTCCATGCCTCACCATAATCATGGTTTTTTCTTTCCATCAAAGCCTTTGCCTCATTGGCATACTTGTCATACAGACCTAAAATTTCTTCTTTATTTTCGTTGAAATCATTGGAAAGACCTTTCTCCAACTGAATAAGTCCAATGATCGAGTAGTTCACAATGGCGATAAATTCATCTTCTTCACTCTCATCCACCATCTTTTTATCAGTCATCTGCAGCGTACGGATTCTGTTCACCTTGATATAAATCTGATCCGTAATGGAGCTCGGTCTTAAAACCCTCCATGCTGCACCATAATCCTGTAATTTTTTACCGAAAAGATCACGGCATTCACTGATAACTTTCTCGAACTGTACTGATGTTTTTAGCATAAATTTTCTTAATCTTCCAAATATACGAATTCGGTTTTAGATTTTTGAATTTGAAGAGCTGAGTTTGTAAGTGAGAGAGTTTGAGAGTGGGAGAGTTTGAGAGTTTCGGGATTCGGGATTCGAGTTTTTGGGTTAGAGAGTATTTTGAGGAAAGAGTTTCAAGATTCGAATTTATCTAGTTTTGAGCTTTAAAAGGGCTCATTTAGCATCCAACTTTCAGCTTCTAACTTTCAAGCTAATTTCTAACTTCTAATTTCTCATTAAAAACTCATAAATTACTAATTTTGCACTACAAAAATCATTCATCAATTATCATTTATCCCCACCAATAATAATCTCATGCTCTCGAACCTTCCAACTCTCCAACTCTCCAACGCTCCAACCTACTCAATCAACTGCAACGGTCGTTTAGTACAACTGGACACTCCAAAGATCATGGGAATTCTCAATATGACACCAGATTCCTTCTCTGACGGCGGAAAGTTCAATAATGAAAAATCTGCATTTGAACACGCCGAAAAGCTGTTGAAAGACGGAGCTGAAATATTGGATATCGGTCCTCAGTCTACACGCCCCAATGCAGAATTTTTAAGCGCTGAAGAAGAAATAAAGAGAATTGGAAATCTTATTTTCCTGATTAAAAAAGAATTCCCGGAAGCATTGGTTTCTCTTGATACCTTTTATGCAGAAACCGTGAAATTCGGATTCAATGAAGGAATTGATCTGATCAATGATATCTCAGGCGGTCAGTATGATCCTGAAATGTTTGATACAGCTGCTGAAACGAAGCTTCCTTACATTCTCATGCATGTAAATCCTTCCTACGAAACCATGCATGATAAAATAGAATACGATGATATTACGCTGGAAGTAAATCAATATTTTGCTAAAAAAACAAAAGAACTTTTAGAAAAAGGAGTGAATGATATTATTCTTGATCCCGGTTTTGGTTTCGGAAAAACTGTAGAAGATCAGATGAAAATGATCCACGAAGTTGAATACCTCGGATTCGGAAAATTTCCTCTTTTGATAGGCATTTCCAGAAAGTCATTTATCTACAAACCTCTCGGAAAATCTCCTTTGGATATCAATGAAGAAACCCAAGAACTTCATAGGAAAGTTTTGGAGCAGGGAGCAAAAATTATAAGAGTTCATGATGTGGCTTCAGCAAAGGAAACGTTGACTCATTTTTTACGAAAAAATAAAAAGTGTGAAAAAACTTGTGAGTAATTAAAAAGTTTATACATTTGCAATATGAATTTTACGAATCAGAAAAATATTATTGTCATTTCTATTATCGCTGTTGTCATTAGCAACAGTAAGGAAACGGCATTTTAAATAGATTTTAATTTAAATTATATATAAAACCGTTTCAAATTATGAAACGGTTTTTTGTTTTTAATTTTTTATAGTATAAAGAATATGTATCAGTTAGTATCAGTAATTATTATCGTCATTATTATTCCCTTGCGTTTGTGAGACGGAAGATGTATGACTGTACATATATTGAGCCCTCTCACAACGTGAGAGGGCTTTTTTTATTCCCATTTGTTAATTTTTTTAAACCTCTATAACATGTATTACAACGACGACACGACCATCTATTTTGACGGAAAATTTATGAAAGCGAAAGATGCCGGAACCGATCTGTATGGACAATCTCTTCACTATGGTTACTCTGTTTTTGAAGGAATTAAATCCTACAGCACAGATCATGGAACTCAAATTTTCAAAGCAAAAGAACATTATGAAAGGCTGAAAAGATCAGCAGAACTGATGCATATTCCTTTCGATTATTCCGTAAATCAGCTTACAGAACTTACCTATGAACTTCTGGATCGTAATGGGTTTACAGATGCTTATATCCGTCCATTGGTCACGTGTTCACCCAATATGTCACTTTCAAAAGGACAAAAATCTTACCTGTCACTTCTTGCCTGGGAATGGAATAACGGCTATCTGGCAGACAAAATGAAAATCATGACTTCCCCTTTTCAACGTCCTAATCCTAAAGCATTCAAGGTGGAAGCTAAAGTAGGAGGGCATTATGTAAACTCAATACTTGCGTGTCAGGATGCTAAAGACAAAGGGTATGATGAAGCGCTGGTTCTGGATGAAAACGGAAACGTTGCCGAAAGCTCAGGAGCCAATGTTTTCTATGAAAAAGATGGGGTTTTATATACTCCAGGTAAAGGAAGCATCCTTCCGGGAATTACAAGACAAACCGTTATGGAGATCTGCGATGAGCTTGATATCCCTGTAAAAGAAACCTTTTTTAAACCTGAGGAAATGAGAGGGGCAGATGCAGGCTTTTTCTGTGGTACAGCAGCAGAGATTGTTGCTTTACATTCACTTGATGATGTTCCTTTTACCAAAGACTGGGAAAACACGGCAAGTGGGAGAGTACAACAGGCATATTTAAAATTAGTAAGAGTTCTGTCATTGTAAATATTATGAATTTAAATATTTGATTATCAATTGAGTAATTCTGTTTTCTTAATAATTGAATATTGTAGTTTTTAGAAAAAATGAAAATGAAAAGAATATTACAAAATGTAGTTTTGGATCAAAATTTAGTAAAGAACTCTATTTGAAGAAGAGAAAAAGAATAGAAAATGTAGAAAAAGTATGTTAAATAAATATTCAAAAACATTCACGCAGAACAGTGAGCAACCCGCAGCCAAGGCAATGTTGTACGGGATAGGATTTACAGAAGAAGATATGCACAAAGCTCAGGTCGGAATTGCCAGTATGGGATATGACGGGAACACCTGCAATATGCATTTGAATGATCTGGCTCAGGTAGTAAAAAAAGGAACATGGAATCATGGATTAGCCGGATTGATTTTTAACACCATTGGAGTAAGTGACGGAATGAGTAACGGAACAGATGGAATGCGCTATTCTCTGGTAAGCCGCGATGTAATTGCGGATAGTATCGAAGCCATATGTGGAGCTCAATACTACGACGGATTGATTGCATTGCCGGGATGTGATAAAAATATGCCGGGGACAATCATTGCGATGGGAAGACTGAACAGACCATCCATCATGGTGTACGGAGGAACGATTGCTCCAGGCTGCTACAAGGGAGAACAGCTCAATATTGTTTCTGCTTTTGAAGCACTGGGGAAAAAAATTGCAGGAGAAATCACAGAAGAAGATTTTGATGGAGTTGTGAAAAATTCCTGTCCCGGAGCAGGTGCATGTGGTGGAATGTATACCGCCAATACAATGGCTTCCGCTATCGAAGCATTAGGAATGAGTCTTCCATATTCTTCTTCCAATCCAGCTTTAAGCAAAGAAAAACAGGAAGAATGCCTTGAAGCAGGAAAGTATCTGAAAGTATTACTGGAAAAAGATATTAAACCTTCGGATATCATGACCCGTAAAGCTTTTGAAAATGCGCTTCGTATGATTGTTATTCTTGGAGGAAGTACCAATGCCGTTCTACATTTTATAGCCATGGCAAAAAGTGTGGGAGTACCACTTACTCAGGATGATTTCCAGAGGATGAGTGATAAAACTCCGGTGCTGGCAGACCTAAAGCCAAGCGGAAAATACCTGATGCAGGATCTGTATGAACACGGAGGAATACCATCCGTAATGAAATATCTTTTAAAACAAGGATTATTACACGGGGATTGTTTAACGGTGACCGGAAAAACATTAGCAGAGAATTTAGAAAATGTTCCGGATCTGGATTTTAATACACAAAAAATTATAAAACCTCTTTCAGAACCTGTAAAAGAGACTGGGCACCTGAGAATACTATACGGAAATCTTGCCGAAAAAGGAAGCGTAGCCAAGATCACAGGAAAAGAAGGCGAACGTTTCGTAGGAAAAGCCCGCGTATTTGATGGCGAAAAAAATCTGATCAGAGGAATTCAGGATGTCACAGTACAGCATGGCGATGTCATTGTTATCCGACATGAAGGCCCGAAAGGAGCTCCCGGAATGCCGGAAATGCTGAAACCCACCAGTGCATTGATTGGAGCAGGACTGGGAAGTAGTGTCGCTTTAATTACAGACGGGAGATTCAGTGGAGGCACCCATGGTTTTGTAGTAGGACACATTACTCCCGAAGCGCACGAAGGAGGTCTGATTGCTTTTGTAAATGATGATGATCTGATTGAGATTGACGCTGTCAACAACACCATACAGCTTAAAGTTTCAGAAGAAGAAATAGAAAGAAGAAAAAAAGGATGGCAAAAACCACCTCTTAAAGTACAGAAAGGATTGCTTTATAAATATGCATTAACAGTATCATCAGCAGCAGAAGGCTGTGTAACGGACGAAATCACTCAATAAGAAAATATGGAAAACCTGAATATATCAACAGAAATACAACTGAGCGGAAGCCGGATCATTCTTGAAGCCTTTCTTCAGGAAGGGGTGAAAACTGTTTTCGGATATCCGGGAGGTGCCATTATCCCTATTTATGATGCCCTTTACGACTATAAAGAGAATCTGAAACATATATTGGTACGTCATGAGCAGGCAGCAGTACATGCAGCTCAGGGGCTGGCTAGAGTCTCAGGAGAAGTCGGTGTCGTATTGGCTACCAGTGGTCCCGGAGCCACCAATCTTGTAACAGGTTTGGCAGATGCACTATTGGATAATACCCCTTTGGTTTGCATTACAGGACAGGTTTTTGAACATCTTCTGGGAACCGATGCTTTTCAGGAAATAGATGTAATGAATGTCACAAGTACTGTTACCAAATGGAATTATCAGGTGACCGATGCCAATGAGCTTCCCGAAGTATTGGCAAAAGCATTTTACATTGCAAAATCAGGCCGTCCGGGTCCTGTATTGGTTGATGTGACGAAAAATGCCCAATTGCAGTCTGTTGCTTATAAAGGATATTCAACATGTAATTCATTGAGAAGTTATAAACCTGATCCTGATCCATCTATCGAAAATATTGGAAAAGCTGCAGAGCTGATCAATAATGCAGAAAAGCCATTCATCATTGCAGGACAGGGGATTATGTTGGGGAAAGCTGAAAAAGAGTTTTTACAGTTTGCCGAAAAATCAGGAATTCCGGTAGCATGGACGGTTTTAGGAATGAGCGCTATTCCCACTACCCACCCACAAGCTGTAGGAATGGTAGGAATGCACGGAAATTATGGCCCGAATATATTAACTAATGAATGCGATGTTTTAATCGCTGTCGGGATGAGGTTCGATGACCGTGTGACCGGAAGACTGGATCAGTATGCAAAGCAGGCCAAAATTATTCATCTGGATATTGATAACGCAGAGATCAATAAAAATGTAAAAGTTGATGTTCCGGTTCTTGGGAACTGCAAACACACAATTCCACTTCTTACCGAAAGGATTATAAAAAGAGAACATCATGACTGGCATGAAAGATTTAAAAAATGTCATGAAATTGAAAGTATCAATCTGATCCATACAGAGCTTTACCCTGAAGAGGGTGAAATTACAATGGGAGAAGTTATCCGTTACCTGAATGAAATGACAAAAGGTGAAGCCGTTATTGTAACGGATGTTGGACAGCATCAGATGGCAACATGCCGCTATTCGCAATTCAAACATTCCCGAACCAATGTTACAAGTGGAGGGCTTGGAACAATGGGCTTCTGTCTTCCTGCTGCAATAGGAGCGTCTTATGCGGAAACCAATTATCCCGTTATTGCCGTAATGGGTGATGGCGGTGCCCAGATGAATATTCAGGAACTGGGAACCATTATGCAATATCATCCGGAAGTGAAGATTTTAATCCTGAATAATTGCTATCTGGGAATGGTAAGGCAATGGCAGGAGCTGTTTCACGAAGAAAGATATTCCTCGGTAGATATCCAAAGCCCCGATTTTGTTCAGGTAGCAAAGGGATACAGCATCTCAGGAAAGAAAGTATCCGATAGAGAAGACCTGAAATGGGCACTCCGTGAAATGCTTGATCATAAAGGTTCTTTCCTTCTTGAAGTAATGACAGGAAAAGAACACAATGTATTTCCGATGATCTCCCAGGGAAAAAGTGTTTCGGAGATTGTATTAAATAATAAAGCTTAAAAATAAAAAAGATGAAAACAGATCATAAAGAATACACCATAACGGCGTACACAGAAGATTATTTAGGATTGATCAGCCGCATCAATGCTATATTTTCAAGAAGAAGAATTTCTATGATAACCTTCAATGTAGGGCCTTCGGAAATAGAAAAAGTAAAAAAGTTTGTTATCGTAATCAGAGAAACAGAAGATTCTGTTCAGAAGATCAGCAGACAAATGGAAAAGCAGGTAGACGTTCTGGAAGTACATTATCACAGAACTCCATACCTGACGGCAGTAGAATATGCTAGTTAAGCATAAAAATTAAACATCATAATCAAGTCAATAATAAATAAAATCAAAAAAAATGGCAAAATTGAATTTTGGAGGAGTAGAGGAAAACGTAGTAACAAGAGAAGAATTTCCGTTGGATAAAGCTCAGGAAGTATTAAAAAATGAAGTAGTAGCAGTAATCGGGTATGGAGTACAGGGACCTGGGCAGGCTTTAAACCAAAAAGATAACGGGATTAATGTGATTGTAGGACAGAGAAAAAACTCCAAATCATGGGATAAAGCAGTAGCAGACGGATTTGTACCGGGAGAAACTTTATTCGAAATTGAAGAAGCTCTTGAAAAAGGAACCATTATCTGCTATCTTCTGAGTGATGCCGCACAGATTGAATACTGGCCGAAAGTAAAACAGCATCTTACCCCGGGAAAAGCATTATACTTCTCTCATGGTTTCGGAATTACATTCAGTGAACGTACAGGAATTGTTCCCCCAGCCGATGTAGACGTATTTTTGGTTGCACCAAAAGGTTCAGGAACATCATTGAGAAGAATGTTTTTACAGGACAGAGGTCTGAACAGCAGTTTTGCCGTATATCAGGATGCTACAGGAAAAGCCAGAGAAAGAGTAACTGCATTAGGGATCGCGATCGGAAGCGGATATCTTTTTGAAACCGACTTTAAAAAAGAAGTATACAGCGATCTTGCCGGAGAACGTGGAACATTGATGGGTGCTGTACAGGGAATATTTGCCGCTCAGTATGATGTATTGAGAAAAAATGGCCACAGTCCTTCTGAAGCTTTTAACGAAACCGTAGAAGAACTGACTCAGTCATTAATGCCTTTGGTAGCAGAAAACGGAATGGACTGGATGTATGCCAACTGCAGTACAACCGCTCAGAGAGGAGCTTTAGACTGGTGGAAACGTTTCAGAGACGCTACTTCGCCTTTGTTTGAAGAATTGTATGACAATGTAGCGAAAGGAAACGAAGCACAACGTTCTATCGACAGCAACAGCAAACCGGATTATCGTGAAAAATTGGAAGCTGAACTTACTGAGCTTAGAGAAAGCGAAATGTGGAAGGCTGGTAAGACGGTACGCAGCCTGAGACCCGAAAACAATTAAATTACTAAACAAGATGATGAAAGAGGAAATAAGTTCCTCCGTTTTAGAGAATGTCTATAAAGCGGAGGAACGATTAAAAGATGTAGTGGTAAAAACACCTTTGGCTGTCAATAATAATTTGTCAGCGATTTACGATGCAAATATTCTTTTTAAAAGAGAAGACCTCCAAAGGGTAAGATCTTATAAAATACGAGGAGCCTATAATAAGATGGCCACCATGTCTGGGGAAGAACTTTCAAAAGGAGTTGTTTGTGCCAGTGCCGGAAATCATGCGCAGGGCGTTGCATTTGCATGTCAGACGATGAAGGTCAAAGGAACGATTTTTATGCCTTTACCAACACCCGGACAAAAGCTTGAGCAGGTAAAAATGTTCGGCGGAGAATACATAGATGTTATCCTTTTCGGAGATACTTTTGATGCCGCAAAAGATGCCGCGATGAGGTTTTGCAAAGATCATAACAGTGTATTTATTCATCCATTTGATGATCCGGCAATTATCGAAGGACAGGCAACAACGGCATTGGAGATTCTGGAACAGTCAGAAGGTATGGTTGATTATCTTTTTGTTCCGATAGGCGGTGGCGGACTGGCAGCAGGAGTTTGTACGGTATTTCAACAATTATCCCCACAAACAAAGATTATTGGAGTAGAACCCTCCGCAGCCGCAAGCATGAAAAAAGCTCTGGAAAAGGGAAAACCTGTTCTTCTCGAAAAGATAAGCCGTTTTGTAGATGGGGCAGCGGTACAGCAAGTAGGAGACCTTACTTTCGAACGTTGTAAAAATATCTTACACGATATGGCTACGGTAGATGAAGGACTTGTCTGTGAAACCATATTATCACTGTATAATAAAGATGCTATCGTAGTAGAACCGGCGGGAGCACTTTCGGTAGCAATATTGGAAAAGTACAGAGAAGAGATAAAAGGTAAAAATGTAGTGTGTATTATCAGCGGAAGCAATAATGACATTACCCGTATGGAAGAAATCAAGGAAAAAGCTTTGCTTCATGCAGGATTAAAGCATTATTTCCTGGTCAGATTTCCCCAGCGTCCGGGAGCATTGAAAACTTTTGTAATGGATGTTTTAGGTCCTGATGATGATATTACCTATTTTGAATACACTCAGAAAAACTCAAAAGAAAAAGGAATTGCAGTAGTTGGAATTGCTCTGAAGCAAAACAAAGACTTCACCCCATTGATTGATAAGATGAAACAATATGATTTCTTTGTCAACTACCTGAACAATGATCCCTCTCTGATGAATTTGCTTATTTAAAAGAATTTAGATATAAAAAGAGACCTTTTTTGATGACATTAAAAAACGACATAAGAAACTGAAGCGTTAAGAAAATGAATGCTGTGAACGTTAAAAAAACTCTATTGTTTGAGTGCGGACAACATATAATTCTCAACATAGAGTGTTTCCGCACGAGTTTAGAGTTTTTAGAGAACAGATTTCATTTTTAGCTGAAGTTTCTAAGTCTTGAATTTTTGTTTCTTTTGTTTCAAGACAAAAGAAGTATAATGAATTTTAAAAAAATCTTAACAGTTCCAAATCATATTCAATATTAAATTATTTCGTATTTCAGATTCTAAAAACACAATGACGAAAAAAGCTTCACAATCTGTGAAGCTTTTTTTTGATAACATTATTTTTTAAAACCATTAAAAATGATTAAGTCATTAAGAATAGTTAAGGAGAATATCTTCTGATATTGATTAAGCGAAATACTTCATTCAACTGAGTTGAATCTTAACTTTCCTTAAACTCTAAACTCTATTTAATGATTAAATTTTTTATAGACTATCTTTCAAGCGAAAAATTAGAAATTACTTTTGGACGTTCCGTTTCATTAGCCACTTTCCAGGATGTTCTGTACATCCATTCCGTCATTTTATAAAGCTTTTTATAATTGATATTCTCAGATTCATCCTGCGGTGTATGATATTGGTCATGCAGCACGCTGGTGAAGAATATCGCAGGAATCCCAATTTTAGCATACGGAAGATGGTCACTTCTGAAGTAGAAATACTCAGCATGGCTTGGAGAATCCCAATCTTTAAGGTATTTGAATTTTGTACTTTCATTATTGGCATCTTCGGCCATTTTTACAAGCTCTTCAGAGTTTTTGTGAGGAGCGTTTCCTCCTAATAAAGCAGCTTCATTATTATCATTTCTTCCGATCATATCACCATTTAGAACGGCTACAATTTTCTCTTTCGGAATTACGGGGTGGGCTGCATGCCATCTTGAACCCAATAATCCTCTTTCTTCAGCACCATGGAAAACAAAGAGAATACTTCTTTTTCCCGGTTGTTTTTTATAGGCTCTTGCCATTGCCAGCATCGCAACACAGGTACTTGCATTATCATCAGCACCGTTGTAGATGGTGTCGTTCTTTACAGGATGTCTGATTCCGTCATGATCCTGATGTCCGCTTAGCAAAACATATTCATTTTTAAGAACAGGATCTGTACCTTCTATTTTCCCGATAATATTTACTGATGGATATTTGTAGGTTTCAGTAATCAGGTTCAGAGACGCTTTAGGATTGTTTTTTATCCAGCCTTCATTCTCTCTTTTGATCCATAAAACCGGAATATTATTCGTGATTTTTTCTCTTAATCCTTCTACGCCGTAGCTTCCTCTTGTCATTTGAGGCAGAACTTCTACCCAGCTTTGTTCGGAAGTATCATCGGTGATGAAAATAATGGCTTTTGCTCCCAGCTGAAAAGCTTTATCATAATATTTATTTCTTACAAATCCGGGATATCTTCTTACAAAAAGGGTCATATCTTTCGATATATTTTTGTCAGAAGCATTTACAGCAAGAACTTTTCCTTTGATATTCAGCTTGGCAAGATCTTCAGGCTCTGCGTTTCCGGCATACACTATTTCAGCATCTAAAGAAGCATTTACAGGTTCAGCAACCAAAAAATCTTTCCATAATTTCAGACTGGTATCTCCAATTTTCAGGCTGCTTTGTGGAATTACCTGATGTCTGTACATATCGAAGAACTGGAAAAAAGTTCCGTTATCTCCGGCTGGTTTCATTCCGGCTTCTTTGGCTTTGTCGGCCAGCCACATAGAGACTTTCAATTCATCCAGAGTTCCGGCTTCACGTCCCCAGAACTGGTCTGCAGCAAGCTGATACATATCGGTACGAAGATCAGATTCTTTGATGGCAGAAATTAAGGGCTTTTTATAATTCTGAGCATTTCCAAAGGCAAATAAAAAGAGCCCAAGGAGAGAGAAAATATAATTTTTATTCATAAGAACGCTTAATTGAAGTTAGCTAATTTCTCTGAAAACTGTTTTGAAAATTCCTTTCTGTCTTCTTCCAGTTTTTCCTGTGTAGAAGGTAAAATATAATTAAAAAGGATCTTGTCTTCATTGTCTAAAAAGATAATTTCCTTTTCATTTCCATCAATCATCTGTGAGAAAATCTCCCACATCGGAGTGTCTTTTAGTTTTAATAATTCAAAAAACTGTTCTGCTTTGATTTCGATTTTCTGCATGTTCTTTTTATATATTTATCGGTGAATATTTCTGAATTTTCATTCAAAAATAAAGATTTTGTATGGTAAAGAGTATTAAAACTCGAGAAACTTCAGCTTAAACTGGATGGCAAAGTTTTCTTTGAAATGCGGTGTCGCATAATAACCCACTCTGTAGAATAAACCCAGGTTAAAATAGCTGGAAAGGAAATTGTTCCATTCCAAACCTACTTCCTGATACAGATGATCCAGTTTTCTGAATTTAAACTGATGGTATTCCGGATGTTTCATATCTCCGATTGTTCCTCTTAAAACAAAATCAAAACTGGAAACATTGTGGCCGAAACTTTTGAAATACCAGGGAAGTTTATGGGTAAAATAGTACGCTATGAATCTGTCGTTATAATATTTTCCTCCTTCAAGTGTTGCAAAACCAAGATAAGAAGTAAGGTTAAAATTGAAATCTTTACCTGGAGAAGCCAGTCCGTTCATCGTAAAGTTTTTCCAGATAGGTGCTCCACCCAGAACAAGACCTCCGTACAGACGGAAACCTGTAGTCCCGATCGGTGTTTTGAAATTATGAACAAACAGGGCATCAAAACGGGAATAACTAAAGTCTCCCTGCAGTATTTTGTAACTCTGCTCATAATTAAAATAGAGCTCAGGGTATTTCTGGTCAATCAGAGATTTTCCCTGCGGAGTCATGATATTGGTAGAATTTGGAGAATATTTTAAAGTGAAAAGTGTATTGAAATTTCGGTAAGAAGTTCCTCTGTCTCTGAACTGATAATCGAATTCAGCCTCTTCTGTATTTCTTCTTACAGCAAGGGCAACGGTAAGCCCGTTGGTAACATCATTCAGATAAGATAATGACATTCCTTTAAAGTGAAAATACCGGTCGTTGTTTAGATTATTCCCGAAGTTCATCATTCTCATCTTAAAATTCCAAAGCTTTCGGTTGAATTCTCCTGATGCTGTTACATCATCATACACCTCAAATCTGAAAAATGAGTTTTTCTCCAGGGTGGTTTTCATGTCAAGCCCCATTCCGTACTTCCATTTTCTGTCTTTCACACCGTATGCAAAATAGTAATCCGGTGAGAAATAAGGGTTGAAGTTTTCATTCAGCTTAGCTTTTAAACCTAATCTGAAACCTTCATAGGAGTTATAATTCACAATTTCATCTACTGCAAAATCTACAGAACCTACTCTGATCTGCCCATTCAGTAATCCTGATAAAATCTGTGCTTTGGTATCAATTTTATATTTTTTACCTAAACTGTCGATTGTTTTATAGGTATTTTGTTCTCTGTCGGTAAGAGGCTCTGTTCTGTATTGGTCCAGAGAATGCCCGTCAATATTTTTTACAGAAAAAGTGTAGCCTTTGAAGTCTTTTGGATTCTCTTCAATAGGGGTTTCGAAATCAAAATATTTAGAGGTAAGGAAAGCATAAGTGCCAAAGCTTTTTTTGTCTTTCTTATCATCCGGATGTACTTTGTCATCCATAGCCATTTTGCCCATTTTAAGCTTGGTTTTTTCGTGGGCTAGGAACCATTTGTTATTGTAAAATACCCAGGTACTGGTGATAATTCCGTCGTTTTTATTTTTACTGAAATTTTCAATTTTTTTAAGTCCGTAAGTCTCGGTATCTACATAAATAGAACCGTTGTACTTTCGTTTTCTGTCCGGTTTTTTGTAATTCACCTCACGAAAACGGATCACAAAGTTTTTTCTTCCATCCAGAGTTACAGTGTCTGAAAGGAAAAATCTGTACAGTCCTCTGTTTTCCGGTTTTATCTGTTCAGGAACAACATCCCTGTTACTCTGCTGAAGAGCGATCATTTCATAGATAGGTTGCTTCAGTCCGGAAATTCTGTTATCCAGAATATTGATCTTTTCCCCATACTTTTTGGAGTATAAAAACTCCTGAGCTCTTTCCCAAAGGAAAAGCTTGCTTTTTGAAAATATTTTTCTTGCAGTAATGTTGTTCAGAGAGTCTTTTTCTCTTTTTTTCTTGAAAATATTTAAATCATTGAAGTATTGATTAAACTGAGAAAGACTGTCTTCATCTATATCCAGAGATATTTTTTCGTAGGATTTGTAGGAATAGGATCCTAAACTTTTTGGTGAGTTTTCTTTAAAAAGTTTATTGACTTTTCTCAGAATTTCCAGTGCTCGCGGATCACTTTTGTCTTCAATAACTACGGTTTCAATATTAGTAGTTTTTGATGTTTTTTTAAGCAGGGAAACTTCCATACTGCTTTCTACGGTAATGTTTTCTTTTTGGTAAGAATCAGCATCAATATCAATATTTTTACATCCTGTTTTGAATTCAAGAAGCCCCTGTTCATTGGTATATCCAATGATGGCATTGTCACACGACACTTTTGCATTAAAAACAGGCTTTTGAGTGGCATCATCCACAACCTTAATTTTCGATTGCGAATATCCCAAAAAGCTTAACAGAAAAAATAAAAACAGTAATTCCCTTTTCATGTAAAAAAACTAGGTCAAAATTAATAATATTTATTCTTGTAAAAAAGTTTTTAACAGAGTATAACATTGATTTAATCTAATGTTTTCATGGATTTTGTGCTGAGAAAATTGAAGAACAAAGTTACTCTGATTGACTTTCGGCCTTTTCTTTACATTTCCAATAAAAAACTCCCGAACAGATTATCTTCAGGAGTTTTAATTGTTTTTCTGTGTTGTGTTTTAGAATCGTTTTACTGATCATTGAGTGCTTTCATAAACTCAATAATATTTTCTATTTCTTTGTTGGTAAGCTGCAACGGTGCATCAGAGAGGGTCTGATTTTCTACTTTAAACCCAAAAGCTTTTCCACCACCTTTGTTATAGAAATTCATCACTTCTTTTAACGTTTTGTAGCCTCCGTTATGCATATAAGGAGCTGTTTTATGAATATTTCTAAGGGTTGGCGTTTTGAAGGAATGCTGTAATGAAGGAACTGTTTCATGGAACTTTCCTCTTCCTAAATCATTGTCAAATGTTCTGTTTTCTGCATTCACAGCCACACCCAATATTTCCTGCTCGGTTTTCTTGAAATTCGGGGGAACGGTACCGTTGAATAAAGGAACGAAATGACATATTGCACACTGAGCTTTTCCAACGAAAAGATTAAAACCAAGCTTTTGATTTTCCGTCATTGCCGATTTATTCCCTCTCATATATTCATCGAAACCTGAATTGAATTTCGCCAGAGAACGGATATAACTCGCCAGTACATTCTGCAGTTGCCATACCTCTGTTTTTTGGGAATGATAAATCTTTTTGAAAGCGGCCTGATAGTTTTTATCCTGATTGATTTTGGCAAGAATGATATTCAGGTCACCGTGCATTTCTTCTTTATTGGAGATTACATCTGAGCTTTGTCCTTCCAGATCGTCCTTTCTCATATCCCAAAACTGACCATGCTGATACCCTGAATAGTTAAGAGAAGGTGTATTTCTCGCCAGTTCAGAATTTTCAAGGGACATGGCTCTGGCAAGGCCATCTGTAAAGGCTTTCTCAGGAATATGACATGTTGCGCAGCTTCGGTTGTTGCTGTTGGATAAAATTTTATCATTAAAAGCTGATGTCCAAGAGCAGCCTTTTCTTCTGTAAATGCATATTCTTTTCCTGGAGTAAAGGCGTTTGGATTAAATGCATTTTTACTAAAAAAAGTAGCAGCGTTTTTGTTTAAAGCAGTGGTGACTTCAACATCCGGAATGTTCTCCTGATTTTTGAAATCCAGCATCAAGGCTGTGATCTTATTCAGATGATCCGGAATAAAATTGGCGTAATCAAATGTATTTTTGTCAGTGTTTCTTTTCAGAACTTCAATGGTTGAATTGATTTCTGTTACAATACTTTTTAAGGCTTTATCTTTAGAACGTCTGGTGGAGATCTGCCTCAGTGTTTCTTTAATTCCTTCCAGTGAAGAAGGCATTTCCCGTAAAAATGTTCCCGAAATAGGGGTGTCAAAACCTGAAATTCCTAAGCTGGAAATTCTGAATGCTTCCTGTCTCAACGCATCAAAAACCTGATCTTTACTGATGGTGATAACCTGAAAGTTGGTTGCTATAGTGTTGCTTTTATTGATAAGTTTATTAAGCATTCTGATGACTTCTTGTTTATTTCCTTTATCGTAAGGGTAGAGCATTTCTTCCAAAACCTGAAGTCCTTCGGGTTCTATTTCAGTATGTTCATCCATTTCAATTTCAGGGAGAGCAGGCCCATTGATAAACCTTGCGGAGTGGGGAAGGAAGTATTCTACAGCCCATTCCATTGTTTTGTAAGTTTTCCTGAGATCCTGAAATTTTTCCTGTAGGAGTTTTTCATCAGAATCTGTAGAAACCAGGGTTTTCAGTTCGTTGATTTGCTTTTCAAAATCAGCATTGGTTTTGAGAATTCTGTTTTTTACAGAACCAAGATCTTCGTATACAGGTTGCTGCTTGTCATTTTTACAGTAATAAAGCGTAAAAAGCGCTGCTGCACAGTACAGAAAAAGAAGTATCGGGTATTTTGAAAGTTTATGCATAAGTATGAAAAAGTATCAACAGAAATTTTCTATTGATACTTTAATTTGATATGAAGGAATTAAAACTATTTTTCTACGTTTCTGATGATTACAATCTGTCCACCTTCTTTGTTGGTGTTGATTCCGGAACCGTCAGGATTTTTGAATTTATCCAGCTGCCACGTGTGAGAATGGATATTCACGGAGAATGTATTCGGAATTCCGATGATGTCAGAAATATCAACCATTGCTCCGAATTCCCAAGAACCGAATTTCTGAAGATCTCCGGATTGGTTGTAAGCCGTTTGCCATGCAGAATCATTTCTGTTGTGCTTCATGTTCAGCCATGGCTTATATTGTTTTGTAGCGATATTCAGCTGCCAGATATAAGAATCGTGGTTGGCATTTTTGTAATAAGAATCTCCGTCTTCCTGGATGTATACAAAGTTTTCAGTCACACATAAGTTATCCGGATTGATAAGATTATTTCCTGGATTAGAATCTCCTTCAGCTACAACTTCTAATTTTCCTGTCATCATATTGTTAGCATTAAGGACAAGCTTGTAGACTCTTCCCCACATCGTTAATCCTGCTTTTGGATTTACACCGTCAGAAGATTCTCCCGTAGCGGTAAAGTAGATTTCTCTTCCTTTTCCTGCTCCTTTTCTGTAATCTACATCTTCCACTCTTGAAAAACGAATGGCGTTATTGTCAATATTTTTCTGATTGATCTGAGCTCCTGTAAGGTTTTTGGCGTTCGGAATTTCCACGAATTCTACATCGTAGCTGCTTCCTTTCGTCATATCTGTTTCTGTATAGTTGTTGTTTGTTCTTTTTAAAGAATACAATTTACCGTTGTCAAGATCTCCCTGTGTATCGGCTACATACATGATCAACTGTCCCGCAGACTGATGAGAAGAAGAATAAGACTGATCTTCACCAATGATGATGTAAGATTTTCCGTTAGAAACATCTTTAGGAAGTGGAACTGCATTTTCCATTGAAGCTTTTCCTAAAGCTGGTTTTACTCTTGTTTTATCCGATGCCTGAGAGGCCGGTGCTAATGGATTTAAAGCATGAACCATACTTTCTTCACCAGATTCCCCAGCAGTAAGGAATGCGCTGAAACCATGTGTTTCAGGAGTTGCTAACGTAGCAGAGCATAATCTTGTCATTCCTCCCGTTCCGTTTAAGATATATTCTCCTTTTACAGGCTTAAATGTCTTATCTAAATATACTCTTGATACAGATTGTTTGATCTCATGGTTGGTGATCATCAGATAGCCATCCGAGTTAGGGTCTTTCATAATTCCCATTCCGTCCGGCTGGCCTCCGAAAACGAAATCGGGAGAACCAGGAAGAACGTCAGAACTTGAGATAAGAGTGGTAATATTTAAATTTTCAAAACCTTGCATTCCATAAACGAAAGCGGGTTCTTTAGAAAAATTTTCAATCTTTATTTTGTCATTGACAGGGGTATTGGAATCCCCGTTATTGTCATCGTTACAGCCTTGAAAAACAATGGCTGCAAGGAATAGAGCTCCAATAGTTTGATTAATTTTCATAATTACTTTTTTTGAATTTCGATTAAGGCAAAACTAAAGGTATAGTATTAACTAAGTTTTAAGAAGACAAAACAAATAGTTTAAGATTAGGTAATGGTTTGTTAAGATAAGATCAATAATTAGAACGGATATAAATAGAGAGACTTTGATAAAAATTTTAGTAATAAAGAATGGTATATTTTAACGCAGAGATGCTAAAGCTTTTATACATTTACTTTTTTCGTTCGCAAAGGCATTCCATTTAGCAAAAAACGCAATCATTTCATAGCTGAGTCTAACGCCTTTGAGAACGAAAATATTGATGATAGCACGAGAGCTTCTTGCGATCCTTAGCGTTAAATAAAACGTATCCGGTTTGTATAAGCTTTTTCCTGAATCATTTTAATTTCCCACAGATTTCACGGATGACACAGATGTTTATGGGAAAGTAGATGGGAGTATAATTATTACACACGCTTGGTCAGAATCAATGAAGTTGATTCCATTCTTTGCTTCCTGAAATTATAAGGTATTGTAGAAAATACTTTGCGTTAAAATAATATATAGTAAAAACAGCTCCGGCTGTCTCAATTCTGAGACAGCCGGAGCTAAAATTTATAATAGATGTTTCTATTTTAGATGCTCAAAGCTTTTTGGTAAGCGTTTTCTATACCTTCAAGGTTTTTACCACCAGCCGTTGCAAAGCCAGGGTTTCCACCGCCGCCGCCTTGGATTTCTTTGGCAAGATCCTTTACAATAGCTCCAGCCTGATAATCTGCTGCAAGATCATCAGAAACTCCAACGGTAATCATTGGTTTTCCGTCTGCATCAGAAAGAATAATCGTTACTGAAGAAGGAATTTCTCTCTTCAATTGGAATACAATGTCTTTTACAGAACCTGCATCCAGAGACGTTTTCTTTACAAGAAGCTGCTTGTTGCCTTTCTGCTCATAAGCATTCTTCCATTCTCCGATTTCTCCTTTTGCTTTTTCTTTTTTAAGAGCATCTACCTCTGCCTTTAATGAAGTATTTTCTTCGATCAGTTTTTCGATAGATCTTACAACATCTTTAGACTTTAATAATTGAGAAAGCTCAATAATCTGTTTTTCAAGATTGTTGAAGTATTCTTCAGACTTGTCTCCTGAAATAGCCTCAATTCTTCTGATTCCTGCAGCAGCAGAACCTTCAGAAGTGATTTTGAAATGACCAATTTCGCTGGTATTTTTTACGTGAGTTCCTCCGCAAAGTTCTTTTGAACTTCCGAACTGGATCATTCTCACGCTGTCACCATATTTTTCACCAAACAAAGCCATCGCTCCTTTTTCCAGAGCTTCCTGAATCGGAATATTTCTGAACTCCTGTAAAGCAATACTTTCTTTGATCTTTTTGTTTACTTTTTCTTCAATAAGTGCTAATTCTTCCTCTGTCATTTTGTTGAAATGAGAGAAGTCGAAACGAAGATAATCAGGACCTACATAAGAACCTTTCTGTTCTACGTGAGTTCCTAGAACATCTCTTAAAGCTTCATGCAGAAGGTGAGTCACAGAGTGGTTAGCCTGTGAGTTTTTTCTTTCAGAAGCATTTACTTTAGCATAGAAAACAGCACCAGCATCTTTTGGAAGACCATTAATCAACGAAATAATCAATCCATTTTCTTTTTTAGTTTCCAGTACTTCAAAGCTCTCAACTGCATTTTCAAGTATCCCTTTGTCGCCAACCTGTCCACCTCCTTCAGGGTAGAAAGGAGAACTGCTTAGTACCACCTGGTAAAATTCTCCGTCTTTGTTTTCTACCTTTCTGTATCTTGTAATATACGTTTCAGATTCAATTTGATCGTATCCTACAAAGTTTTCATCTCTTTCTTCTAGGGTAACCCAATCATAAACTTTCTGAGCAGAATCAGCCTTTGAACGAAGCTTTTGTTTCTCCATCTCAGCTTTGAAACCAGCTTCATCAATTGTTAAACCTTTTTCCTCAGCAATGATTCTTGTTAAATCATCAGGGAAACCATATGTGTCATACAGTTCAAAAACTTCTTCGCTAGGTAATACTTTCTGATTATTTGCAATGGTCTGCTGGATCAGCTTTTCTACTCT
Source organism: Chryseobacterium sp. CH21 (assembly GCF_004119445.1). Taxonomy (GTDB): domain Bacteria; phylum Bacteroidota; class Bacteroidia; order Flavobacteriales; family Weeksellaceae; genus Chryseobacterium. Next base: position 4,120 of record NZ_QICI01000022.1, on the reverse strand, counting down.
GATCAGACCATTTTCAATTGTTTTTAAGAATGAATCTTCTTCACTTTTGATCACTTCAGAAACCAGTTTTCCTTGTTTTTCAAGCTCTGGGAAGAAAGCTCCCATTTGTTCCTGCAGCACAGCAACCAATTTGTAAAGGAAAGGTTCTTTCATATCCAGGAATCGGTAAGAATAAGAAATTCCTCTTCTTAAAATTCTTCTGATAACATAGCCTGCTCCTCCGTTGGATGGCAATTGTCCATCTGCAATAGCAAAGGAAACCGCTCTGATGTGGTCTACCACAACACGGATTGCAATATCTTTTTCGTCTTCTAAAATTCCGGTATATTTTTTACCTGAAAGTTCTTCAACTTTAGCAATAAGCGGAGTGAAAACATCGGTGTCATAGTTGGAAGACTTCCCTTGAAGCGCCATACAAAGACGTTCAAAGCCCATTCCCGTATCTACGTGCTGAGCAGGAAGCTTCTCTAAAGATTTATCTGCCTTTCTGTTGAATTCCATGAAAACCAGGTTCCATACTTCCACAACCTGAGGATGGTCATTATTCACCAATTCAAGTCCTGAAACTTTAGCTTTTTCTTCTGGTGTTCTCAAGTCAACATGGATTTCTGAACACGGTCCGCATGGTCCGCTTTCACCCATTTCCCAGAAGTTATCTTTTTTATTTCCGTTGATGATTCTATCCTCTGAAATGTGAGATTTCCAGAAGTCATAAGCATCCTGGTCTCTGTCCAGATTTTCTGAAGCATCCCCTTCAAAAATCGTTACGTATAAATTTTCTTTTGGAATTCCGTATACTTCAGTCAGTAATTCCCAGGCAAAAGCAATAGCCTCTTTTTTGAAGTAATCCCCGAAAGACCAGTTTCCTAACATTTCAAACATGGTGTGGTGGTAAGTATCTCTACCTACATCATCCAAATCATTGTGCTTCCCTGAAACTCTCAGACACTTTTGGGTATCGGCAATTCTAGGGGCGGTAGGGGTTTTGTAGCCAAGGAAGAAATCCTTGAACTGCGTCATTCCGGAGTTGGAAAACATAAGGGTAGGGTCGTCTTTCAGCACAATAGGAGCTGAAGGAACGATTAAGTGCTCCTTACTTTTAAAATAATCTAAAAATTTTTGACGTATCTCTTGTGATGTCATAGTATTGCTTTTGCTTTTTTTAATATCAAATTTTTGATAAGATGCAAATTTAAGATTTTTAAGCGATTTGTAATAATTTTATGCTATGTTTTGAATGGAGATAGGTTTTGATAACGGGTGGGTAGTAAACCTTATAGGTTTTCAAAACCTATAAGGTTTGAGATGGCAGGATTGTAATGGATATAATCAATAATAATCTTCCTAATTTTGCAAATTCCGTTTAACTTACTACCTTCGCTGTGATCTGAAATAAGACAAAAACACTTCCAATGACAAAAGATGAAGAGCTGAAAAGCTGGATAGAACAATATTCAGGACCACTTTTGAAGAGAGCACTGTATGTGCTTTCGAATAAAGAAGATGCACAGGATGTAGTTCAGGAAGTTTTTCTTGCAGCCTATTCTGCTTATGATTCTTTTGAAGGAAAAAGTCATGCATTGACCTGGCTGATGGCTATTCTGAATAGAAAAGTTGCGGATTTTTACCGTAAAAAATATAAATCAGAACCGAATATCAGACTTGATCATTTTTTTGATGAAACCGGATCATGGAAAAATAATGATGTTTTGAATGACTGGAATGTTTCTGGCGATGATGATGAGCTTTTAGACAGTACAGAATTTAATAAAACATTGGAAGAATGTATTGAAGAATTGCCCTCCAGATGGAAGATTCTGCTTAAAATGTATTATATCGAAGAAAAAAAAGCACCGGAAGTAAGTCAGGAATTAGACGTTTCTACGACTAATCTTTGGAAGATTTTGCAAAGAAGCCGAATGCAGTTGAGAGAATGTCTGGAGTTTAACTGGTTTTCAAAATCATAAGAGAAATGATAAGAAGAATACTACATATATTATTTTTACCATGCAGTGAAGCTACTTTACTGATGGAAAAGAGGAATGCCCAATCTATTTCTTCCAAAGAAAACAGGATGCTCAGTATGCATTTGATGATCTGCAAATGGTGCAGAATGTACAATGAAAAGCTGGCGCTTCTGGATAAAGTTTTTAAAAAGAAGTTTTCTGAACAAAAGACTGAAATAAATGAATCTGAAATTCAGGATTTTAAAAATAAAATAATCGATAAATTAAATTTCTGAGAAAATTTCTGTCAGGATTTTAATATGTCTCCGACTATACTTTCGAAAGCAATAAAGTATTAATTAAAATCTTAAAAACATGGTCGGAACAGAACACACATCTCATCAGATTCAACTATCCAAAATCGGATATTATATCTCCCTTTTCGGAGCAGCGCTTATTTTACTGTGGATTGGTATCTTCAAATTTACCCCTACAGAAGCTGCAGCTATAAAACCTTTGGTGGAAAACCATTTCTTAACTTTTTTCGTATATAAAATCATAAGCGTCCAGGCAGTGTCAAATCTTATCGGAACGATAGAAATTATCATTGCATTACTCCTGATATTTAGTGCGAAATTTGCTGTATTGAAAAAGTATGCAGGTATTGGAATGATCGTAACTTTTCTGGTGACATTAAGCTATTTATTTACAACACCGGGAGTATGGAAAGTAGTGGATGGAGTGCCTGTGACGGATTTCTTTATTTTAAAAGACCTTATGCTTTTAGGATTTGGATTCATGATCGTTCAAAATAATAAGTAATGAATAAAAAGGTAAAAATGAAAAATATATTAATTGTACTCGGAATCATTCTGGGTATAGCAGTATTTGCTGCGGGATCCGGGCTTTTCAAAAAAAACAAGCCTAATGTAGTGGAAATAAAAAAAGAAAATGAGAAAATTATGGATAACAAAAACGTTAGAGAGATTTATTTTGCAGGTGGATGTTTCTGGGGAACAGAACATTTTTTTCAACAAATTCGTGGAGTGGTAGGAACAGAAGTGGGTTATGCCAATGGGAATACCCAAAACCCTACTTATGAAGAAGTAGTAAGTCATACAACAGGTTTTGCAGAAACCGTAAAAGTAAAATATGATCCTGAGCAGGTAGATTTGAAGCTGTTAATTGATCTATATTTTAAAACCATTGATCCTACAAGCAAAGATCAGCAGGGAAATGACAGAGGAAACCAGTACAGAACAGGAATCTATTTCAGCAATAAAACTGATGAAGCTTTGGTAAAAGATGAAGTTCAGAAACTGGCAAAAAATTATAGTAAGCCCTTATTAGTAGAAACCATTCCATTGAAAAATTTCTACAAGGCAGAGGATTATCATCAGGATTATCTGGATAAAAACCCAGGTGGATACTGCCATATTGAACCGGGACTTTTTGAAATGGCTAAAAAAGCCAATCCGCTTCCAAAACCAACCTATCAAAAACAGGATAAAAAGGTTTTAAAAGAAAAACTGTCTGCCGAGCAATATAATGTTACTCAGGAAAACGGCACAGAAAGACCTTTCCAGAATGAATACTGGAACGAAACCCGTGAAGGAATCTATGTAGATATTACAACTGGGGAGCCTTTGTTTATCTCAACAGATAAATTTGAATCCGGGTGTGGATGGCCAAGTTTCTCAAAACCGATTACAAAAGGGTTAATTGATGAAAAAATGGACCGTACCCACGGGATGACCAGAGTAGAAGTAAGAAGTAAAACCGGTGATGCCCATTTAGGGCATGTCTTCACAGACGGACCTGAGGATAAAGGAGGACTTCGTTACTGTATCAACAGTGCTTCTCTGAAATTTATTCCAAAAGCAGAAATGGAAAGTAAAGGATACGGAAAATATCTTCCGTTGTTAGATAAAAAGTAATGTGAAAGGAAGGCTGCCATTTGGCTAGTCATGGTCGGAAGATTTTTTCTTCCGACTTTTTGTTTTTAGATATTCAATATTATTATTTTAATTAATTGATTATCAGCCATTTAATTTGTTTTATTATTTCATTTTTTGTATCTTTATTGCTGATAATCAATTGTTTATGTCAGTTTTTAAAGATCACAAAATATCACTTAAAGATGTTTTAGAATTTATTCCCGAAGCACTTTTAAG
>NZ_QICI01000112.1 GCF_004119445.1 Chryseobacterium sp. CH21 | reverse complement strand
TTTATCATTGCTGTCATTCAGTTTGAGCTGATCCGGTAATTGGATGCAGAATTCTGCAAAGTCCAGATCAAGGAATGGAGTTCTCACTTCCAGAGAATTAGCCATTGCCATTCGGTCGGATTTCACCATGATGGTTTCTGTCCAATAAGAACCCATTGCTTCACGAAGGATGATTTTATCATTGCTGTCATTCAGTTTGAGCTGATCCGGTAATTGGATGCAGAATTCTGCAAAGTCCAGATCAAGGAATGGAGTTCTCACTTCCAGAGAATT
>NZ_QICI01000081.1 GCF_004119445.1 Chryseobacterium sp. CH21 | reverse complement strand
TCTTATCATAAATTGGTCACATAGCTGAGAGAATAATGTTTCAATTCTTTTTCTGTGCTTTTTAAATAAGCAAAACTGTGGTTTGTAGTCTTTTTGGTTTATTCTTTTCGGAGTTTCCAAGGTAATATTAGCATAATTAAACAAATCTACCTGTGCCTCTGATGAGAGATACCCTTTATCACCAAGCAAGATACAATCAGACAACTGTTCTTTAATGTCCTTCAAAAAGTGAATATCATGAATAGATGCCGGACTTAGGTCTATACTTTGAAAA
>NZ_QICI01000075.1 GCF_004119445.1 Chryseobacterium sp. CH21 | reverse complement strand
CATATGTCAGCAATGGCAAGTATAAGATCAGATAAGGAATTAAAAACTTATTTCCTAAGAAAAGTAAGTGAAGGAAAAAATAAAATGAGTGTCCTGAATGCGGTAAGAAATAAATTAGTACACAGAATAATGGCTGTCATCAATAGAAAACAGCCATTTTTACAAAAAGAAGAATTTGTGTCAATAAAAAATTCAAATTTCTCTTGTGTATTAACATAGAAATCTTTGCGACCGTTTTAAATCCTATTCATAATCCCTTTGTGATCATAGCGTTTTTCTTCTAATAGCCCATCCACACAGTTTGTCATTCCGCAGGAATCCAACTTGCAAAATTCATAATCAGAATTAAATTTATGCTAAAGCCGTTGGAAATTTTGTTTTTATTAAACGGGCTAAAGTCCGCTCCTATTGAATAATGGATAGTTGATATAAATATTACTTGAATCCCTTTGCTGAGTGTAACGCCTTTGCGACCGTTTTAAATCCTATTCATAATCCCTTTGCGATCATAGCGTTTTTCTTCTAATAGCCATCCACCCAGTTTGTCATTCCGCAGGAATCAAACCTCCAAAATTCAGAATAAAAATATAGAGATGGTTTTTCAGATCAAATATTGTTTACTCCTTTGTTCCCTTAGAAAAACACAGCAAAAACATGGCAAAAAAAAAGTAGAGTTAAATATTTTTTCAATTTTTTTAAGTTTTAATTGACATTTAAACACTTCGGGCAAAATTGTATTTTATAAGGATTTAAACTTAAACATATTTTAAACTTAATTTAAATTCACCATGTTGTAGAATTATCTTTAAGTATTTTACCTTTTTTTGCATTATATTTGTTATAAACATAAACCATGAAAAACAATTTATTGATTTTTACGTTTAGTTTTTTTGCTTTCCCTGCTTTTGGCTGGGCACAGTCTGCGCCGGATTTTAAAGAACTTCTGGATAGTGCTATGGTTCGGGACTCGAACCTCAAAATACAGATTACCCAAAACAAACTTACCGATCTTGACGAACATAAACTCAAAGACATCTTTCTTCCAACTTTGGAATTAAGTGGTAAAGCTGGTTATCTCAACGGAACAGCAAGACTGACGTCACCAGAATTCAATCTCGCTCCCTTTATCAATATTCCGGAAGGAGCTTTCAATAATAATTTCAACGTATCAGGTTTTTCAGGTATTGCCAAGGCTGATGCCAAAATGCTTCTGTATTCAGGAGGAAAGGTCAAGTACATGAAAAAAGCGGTGGAAGAAAAGAAAAAATCTGAAGATATCCTTCTGGAGAAAACAAAAGATGAAGTCATTGCCACTATTTCTAAAGCATATGATCAGCTAGCTCTCATTCATCAGTCTAAAAAGGTTCTGGATGAAAGTAAAAAAAGACTGGATATCAACAGAAAAACAGCTGATAAAGCACTTGGCTATGGTTTGATAACTCCTTACGACCATAAGAAAATAGAACTGGCTCAGGCGACTTTAGATGCCAAAATGGTAGAATATGAAGGGAAAAAGGAACTGCTTCTTACCCAGCTTTATATTTTAACCGGAATTCAAAGAGAAAGGCTTAGAATGATTGATCCGGTACTATCTCCTGTAGAATTGCTGGCTGCAGAAAAAGGAATAGAACAAAGAGCTGAAATCCGCGCTCTGGAACATGGAATCAGTGCTGCAGATTATAAAATAAAAGCTGAAAGAACATGGATGATTCCTAAAGTTCAGCTGATGGCTTCGGCTTATTATATCGGTTTGTACGGGAACAGAATAAAATCTTCGGAGAATGTAATTCCCGCAGTGCCAATACTTGGATATGAAGGAAAAAAACTCGACTGGAGACCCAATAATATCAACGTATTTCCATTGATTACAGCAGGAGTTGGTTTTAAATGGGAAATATTTGACGGTAAAGAAGGGAAACATGCCGAGGAAACCGCCAAAGTAGGGAAAGAAGTTTTACAAAATCAGAAAGAAGATGCCCTGAAAAAACTGACATTGAATCTGGCCAATAATCAAACCAATTATGATATTGCTTCTGCACAGATTACCTTAAAAGCCAAAGAAAAAGAATTGGCAAAAAATGCATTGGTACAGGCAGAAAAAGAATTCAGATACGGAATGAGTAAATCTTCACAGCTTATTGATGCAGAAAACGATCTTGAAGCTTCAGAACTGGAATATCAGAATGCCATTTTCAACCAGAGAAGAGCGGGAATAGAACTGATGAGGTCTACCCAGGAGCTGGATATCACCAAATTTTATTTAATCCCTTAAAAATTTAAATGATGTATAAAAATATATCTATACTCTTCGCTGCTCTGTTTTTGTTGGGGAGCTGTGACAAAAAAAATGAAAAAATCAAAGAACCTGAAGGAAAAACTAAAAAGGATGTGATCTCTTTTGCCCCTAAAGTTACCGGAAGGATTGTAAAAATATATGTTTCCGAAGGTCAGACTGTGAAGAAAGGAGATACATTAGCACAGCTTGATGTTCCGGAAGTTTCTGCAAAGATAGCGCAGGCCCAAGGAGCGGTAAATGCCGCTTCAGCTCAGGAACAGATGGCTAAAAACGGAGCAACAGCGGATCAGTTGAGACAGCTTCAGGCCAAGTATAAAGGGTTGAAGGTACAATATGAATTTGCCCAGAAATCTTACAAAAGAGCCAACAATATGTTCCGCGACAGCTTAATGTCTCCGCAGGCTCATGACGAAATTTATGCGAAACTGCAAGGTGCAAAAGCTCAATATGATGCTGTAGTGGCAGAGTTGGATGACGTAAACAGAGGAACCCGTGTCGAAAAAATAGAAATGGCGGCAGGGCAGGCTTCACAAGCCAAAGGAGCTTTACAGGAAGCTAATGTAGCCTATTCCGAAAGGTATATCATTGCCACCAATGACATGGAAATTGAGACCATCAGCTTAAACACAGGTGAATTAGCAACTGCTGGTTTTGCTTTGTTCAACGGTTATATTCCGGAAAGTACGTATTTCAGATTTACCATCCCGGAAAGTGCCATTTCAAAATACAAAAAAGGGCAGGAGGTGACCATGCAGGTAGTGTATAACAAAGAAAACCTGACAGGAAATATCGTGTATATCAAACAGCTTACAAAATATGCAGATATCACGACAGCTTATCCAGATTATCAGTTGCAGGATGCGATCTACGAGATCAAAGTAAAACCCAAAGACATGAACAAGGCTAAAAGTATTTTAGTCAACGCCAATGTAATCCTGAAATAAATTGAAAGGAAGGGATGGAGCTTGTATTGAGTTTCATTTTGTTCTTCAACCCATAAAAATCTACAGATGAAAGAATTTTTCCGTCTTTTGAAACGAGAGTTCAAACTTTTTATTGGCAATTCTACCTTAAGAACGGTGTTCTTTTTGGCACCGGTTTTTTATGCAACCTTGCTGGGATTTGTCTACAAAAGCGGAAAAGTTGAAAATACACCCGTTTTGGTAGTAGATAGAGACAATACACCTTTATCTAACCAATTGACGGAAATGCTGGATGATAATAAAAGCATCAAAATTATCAGATACCTACAGGAACCTCTCAGCATCAAAGATGAGGTGATCAGACATGAAGCGGCCGCTGTGGTGATTATTCCATCAAGATTTGAAGGAGATATGCTTCAGAAAAAATACCCTGAACTCAATGTTTATATCAATACAGGAAATGTTTTAACGGCCAATTTCGCCTCCAAAGCACTTCAGCTTACCATAGGAACATTCTCAGCAGGAGCTTCTATTAAAGCACTTCAAAAAGCAGGAATGCCCGCTGCAAAGGCTGCTACACAATATGAACCTTTCAAAGCCAATTATATTACCCTTTTCAATACGACCGGAAACTACCTGATCTTCATGTGGCCTGCAATGCTGGCTGTGGTATTACAACAGGTAATTCTGCTGGCAATGGCAGTAAGTTTTGCAGCTGAATTTGAAAGAGGATCCTTTGTGAAAGAATACCTGAAAATGAAAAGATGGGCTTTCCCAACCATGCTGATAAAAGTAATCCCAATCTGGGTGTTTTCTATTCTTATTGTAGGTATTTACTACTTTATGCATATGATTTTCAGGGTTCCAATGCCCGAAGGAATACTCAATTTTATTCTTCTGACGGCAGTTTTTGTAGGATCAGCTTCATTTTTGGGCGTATTCATCAGTATTCTGATTCCGGATGCTTTGAAGGCTACACAAATCCTGATGGTTATTGCATCCCCGGCCTTCATCATAAGTGGTTTTACATGGCCTTTGAGTGCAATGCCTGCTTTCGTTCAGTTTATCGCGAATATTATCCCGTTAACTCCCTTTTTACAGGCGTTTAAAATCTTATTGATTCAAAAAGGCTCGGTGGAGCTTACTTTCCCTTATCTGAAACACCTAAGTATCCTTTTGGTAATATATGCCATTATAGGCTGGATTGCTTTGAAGATCAAGCTTTGGTTTATTTTCAAAAAGTCAACACCACAGGAAATTGAGGTTGAGAATATTTCTGAGGAGGTTGAGTAGTTTTTTTTGTTTCTAGTTGCTGGTTGTTGGTTAATTTGTTGCTGGTTGTTGGTTGCTGGTTGCTGGTTTTTTCTTGCTAGCTAAACTGTTTCTGGTTTCTGGTTGATTGGATACTGGTTATTAGTATTTACATGAAGCCATTCAAAATAATAACATCAAGAAATAATTCAAAAAACAAAACAACCTGTATCAACCAAACTCCACATTTTCACACCCCAAAGTCCCACATAAAACCCTCAACCTGTATTCCTACACTTAATCACAAACTATCAACCAGCAACTCGCAACTCGAACCTCGCACCCACACCCTTCAATTTTTTCCACCAACGATAAAATCAAACAAAAAAACTGATATATTTGTCCATAGTAAAATAGAAATTATATGGAAAATGTATTTGATGCAAAAGATGCTCAAAACTATATTGATAGAATCAACAGACTGGTAGAAGATACCCATGGTTTGTGGGGGAAAATGACAGTGGATCAGATGCTGGCACACTGTTCTATCACCTATGAAATGATCTACGAACCGGAAAAGCACAAAAAGCCGGGAGCTATTGCAAAATTTATATTAAAAACTTTCGTAAAACCAAAAGTAGTGGGAGAAAAAGCCTATCCAAGAGATTCCCCTACTGCTCCACAGTTTTTGATCACTACGAGAAAGAATTTTCACGAAGAAAAAACAAGACTGATCGGTTTTATTCAGAAGACCCAACAGTTGGGAGCAGAAGCGTTCGATGGTAAAGAATCTTTTTCTTTCGGAAAACTGAATTCCCAGGAGTGGAACAATCTGTTTGCTAAACATCTGAACCACCATCTGGCACAATTTGGCGTTTAAAAATCACACACTATGAAAAAACTTTTATTATTCCTCATTCTTGTGGCCAATTTTGCATTGGGGCAGATGCCGGATATCTCCAATACCTGGCTGAACAATAGCAAACCTTATATAGGAACTATTGGAAACAAAGGGCAGGAACTGAAACTGAAGATCAATATTTCCGAACAGAATAAGAAAAATGATCAGGAGTATTTTGTGTCAGGATATTCTCTCGTAGATACCAACTATGCAAAATTCGAAGGGAAGATTACCATTTCAAAATACAAAGATTCCAAGAAGCAGGGAACCGTATTTGGAGAATATGAACTGGCAGAAGAGAATAAAGGAAAACATTCCGGCCTTTTCAAAGGAAAGTTTGTTTATAATTTCAAATGGAACAGGAAAACAGAGAAAATAGAAGGACAGTATATTGAGTTTATTGGTGACTGGAAAAGCTATGACGGAACCATCGATCTGAAGACCCATTTAAAAAACCAATAAATATGCTGAGAAGAATTTTAGCTGTGTTGGTAGGGCTTATTGCAGGCTCTCTCTGTATCACCGTTGTAGAAAAAATTGGGCATTATCTGTATCCACCTCCCGCGGAAGCCGGTGCCGGAGATATGGAGGCACTGAAAGTCTACGTGAGTGAAGCTCCTTTTATGGCTTTGTTTTTTATCATTCTGGCGTATGCTTTAGCAGCGGTTGTTTCCGGATTTACAGCTTCAAAAATTTCAAATAACGGAAAATATACCGCAGCCGTAATCTGTGGAATCATTTTTTTACTGATGACCATTTATATGATGGCAACTCTTCCTTCTCCAATCTGGTTCTGGATTTTGGGAATCCTTGTTTGGGGACTGGTTTTCGTAGGACATAAACTTGCTTTAAAAACAAAAAAAATATGAAATTAGGCGCTTTTTCAATCAGTCTAAGTGTAAAAGATCTTCAGAAATCCAGAGACTTTTATGAGAAACTTGGGTTTATAACAATGGCAGGAACTGCAGAAAGTAACTATCTGATCATGAAAAATGGTTCTACATTGATAGGCCTTTTTCAGGCAATGTTTGATGGAAATATGCTTACTTTCAATCCTGGATGGGACGAAAATGCACAGAATCTTGAATCCTTTGATGATGTGCGTGAAATTCAGAGAAAATTAAAAGAAAGCGGAATAGAAATCGGAAAAGAAGCCGATGAAACCACTTCAGGTCCCGAACATATTTACCTGAAAGATCCCGATGGAAATATGATTCTTATAGATCAGCACAGATAACAATTAAAATACATTCATGATGAGAACATTTAAAAGAATTATGCTATTTTTAGCCGCATTACTAATCATTTTGTTAGTAGTGGCAGCCTTTATTTCAGGAGACTGCAAATATGAAAAAACGATTTCTATCAATGCACCGGTAGATAAAGTATGGCAAAATACCAATTCCCTCAAAGCAATGGATCAGTGGAGTCCTTGGAACGATCTTGATCCTAACATGAAAAAGGACTGGACAGGTACAACGGGGCAGCCCGGAGAAAAAGTTTGTTGGGACAGTAAAAATGAAAATGCAGGAAAAGGTTGTCAGGAATTGAAAAAAGTAGATGAAGCAGGTAAAAGAGTAGATACGGAACTTAAATTTCTTACTCCATATGAAAGTGAGGCAAATGCTTATGTAACAGTTGTTCCGGAAGGAAATGGAAGCAAGGCAACATGGGGATTTACTTCCCAGATTCCTTATCCGTTTACCCTGATGAAGCTGTTTATGAATATGGAGGATGCTATAGGAAAAGATTATCAGAAAGGGCTTTTAAGATTGAAAACTTTATCTGAAAAACCTCAATAAAAAATACAAACTAAACTTAAAAAAACAAGACAATTATGGCAACAGTAAACGTATACCTGACATTCAACGGAAATTGCAAAGAAGCATTCGACTTCTATAAATCCGTTTTCGGAGGAGAATATCCTTACATCGGTACATTTGGAGAAATGCCTCAAATGGAAGGAAAAGAAACTTCTGAAGAAGACAAAAATAAGATCATGCACGTTTCACTTCCAATTTCTAAAGAAACAATCTTGATGGGAAGCGATACAGGAGGTGAGTGGTCTTCCAATTTCAAAGCTGGAAATAACTTCTCTATTTCTGTAAACGCAGAATCTAAAGAAGAAGCAGATAAATTATTCGGAGGTCTTTCTGCGGGAGGACAGGTGACAATGCCAATGGCAGATACTTTCTGGGGAGCTTATTTTGGAATGTTTTCAGATAAATTCGGAATCAACTGGATGGTAAACTATGATGATCCTGCTAAAATGCAGCAGCATCCATAAAATAAATATTTTGTATTCGAAATATAGTTAAAACTTACCGGCAATGATGTTGCCGGTTTTTTATTTGGTATATATTTGCATCCCAAAATTTTTTTAAATTTGATGAAAGAGAAAATCACTCATCATTCATAAAAGGAGTATTCTTTAAACATAAAAAACATAAAAAATGAAATTTACAATTGAAAACATTAAGGCGGAGCATCAGAAAGTAAAAAGCGGAGCCGATTTTCCTCAATACATTCAGGCTATAAAAACGCTTGGAGTTTCTCATTACAAAGCCTATGTTTCAGACGGAAATACTGAGTATTTTAATAACGAAAACCAATCTGTTCAAACAGGAAGAAAATATGATACCCTTACCGTTTCCGATACTTTAAACCTTGACCATTTTAAAGCAAGACTAAAACTTCACCAACAGGGAGGAACAGATTATATGACTTTCTGTAAAGACTGTGCAGAAAACGGAATCAAAGGCTGGACAATGGTTCTTCATATGATGACTTGTACCTATTTTGATCAAAATGAAACAGACGTACTTGCAGAACAGGTTCCAGGATAATCTTTTAAAGAAAAACCGGGTGGAAGATATTTCATCCGGATCTCTTTCTATCATGTGAAAAAATATTGTTTGCTATTATTGATTTAAAATATTAATTTTGTTAAAAACGATAGATAATAGTAATTAACAAGCATGAGAAAGGTTTTTACGAAGTTGGCATTCACAGTATTAAGTTTGGGATCCATTTTGACATTTGCTCAGAAAAACGATCTGGGAGCATGGTATATGTATTTTGGAAACAATAAGATCAGCAAGAAACTGAACTGGCATAATGAAATTCAGTACCGTAATTTTGATGCTGTTGGAGATCTGGAACAATTGCTGATCCGTACAGGAATCGGGTATGATCTTACCGAAAATAACAACAATGTTTTATTGGGATATGGTTTCATTCTGAGCCAGCCTTATGTAAACGGTGAGAAAAAAGAAAATATAGAACATAGAATTTTTCAGCAGTATATTACCAAGCAGAGATTTGGACGTTTTTATCTTCAGCACCGTTACCGCTTGGAAGAACGTTTTCTTCAGGATGATTTTAGAATGAGATTCCGGTATATGCTGGGAGTCAATATTCCGATTACTCAAAAGGAAATGCTGCCGAAAACCCTTTATGCTTCAGTATATAATGAGATTTTTCTGCACTTCAACAGTCCGGTTTTCGACAGGAACAGAGTGTATGGAGCCTTAGGATATGTCATTAATAAAAATATGAGGATTGAAGCTGGGTATATGAATCAGATTCAGGAGAACAGAAACAGAGGACAGATTCAAATCGGTTTTTATAACAATATTCCATTTACTAAAAACTGATCAGAACCGCTGCTGAATGCCCTGAGGAAAACCATTATTTGAAAAATTTAAAATAATAAACACCACAAAAAATAAACACCTATGCATTCAGGAAAAAGATTTGGAGCCCGCGAGTTCATTATGTGGACCAGACGGAGTATTTATGCTTTGCTTGTATTAGCAGCTATTCCTACAACCTTGTACTTTTTTGGCTGGAAATTTCTCTCCGTTCCCTGGCAGCCGATCGCTATCATGGGAACAGCAGTAGCCTTTATTGTTGGGTTTAAAAATAATGCCAGCTACAGCAGACTCTGGGAAGCCAGACAGATCTATGGAGCCATTATCAATGACAGCCGTAGCTTTGGATATATTCTTAGAGATGCACTGCTTTCTAAAGATCCGGGTAAAGTAAAAGAAATGTTCCTGCGTCATTATGCATGGCTTACAGCGTTGAGATTTCAGCTTCGTGAGCCAAGAGCATGGGAAAACATGGGGACAGAGCAATATGATGAATATGCTAAAAAATATGACATTCCGGAGAGACTTTCCAAACTGGATGAAGAATTGAAAAAATACCTCTCTGAATCTGAACTACAGTATATTTTAAGTAAAAAGAACAGAGCGACACAACTGATGGCCAAACAGAGCAAAGCTTTGTCAGATGCCTATGAAAAAGGAGAACTCAATGATTTTCAATGGACGCAGATCAACCAGCAATTGGTGAAGTTTACAGACGATCAGGGAAAAGCTGAAAGAATTAAAAACTTTCCGTATCCAAGGAATTTCTCTTCCATCACCACTTATCTTTTACTTTTATTCATTGTTTTTGTGCCTTTCGGATTATTGAAAGAACTGGATAAATTAGGAGACGGAACCATCGTAGAAGGCTGGACATTATGGTTTAATATTCCATTTTCTTTATTGGTAACATGGTGCTTCCATACCTTAGACAGTGTAGGTGAAGCCTCTGTAAATCCATTTGAAGGAAGCCCTAATGATGTTCCTATCACTCAGATCAGCCGAACCATAGAAATTGATATGAGAGATATGCTGGATGAATCTGATCTTCCGCCAGCTATTACTCCGAAGAATAATATTGTGCTTTAATTCAGTTAATTAGTACTTGAAATTAGAATGTAGATTAAACCTTATAGGTTTTTAAAACCTATAAGGTTTGGAAAAGTTTGGATAGTAATAAAATGATTATCCGGAAATAAAAAATAACACTTAAAAAACTTACTTAAAATGATTCACAGCTATGTTATAATATCCATTGCAGTACTGCTGTCTGTGATGATATTGGTAATGGTCGGCCAGAAACTAAAAGTAGCATACCCTATTTTTCTTGTGATAGCAGGACTACTGATAAGCTTTATACCGGGAATGCCGCGTATTGAAATAGAACCGGATCTTGTTTTTCTTATTTTCCTGCCGCCTATTTTGTTTGAAGCCGCATGGTTTACTTCATGGCAGGACTTTCATAAATGGAGAAAGCAGATTTTTTCAATGGCTTTCGGATTGGTGTTTTTAACGTCAATAGTGGTAGCTTATCTTTCATCTTCCATTATTCCGGGGCTTACTGTAGCCATGGGATTTTTGTTGGGAGGAGTAAACTCTCCGCCGGATGCGGTGGCGGCTACTTCTGTTCTGAAGCATATGAAAATTCCTAAAAAGATTACCAGTATTCTGGAAGGGGAGAGCCTTATCAATGATGCATCCAGTTTGATTGTCTTTAAATTTGCCCTTGCAGCAGTTATTTCAGGGCAGTTTATATGGAGAGATGCCGTTCAGGATTTCTTTACCATGGCCATTGGAGGAATTGCCGTGGGTGTTGCTGTTGGTTTTCTGTTTGGGGCATTGCTTAGGATTATTCCTACCAATTCCAATATAGATACCATTATCACGCTTATTGTACCTTATATTATGTATGTGGGAGCAGAGCATTTCCATTTTTCAGGAGTATTGGCAGTAGTGGCCGGAGGTTTGCTGATGTCATACAATTCACATTGCTATCTGAGCCATACTTCAAGGATACAGTCCGGAAATGTGTGGAGTGTTCTCATATTCCTGATGAATACCATCATTTTTATCCTGATTGGTCTTGAACTTCCTATCGTAGTAGAAGGAATGAAAGAATACACCATTTCAGAAGGAATTTTCTACAGTGTTGTGATTGGCGGTGCCATTATCGGAACAAGAATTCTGTACAGTTACGCATTGATGTACTTCCCAAGAGTCTGCTCTAAAGATTTAAGATTAAAAGTTCCCAAACCCGATTGGAAGGAGCCGTTTATCATCAGTTTTGCAGCAATGAGAGGAGTAGTTTCTTTGGCTGCGGCTTTGTCGATTCCTGCTTTTTTACCTAACGGAGAAGCATTTCCGCACAGAAATATTATTTTATTTGTCACTTTCGTTATCATATTGATTACTTTGGTGGGACAAGGCTTATTGCTGAGCCCGATTCTAAAATTACTGAATATTCAGGATGCCGGAAGTGAATTGCCGGAAGAAAAACAGGAAGTAATCCTTATGCGAAAACTGAAGGAAACAGCTTTGCATAAACTGGATAATGACTTTTCTGAATTAGCCGTAACCAACAGCCTGGTACGTCATCAAAAGCATAAACTGGAAAATGAAATGATGCTGATGGCAGACAAAGCCCAATGTATGGCTTCCACAGGAGATTATGTTTCGGCAATCAATGAAAATAAAGATGTCTTGCGACAGATCATTCAGGCACAGAGGAATGAACTGCACAGAATGAAAAGAGAAAAAATATTTGATGATCACGTCATGAGAACCATTGAAATGCAGCTGGATTTTGATGAAGCCAAGATCACCGGTTTTTCACATGGGTAATAAAAAATAAACCATAAAAGTTCACAAAATGAAAATCCTGAAATTTTCAAGGCTTAAATGTACTTCTCACGAGTAGAAACTTAAACTTAAATAATTTAGCAGATAAAAATTTTTGTGACTTTTGTGGTTAAATAGTAAGAACAAAATGTGTACATTTAAACATATTAAACCCATAATATGAGTACACCCATCATTGTTCAGTATACCATAAATGCTCCGGCTGAAAAAATCTGGAAAGCATTAACCGATAAAAATGAAATGAAATCCTGGTATTTTGATATCCAGGATTTTGTATTGGAAACAGGGAAAAAATTTAATTTCTATGAACCCGGAGGCGCCAATAAATACCATCATCAAGGTGAGATTTTAGAAATAATCCCGAATCAGAAATTGAAACACACATGGTCTTATCCGGATTTTCAGCACTGAAAACTATTGTGACTTGGGAATTACAACCGGAAGACGGACAGACTTTAGTAAAGCTAACCCATGAAGATATTGACAACTTCGAAGATTTAGGAGAAGGCTTTTCAAGAGAAAATTTTAGTGAAGGCTGGAAAACAATTGTAGGGCAAAGTTTAAAAGAATATTTAGAAAAGTAAATGATGATTACATTACAGCCTTTTACAGCAGAAGATGCTCCACAGCTTATTTCAAAGATAAAAGACGAAAGAATGCTGCTTCAGTTCGCTGGACCAGTATACCGTTTCCCTCTTACAGAAGAGCAACTGGAAATCGATTTGTCTGATGAAAAAAGAACCTTATTTAAAATTAAAGATGAAGCTGGAAGTACAATTGGCCATGCTCAGATTTTTCTTAAAGAAAAAACATTCCTGTTGGGAAGAATTCTGATTTGGGATGAAAACAACAGAGGAAAAGGATATGGTAAAAAAGTAATGCAGGAACTTCTGAAATACGGTTTCAATCACTTTGATAAAGAAACTGCTGAACTGAACGTTTACGACTGGAATACCGGAGCCATTGAATGCTACAAGAAAGTAGGGTTCACTCTAGATCCACATGTTAAAAGCGAAGCAAAGATTGATCAGGAAACATGGGTTTCACTCAATATGAAAATCCATAGAAACACTTTTGAATTACAGGAATCATGACACAATTTACCACACTTCGGCCTATTTTCTGGACAGAAAATCTGGATGAAACCATCGCATTTTACATGAATATTCTTGGGTTTACCCTCATGGGCAGAAATGATGACTGGCAATGGGCTTCCCTTCGAAAAGATGAAGTATACATTATGCTTTCTCAGCCTAATGAACATGAAAACAATGCTTCTATTGGGTTTTCCGGTTCGTTTTATTTCAATGTAAATAAAGTGGATGACCTTTGGGAAGACCTTAAAACAAAAGCCAAGGTCTGCTATGAAATAGAAACTTTTGAATGGGGAATGAGAGAATTTGCCATCTATGATAACAACGGTTACATATTACAATTTGGTGAACCCATAGATAATATTGGCAATACGGAATAAAATTTGCTATTTTTGGAGAAATATTTAGAAATTCAATGAAAAAAAGTATAATAGTAGGTTTCGCAGCGATTTTATTATTGGCGTCTTGTAATAAGGATAAAGAGATTCTTAATACATTAAACACTTATAATACTTCAATGGAGGCAAAGGGATACCATTTCGGAGATAAGCTTGAGCTTCCGAAAGAGGTAACGGAAAATGCAGAAAGCGTAACCATCAGCTTTGGAGATAAAGAAACAACGAACTTAACAATTGATCCCCAATTTTTTACTTTGGGAGATAATGCTGTTACATTCAACATCAAAACAAAAGGAGGTGAAGTCCTAAACCAGGATGCTACCATCAATGTGTTTGCAAAAAATCCTGAAAAAAATCTTGCTTACCAGATTGTAGCAGAATATCCGCATGATCCAAAAAACTTTGTACAGGGATTCCAGATCGAAGGAAATACCATCTATGAAAGTGACGGGCAGAACGGATCTTCTCAGATTTTAAAATACACCCTTGGAACAACCACCCCGCTAGCCTCTACCAAACAGGCTCAGGAAGACTTTTCTGAAGGAAGTACCATCGTTGGAGATAAAGTGTATCAGCTGACATGGCAAAGCAAAAAAGGGTATATCTATGATAAAAGTTCTTTAAAACTTTTGTCAGAATTCCCTTACCCTAACGTATTGGGAGAAGGTTGGGGATTAACCTATGACGGAAAAAGCTTAATCGCTTCTGATGGGAGTAAACTTTTGTATTTCCTTGATGTAAATAACCCTTCAAAACTGATCAAATATATTGCAGTGGCAGGAAGTTCCCAGGCATATGATCAATTAAATGAACTTGAATTCCACAACGGATTTATTTATGCCAACGTATGGCAAAAACCGATCATTTTAAAGATCAATCCAGCCAACGGAGAAGTTGTCGGAACTTTTGATTTCACAGAAATAGCAAAACAGAATACCAAAGGAAGTGATGATGTACTGAACGGAATTGCTTTCAAAGGAGATAATATGCTTGTAACAGGTAAAAACTGGCCGAAAATTTATGAAGTTCAGATCAAGTAATCTGATTTATTAATAAAATATATAAATAGCGTTCCTTTGGGAGCGCTATTTTCGTTTTAAGGACTAAAATTTAGTATTTTTGATCCATGATTAACAACTTTATTAAGCGAAATATCAACATTGGTTTTGCTGCATTTCTTTTACTTGCTTCTTGCAGCAACAATGAAAAAATGCTCGATTCTTTGGCAGATTACAACAATTCAAAAGAAAAGAAAGGTTATCATTTCGGAGATAAAATTGAATTGCCGAAAGAAATTACAGAAAATACAGAAAGCATAGCAGTCAGCCTTGGAGATAAAGAAACTAAAGATTTAACCATTGATCCTAAATTTTTCACTCTGGGAGATAACAAGGTCATCTTTATCATCAAAACAAAAGGCGGCGAAGTCCTGAATCAGGATGCAACCATCAATGTATTCTCAAAAATTACGGAAAAGGATATTCCTTATAAAATAGTTGCTGATTATCCCCACGATCCAAAAAACTTTATTGAGGGCTTTGTAATGGAAGGAAATACTATATATGAAAGTGATGGGATGGAAAATGCCTCGCAATTGATAAAATATACTTTAGGATCATCCGCTCCTAAAATCGTTGCCAGGCAGCCTGCTGAGATTTTCTCTGAAGGTTGTACCATCGTTGGAGATAAAGTATATCAGCTGACTTATCGGAATAAAATCGGTTTTATTTACGATAAAAACACGTTAAAGAAAATATCCGAATTTCCCTTGCCCAATATCATCGGAGAAGGATGGGGACTTACTTATGATGGTAAAAATCTGATTGCTACAGACGGTTCTAAAAATCTTTATTTTCTGGATGTCAATAATCCCTCAACAGTTGTGAAGACTGTCTGTGTGGCCGGAAGCAAAAATATTTATGATCAGCTTAATGAGCTGGAATACCACAATGGTTTTATCTATGCAAATGTATGGCATAAACCTGTTATCCTGAAAATTAATCCCAAAACCGGAGATGTAGTAGGGAAGTTTGATTTTACCCAGCTTACAAAGGAGAATAGCCGTGGCGACAGTGAACATGTTTTGAATGGAATTGCATTTAAAGGTGAAAATATGCTCGTAACAGGAAAAAACTGGCCGAAAATTTATGAAGTTTCTTTTCAATAAATTGAATTATACTTCTCAAGGTTAAAATTGGGGAGAAAAGTTCTTTTTTCAACAACAGGATGGTCTCGATTTTGATTACTATCAAAGAAGATTTTACTGAATTTAATCCTCTTTTGGATGAAATTATTTTTCAGTATCTTGACCCCAATAAAAAAGCAGAGTGAAGTTTTTAAACATACTATTTTTTCTCATTTTCTGTACAGCTTCGGCGCAGAATATACTACCCTTAGATACCTTGAAGCTCAAGGAAGCTAAGGATATGCTTGCCGATGATTATGGAAGTCTGTATATCTATAAAAACAAGGATTTTAGTTTTACCAAATACGATTCCTTGGGAAAACAGATCGGGAAAATGATGCTTACTGTTCCTTATAAAGTACAATCCGTACAAAACCCTCTGAACGTACCTTTGTTCTCTGAAAATGCTCAGGAAATGAAGTTTGTAGATCAGAATATGAATGAAATTCAAAAACTTGATTTTAAACAAAAATTTGGTTTCATCAGAATGGCATATGCCGAAGATCTGCAGCAGCTCTGGCTTCTGGATGACAGCACAAAACGTTTGATACAGTATAATTTCAGAAATGATACGACCATCAATTCATATCCTTTTGATATCAGTTTTGAAGATCTGATGGATATGCTGGTCTATGAAAATAAGGTCTATATTTTAACAAGAAAACATATCAGAATTTACAGCCTGAAATTTGAAAAACTGTTTGAAGCCCCTTTGGAGAACGGAAAACGGTTTAGAAGAGAGAATGATGCCATTCTTGTGGTGGCTAATAATTTCATTTCACAATATATTCCTGAAAAGGGAATGGCGACTATTTTTGAAGATCAGGATGCGCAAATTGTGGATAAAAATATCCTCTCTTATTTTGAAATCAAGGGCAACAAACTCTATCTTTACAGCCTTGAAAAAGTAAAGAAAGCCAAACAGCAAAAACAGCTTGAAGCTCAGCCGGAATCTCTACAGCAGTCTACAGAAAAACCCGTAGAAAAAACTGAAGAAAACCCCAAAGAGACAACAGCGGAGAAACCTTCAGACAATACATTACAGAAATTGATCGAAGAGGTTTCCGAAGTTCAGACTGACGGCTTAGAAAAACTTATCAATTAATCAGTAAATACAAGGAAAAAGAATATTATGCATATTGCAGTTACAGGAAACATCGGAGCCGGAAAAACAACTTTGACAACGATGCTTTCCAAGCATTACGGATGGGATGCACAATTTGAAGACGTAGATCATAACCCTTATCTGGAGGATTTTTATTCAGATATGAGCAAGTGGAGTTTTGCACTTCAGGTGTATTTCCTGGGTAGCAGATTCCGTCAGGTAAAGGAAATCAGAGAAAGTGGTAAAAATATTATTCAGGATCGTACCATTTATGAAGATGCTCATATTTTTGCAGAAAACTTAAATGATATGAATCTTCTTTCGGACAGGGACTTCAATAACTATTCATCAGTATTTGATTTGATGAAATCTTTTGTTTCTGCTCCGGATCTGCTGATCTATTTGAAATCAGATGTTCCCAATCTGGTTAAAAAAATCTATAAAAGAGGGCGTGAGTATGAAGCGTCTATCAGTATTGAATACCTTTCAAAACTGAATCAGAAATACGAAAAATGGATTTCCAATTATACGGAAGGAAAACTTCTGATTGTGGAGGTGGATGATCTTGATTTCGTTGAAAAACCGGAAGATTTCGGATTTATTCTGGAGAAAATTGAAGCTGAACTTCACGGATTGTTTTAACATATTTTTATCAGAATATTAAGACATACTCAGGGTAATTCTTTTTAAATTTGTTGAAAGCAAGTTTAACTTTTTTTGAATAATAGATCATGGTAGTTAAAGTGTTACATAACGGAAACTGTTCAAAGTCAAATGCGGTATTAGAGTATCTTGACGAAAACGGAGTGCCTTTTGAGATCATTAATATCGTTGAAGATCCATTAAGCATTCTTGAACTAAGAACAGTGCTGAAAAAATTGAACCAAACTGTTTTTCATATCATCCGTAAAACAGATAAGCTGTATCTTGAAAATTATGCAGATAAAAATTACTCGGAAGAAGAATGGCTCAAGATTTTGTCTGAAAATCCATCCCTGATACAAAGACCTATTTTAGTAAAAGGTTCAGTAGCCATGTTGGGAAGGCCCATTGAAAATGTGAAATTCTTTATTGAAAAGTAAAGATATATATTATAAAAAAGAACGCTCTGCAGAGCGTTCTTTTTATTTTTATTGCGTTTTATCTTTTGTCTTATCAGATCCAATTATTGCATTGTATAATGCTTCCAGTTCCTTAGGAGGATTACCGGAGTCAAAAGTTGCAGAAGTATACTCAGTACCATTGGAAGTGATTATAAGATTGCTTGCCAATGCACGATCAGAGTGTCGGCCTGTAGTAGGAGATGGAAGATCTGCTATTTTGGATAGATCAATAGTTCCGGCCAGCTTGGAAACCGTATTCCATTCAGAAGGAGATATCTTAGCATTAGCAACCTCTTCATTGGTGTTTGTTGTCTTTGAAGATGGGGTGTAGATAATACTTTTTCTGAACCCTCTTGTCATTTCTGTTAATTGAATTTGTTCAATCTTTTGCTTTTGAACTGCATTGGTGATATTGGTTGTATTGTCACTATTATTTTTATGCATACAGCTCGTTGCGGTGGTTGCCGTTAAAATAACATTCAATAAGATCAGTTGGATGTTCATTGTGCTTTGGTTTATGTTTTTTTTGGATCATAAAAAACCGCTTCATCGCTATGATGAAACGGCTTTTGCTTTTACAATAGAATAACGCCTTCTATTTTTGCTACTTCTTTATAAATATTGACAACCTGATTGGCATCTAAAACAAATGCATTGATGTTGCAGGCTGTGTATTTTCCATTTTTACTTTCTCGGTTTCCCAGTGTAAATTTAATCCCATCAAAAACTTTGTAAATTTCAGTAAGTTTTGACTGGTCTGTAGGAATAATAAATTTAAATAAATAATCCTCCGGAAAATCATGATGATCCTCCAGTTTGTCCTTCAAAGACTCGTAAAAATCCTCAGGATTTGCGTGTTGATTTCCTTGTAATATATCCATCTCCAATTATTAATATAATATAAATATAACGAAATTTTTCCTATTTTCCAAATGGTCCAAGAAGGGCTTTGGAGTTCTGATGCTCGTAATCTTCAATGATATTGAACAGTCCGTTTACCAGTTGTTCTGAAGCAAGCTGGCTCAATCCACCGGAATTAACTGTATTTTTGTTTCCTCCTAAAAGACTTCCCAAAAAGTTACTTCCTGATAATGCGGTGTTGATTGTTTTTACAATTCCATATTCATTCAGTTTTTCGTCTACTTTAGGTGCAATAGCTGCAATAAGCTGTTGGGATGTTTTTTCTTTCAGAACCTGTGTAGCCGTAGTTCCCTGCATGATTCTCGTTACATCCTGAGCATTCAGACTGTTTACAGCACCTTCTAAAATCGGTTTCGAGGTATTTACCGTATAAGCTGCTGCCTGTGCAATATAATCTCTTTCTTTGGCGACCAATGACGGAGCTACCTTCTCCAGCATAGAGTTAATATCTCTCAACTCCTTTGGAAGAGCTTTATCTACCATATTATTCTGAAGGAAGGCTTCTTTGTTTCCATAGATTCCCATCCCCTTATCAATACCATTAAGCAGAATTCTTTTTATAATAGAAAGCCCCATGTCCGATGTGGCCAATGTTGTACATGATTGTACACTGGTGGTAATGACAGCACCGGTCCCGATCATAAGAGCGGCTGCAATGATATATTTTTTCATTGATCTTTTTATTGATTATTGTCTAAATCCTTTTCTCAAAAACTGCACCAAAGGTAATTACTATTCTCTATTTAACAAAATATTAAATTGAAGGTCGGATTTGGTGAATTTTTGAGGTTGAAATGTTAATTTAACATTAATGAAATATGGGTTAATTGATAATTATTTTGAGTATAAATTTATAATATTTAAATATTTGTCAGTTTAAATACAATAAAACAGGTGAATATTTAAATGTTTAAGATAATTTAACATTGTTCAATATTTTTTATATTTTTGGCTAATGTCTTTTTTTGAGATTTTAAATAACTCTACTATTTAGGGAAAAAAAAAAGATTGAATTTATTTGAATAAAATTGAAACTATATGAAACAAAGTAATTTAAAGTATTCATGCCTGATTGCTGTTCTGTACTTCGGTATGAATGTCAATGCACAGACTGCTAGAAAAGATACTACTGCCAAAGAGCAGAAGATCGAAGAAGTAGTTCTGATTGGATATGGAGCTCAGAAAAAAGAAAACGTGACCGGAAGTATCGGAATGGTTTCTGCAAAAGATCTTGCCGACAAACCAAATGCCAACCCAATAAGTTCTATACAGGGTAGGCTGGCAGGGGTAAATATTACCAATACAGGTACTCCTGGTGGGTCCCCGAGAGTAGACATCAGAGGAGTTGGTTCCCTTACGGGTAAAACTGTATTTATTGTTGATGGAATGATTACAGATGATATTTCCTTCCTTAATCCTCAGGATATTGAATCTATGAGCGTACTGAAAGATCCATCGAGTTTGGCCATTTTTGGAGCTCAGGCAGCCAATGGAGCTGTTATCATCAAGACAAAGACTGGAAAAGGAAAGCCTGTTTTTAGTGTAAATTCATATTTAGGAATTAAAAAGGTGACCAATATTCCTAAAATGGTTAATTCTGATCAGTATGTAGAATTATATAATGAAAAGATAAAAAATGATGTTCCTAATCCACAACCTTCAGATTTTATTTCCAGATCCAATTTTCCTGCAGATACCAACTGGTATAATGAGATTTTCCGTACAAGTATCATTAATTCTAATGATTTTTCGGCAACAGGAAGTATAGGAAAACTTAATTATTATGGTAGTGTGGGATATCTTCAAGACGAAGGTAACCTTGCTGCAGGCCATGGAATTAACTCCGGAAGTGGTTTTAACAGATTTAATACAAAATTAAACCTTAGCTACAAAATCACAGATAACATTACCATTGGAGATAACTTCAGTTTCTCAAAAATGCGTACTGATGTAGCACAGAATCCTTTATTAGATGCATATAATGCTCCTCCTATATTTTCTGTAATGAATCCTGCTACAGGGGATTATCAGTTTTTCAATGGGTATTCTATACCTAACCCAAGAGCGAAGCTGGATTTATATCGTTCTCAGGTAAGACAGGAAAGACTATTGAATAACATCTGGGGAGAATTAAAATTCCTGAAGGATTTTACATTCAGAATCAGCTATTCTAGTGATCGTTATAATCCTAGCCAATATGAATATACACCAACAATGGGCTATGTTCCACCTGCTAATCAAGTGAAATCTACTTTGATTACAAGGAATTTTAGAAATAGTAATTATGTTTGGGATAATACCATCAACTGGAAGAAGAAATTTGGTAATCATAATTTTGATATACTTGCTGGTTTTTCAAGAACGAGAACTACCTTATCACAAGATTATTGGTCTGCAAGAAATGTAAACTATGACGGAACTAATGGTTCTTTAAATATTGCCAACGGAACAGACCTTGTTCATGTAGAAGGTGTAGATAGAGATGACGCTGTTGTTTCTGGAGTTTTCCAGGATCAGCAAAGAATTGAATCTTTCTTTGGAAGAATTAACTATGATTATAAAGGAAAATATTTAGTAAACGCATCCATACGTAGAGATGCAAGTTCACAAATTAGTGTTGATAGATCTAAAACCTTTCCGGCAATTAGTGCAGGTTGGGTAATTTCTAAAGAAGACTTTATGAGTGAACAGAATGTATTCAATTTATTAAAATTAAGAGCCAGCTATGGTGAGCTTGGAAACCCGACTGTATTGAGAAAGTTTAATTCGAATACAACTATTATAGGAGGTGGTGCATATTTTGGTAATACAGGTTACCCGGCCCAGACTATTACAGAATTTATTAATCCCAATATTGGCTGGGAAACTACAACAGGTAAAGATGTAGGGTTGGAAATGGCGTTGCTTAATAATAAACTTAAAATTGATGCCGCTTATTATGATAAAGACTCTAAAGATGTAGTCTATAGTATAGTACAGGGAACAGTATCCGGTGCAAGCAACTGGAATAGTTTTTACACTAATGCATACTCTTTTAACAATAGAGGTTTTGAAGTTTCAGTTAATTATAATACTAAACTTAGTGAAAATGTTACTTTTGGAATATATGGAAACTTTACTTCCCTTAAAAATGAAATCACATCAGTGTATGGTGGATCTTATTTAGAAACAGGAGCCAGTTTATTTGGAAACTCTATTGTTAGATTGCAGAGTGGTCAGCCAGTAGGTTCTTACTATGGTTATCAGGTTGCAGGTGTTTTCCAGACAGATGCGGAAGCAGCAGCTTCAGGACAGCCTGGAGCAAAAGCGGGATGGTTCAAATTCGCAGATCAGGATGGTAACGGCACAATTGATTCAAGAGATAAAACATTCTTAGGAAGCCCAATTCCTAAAGGAACTTATGGTTTTGGAGTTAATTTTAATGTATATGATTTTGATATTGCGGTTGATTTCCAAGGGGTATTTGGTAACAAAATATACAACTATAACCGTGAACAGCGTTTTGGAAACGAAACCTGGGATTTGGATATGTATAATAACAGATGGCATGGAGCAGGTACTTCTAATACCAATGCAATGATTACCACTAACCAATCCATCATTTTACCAAATAGTTTCTATGTAGAAGATGGTAGCTATATCAGACTAAGAAATGTTCAAATTGGGTATAACTTGCCAAAAACATTTGCAAAAGCTCTTTCAATCACAAAATTGAGATTATATGTGAGTGCACAGAATCCATGGACAAGTTTTAAATATCATGGTTTCTCTCCAGAGATTACAAATACAGATAGAGTACAAATGGGAATTGATAATAATATTTACCCAATCTCTGCCATTTATACATTCGGTATGAACTTAACATTTTAATTAAAAATCATGAAAAAAATATTTTTAACAATCTCTTTGGTTTCACTAATGGTAAGTTGTAATAACGATTTTGTGGATATTAAAGATGAAGGACGAACTGATGCTGCTGCTTTTTTTACAACGCAGGAAGATGCCATGCAGGCAACAAGTGCCATATATAGCTTTTTAAGAAGCTGGGAAAATTCAGGTTTTCCTGCACAATATGTATTTGGGGTTCCTGGTGATGATGTAGAAAAGGGATCTAATCCTGGGGATGCCTCTTTTATTAATGCGTATGACAATTTTACCTATACAGTAAGTGATGAAGGAGTAAGAGGATATTGGATCGGACAATGGCAGGCTGTAAACAGAGCCAACCAGGTGATTACCAATGTTCCGAAAATAAATATGGATGCTACGCTTAAAAATAGATTGGTAGCTGAAGCCAGAATGCTGAGAGCTTACTTCTATTTCAATCTGGTAAGAATCTATGGAGGAGTTCCCATCTTTGATGGATTACCTGCAGATGGCAACTATCTGAAACCTAGAAATTCTACAGCAGAAGTTTATAACTTTATCGTTTCGGATCTTATTGCTGCTTCTGAAGTACTGCCTCAGACTTATTCTGCAGCAGACCGTGGAAGAGTAACAAAAGGAGGAGCTTTAGGATTGCTTTCAAAAGTATATCTTTATATGAAAGATTACCAAAAGCTTATGATACTTCTAACCAGGTTATTGGTATGGGATATTCATTAGATCCGGATTTTAACCATTTGTTCAGACCAGCTGGAGAATTTGGATCAGAATCTGTTTTTGAAGTAAACTGTGATTGTTCTGCAGCATTTGGTGGAAGCCAGTATGCAGAAGTTCAGGGGGTAAGAAATCAGTTTGGATGGGGATTCTTTACGCCTACTCAGGAGTTAGAAAATGCATTTGAACCGGGAGATATCAGAAAAGAATTAAGCATTCTTAGAGAAGGAGAAACAACACTTGAAGGAGATTTAATTAAAAAAGGAGACCCTCAGGCAGGAAATATGTGGAACCAGAAAGTGTATGTGCCAACTTCTTTAAATAATAATGCATGTGGCTATGGTTCTATCCAGAATATAAGAATTTTAAGATTTGCGGATATTCTTTTAATCAATGCTGAAGCGGCTAATGAATTAGGAAATACTGCTGCTGCCACTACGAGCATTAATAAAGTAAGAAACAGAGCTCAGCTTGGTAACACTACCGCTTCAAGTCAGGGTGCTCTTAGAACTGCAATCTGGCAGGAAAGAAGAGTGGAACTAGCTATGGAAATGGATAGATTCCCGGATTTAGTAAGAACAGGTCAGGCTGCTACTTATTTAGGACCTAAAGGATTTAAAACAGGAAAGAATGAAGTTTTCCCGATTCCTTTGGACGCTATGAACCAGAGTAACGGACTTTTCGTTCAAAACCCTGGCTATTAAAAATAAATCATAAACATTAGAGGAGAATGAAAATTCTCCTCTTCTTTAGAAACCTATAACAAGAGATCTCATGAAAAGGAACATATTATCAATAGCTGTCACCTCTTTATTCTTTGTCTATTCCTGTAAAAATGCTCCTATAGCCCAACAGGAAGCAGGAAAAATTGAAGCGGTAAAAAGTAACATCACAGATGAACAACTGATGGACAGAGTACAGAAAGATGCCCTTAAATACTTTTGGGACTACGCTGAACCGAATTCAATGCTGGGAAGAGAGCGTTATCATGAAGATAATATCTATCCGGATAATGACAAACACGTAATCACTACAGGAGGTTCAGGATTTGGACTGGCTACCATACTTGTAGGAGTAGAAAGAGGATTTGTTCCAAGAAAAGAAGCTGTAAAAAGACTTACTCATATCATGGATTTTCTTGCAAAGGCAGACCGTCACAAAGGTGCCTGGTCCCATTGGATCAATGGAGAAACCGGAAAAACAGTTCCTTTTGGCAAAAAAGACAATGGCGGCGATCTTGTGGAAACCGCTTTCCTTACTTCAGGAATTCTGATGGTTCGTGAGTACTTTAAAAACGGAACTGCAGAAGAAAAAGCCCTCGCAGCAAAATGCGATGAGCTATGGAAAGGAATTCAGTGGAACTGGTATACCAAAGGAGGTCAGAAAGTACTTTACTGGCACTGGTCACCAGAATATCAATGGGAAATGAACTTTCCTTTGGAAGGATATAATGAATGTCTCATCACTTATATTCTGGCAGCATCTTCACCTACCTATTCCATTGATGCAGAAACATATTACAAAGGCTGGACGAGAAACGGAACCTACCTTACAGACAAAACAAAATATGGGTTACCCCTGTATGTAAAACACAATTATGCCGAAGAATATGGCGGACCGCTTTTCTGGGCACAATATTCATATATCGGGCTTGACCCTACAGGTTTATCCGATAAACTTGTGAAAAATTTCTTTGATATCAATAAAAATCAAACCCTCATCGATTACAAATACTGTGTCGAAAATCCAAAACAATGGAAAGGGTACGGACCCAACTATTGGGGATTGACAGCCGGTTATACCAGAAATGAAGACGGAAGTGCGGGGTATACAGCTCACATGCCGGGTAATAACGATAACGGAGTTATAACGCCTACAGCCGCATTGAGCAGTTTTCCCTATACTCCAAAAGAATCAATGGCTTTTCTGAGATTTATTTATACTCAAAAACCTGAATTCATAGGATCAGCAGGTCCTTATGATGCCACTTCAATCAATTACAACAATTGGTTTACCCCAAGATACCTGGCTATTGATCAGGGAACTATCGCTCCAATGATTGAAAACTACAGATCCGGATTCCTTTGGAAATTATTTATGAATGCTCCGGAAATTCAACAGGGATTGAAAAAGCTAAGTTTCCAGTCAACAAAATATGGAATAAAATAATTTAATAGAAACGGGCTATAATCCTGAGCATAGTCGAAGGGAGTCCGTTTAAATAAAAAAATAAATCCATCGGCTTTAGCCAAAACCTAAATAGCAGCATGAAATTAAAACATATTCCCCTTTTACTTCTGCCATTTTCTTTAAGCCTCAATGCTCAGGAAATAAAAGCAGAACTGAATAAAGAAATTAAGAGACAGGAAAAGATGTCTTATATTCTGGATTATCCCCAGAATACAAAAGAAAATGTTCCTCTGATTGTTTTTCTCCACGGTTCAGGAGAGCGCGGAACCAATCTTGATCTTGTAAAGGCACATAGTCCGTTTACCTATAAAAATCTGATCAAAGAACCCGTGGCTATTCTTGCTCCGCAATGTCCGGAAGGAATGTGGTGGGATACCGTTACTATATATAATCTGATCCAGGAAATTCAGAAAAAATATAAAATTGATGCTTCCCGTATTTATCTTACAGGACTTTCTATGGGAGGATGGGGAACATTGAAACTGGCAATGGAACATCCGGAAATGTTTGCAGCAGTAGCTTCAGTTTGTGCACCTACAGATCAGGTTATGACAGCAAATATTGAGCAATTTAAAGATTTGAATATGAAAATATTTCATGGCGGAATGGATGATATTGTTCTGCCTGCCAATGCTTTTAATTTTTACCAAAAGCTGCACCCTGTAAACCCAACTGCAGAATTAGTAATTTTCCCGAATGACAATCATAA
Organism: Chryseobacterium sp. CH21; assembly: GCF_004119445.1. Classification (GTDB taxonomy): domain Bacteria; phylum Bacteroidota; class Bacteroidia; order Flavobacteriales; family Weeksellaceae; genus Chryseobacterium. The sequence goes on along the minus strand of NZ_QICI01000075.1, from coordinate 21,654 downwards.
CTCATGGGATTCTGCCTACTCAAATCCGCAGTTCTATGAATGGATGTTATCAAAAAAGAAAGGAAAATAGTCAGACGCATAATGATTGAAAGATAAACCGATCGAATTAAAACTAAAAAATATAAAAACAATAATTTAAGAAGATAGATTTATGAAAAAGTTAATTGTAATTGCCACTTTAGCATTGGCTCCTGTGTTTTCTGCACAGGAAATGGTAGACAAGCCCGTTCAGTCTTATCAGACGGCCCAGTATCAGGCTAAAAAGAAAGCTTTCGTAGACAATCTTTTATCTAAAATGACATTGGATGAAAAGATCGGTCAGCTTAACTTACCAAGTTCAGGTGATTTTACCACAGGTCTGGCTAAAAGTTCAGATATCGGTAAAAAAGTAGAACAAGGTTTAGTAGGCGGACTATTTAATATAAAAGGAGCTGAAAAAATCAGAGCCGTTCAAAAAGTAGCGGTGGAAAACAGTCGTCTGAAAATTCCTTTGATTTTCGGGATGGATGTTATCCACGGTTATGAAACAACATTCCCGATTCCACTAGGTTTAGCCGCTTCATGGGATATGAATCTGGTGCAGCAGTCAGCAAGAGTTGCTGCTAAAGAAGCATCTTCAGACGGGATCAACTGGACGTTCTCTCCAATGGTAGACATTTCCCGCGAACCAAGATGGGGAAGGGTTTCCGAAGGCTCCGGTGAAGATCCGTATCTAGGAAGTGAAATTGCGAAGAATATGGTGTATGGATATCAAGGCAAAGATTTATCTGTTGGAAATACCATTTTAGCTTGTGTAAAGCACTTTGCATTATACGGAGCCGGTGAAGCCGGAAGAGATTACAATACAGTTGATATGAGCCATGTGAGAATGTTCAACGAATATTTCCCACCTTACAAAGCAGCTGTTGATGCAGGTGTAGCTTCTGTAATGGCCTCTTTCAATGAAGTGGATGGCGTTCCTGCAACCGGAAACAGATGGCTTCAAACCGAAGTTCTAAGAAACAAATGGAACTTTAAAGGTTTTGTAGTAACTGATTACACAGGGATCAATGAAATGGTTGACCATGGTATGGGAGATCTTCAGCAGGTTTCTGCATTGGCTTTGAAAGCAGGTGTGGATATGGATATGGTAGGAGAAGGATTTTTAACCACATTAAAAAAATCTTTATCTGAAGGAAAAGTAACACAGGCTGAAATAGATCTGGCAGCCAAAAGAATCCTTGAAGCAAAATATGACTTAGGATTATTCACTGATCCATACAAATACGGAGATGCAAAACTGGCGGCAAAAGAAGTTTTCAATATGGAAAACAGAAATGTAGCAAGAAGTGCTGCAGCTCAGTCAATGGTTTTGATGAAAAATGAAAACCAGGTACTTCCTTTGAAAAAATCAGGAACCGTTGCTGTGATCGGACCATTGGTGAACAATTCATTAAACATGGCCGGAACCTGGAGTGTTGCTGCAAAACATGATAAAGCAGTAAACCTGATGCAGGGTCTTCAGGCTAACTATGGTAAAGAAGTGAAATTCCTTTCTGCTAAAGGTGCCAATATTGATTATGATGCTAAATTAGAAGACATCTATGCTGCTCACGGCAAAAAACAGATAGAGATAATCGTTCTAAAGAAGAATTGTTGAAAGAAGCTGTAGATGTTGCCAATAAAGCAGACGTTATTGTTCTGGCAATCGGAGAATCTGCAGAAATGAGCGGTGAATCGTCTTCAAGAACAGAGATTACCATTCCTCAGTCTCAGGTTGATCTTTTAAATGAATTAAAGAAAACCGGTAAGCCAATTGCTGTCGTTCTTTTCACAGGCCGTCCATTAGCTCTAACGAATGTAAAAGATACACCGGACGCTATTCTTAATGCGTGGTTTGCAGGTTCAGAAGCTGGAAATGCTATTGCAGATGTTCTTTTCGGAAAAGTAAATCCATCAGGAAAACTTCCGATGACTTTCCCAAGAAGCCTTGGACAGGTTCCAATTTACTATAATGCTAAAAATACAGGTCGTCCATTAAGTCAGGAACTGACTGATAAATGTGAATATCAAAGATTCCGTTCCAACTATATGGATGAGTGTAATACACCATTGTATCCGTTTGGATTTGGTTTAAGCTATACAAAATTCGGGTATTCTGACATTGTGGTATCTAATGCCAATCCAAAAGGAAATCAGACTGTTCAGGCATCTGTTACAGTGACGAATAATGGTAATTATGACGGAGCAGAAGTAGTTCAGTTGTATATCAGAGATATGGTAGGAAGCATTACAAGACCGGTAAAAGAATTGAAAGGTTTCCAGAAAGTATTTTTGAAAAAAGGAGAATCTAAAAAAGTTACTTTTGATATCACCCCTGAAAATCTTAAATTCTACAACGGGGATTTGAAATATGACTGGGAATCAGGAGAGTTTGAAATTATGATTGGTACCAGCTCTGCTGATGTGAAGCATTCAAAGGTTAATTGGACTAAGTAATAAAAAAGAATTTTATTCACAGGAAGGTGTGTTACGGTTTATTTGGCATGATTTTTAATAATAACTCGGTAATTATTATTATTATATAAAAAAATCAATATGAAAAAAACAATTTTCCTTAGCGCAATGTTCCTGGGTTCATTAGTATTTGCACAACAAACACGTGTTGTAGGTGGAGATAGAGATGCACATGGTTGTATTGGTTCAGCAGGGTATACCTATTCCCAAATTAAAAAGGACTGTGTAAGAACTTTTGAACAAAAGATCAAGTTAACAGAAGTAGCACCGAAAGAAAGTTATACTTCAATAGCTGCAGTAATCTTCAGCAAAGACATGAAAAAAGCTGAGGTTTTCGTTAAAGATGCCGAATCAGGAAGTATCATTCTAACCAGAGCCGGAGGTAAAGCCAAGGCATGGAAAAGGATGGTTATGTATTGGTTCCTTACAAAAAAAGCGGATATCAGCTTAAAAAAGATAATGTAGTGATCTATCAGTAAGATCATTTCAGGAAACAAAAAACCACTCGCAAGAGTGGTTTTTTTGTAACTTGGAGAGAAATTAATTGATGTCACATTTTTGTGATATCTTTAACCCATCAGAAAACAAAAATTTAAACTATGAAAAAAACTATTTTATTCAGTGTAATGCTCCTTGGTACGTGTATTTTTGCTCAAAAATCTCCTGTTTTAGGAGGTGATAGAGATGTTCATGGTTGCATTGGTTCAGCAGGGTATACTTACTCGCAGCTTAAAAATAATTGTATAAAAACTTTCAATCAGAAGATTAAACTTAAGGAAGTCGGTACAGATAAAAGTTATACTTCTACAACCGCTGTGATTTTCAATAAAAGCATGACAAAAGCTGAAGTGTTTATTCCGGATGGAGCGGCAAAAAGTATTATTCTGGATAAACAGGGGAAACAGAAAATCTGGAAAAGCGGAACTCATGTGAAAGACAGTTATGTTTTAACTCCTTACAAAAAAAGCTATCAGATCAAGAAAAATGATGAAGTAATTTATCAATAAGATCAAATTTAAAAATAGAGAGCCACTCGGGAGAGTGGTTTTTTTATAGCTGGATGTATAGTTTATTGAATAATAGATAAAAAAATATAATTGAATACTTTGTTGTAAACTATCGACTTAGGAATTAGGAGCGTTAAGAAAATTTGCATGGAATCCGTTAAAAAATTTCCACTGTCTGAGCATGAGTGAAATTTAGAACCGAAGAAGAGCCAAATGATTCATGCGAGTTTGGAAATTTTAGGAGTCCATTCAAATTTTTAGCGGATGATTCCCGTCTTGAACTTTTGTATACTTTTGCTTCAAGGCAAAAGTATAAATACTGTTAGTAGATGGGTATTTGGGTGTAAATTGTGTAAAATGAGTAGTTTATGTTTTTATATCCGAAAAATTTGTATATTGGTGTTACTAAATTAAAGCGCAATCCGAAAAGCATTTAGAGTAGGAAAAAAACAAAAAAATGTTACTATGAAAAATCTAAGAAAACTTTCAAAAAGAGAATTGAAAACCGTTCAGGGAGGTATCCCGATGTGTCTGCCAGGATACTTCTGGTGTTCATTTGTAAAAAAATGTATCCCTGTAGGATCATCATGCGGACTTATTGATTAATTTGATTCATGAAAATAATGTAAACAGGCTGTCTCAGAAATGAGGCAGCCTGTTTTATGTTAGGGATAATTCCCGTCTTGAACTTTTGAATACTTTTGTTTTAATACAAAAGTATAAGTATAAATCATGAATGAAAATCATCAGAACAGGATTTTCATCTCTCACTGAAAAACCGTATTTTTGTACATCTAAAAAGTAAAAGAACGAATGAATTCCTACAAAAATCCATTGGAAGAGCGCTACTCCAGTGAAGAAATGTTATTTAACTTCTCACACAATAACAAATTCCAGAATTGGAGAAAGCTTTGGATAGCTCTTGCTGAAATCGAAAAAGACCTTGGACTTGAAATTACAGACGAGCAGATCGCTGAGTTAAAAGCGAATGCTGAAAATATCGATTACGTAAAAGCTGCAGAGTACGAAAAAAAATTCCGTCATGATGTAATGGCTCACGTTCATGCTTATGGTGATGTGGCGCCTTCAGCAAAAGGAATTATCCACCTGGGAGCTACTTCGGCTTTTGTAGGAGACAATACAGACTTAATTCAAATCCGTGACGGACTTTTAATCTTAAAGAAAAAGTTGGTGAACGTGATGAAAAATCTTTCGGATTTTGCAATTCAGTATAAAGACCTTCCGACTTTAGGATTCACACACTTCCAGCCAGCTCAGTTGACAACGGTTGGGAAAAGAGCTACACTTTGGTTACAGAGTTTGGTTCTTGACATCGAAGAATTGGATTTCTTCCTTGAAACACTACGTTTCAGAGGAGTAAAAGGAACTACAGGAACTGCTGCCAGCTTCCTTGAGCTTTTCAACGGTGATTATTCTAAAGTAAAACACTTAGATAAAGAACTTTCAAAAAGATTCGGTTTCGAAAAAGTGTTCGGAGTTTCCGGACAAACTTATGATAGAAAAATTGATGCTAAAGTTGTCGCTTTATTAGGAAATATTGCACAATCTGCACACAAATTCACAAACGATTTACGTTTACTTCAAAACCTTAAGGAAATTGAAGAACCATTCGAGAAAAACCAGATCGGATCATCGGCAATGGCATACAAACGTAACCCAATGAGAAGCGAAAGAATCGGGGCATTAGCAAAATATGTAATGTCTTTGACAACAAGTTCTGCAATGGTAGCTTCTACACAATGGTTTGAAAGAACTTTGGATGACTCTGCCAACAAAAGATTAACAATTCCTCAGGCATTTTTAGCTGTTGATGCTATTCTATTAATCTGGAATAACATCATGAACGGAATCGTTGTTTATCCAAACAGAATCAACAAACATATTATGGAAGAACTTCCTTTCATGGCGACAGAATATATCATCATGGAAGAAGTAAAAGCTGGTGGTGACCGTCAGGAAATCCATGAGGTAATAAGAGTTCACTCTATGGAAGCTTCCAAAAAAGTGAAAGAAGAAGGAAAAGAAAATGACCTTATCGAAAGAATCTTAAACGATGATTCTTTAAAACTAGACAAATCAAAACTGAAAGAAGTTTTAGATCCTAAAAACTTTATTGGTTTCGCGCCGATCCAGACGGAGGAATTCATCAAAAATGAAGTACAGCCGATTATAGACCAAAACAAAGACTTAATAGGATTGGAAGCTGATCTTAAAGTATAAAACAATATGCAGTCTTTTGGGCTGCATATTTTATTTCCCACTCCAAATTACTATGAAAAAACTACTATTAACCATTCTATTAACACCAATCATTTCTTTTTCTCAGAGTAAAGAAGATTTGCATTATTTTAAATCCAAAGATTCTTTAGTTGGAGTAAAAGATAAAGGAGGAAAAATAATTGTTCCTGCACAGTTCAAAATCTTTTCATTTCTAAAAGATGGAGATCCTGTAGAAGGAGAAACCATTCTTTTTGATGGTAGTAAAGAAGGTGAAAAACCAGAGAAAAATGCATGGGGATATGTGTACGACAGAAAAGGCAATTTTCTGTACCAGCCTTTCCTTTATGACAATGGAGCAGATTATTTCTCTGAAGGACTGAGAAGATTGGTGAAAAATGGTAAAGTAGGATTTGCAGACCGCAATGGCAAAATTGTTATTGAAGCTGAGCATGATTTTGTATCACCTTTTAATTACGGTTACGCTGCATTTTGCGATGGTTGCGATTGGGAAAAGACCAATGATGAACACAGAGCAATTGTAGGAGGAAAATGGGGTGTGGTGAATGTCAAAGGACAAACTGTTCAGCCATTGGCAAAACCAACAGAACAGGATGTTGAAATAGATGGGAAATACTACCCGAATCCATTTCAATACAATGAAAAAGAGAAAAATATCCTTCAGTTCTTTGAAAAACAGAAGAAAAAGCTTGCAGATCTTTATTATGTAAATTTTTACAATAAACTGTCTGAAAAAGAAAAGAACCTGTTTTTTGAAATTGTAGAAAGACCAAAAGAAAACTTTCCCTACTATCAGGTGAATACTTATGATTGGAAGAAAAAGGATTTGGATATGCTTTATCGTTTCAAATTTCTGGTTTCAGAAAATGGTAAAACATTTTATGCCATTGAAGATTTTAATGAAAAAAAGTGCCTTTGAAAACTGGCTGAAAGAAGAAATAAAAAATGCAGAAGACTTTCAGAAAGAACATAAGGACAATCCGAATAAATTTATAAACAAATAAAATAAATTTGGAAATTGCATAGGTCAAATTTGAAGAAAATACGACTTATTCCTTTAAATTTGTACGGAATAATGATTAGAGAGAAAATCTCTTTCAAAAATTTCCAATATAGATGGGTTTAAAGAAAGAAACTTTAACTCAGAAAAAGTAAAAAAGAAAAATAAATCTAATATTAAAAATCTGACATCTAATGTCTAATAACAAAAGAATTTTCGTAGAAAAAAGAGGAATTTTCGATGTTGAAAGTCCAAAAATTTTTGATGAAGTAAAAGCGGTTGTTCCGGCAGTTCAAAGTGTGAAAGTATACAATCTGTATGATATTTTCAACTTGAATGACGGAGAATTTGAAAAAGTAGTGAACAACACTTTCGTAGACCCTGTTACTGATATTTTACATACAGAAAACCCTGCAAAAGCTATTCATTTCGGAATGGAATTTTTACCAGGTCAGTATGATCAGAGAGCAGATTCTGCACAACAGTGTATCGCTTTACTGACTGAAAATGAAAAATCAAAAGTAAGAAGTGGAAAATTAATCGAATTTGAAGGAGTTTCCGAAGCTGATCTGGTTAAAATCAAAGACCTTCTGATCAACAAAGTAGAATCTCAGGAAAAAGACTTATCAATTCTTGATATTCCTGCAGATGAAATCCCATCAAAAGTAATCATCCACGAAAACTTCATCAATTTCAATGATGCAGAACTTGAAAGTTTTTATAACAACCATGGTTTTGCACTAGGATTAGACGACTTGAAATTCATTCAGGATTACTTCAAAACTGAAGAAAGAAATCCTACGGAAACAGAATTAAAAGTATTAGACACGTATTGGAGCGACCACTGTCGTCATACCACTTTCGAAACCCAGTTGTCAGACATTCAGTTTGAAGGTCAGTTCAAACACACATTGGAAACTATTTTCAATGATTATATAGAAAAAAGAAAATTCTTAGGCCGTGAGCTGAAACCAATTTCCTTAATGGATCTTGCAACAGTATGCGGTAAATATTTCCATAAAACAGGAAACCTGGATAATCTTGTTATCTCAGACGAGATCAATGCATGTACCATCCAGATCGAAGCAGAATACGACGGTAAAAAAGAGCCTTGGTATTTATTATTCAAAAATGAAACGCACAACCACCCAACAGAAATTGAACCTTTCGGTGGAGCTTCCACTTGTTTGGGAGGAGCTATCAGAGACCCATTATCCGGAAGATCTTTTGTTTTCCAGGCGATGAGATTAACAGGTGCTGCAGACGTTTTAGAATCTGTTGACAAAACATTACCAGGAAAATTACCTCAGAAAACCATTACAAAACAGGCTGCCAACGGATATTCGTCTTACGGTAACCAGATCGGTCTTGCCACTACAATGGTTTCCGAAATCTATGACGAAGGGTACAAAGCCAAGAGAATGGAAGTAGGTTTCGTTACCGGAGCTGTTCCTGTAGACTGGGTAAGACGTGAGAAGCCTGAAAACGGTGACTCTATCATTATCTTAGGAGGAGCAACAGGTCGTGACGGAGTAGGAGGAGCAAGCGGAAGTTCAAAAGAACAGGACGAAACTTCTATCCACACAATGAGTTCTGAAGTTCAGAAAGGAAATGCGGTAGAAGAGCGTAAAATCCAGAGACTATTCAGAAATCCTGAAGTAACAAAGCTGATCAAAAAATCAAACGACTTCGGAGCAGGAGGAGTTTCTGTGGCGATTGGTGAAATTGCAGACTCTTTAGAAGTAAACCTTGATGTATTACCTTTAAAATATGAAGGATTAAATGGAACCGAGCTGGCTATTTCCGAATCTCAGGAAAGAATGGCGGTGGTAGTAGATCCTCAGGATAAAGAAAAATTCATCAAATTCTGTGAAGCTGAAAACATTGTTGCCGTAGAAGTAGCAAAAGTGACAGATTCCGGAAGAATGCAGATGTTCTGGAAAGGAGACAAAATTGTAGACCTTTCAAGAGCTTTCTTAGATACCAACGGATGTTCAAAATCTCAGGAAGTGAAAATCACTCACCTTGAAGAAGTAAAAGAAGAAACAAAAGCTTTCACAGCAGAAAACTTCCTGAACATCTTAAAAGATAAAAACGTAGCTTCCCAAAAAGGGCTATTGGAAATGTTTGACTCTTCAATTGGTGCAACTACGGTGGCTATGCCTTTGGGAGGGAAATATCAGCAGACGCTAATGGAAGGAAGTGTGCAGACACTGCCAATTTTAGGAGCAAAAGATATTAAAACTGTTTCTTTGGCAAGCTGGGGATTCGATGCTGAAATCTCAAAACAAAACTCACTGTTAGGATCATCTTATGCTGTAGTAGAAAGTGTAGCGAAGATCGTAGCGATGGGAGGTGATTATAAAAATATCAGACTAAGCTTCCAGGAGTATTTCGAAAAATTAGGACAAAATCCTGAAAAATGGGGTAAACCTTTGGCTTCCCTTTTAGGAGCTTATGATGCTCAGATCAATTTAGGTCTTGCAGCCATCGGAGGTAAAGATTCCATGAGTGGAACGTACCAGGATCTGAATGTTCCGCCAACCTTGATTTCTTTTGCATGTGCTAACGGAGATAAAGAAAATATCATCTCTCCTGAATTGAAAAATGCTGGAAACAAACTATATTTCTTCAATCATATTGCTCAGGAAAACGGACTACCAAACTATACTGCTTTAAAAGAAGTTTTTGAATTCATTTTTGAAAACATCAAAGCAGGAAAAATTGTTTCTGTGAAAACAGTGAAAGAAGGAGGTCTTGCAGTAGCTTTAGCAAAAATGAGCTTCGGAAACAGATTAGGTGCTGAAATTAACGCTGATGAAAATGCTTTATTAGCTAAAAATATCGGTAGCTTAATCATTGAATCAAAAGAAGAATTAAGCTCAGCAGCTCTTCAGTTGATCGGAGAAGTGAAAGATTCAGGTATTGTAAAAATCAATGGTCTTGAATCAAACATCACAGACCTTGTAGCTGCCAATACCAATACATTCGAGAACCTTTTCCCAACAGTAGAAAAAGAAAAGATTACGGTTGAAATTGATGAAAAATCAAACTCAATCCATCCACGAAATATCATCATTAAAAAACACGGAATCGCACAGCCGAAAGTTTTTGCTCCGGTATTCCCGGGAACTAACTGTGAGTATGACACACTGAATGCATTCCAGAAAGAAGGAGCTGTAGTAAGCAGCTTACCTTTAATCAATATCAATCACCAGTTACTGGATGAAAGCATTGATGCATGGGTAGAAGAGATCAGAACTTCTCAGATTCTGGCATTCTCAGGAGGTTTTTCTGCAGGGGATGAGCCGGATGGTTCTGCAAAATTCATTGTAAACGTTCTGAAAAACGAGAAAATGAAAAATGCAGTTCATGAATTATTAGACAGAGACGGGATGATCATCGGGATCTGTAACGGATTCCAGGCGCTTGTGAAATCAGGATTGCTACCTTATGGAAGAATCAAAGATCTGGATGAAAACTCTCCAACATTGGCTCACAACGCCATCAGAAGACATATTTCTCAGATGGTAACGGTACAGGTAGTAAATGACGAAAGCCCTTGGTTAAAAGGAATGAAAGGTCAAACTTTCACTATTCCGATTTCCCACGGAGAAGGACGTTTCATGGCTTCAGAAGAAGAAATCAAGAAATTGTATGAAAACGGACAAATCGCCACTCAATACATTGATCTTGATGGAAACATTGCCCACGGGATGCCTTTCAACCCAAATAACTCATTATTCGGAATCGAAGGAGTTACCAGCCCATGTGGAAAGATCTACGGAAGAATGGGGCACCCGGAACGATTTGCTGAAGGTCTCATGAGAAATATACCAACCGCGAATTATCACAACATATTCAAGAATGGAGTTGAATACTTCAAATAAAAAACAACAACCTCACAGACATCAAAGTCTGTGAGGTTTTTTTTAATATGTAATCAATAAGTTTATATTTTTGCAGCGTAATTAGAAAAATAAAACTTTAACCCATGAACCAAGAAAATTCTTCTGAGTCTGATAAACAAATCAAAAGAATAGATGCACATTATATTTCGCATGAGATTCAACACCTTTTGCATTTTGACAAAGGTTTTCCTTTTACCTTTAAAGAAGTTTTGCTGCGTCCCGGAAAGGCAGTAAGAGAATATCTTAGAGAAAACCGTGAGAAATATGTAAAACCAATCGTTTTTCTCATCTTTGCAGCAGTTATTTATACTTTTATTATTCATTTATTTCATATTGAAGTCCTCATCTTTAATATTAACGGATTTAGCGGAACATTACAATGGGAGCATAATATTGATACCGAAGTTATCAATAAATGGATTGATTCTCATGTTGGATATTCTGCCCTGATCATTGGTTTTTTTATGGCTATTTGGACCAAAATATTCTTTTACAGAAAGGGTTATAATATATTTGAAATATTTGTATTATTATCTTATGTTTTCGGAGTGTTCTTTATCGTACTTTTATTTTTCCTGTTGCTCTCAAAACTAACGGGATTACTAATAATTACGAAGATTGGTGTGATATTACTTCAAATTTACTTTGTGGGAGCAATTGGCCAGTTTTTTGGAGAAAAAAATATTTTAAATTATGGCAAAAGTTTAATTTGCCTATTTTTAGGTATTGTTACCTATAAATATAGCTTGATTTTATTAGCTTATTTAATACATCTTATTTAATAGAATATGTTTTGGTAAGCAAACACTATCCTGTTTTACAATGATCACTAATGTTTAAAAATGGAATTGAATACTTCAAATAATAATACAAGAAAAATGATCGTTATCCATGGCGGTCATTTTTCGTCTTTAGGAGGTTTCTACGAAGAAGCTTCCAACGTGCTGATGAAAGATACAGAATGGAAAATAGGAACACTGGATGGCTTTGATGACATTCTTTACGGTGGTTTTGGAGTATTCGAAAACAAAGAAGAAATTGAAATTATCTGGAAAGAATCGCAGAAGTCAAAAGAAGATTTAGGTTTTACCACTACCCGTGAATTCTACGAAAACAAAGTCAGACAGGGAAAACCCTTCAACATAGAATTAATTCAGCAAAAGCTAGATGAATTGACAGAAGGAAAAGGACAGACGCTTTTTGATATCCTGGTAGAAATTATAGAATCACATATTAATATTACACTGAGGCTGGAATGAAGAGTAATGAGTAATGAGTAATGAGTAATGAGTAATGAGTGGAAATTTTTAAATGTTGACATTTTCAGTGAGCTTCATCAAATCAACTTGTTGATTCCTTCTTTGCTTCCTGCAATCAACATAATAACAATAAAACCTTTGCGTCAAAAAAAATATAAAAATTATTTAACCATTAAGAATAGTAAAGTTTTTAAGGAAAGTTAAGATTCATCAACGATGAATGAAGCAGGCTGCTTATTAATAGCTGCGCTACTACCTTAATAATTCTTTACTCCTTCAAAAATCTTAATGGTTCCAATCTCTTTGTTCAGTTAGGATATCAGTTTGTGTATTGCTTAGTGAAACGCCCATGCGAACAAAAGCATAAAAACTAATATAAACACTTAGCGTCTTTTGCGTTAAAAATCACACAAATTGAGGAAAATTATTTCCCTTAAACAGTTTTTTCTTAATACTTTTACTTCAACAAAACAGGAAACAATAAAAGTTGAATGAAGAAAATTATTTACGGGCTGTTCTTCGGTGACAGCATTACCTATGGGGAATATGACGGAGTCTTTGGCGGTTGGGTAGATATTCTGAAAAGATATGCCCTGCAAAAATTTCATGAAGGAAACGGAGATGAACTCATCCTGTTCAATCTCGGAATAGGAGGAGAAACTACAGAAGGACTATTAAAAAGAATTCCTCACGAATTAAATGCAAGAAATTCCGCTGATGGAAATATCGTTTTTCTAAGTTACGGTGCCAATGATCTTGCTGTAAAAGATGGAGAACAAATCGTAAATCCTGAAAAGTTTAAAAATAATATCAAAGAAGCTGTCGCACATGCCAGACAGTTTTCTAATGAAATTTACGTTGTAAGCATTCTTCCTTTCTCTCAAAAAATAGATGGAGTAGTGGTAAGCTCCGGGAAGAAAAGAATCAATGAGGATGTCGTTGTTTACAATCAGATCTTGAAAGATGTTGCAGTTGATGACTCACTGACCTATATTGATTTCTATTCTGCTTTCCTGGATGACAAAGAAATCCTGCTTTCCACAGACGGTGTACATCCCAACGAAAAAGGCTATGGAATGATGGCCGAAATCGCAATACCAATCATCGAAAAATATTTATAATGCCTAATTTATTTTCTTACGGAACGCTGCAAAAAGAGCAGGTTCAAATGGAAACCTTTGGACGTCTTTTAAAAGGTGAAAAAGACATTTTATCAGGCTACAAATTAAGTATGCTGGAAATTACAGATCCTGAAGTGCTTCGGAAAAGCGGCCAGAAATACCATCCTGTACTGGAATTTTCAGGAAGTGATGATGATCAGGTAGAAGGTGTACTTTTTGAAGTAACAGATGCTGAAATCCTTCAGGCAGATGAATATGAAGTTGATGATTACAAAAGAATCGAAACCGTTTTTAAATCCGGAAAAAATGGGTTTATCTATGTCGGGAAATAGTCATTGCGAGCAAAGCGAAGCAATCTCACTATCTCAGATAAAACATCAATGGTCTCTTTGTCATTCCGGGCAGAGCGAGGAATAATTGGTTTATAAAACATACTGAAACTCCTACAGAGTGAGAAAATTGGAATAGGCTAAGCCAAAAGAAAATAGCCGCAGAAATTCAATTCAATAGCAGTGGGCTCTAATCCAGAGCATAGTCGAAGGAAGCCCACTCATCTTATAAAAATAAATCCATGGGCTTTACTAAGATTAAAAAAACTCCTGACACCCCTTGTCACAACCTCCCCTTATCTTTGCTCTATCATAAAAAATTAATAATGAATAACGTAAAAATAAAACCTTTTAAGGTCATAGGTATCTCGGTAAGAACAACCAATGAAAATGGACAGGCAGGAAAAGATATCCCGGTATTATGGGAGGAAATGATTAGTGAAGATATTCTCAATTCAATTCCTAATAAAATTGACAATACCATTTATTCCATTTACACAGACTACGAAAAAGACCATACAAAACCATACACGACTGTTCTCGGATGCGAGGTGGAAAACCTTGACAATATTCCGGAAGGAATGGTTGGATATTCTTTTGATGGCGGAGATTATCTGAAATTTACAGTAAAAGGAGATGTTTCAAAAGATCTCGTGATCAATGAATGGATCAAAATATGGAACATGGATCTGGAAAGAATATTTACAGCCGATTTTGAAGTTTATGGGCAAAAAGCACAAAATCCTTTAGACGCGGAAATTGATATTTTCATCGCTGTGAAATAAAAAGAGAAAAAATTTCCTGCTTTCACAGACCTTTGAACTGAAGATGTGAAATTCCCCTCCCTCGGAGGGGTGGCGAAAATTCAAAGAATTTTTGACGGGGTGGTCTGAGCCTACAGAAACAAGAGTTTTATGGTCTTCATAAACCTTACAACATATTTCCCATACACCAGAATCCCGACAATCACTGCTGCTATGGCCGTCAGCACAACAGCTCCTGCAGCAATATCTTTAATAAAGCCAATTCTTTTGTCGAAATCCGGTTGAATGATATCGCAGATCTTTTCAATAGCAGTATTGAAAATTTCGGCACTTAAAACAGCAAACGAAACCATAAGAACCAATGCGGTATCGGTATAATTTAATTTGAAATAAAAAATAAGAAAGAGATTGACAAAGAAGGCCAGAAGCTCGATCTGGAAATTTCTTTCCGTTTTTATCATCATCAAAACACCCCGGAAAGCATTGAGAAAACTTTTATGGATAGGAGGTTTTTGCACGATTTGAAAACTTTTTTCACAAATATAGCTTTTGTAATTGATAAAAAAATGAATCTTTGCAGAAATCAAAGCATAATGTCAAGGCTCAAAACAAATTAAGGATATTTGTGAAAAACTCCTCAATATTATTCTTTTCTTTATTGTATCTATTTATTATATTTGTAGAAACTTATTTTATAAATCTATGAAATTTATTATTTCAAGTGGTGAACTGCAGAAGGCGTTGCAAACTGTAAGTGGCGTAATATCAAGCTCTCAATCGAGACCGATTTTAGAAAACTATCTTTTTGAATTAGACGGAAATAATGTTACCATTACAGCATCTGACGGCGAGACAACTCTTGTTACTTCTCTGGAAGTAAAGTCTGATGATACAGGTAAATTTGCTGTTCCTGCTAAAATTTTTCAGGATTTTATCAAGACATATGGTGAACAGCCTCTGACATTTGTTGTAAAAGACAATGCCGAAGGTACTGGAAGCCAGCTTGAGATTTTAGATGAAAAAGATAATTTCGCAGTAGCATTAGACAATGCTGATGACTATCCTGAATTACCGGAATTCGATGCTTCACAAAGTGTAACGATGCCGGCAGGAGTTTTGTCTGAAGCTTTGACAAACACACTATTCGCTACAAGTAACGACTCCCTTCGTCCGGTAATGACAGGAGTTCTTTTCCAGTTTGGAGAAAATGAAACCAATTTCGTTTCTACAGACTCCCACAGATTGGTGGTATACAAAAGAGCTGACCTGATGAATGCTGAACCAATGGAGTTTATCATGCCTAAAAAACCTCTTAACATTTTCAAAAATATCCTGGCAAGTTCCAATGAAGACGTTACGATCGACTTCAATGAGAATATGGCTAAATTTACTTTTGGTAAACATATCTGGATCTGTAGACTGATTGACGGGAAATACCCGAACTATACAGCGGTAATTCCAAAAGAAAATCCAAATGTATTGACAATCAATAGAAACTTGTTGTTAGGAGCGATCAAAAGAGCATCTATTATGTCTAACAAATCTACCAACCAGGTAAGATTCAAGCTTTCCGGAAATATTCTTCACCTTCATGCAGAAGATACTGAATATGCAAACAAAGCAGACATGCAGATTCCTTGTGATTACAATGGAGAAGATATCAATATCGGATTCAGCTCAAAATTCTTAACGGAAATGCTGACGATTTTAGGATCTGACGATATCACCATGAAAATGTCTCAACCTAACAGACCAGGAATTATTGAACCTCTTGATGGTCTTGAAGAAAACGAAAATATCTTAATGTTATCAATGCCGGTTATCGGATTATAATATTTAATATATACAAATATAAAAAGCCGGAATTTTCCGGCTTTTTTGTAATCTTGCCATCTGATCCATAGTTGTAAATAGGGTATAATCGACTTATTCCGTCTTGAACTTTGTATACTTTTGCTTCAAGGTAAAAGTATAATAATAAAAAAAATAAATTAATAAACATGAAAAAAATAACAACTCTCGGATCACTTATCTGTTCTCTATGGGCTTTCTCTCAGAAGAATGCAAAAATGTATTATGAACATACGAAAGATATTATCACTTACTATGCTGATAATATTGAAATCTACCCCATTTCAATAACATTCTCAGAACAACCGGAAACAGAAAATTTGAAGAGCCCGGAAGCATTTAAAATGATCAGAGTGCTGCCTCCTAAATCAACAAAAAACAGAATTGCTTATTTTGTTGTCAATGATAATAAAAAAGGTTGGAAAATCAAAAAAATGCCTGCTTATTATACATTGGCTGGAGATGCAACAATAAAGACCTATGATGCAGATTATAAATATGATCTTCCTTTTCAAAAAGGGAAATCATTTAATGTTTATCAGGGGTACAATGGAATATTTTCTCACCAGAATGAAAACTCTTTAGATTTCGTAATGCCTGAAGGAACAGAAATTACAGCGGCAAGAGAAGGGAAAGTGATTGATGCTGTTCAGAATAATAATACAGGATGTCCTACATCAAGTTGTGCTAATCAGGCGAACTATATTTCAATTTTACATTCAGACGGAACTATTGCGCAATATTTTCACCTGAAACAAGATGGAGTTAAAGTTAAACATTGGAGATGAGGTTAAAAAAGGTGATTTAATAGGATTGAGTGGCAATACAGGGTGGACAAATGGTCCTCATTTACACTTCCAATGCTTTCTTCCAGACCCTTCAAAACCAAAGCAAAAAAATACTCTCAAAACTCTTTTCAGAACTGGTGACGGAACCAAGAATGAATATCTGACAGAGAAAAAAACATATTCAAAACAATATTAAACGGGATCGTGTTATTTGTGAATCATTAGAGTAATTCGTGTTTAAAAAATTTAATCATGAAAATAAAAATCCAGTCTTACCCAACCTCAGATTTTGCCGCAGAATTCACAACTGAAAACTACAGTGTGGTTCTATGGAAAGGTTCAGGTGTTTTCTCTGTGGATGATATTAATTATTCTTACAGCGGACACAATATTTTGTTTCTTTCTCCTTGCCAAAAGATGAAACTGGCTTCGGAATCGGAGGGAAATATTCATGTGCTTTTGTTTCATGGGGATTATTACTGTATAGAATATCATAAAGAGGAAGTGGCTTGCAATGGGCTTCTTTTTAATAATATCTATCTGAATCCGGGGGTTGAGCTGTCAGAAGAGAGTTTCA
The DNA here is from genome assembly GCF_004119445.1 of Chryseobacterium sp. CH21. Taxonomy (GTDB): domain Bacteria; phylum Bacteroidota; class Bacteroidia; order Flavobacteriales; family Weeksellaceae; genus Chryseobacterium. The sequence continues at coordinate 4,292 of NZ_QICI01000075.1, read as the reverse complement.
ATTATATTCTTGAGCTTTTTAATCATATTCAAAAAGAAGAATCAGAGAAACATCCGTTTTCGGAATCTATTATAAAGACCTATATTCAGCTTATTCTTGCCATTGGAAGCAAACAAAAAAGCAGCATTGAAAACAGTGTGGTTTCTCATGAAAAGCTTTCCAATAAAAATGCAGCTGAATTTCAGAAACTGTTGGAATCCCATTTTAAAAATGAAAAAGAACTGTCATTTTACAGTGATAAACTGAATATCACCAATAATACATTAAGTAAGGCCGTAAAGAAAGAATTTGCAAAAACACCTACCCAGCTTATCAACGAGAGAATTATTCTGGAATCTAAAAAGCTGCTGCATTTAACCTTTAGATCTGTAAAGGAGATTGCTGCAGAGTTGGGATTTGAAGACGAATTTTATTTCAGCAGGTATTTCAAAAAATCGGTAGGATGTTCGCCGAAAAAGTATAGAGAAAGCGTAGGGATCTCAGTAGTGGCAAAAATGTCCATGTAATGTCCTCAAATATCTATGTTGGCGCTGTAGGCATGTGAATACCTTTGGTAAAAATAAATCACATGAAAAACAATAGACTTTATCACCAACTATTACAATGGGATACTTACTTTTTCAATTTTCTCAGAATTTCAATTTTCATCGTTATGGCCTGGATTGGAGGCTTGAAAGCATTTCATTATGAAGCTGATGGAATCGTTCCTTTTGTTGCTAACAGCCCATTGATGAGTTTCTTTTACAAAAATGCAAATAATAAGGTCTTTAACGAAGATAAAAAATTAGTCGCAGAATATACAGTGTATAAAAATCCAGAAGGGAAAGTCATTCAGAAAAATATCGACTGGCATACAAAAAACGGAACTTATATATTTTCCTACGGCCTGGGAACAATGATTGTAGTTATCGGATTTTTGGTGTTGCTAGGAATCTGGTTTCCTAAAATTGGAGCCGTTGGAGGTGCCTTAACATTTTTAATGTCAATGGTTACCCTCTCGTTCCTGATCACGACTCCGGAAGTATATGTGCCAAATCTTGGTGGAGATTCTCCAACGCCTCAATATGGATTTCCGTATCTGTCCGGAGCAGGACGTCTTGTCTTGAAAGATATTATTATGATGGCCGGAGGACTCGTATTATTTTCGGATAGCCTGAAGAAAGTACTGAGACCATCCGATCAGTAGATTTTCAAACCAGAAGCATAAGATTAACGAAAATTTATTATCTTAAAGTGGCTTCTAAATTTCTCTGTTTCTCAAAAAAACACGACATTTGTAGCTTGAAAAATCATACCGGAATAAGTGTGGAATTTCAAATAAAAGTTTCAAAATAGAGCAGGTGAAATCTTAGGACTCATCTGACGAATTAAATAAGTAGATAGATTAACAAATGAAAATATCAAACAACTGGCTGAAAGACTTTGTAAAAACGGAATCAAAAACTGAAAGAATCGGTGAATTCCTTACAGATATAGGTCTTGAGGTTGAAGGGATAGATAAATTTGAAAGTGTAAAAGGCAGCCTGGAAGGAATCGTTGTAGGTAAAGTTTTAACTTGCGAAAAACATCCTAATGCTGACAAACTGAAGAAGACAACGGTAGACGTAGGAAACGGAAAAGTGTTGAACATTGTTTGCGGAGCTCCTAATGTAGAGGCTGGGCAAACCGTTCCTGTAGCTGTTGTCGGAACAAAAATCTATGACAAAACCGGAAACTTTTTTGAAATTAAAGAAGCAAAAATCAGAAGTGAGGTTTCTCAGGGAATGATCTGTGCTGAAGATGAATTAGGTCTTAGTGACGATCACGGAGGAATCATGGTGCTGGATGAAACCAAATATGAAGTGGGAAAAAACTTTGCTGATTATTTTGAGCTGACTAACGATGAAGTATTTGAAATCGGATTAACACCGAACAGAACAGATGCGATGTCTCACTATGGTGTTGCCAGAGATTTACACGCCTATCTTTCTACAAACCAATTGAAATCTCAATTTAATAAAGTAGCTTCTGAAGTTTTGAATAGTGAGGGAACTCATGATTTCAAACTGGAAATTGAAGATGCAGAATTGTGCCCAAGATATATCGGAGCGGTTATTGAAGGTGTAAAAGTAGCAGAATCACCATCTTGGTTAAAAGACAGATTAAAAGCGATCGGATTAAGCCCGATTAACAACGTTGTAGATATTACCAACTATATTCTTCACGGATACGGACAGCCGCTTCACGCATTTGATGCTGATAAAATTGCAGATAAGAAAGTGAAAGTAGGAGTGGTAAAACCGGGAACAAAATTCACGACTTTAGATGGTGTTGAAAGAACATTGAATGGTTCTGAAATCATGATCAAAGATGGTAAAGATAAACCAATGTGTATTGCCGGAGTATTTGGTGGGGAGAACTCAGGAGTATCTGAAACCACTAAAACAATATTCCTGGAAAGTGCTTACTTCAACCCGATTGCCGTGAGAAAAGGAGCTAAAGCGCACAGCCTGAACACAGATGCTTCTTTCAGATTTGAAAGAGGAGTAGACCCCAATCTTACAAGAACAGCCATCACTCATGCTATTAAAATGATTCAGGAAATTGCTGAAGGAAAGTTGGTAGGAGAGCTATTGGAAGAATATCCTAAGAAAATAGAAGATAACTATGTGATTATCAGATTCTCTAAAATTGAACAGATTTTAGGAACAAAAATTCACAGAGAAAAAGTAAAAGAGATCTTAAAAGCATTGGAAATTCAGGTTTTAAATGAAATTCCTAACGGTTTCGAAATCTCAGTTCCTGCTTACAGAGCAGATGTAACAAGAGAAATTGACGTAATTGAAGAGATCTTAAGAATCTACGGATACAATAAGATTGATGCTCCACAGAAGATTTCGTTTACCCCTGTTAAGTTAAGTGCTAACGATCAGGATGAACTGGAAAATAGTTGGGCAAGAACTTTACAGAGCATTGGCTTCAATGAAGTAATGAACAACTCATTAACTTCTGTAAAAGATGAAACTGATGCTGTAAAACTATTGAACCCGTTAAGTGGTGATTTGGCATTCATGAGAAAGTCTTTATTAGAAGGACTTCTTCAGAATACAGTATATAATATCAACAGAAAGAATCAGGATATCAAGTTCTTCGAATTAGGAAAAATTTATCACAAAAAAGATAAATATGAAGAAAGAAAGCAGGTTGCATTATTGGTTTCTGGAAGAGATGTTGCAGAAAACTGGCTTCAGCCAAAATCTGCTGTAAGTTTCTATAACCTTAAAGCTTATGTGAAAGTTTTATTGGAAAGACTTGCTGTAGATTACAAAGAAGTTGCTTTGTCTGATGATAGATTCTCTGATGCATTGGCATATGAGGCAGAAGGTAAAACTCTCGTTAGAATTGGAAAAGTAGCTCCAGCTTTATTGAAAGAATTTGATATTGATCAGGATTGTTTCTATGCAGAAATTGAACTGGAATACGCTCAGGAATTGCGTTCTAAAAATGAATTGAAATTCAAAGATATTCCTAAATTCAACAAAATCAGAAGAGATTTGGCTTTACTGATTGATAAAACGGTAAACTACCAGGATTTATATCAGACGGCTAAGAAAAACAAATCTCCATTCATTAAGAATATTAACCTATTCGATGTATATGAAGGTAAAAATCTTCCTGAAGGTAAGAAGTCTTATGCCATGAGCTTCGAACTGCTAAACGAAGAAAAAACACTGGAAGAAAAAGAGATTGCAGAAGTAATGGATTCTTTGATCAAAGCTTTCCAGAAAGAATTCAACGCTGAGTTGAGATCTTAATAATTGAAAATATATTTCAAAATAATAGAAACGGACTTTTTTAAGTCCGTTTTTTGTTTTATTGCGTTGTTGTTAGACTTGGGCTAAAGCCATTGGTGTGTTTATATTTTAAACAAGCGGGCTCCCTTCGACTAAGCTTAGGATTATAGCCCGTTCCTATTGAATCGCATTAGTGATATTAGTGAAAATATTAGTGTTAAAATGGAAATCTTGTATAAAAACAGTCTATCCACAGCCTTTATCCATTCCGTTAAGAATCTAAACTTCATGAAACATTAATCTGCGAGAGCATATAAATGTATAGATTCCTTGCTTTGCTCGGAATGACAAAGACACCGAAAAATTTTATCGGAGATAAAATCTTTGCGCCTTAAACCTGCTGCATATTAAGAAATTTGCGCCCTTTAGTTTGTATTATAAAGTTTTTTGAATTACGTAAATTAACTTTATAGTATTAATTAATCCACAAGAAACAGGGTGAATCATTAAGCGCCAAAG
>NZ_QICI01000115.1 GCF_004119445.1 Chryseobacterium sp. CH21 | reverse complement strand
TCATGATTCAAAAACAAATATTAGGCTGGATGCTGATGCTGGCAGTAACAGGTATCGGATGCCAGGATAATCAGTTAACTTCAGCTTCCATGGAAGAAGAGCTTGTGGCTAAAGGTACTACTGGCAGAACAGCGGCTTCAGATGTAAGTGTGGATATTATTTCTAAACAATAAACTCATGATTCAAAAACAAATATTAGGCTGGATGCTGATGCTGGCAGTAACAGGTATCGGATGCCAGGATAATCAGTTAACTTCAGCTTCCATGGAAGAAG
>NZ_QICI01000014.1 GCF_004119445.1 Chryseobacterium sp. CH21 | reverse complement strand
TGGGCAAGGGAAGCAGAAGCAGGAGCAAAACTTGGAGTAATGATGCGCCTGGGTATATCCGCCAAAAGAAGTAGCTCCATCTATCAGAACGTATACTCATAGAGGAATTGACTTGGAGAAGAATGAAGTGTTTATTGATTTTGCAGATCATGGAGATGGAGGACCAGCCTCAAAATTGGGCAAGGGAAGCAGAAGCAGGAGCAAAACTTGGAGTAATGATGCGCCTGGGTATATCCGCCAAAAGAAGTAGCTCCATCTATCAGAACGTATACTCA
>NZ_QICI01000117.1 GCF_004119445.1 Chryseobacterium sp. CH21 | reverse complement strand
AAAAGAAGGAAAGTATGAAGCTCTCCATGATATTTCTTTAAAAAAACAGGCGATCAGAACGATTGATGAGTCTGCCAGATATAAAAGAATGGAAGACAGTCTAAAAAATACCTTTGCTCAAAAATCAGATTCTGAAATCAGTCAGATGAATATGCTAATGGCTTTTTTATTGTAGAAAAAGAAGGAAAGTATGAAGCTCTCCATGATATTTCTTTAAAAAAACAGGCGATCAGAACGATTGATGAGTCTGCCAGATATAAAAGAATGGAAGACAG
>NZ_QICI01000018.1 GCF_004119445.1 Chryseobacterium sp. CH21 | reverse complement strand
AACAGATAAATATGGAGAAGTAAAAACTTTGATAAAACAGATTTATCATAGGCATAAAGGTCGGTTTGGATACCGTCGTATTACTTTGATTATGAAACAGCAAGGAATTGTAATTAATCATAAAACGGTCTTAAGATTGATGAATATCCTGGGATTGAAAAGTATCATTAGGGTTCAAAAATACAGATCTTACCAGGGAGAGCAAGGCAGAATAGCACCAAATATTCTGGAGAGGAACTTTAAGGCAGATCAGCCCAACAGGAAGTGGGCCACTGATGTGACAGAATTTAACGTCTCGGGCAGTAAATTGTATCTTTCGCCGATAATTGACCTTTACAATGGCGAGATTATCAGTTACGATCTCTCGGAAAGACCTGTCTTTTCGCAGGTTATGAACATGCTCAAAAAAGGGTTCAGAAAAATCAAGGATACTGAAAACCTCATTATACACTCTGATCAAGGCTGGCAATATCAGATGAAAGCCTATCAGCATCTGTTAAAAGAAAAAGGCATTATACAAAGTATGTCCCGCAAAGGAAACTGCCTGGATAATGCGGTAATAGAAAACTTCTTTGGAACTTTAAAATCTGAAATGTTCTATACTAAGAAATTTAAAACCATTGATGAGCTCAAAAAAGAAATAAAGAAGTATATCAATTACTATAATAACGACAGGATAAGACTTAATCTAAAAGGAAAGAGTCCGGTACAGTACAGAACTCTTTCATATAATAATATTGTTTAATTTTGTCTAAACTTTTGGGTGCAGTCTATTTTTGGGTGGGATTTTTTTGTTACCAATCCTGTCTTAAATTTCAGATGCTGAAAACAAGTTTAAATTATGCGAAACATTGGCTGATGTATAGCATAAAAGATTCTTAAAATAAAAATAATGGTACATCATGAATTAACAGGCCGCTCCTCCGGAGCTATAATTTTAAAACAAATATGTCCTATTAACAGTTAGCTCCCAGTGGAGCTGGATTTGATCCCGTCGGGATCTGCTGTTAGTAGAAAAAAAGATGTTCCCATACAAAACAAAGCTCTAGAGGAGCGACCTGTTAATTACGCTTTAATTTAATCGGACAAGAATGATTTTTAATTTACATTGTAAAAGTAAAAATCTTCAGCAGAAAAAGCATTCAGGTTTTCCATAAAATCAAAATAAGCATTATAAAAATCAGGATCTACAGACAGATAGGGATTAGATAGCATATCGACCATAATGTATTCTATATCATGAAATGTATGCCGAATATTTTTTACTTCTAAAGCATATTGACTTTCTATAAAAATCAGAGGATAATTCAAACAGATGTATCCGATGGTTTTATCTCCTAAGAGCAGAACAACAACTTTTTCTGTATCCATTTCTATATTAATATTATAATGGGGTTTAAGTGTTTCCATTATAAAGCTAAAATTAGAATGTTTCCAGTAATTATCTGAATGAACAGCTGTTTGTAAAATTTTAGAGATATCCACTGTTAAATTTTGTATAAATGATTGGGAAGTACTTTTCTATAAGGATTGAAGTAAAATATTTTCACTAAATTTAAGTAAAATTACATCAAATGCAAATAGAAACAAGAAACCTGACCCTTCAGGATTATAATGAGCTGGCGGAAACGATGAAAAGGGCCTACCCGCAAATGTCGGAGTCCATTTGGTCCAAAAAAAGTATAGATAAGCTTACAAAAATGTTCCCGAACGGACAGATCTGTATTACCGTAGATGGAAAGCTGGCTGCTGTAGCGCTTTCTATCATTGTGAATTACGATGAATTCGGGGATGATCATACCTATAGTGATATTACGGGAAATTATACATTCAATACCCATACTTCCACAGGAAACGTCCTTTATGGAATAGAAGTCTTTGTAGATCCGGAGTTTCGTGAACTGCGTTTGGGAAGAAGGCTGTATGATGCAAGGAAAGAACTTTGTGAATTATTAAATCTAAAATCTATTGTCCTAGGCGGAAGAATACCGAATTACCATAAATACAGCCATGAGTTTTCTCCAAGAGAATATATCCGAAAAGTAAGAGATAAAGAGATTTATGATCCGGTATTGTCTTTCCAGCTTTCCAATAACTTTCTTCCGATAAGAATCCTGAAAAAATACCTTCCGGAAGATGAAGCTTCAAGGGAAAATGCAGTTCTTTTGCAATGGAACAACATCTATTACAGCAGAAAGCCCAATACCATGCAAGACAGCATTATCCGCCTTGGATTGGTACAATGGCAGATGAGAACTTTTAAAGACATAGAAGCCTTTTATGAGCAGGTAGAATTCTTCGTGAATGTGATGGGAGATTACAAATCTGATTTTGTCCTTTTCCCTGAGCTCTTCAACACGCCGCTGTTGGCTCCTTTCAACAATCTTTCCGAAAGAGACAGTATGATAGAACTGGCCAAGCTTACAGAGCAGATCAAACTAAAGATTTCTGAGCTGGCGATCAGCTACAACGTGAATATTATTTCCGGAAGTATGCCTGTTTTTGATAACGAAAATAATGATTTGTACAACGTAAGCTATCTTCTTCACCGTGACGGCCGTATGGATGAATACAGGAAAATTCACATTACGCCAAACGAAAAGAGATATTATGGAATGAAAGGCGGAAATGAAATCAAAGTTTTTGATACCGACTGCGGGAAAATAGGACTTGTTATCTGCTATGACGTAGAATTCCCGGAATTACCAAGAATTCTGGCCGATCAGGGGATGAAAATCCTGTTTGTACCGTATCTGACAGACACTCAAAACGCCTACATGAGAGTTCGCCACTGTGCCGCTGCAAGAGCCATAGAAAATGAATGTTATGTAGCGATCGCTGGTTGCGTAGGAAACCTTCCGAAGGTCAATAATATGGATATCCAGTTTGGACAAGCCGCAGTATTTACCCCTTCAGATTTTGCTTTCCCGTCCAATGCTGTGAAAGGTGAAGCTACTCCCAATACAGAAATGACACTGATTGTGGATGTAGACCTTAATCTGTTAAAAGATCTTCACCACAACGGCTCTGTTCAAGTCATGAAAGACCGCAGAAAAGATCTGTATGAAACCTATCTTAAATAACAAAACAGAATGCGAAAGCATTCTGTTTTTATTTTACCTAAAATTTCTTTGAGTGGATTACATGTACTCAGGACATACTACAGCAGGGCAGATCAGTCTTGGACATCTTGGTCTTCCGTCTGTTGGGCAGCATTGGTTGGAGCAGTTTCCGATAATGATTCCGCTTCCTGCAATCCCTTTTAATTGCGCTCTTGAAAGTTTGTTGTTACGTAAATTTTTCATGTTCTAATACTTTTGGTTGGTTTTATTTGTACGCTGTAAATATATTAATTTTTACAACATATGATGGTTTTTTGTTTTTATGATGAATTTAATGCTTTAAAAAGCTAATTATGTGTTGTTGTTTTTAATTTCATGTGTTGATGTTGTTATAATTATTCTTTTCATAAAGGAACAATTTTTGGAGTAAATTGCACCTACTATTGATACACTATGTTTGACAAGCAGCAAAGAAAACTGAAAAGATCCGCCAGATTGATTTCCGTATTGAGTAAATATGGATTTAAAGATATGCTGGCAAGAATGAACGGAGGAAATAAGCAGGAAGATACATCCAATTCTGATGAAATTATTTCAAAAGGAACGGTTTACGAAAGAATAAGACTGGCTCTTGAAGAGCTGGGACCTACTTTTGTGAAGCTTGGACAGTCATTCAGCAATAGGGAAGACCTTTTGCCACCGGAACTCATTCAGGAGCTGCAGAAACTTCAGGACAAAGTGGAAACAGTAGATATGGATGTAGAAGAAGCATTGGAAAGTGAATTTAATATTTCCGTTAAAGATTATTTTCTTGAAATTCAGAAAGAGCCTTTAGCTACGGCTTCCATTGCTCAGGTGTATAAAGCGGTTTTAAAAGATGGCAGCCCGGTTATTTTAAAGCTCAGAAAACCAGATGTACAGTCAGTCATTGAAGATGATTTGCTTTTAATCAAAGATATTGAAAAGCTGATATCTGCCTATTCGGAGATAGGAGAGAAGCTTAATATGAAACAGGCCATCTCTACCTTTGAAAAATCATTGCTGGAGGAAGTTTCCTTAACGAATGAAAGAAATAATATTCTGCAGTTCCGTCTTAATTTTAAAAATAATAAAGAAACCTACGTTCCAAATGTTTATGAGGAGTTTTCCAATAATAATATTCTTTGTATGGAGTTTATTGACGGGATAAAAGTAACGGACAAATCTGTTCTCCTGGCTAATGGTATTGATCCGGTAAAAGTTTCTGAAACAGGATTAAGGCTTTTTGTATCGCAGATTTTAGACTATGGATTTTTTCATGCCGATCCTCATGCCGGAAATATCTTAGTGAAAAAAGATGGTAAAATTGTTTTCATTGATTTTGGTGCGGTAGGAAAAATTCAACCTAATGATAAAGAAATTCTTGAAAATCTTATCGTAAGTTTTGTCGCTAAAAACTCCCATAAAATTGTTCGCTATCTCAAGAAAATGGCGGTAAGCTATGAAATCCCTGATGAAAGAAGATTTGAAAATGATGTGGATGATATTCTGAATTTCGTTCACAGCTCATCATTACAGGATATTAATGTACAGGTGATCATCAATAAGATGAAGGACATTTTAAAAGACAACAGGCTTTATATGCCGGATTATTTTTATCTTTTATTTAAAGGAATCAGCCTGATAGAAGGCGTTGGGAGAAATATCAATCCGGATCTGGATATTGTAAAAAGTCTTCATCCCTACACAAAGAAAATTTTCACCAGAAAGATCAGCCCTAAAAATCTTTTAAAAACAGGAATGGATCGAATGATGAATTTCACAGATAACGTGGATGAAATCCCGAAAGAGCTTCGTTCTGTTCTTCAAAAACTGGATGAAAACAAGTTCACCGTTTCCAGTGAGATCAAAAATATAGAAAAAACGAACCAGCTGATCAAATCCAGCGTGGTTAATCTCATTCTGGCCATGATTTTAGGAGCTAATATCATTGCCACTTCTATTGTTTTCACTTCAGAATCCGGTCCCAGAATAGGAGAATTATCTTTAGTAGCGGTCTTAGGTTTTATCTTTTCAATCCTTTTAGTCATAATCCTTCTATTGAGAGTAACCAGAAAATGATACACGGGTTACGTGATTCGTGATTCAAGTTCATATTCATATTTTAGGTTATAATGCAGTATGTAAAATTGTAAAACTTTCATTTAATTTTTAACTTATAACTCGTACCCGAACCCCATAACCCATAACCCGAACCCAATGAAAACACTTATTATAACGACAATCACCTTGTTCAGCTCATATTGTATGGCTCAACAGGGAAATGGAGAGAAGCTCCAGGGAGATTTTGACGGAAACGGAACAAAAGAATACGCTTACACAAAAGTCACTGACTGTGATGATGAGTGTGAAGGAAAGTGTGAAACAACCATTTATTTTAGCGATAAAAATATAAAGCCTATAACGATTACACCTGCAAATCAGGGAAGTTTGTATAATTTGGGAGATCTTAATGGTGATGGAAAGGAGGAGGTCGGCTTTTATCCCAATTGGTGCACCAGCTGCTGGCATCCATTTTACGTGTATACTTTGAGTAAAACAGGCTGGAAACCCTTATTGCCGTCTATTTCAACTCATTGTAATCAATGGGAAGAGGATAAATTCCCTATCAAAAAAGATCCGAAAAAGAAAGGATATGTTATTGTTACTTCCAGCAAATGGGAAGATGATGATATTAAAATCAAAGTCAATAGCGTAAAAGTAAATTAAAGAGTTAATTTGTTGCTGGTTGCTGGTTAATCATTTATTTTCCGGATAACTAGAGTTTTTTGTTTTTTTATCTTCAGAAAAATTGACAATTCACTTGCGAAGCAACATTCACTATTGATCAATTCCTTACCTCTAATTTTCAACTTCTAATTAAATACCTATCTTTGCAAAATGGAAAAACTCACTTTTGCAGATTTTGACCTTCCGGTTAAAATTCTTGATGTTTTAGCGGATTTGGAATTATTTGAACCTACACCGATTCAGGAGAAGAGCTTAAAACCTATTCTTTCGGGAAGAGATGTAATGGGAATTGCACAAACCGGAACTGGGAAAACATTAGCTTATCTTTTACCCGTTCTAAAAACATGGAAATACAGCAAAACAGGAAATCCAACTGTTTTGGTACTTGTTCCTACAAGAGAATTGGTGGTGCAGGTAACTGAAATCCTTGAGAAACTGACAGAAAATATTACTGCAAGAGTAATTGGAATATATGGTGGGAAAAATATCAATACGCAAAAGCTATTATTTAATGATGGTTGCGATATTTTGGTAGGAACACCGGGAAGAGTGATGGATCTTGCCATAGACAATGCGATTTCCCTGAAAGAAGTTCAGAAGCTGATTATTGATGAATTTGATGAGATGCTTAACTTAGGTTTCAGACCACAGCTTACCCATATTTTTGAAATGATGAAAGAGAAGAGACAGAATATTCTTTTCTCAGCCACCATGACAGAAGCCGTGGATGAAATGCTGGATGTCTATTTCGCCAATCCAATTGAAATTTCATTGGCAAAATCCGGAACACCGCTTGAAAAAATTGAGCAGACGGGTTATAAAGTTGAAAACTTCAATACTAAGATCAACTTATTGGAGCATTTGCTGAAAAATAATGCAGATATGTCTAAAGTGTTGATTTTTAACAATAATAAAAAACACGCAGATCTGCTTTTTACTAAAATTGATGAGCTTTTCCCTGAACAATTTGATGTGATTCACTCGAACAAATCTCAGAATTACAGATTGAAAGCTATGAAAAGCTTTGAAAATGAAGAGATCAGAGGTTTGATTACAACGGATGTAATGGCAAGAGGTCTTGATATTTCAAACATTACCCATGTAATCAATTTTGAAACACCTGATATCCCGGAGCAGTATATTCACAGAATTGGTAGAACAGGTAGAGCAGATAAAGAAGGAAAGGCAGTTACTTTTGTTACTAAAAAAGAAGAACCTTTGATCCTCGATATTGAGCTGTTGATGGATAAAGATTTGAAGTTTAATGAATTCCCGGAGGAAGTTAAGATTAATCCTAAAAAGATCGCCGCTGAAGAAGATCAGGTGGTCATGAAAAATCCTGCACAGGTAAAACTGAATGAGGGAGGAGGCGCATTCCACGAGAAGAAAGCTAAAAATACAAAAGAAAACTGGGGTGGACCTTCGAAAAGAAAGGCACCTAAGAAGTTTGGAGCCAACAGAGCTCAGCAGAAAGCCATTTCGAAATCGAAAAGAAAGAAATAAAACGAAAACTCCCGGATTGTCCGGGAGTTTTTATTTTTAATCAGATTGAATGTTATTGCTCTTTAAAATTTCTTTAAACTTATCTGTTTTGCCCTCCTCTTTCATGCCCTTGTAGATACGGCTTATTACAGCTTCTGCGTCAGATCGGTAAGGAGATTTCTGTTCATTGTAGATTCTGTATGCTTTGCAGATATAGTCAAGTCTTTTTCATTATCTTTCAAATGAGTGAAGTAGATTTGTCCTATTCCATAATAAACTTCCGGATCATTGGGATATACTTTATCAAAATCATGATAGGCATCAATAGCTTTCTGATATTCTTTTTTGTAAATATAGGCTATTGCAATATTCTGTAAAGGCATTTTACCTTTAGGATCTACATTTAATGATTGTTTATAAGCATTCAAAGCCTTATCATATTCTCCAACTCTTCTGTAGCAGATTCCCAGATTATCCCATGCATAAATAAATTTCGGATCAGCCTTTACAGCCTGCTCATAATTCTGAATGGCGTCCTTCCAGTTTTCCTGTTTGGAGGCATCTACCGCTTTCTGGTAGAAATCAAGAGCTGTTTGATTTTTTGAGAACTTATCATAGCTGGTTTCTGATGTGGTGGTAGCTCTTTTTACGCTCTCACAGTGTTGCATCAGATAACGCTCAATTTCATTATAGCTGTCCTTATACTGCTTTGAATCCTTATTGGTATTAAAAGTCAGGTTAACCTGCTTTTTCCCGTTTACTTCTTTTACGTTTTCAGACTGTTTTTCTGCTCCTTTCAAAAGGGTTGAGATCTGAAGTGCTCCCGTGTACTTGTCTATACATCCGTGAACATCTTTAATGATATCTTCTTTCTTTCTGTTAGACAGAGAAATAGAATCAGCACATTTGCAGGCGTTTTCCGAAAGTTCCTGAAGAACTGTTTTTTCATTCGGTTTTTCCTGAGAAAATGAAAGAGAATACAGTAAAACAGAGCATAAAATGGTTATTGTTTTTTGTATCATGGGTTGTAGTTTATTTCAGGTAAGGCGTAATCACTTTCGCCCAGATTTTATATCCCTCCGGCTTAAAGTGAAGCATGTCTTCCACAAAAATATCTTTTCTTACATTTCCGCTAGGGTCTTCCATTGCTTTTGTAACATCAATGAATTCAGCGTTCGGTTCTTTTTTCATAAAAGCAGCGATCTTTTTATTGGCAATTTTCATTTGCGGCCAGATCACTTCTCTGCTTGGCGAATATTTAATTGAGATATAGTCTATTTCAATATTAGGAAATCGCTCACGTATTTTTTTGTAGAAAGCTTTATATCGGTCTACGACTACTTTTGCTTTTAGCTGATGATTGTCTGCAAAGTCATTTTCACCACAGTAAATAATAATCTGTTTCGGCTGATAAGGTGCTAAAAGATCATTCGAAAAATCATTAAGATCTGTAAGCCTTGACCCCCCGAATCCTCTGTTGATAATTGTTTTACCCGGAAAATAATCTGCTATATCAGTCCATTTGGTGAATGATGAGCTTCCCAGAAATAGGATAGCATCCTTTTGTGGCGGGTTTTGCTGATCCTGTTTTTTGAACTCCTGAATGTCCTGCCAGAACATGGGTTTATTTTCCTGAGAAAAGGCAATAGTAAAACACAGCAGTAAGAATGCTGTTAAAATCTTCTTCATTATATTCAGTTTTAAATTAGATATAAAAATAATAAAAAACTCCCGATTATCGGGAGTTTTATGATTTATCTTTTGTAGGTAACGTAAGTGACTTCAGGAATTTTATCTCCATCCAAATCAAAGTTTCCAAACTGCTGGGCAAGTCTCAAATCTTTGCTAGTAAGCATATCCACTCTGTAATTTGATGTTTCTTCATTGTCAAGTTTAATTCCCAAGACTTTAGAGTCAGCATCATAGGTGTATCTTCCTTCAGTTTTTTGATCCATTTGACAGTCTGCACCTGTTCCTGTATATGCTGTATAGCTTACATAATAATCTGTTCTGAAGAAAAGAGTATTTTTAGCTGCACATCCGGTGTTTGGATACGATTGAAGCACTGTTTTATTATCTTTTCCGGAAATAATTTCTCTTTTAACTTCCTTCCAGTCTCCCTTCATGATATCCATATCATAAGCTTCGAGATTATCATCTTTACAAGAAGTAAGCGCCAGGGCAGAAAAGGCAAATAAAAGTAGCTGTTTTTTCATTTTCACAAATTTAAGAATATGCTAAAATATAAATAAATTTGAAATATCTATAATGAAATAACGATTTTTTAAACGAATGTTTGTAAATTAAATAATTTTATGAATACTGCGATACGAGATGCGAGTTTTGGGTTATATATTTTCAACATGAAAATTAATAAACACTTTCATCCGAATCTCGAAATAGCGTAGCTCAAATCTTTTGCCTGTACTCCGAAACTCGCAACCCGATCCACTAATAACTCATCTCTACAATCTTATAAGCATCCTGCGGAGTCAGTTTTTTATATTCTCCAAGACCTAGCCAGTTTCTTTCTGTAAAGGCTTTTTCAACCTTTTCAGCAGTTCCGTTAAAATCTTCTGTATACTCGGATAATCTGGTTTTGATGTGAAGACTGTGGAAGAATTCCTCCATTTTTTTGATTCCCAGCTCTGCTTTTTCTTCTAAAGTTCCATCTTTAATTCCCCAAACTCTCTCAGCATATTGAGCCAATTTTCCTTTTTTATCTTCAAAATTGTAGCGGTAATGAGATGGAGCGATAATAGCCAGCGTTCTTGCATGATCAATTCCAAAATAAGCTGTCAACTCATGACCCATAGCGTGTACGGCCCAGTCTGTAATCACTCCTTTCTGGATTAATCCGTTCAGAGCCATAGTACAGCACCACATAAAGTTTCCGGCAGCATCATAGTTGAAGTCATCAGCCAATACCTTTGGAGCTGTTTCCTGCAGACTGATCAGAATACTTTCTGCAATTCTTTCCTGAAGATCAGCAGAAGAAGGGGCTGTCATATATTGTTCCAAAACGTGAGTATAGGCATCAGTGATTCCATTCACGATTTGATTTTTGGGAATAGATCTGATCACTTCCGGATCCAGTACAGAAAACTGAGGGAAAAGCCCAGGTCCTCCTGAAGACAATTTCTCATTGGTTTCTCTTCTTGAGATTACATATCCAGAATTCATTTCCGAACCCGTTGCAGGTAGTGTTAAAATACTTCCGAAAGGCATTCCCTGCCCTTCAAATGTTCTTACCGATTTTCTCAGGATATCCCATGGTTCACCATCATAATGGGCTGCTGCAGAAAGGAATTTTGTTCCGTCTATCACAGATCCTCCGCCAACAGCAAGAAGGTAAGTGATGTTTTTTTCTTTAATAAAGTTTAGTGCATTGATCAAGACCTCATATTCCGGATTTGCAGGAACTCCACCAAATTCATACACTTCATGATCTTTCAAAGCCTCTTTTACCTGATCGTAAACACCGTTATTTTTGATGCTTCCGCCACCATAGATCATTAATATTTTTGCGTCTTTGGGAACCTCGTTAGAAATTTTAGCGATTTCACCTTTCCCGAAAAGTATTTTTGTTGGGTTTTTAAACTCGAAATTAAGCATTGTTCTATATTTATTTTAGGTCAAATTTACGGAATGGAAAAGGAAAATTGAGTTAATGAAATTTTAAAATTGCTATAATTCATTTTTATGAAAGCTATTGCTTTGAGCTGCTTCTATTCCTCTTTTTTTATTCCGATCTAATTTAAATACTATTCTTCAGATGAAAGATAGGCTTTTGCTCTTTTTATAAAAGCTTCTTTATCTTTGTTGATCTCTTCCAATAGTTTTTTCCTGTCATCAGGAATAGTAAGATATTGATCTCCCCAAAGGTTGATTTCTACAATTACGGGAATAAGATCAATCCCTTTTTGAGTCAGAAAATAAAGAATTTTCAACTTGCTGTCCGGATGGTCTTTTTTATTAATTATTCCGTTGTCTAAAAGGTTCTGAAGCCTTGCAGCCAGAATATTGGTGGCTATTTTTTCATCTGCTTTCAGGAAGTCCCCATATGTACATTCTTTTTTCAGCATAAGATCTCTTATAATGAGCAGCGACCATTTGTCGCCCCACATTTCCAGTGAACAACTGATGGGGCAGTCTGATCTTTTTTTATTCATTTTTTTTAATTTAAAAATAACACTTGCAAATTGAAAGTTATTGTTTTAATTTTGCTTTTATTTTGCAAGTAAATTTAATCATAAAAAATTAATAAATCAAATGGATCATTATGACATTGCCGTAATTGGCTCAGGACCCGGAGGATATGTAGCGGCTATTAGAAGCGCTCAGCTGGGTTATAAAACAGTGATTATAGAAAAGTACGATACTTTAGGAGGAACATGCACTAATGTGGGCTGTATTCCTACCAAAGCTTTATTGGACAGTACCCATCATTATGCAGAAGCACAACATAAATTCAATGAACATGGGATTAAGCTGGAGAATATAGAACTTGATTTTCCCCAAATGTACAGAAGAAAAGCAGAGGTAGTTTCAAAAAATACCGGAGGACTAGACTTTTTAATGAATAAGAACAACATTACAAGGTTAAAAGGGACAGCAACCTTTGTTAATAATTCTACCATAAAAATTGTCAACGAATCTGAGGTTACAGAGATCACTGCTCAACATTATATCATTGCTACAGGTTCAAAGCCTTCGACTATTCCGGGAGTAGAGATTGATAAGAAAAGAATAATTACTTCCACAGAAGCATTGTCTTTGCAGGAAAAACCGGAATCTATGGTAATCATCGGCGGTGGAGTAATAGGGGTAGAAATGGCCTCAATCTTTAATCGTCTCGGAACCAAAGTAACTATTCTGGAATATGCCGATCATCTTATTGCGAATATGGATCATGAATTGGGAAAAAACCTTCAGAAAATCCTGAAAAAAGAAGGAATTGATATTCGTCTTAATCATGCTGTTTATAAAACCGAAAATACAGGTTCTGCAGCTAAAGTATTTTTTAAGGATAAAAACGGAGCAGAAGTTGAACTGGAAGCAGATTATATTTTAGTAGCCGTAGGAAGAAGTCCTTATGTAAAAGGTCTTGGTCTTGAAAATACAGATGTACAGCTGGATGAGAGAGGTTTCATTAAAGTGAATGAAAATAATCAAACTTCAGTATCCAATATTTATGCAATTGGAGATGTTATTGGTGGAGCAATGCTTGCTCATAAGGCAGAGGAAGAAGGTGTGTTTGTTGTAGAAACCATTAATGGACAAAAACGTCATATTCATTACAACCGTATTCCGTCAGTAGTCTATACATGGCCGGAAGTAGCTTCAGTAGGGTATACAGAAGAATATCTGAAACAAAATAATATGGCATATAATGTAGGAAAATTCCCGTTTTCTGCTAGTGCGAGAGCCAGAGCTTCAATGGATATGGAAGGTTTTGCGAAAGTATTAGTAGATCCGAAATATGGAGAAATTCTGGGTGTTCACATCATTGGTGCCAGAGCAGCAGATTTGATTGCTCAAGGAGTTATTGCTCAGGAATATGAAGTGACCGCAGAAGATATGTTCCGTATTTCTTATGCTCATCCAACCTATTCAGAAACTCTGAAAGAAACTTACCTGATAGCATCTGGACAAGGAGCTATTAATATATAAAGAAGTAATATTCAAAATTAAACCATTAAGATTTTTGAAGAATTTAAGAAAAATTAAGCTCCATCTTTGATGGAAAAATTAAGCGAAGTGCTAAACAAAATAGCTTTAGCTATTCCCTTAACTAATCTTATCATCTTAAAAAATCTTAATGGTTTAAAATATAAGATTTTAAATTGTAGTACTTTTTAAAGGATCATTTACAAAGAAGAACAGTTTTCATCCTTCGCATACATCCCATTACTTTTCGCTTCCAGCTTTCCTGTTTTTCTATTGATTTTGATGAGAAAAGATTCTTTCACGGCCGGACAACCCTTAGACCGCATTAGATACATAGAAATATGGCGGTCTTCAATTTTATAAGCTCCGGTAAAACGGTTAGTTGTATCCACAGAAAACCCATACGTTTTTGCCAGTAAAATAGCCTCCGGAAGATTGTCTACTGTTCCTATAAAATCTCTCAACTGCTGCTCATTGGAAAAATAAACAGATTTTTCGTCTTTGCATGCCAGAATGTAAGAAAAGCAGTTATTCCCAATACATTTCTGGAAAAAACCTCGTTCAGGAACAGGTTCATTGATCGTCATAAAGTCAGGAGCCTGGCTTTCATAAATCACTGCTTTTTCATAATCTGTATCATTACTGAGTACGCGCCAATAAGTATAGTCTTTATCAGGTACAATGAACGGGTAGAGATATTCTACATTGTCAAGGATATCAGGGATTTTCTTATAATCATCAGGAACTTTGATCTGGCTGTAAAGCAGATTGGAGAAGATCAGGGAAAATGCGATGATTATTTTCATAGGGAATGTGTTTCCGGTGCAAATGTAAAGAGAATTATTGCAATATAATTTTATAATATCCTTTTTCATCAGTTACATCAATACCTATGCCTGTAAATGTTATTTTATTAATTTGATATCCGTCACAAGCACCTTTAAACTCTGATGACTGTATGGAAAAATCAAAAGGTTTAACATTAGAAGAAAAATGATACTTTTTTGTACCATTATAGGCACCTACATTTTCCAAAATAATCATATTATCGGATGTTTTGCTTACTTGTACACTGACATTATTTTCGTCCTGAATAGAATAGCTTGTCAATGTGCCATTGGCAATAAGATTTTCATCATTAGAATCCACAAACTTAAAAACGATGGGTAAGGGAGCATTGTAACAATCTTTTTCACAAGAAATGAATAGAAGGGATATTATTATGAAGATTAATATTTTTTTCATGGATTATGGATGGTGTGGAAAGTAAAATTAATCATAAATATTTTGTAATCAAAATTATAGTAAAACTGAATTATTAAAACAAGCTTTTTATATTTTCAAAATAATGTAATCTGAATTAATTCACTATATGCTCCACAAACGGAACAATTCGTCCATTTTCAATTTTCCCTTTGATATAAATAGAATCCCCATTATTGAATACATATTCTTTCACCAGAAGATTGGTAAGACCATACGGTTCAAGAAATGAATTCACCCATGGATGCTGATCTTTTATAATTGATATCTTATGATTCTCTATGGGTTTATAGTCTTTTAAATAAGAAGGAGTTTTGTAATTGGTACCATAAGTGTCTTGAGTGAAATGTCCCATACTGACCAGATAATCGGGGATCGCTAATTTAAAATCAATAGTATATAATTGTCCATTAATAGAAAGTTGAGTTCCTTCTGAATATCCTGCAATGACACTATAATCAAAATTTTCATCAATTCTTATAGGACGTTTTTTTCTTTCAGCGGTTCCGATACGCAGAAGATATAAAGCGGATTCTTTTCCTGCCATCGGTGAACTCACTGTTTTGTCGGCATATATTTTACATTTCAGAACTGGTAAAGAAGCAATTTTGTCAAGTTGGTCATTGTGATCTTTTACTGCATCCTGCATGGAATTAATACTGTTGAAAACAAAAGAACTAAACCCTATAAACATGGAAATGCAAATAAATATAAACACACCAAATATGATAAGCATGGTTTTAATTCCCTTTTTATCAACCTTTGTTCCGTTTGATTTGATATTTACATTAGCGTTGAAGTTGAATTTAATCATTAAGAGAGTTTACATGGAGGACAAAACTAATCAAATTTTAAACAAAAATTAATATTATTTTTTTTGTATTTCGACCATAATTTTTGCCATTTGTCAATTATATTAATTTCAAAATCGCTTACATTTGTTAATATGATACATGACCAACGCGCAGAAAAATTCAGGCAGATTGTGGAAAATAAGTTCCAGATCTACAATTCATTATTTATGAGCCTGCCTTATGATAAAATGACGAATATCGGAATGCTGCTTCCGTTTCTTTATGAAGAAAGCAGAACCGGTTATGAAGCAGGAAAAACTCCTGAAGATATCGTCGAAGAATTCTTTAAAAACCATACCGATCTCCAGAACGAAGAGCAGAAGCTGGAGCTTCTTTTCAAGATCATTCAGTATATAGAAAGACAGGTCGTTTTATTTGACAGTATTGAAGATGCTGCATTTCCCAGTCTCCATTCTGAAAGTGATAACGGTACAGTGACGAATCTCTTTGAACGTTCTTTTCAGGATCATAAGATTGAAAAAGTGCGCGAAAAACTAAAAGATTTTAGTGTAAAGGTCGTATTTACGGCTCACCCTACTCAGTTTTATCCAAGTTCGGTACAAAGAATTATTCAGGATTTGAGAGGGGCTATTACCGGAGACTCTGTAACACAGATTGATATGCTTCTGCAGCAGTTGGGGAAGACACCTTTCGTCAACAAAGAGAAACCCACTCCAATAGATGAAGCACTGAGCATTATTTCTTATTTGAGGTATGTATACTATGATACCATTGGCGAATTATTTACTAAGATCAAAAAGACTTTTGAAAACGGACATTTTCATCTCCATGAAGATATTATCCAACTTGGTTTCTGGCCGGGAGGTGACAGAGACGGAAATCCTTTTGTAACTGCAGAGGTAACGAAAAGAGTAGCAGAAGAACTTCGCTCAGCCATTCTGAAATCCTATTACAGCCATTTGAAATTCATCAGAAGAAGGTTGAGTTTCAGAGGGGTTTCCGAAGTATTGACCCAATTAAGTGAAGAGCTGTATGACGCAATTTTTGATGGAAAAAGCATTAAAGCAGAAGATATTTTAAAGAAGGCTGCTGAAGCAGAAAAAATATTAATCAACGAACATAATTCTTTATTTCTGGATCTTTTGGTTAATTTCAGGGATCGTGTGATGATTTTCGGGACTCACTTTGCAACCCTGGATGTCCGTCAGGACAGCAGAATTCACCAACAAGTTATTGATGAGGTGTATACAAAAGTGTACGGAAATGGAGACGCTGATTACAATCAGAAATTCAATAAGTTGATTCATATGTCAGAGAAAGTATATGTCGATGATTTTGAAGATATTGTAAAAGATACATTATTAACAGTTTCGCAGGTTACAGATATTCAAAACCTGAATGGACTGCGAGGAATGAACCGTTATATTATTTCCAATTCCGATGCTGTAAAAGACGTTATGAATGTCTATGCATTCTTTAAAGTTTGCGGTTATAAAGATGAGGATATCAACATGGATATTGTTCCGCTGTTTGAAACCATGGAAGGTCTCGCCAATGCAGAGAATGTGATGAATGAGCTGTACCATAATCCTGTTTATAAGAAACACCTTGAAAAAAGAGGAAACCAACAGACGATTATGCTTGGATTCTCGGATGGAACCAAAGATGGAGGATATTTAAAAGCCAACTGGGAAATTTATAAAGCAAAAGAAGTACTGACTAAACTTTCTGAACAGAATAATATTAAAGTCGTATTCTTTGACGGTAGAGGTGGTCCACCAGCAAGAGGAGGTGGGAAAACCCACGATTTCTATGCTTCTCAGGGAAAAACGATTGCCAATAATAAAATTGAACTAACGATTCAGGGGCAGACTATTACCAGTATTTTTGGAAATAAAGAACAGGCAAAATACAACTTTGAACAGCTTCTGACGGCTGGTGTAGAAAATGATGTATTCAAAAATGCCAAAAAAGAACTTACAGAGAAAGAGAGAGCTTTGATTATTGAATTGGCAGATATCAGCTATCAAAAATATTCAGATTTAAAGGCACATCCAATGTTTGTACCTTATCTTCAGGAAATGAGTACCCTTGAATATTACGGGAAAACCAATATCGGAAGCCGTCCTTCAAAAAGAGGAAACGGGAATGAATTGAAGTTTGAAGATCTGAGAGCGATACCATTTGTTGGATCTTGGTCACAGCTGAAGCAAAACGTGCCAGGTTTCTTCGGTTTTGGATATGCAATGGAGAAAATGAAAGAGCAGGGAAGATTTGAAGAAGTAAGAGAATTGTACAAAGGTTCAGATTTCTTTAAAACCTTAGTTTTGAACTCGATGATGAGTATGAACAAATCTTATTTCCCTTTGACTTACTACATTAAAAACAATCCGAAGTTCGGTGCATTCTGGAATGTCCTTTTCGTTGAATATCAGCTTTCAAGAGACATTATGCTGGAACTGACAGGATTTAAAATGCTTCAGGAAGAAGATCCTTTATCCAGAAAATCGGTGAAGATCCGTGAAAAAATTGTCCTTCCGTTATTGAGTATTCAGCAGTATGCTTTGATGAAAATCCAGAAAGGAGAAGGAAATAAAGAAGCGTATGAAAAGCTGGTGACCCGTTCTTTATTCGGGAATATCAATGCGAGCAGAAACTCAGCTTAAGTTAATACGAAAGTTTCGTACAATATGATATCAATAGGAATGGGCTTTAGCCCATTCTTTTTTATTGACCCATCCACAGGCTTTAGCCAAAATAGGTTGCAACCAGTTTTACAAGAATATCTCACGCAGATTACGCAGATCACACAGATGTTTATGTTGTAATAAATCTGCTCAATCTGAATAATCAGCGGGAAATAAAAAATTATTCTTTTAAGAATTTTTCGTACAAAACCTTATCCTTCGTCTGAATTTTCAGATAATAAGTTCCTTTTGCAAAATCCTCCACTTTGATAGATTTTTGGTTGCTGCTTTTTCTGATGGATCTTCCCAGATTATCATAAACTTCCAATGACTGAATCTCTTGTTCCGATGCTACATTCAGAATGTTTTTAGCAGGATTGGGAAAGATAGAGAACTTTTCTTTTTTCACCATTTCAGAAGTGTTCAGAACGAGATTATATAAGCTCCCGAAATTAAGAATTCCATATCCTATCTGATCTGAAGAAGCAGGATAAAGAGAAGCAGTCTGTCTCAACCTTGTTCTCATCTGCTCTCTGTTCATTGTTGGGAATGCCTGGATAAGACATGCTACACCTCCGGCAGCAATAGGAGTAGCAATGGAGGTTCCGTTTACGATAAGAGTTGCATTATCATAGACCGTTGTGGTACCAGTACCCTGAGTACTTCCATCAGGCTTTACCACACCAAGAGAATTCGGTCCGAAAGAAGAAAATCCGGATGCCGTTCCTGCAGAATCTACAGATCCGATAGAAAATACTTTAGCATTATCAGAGGGTGTCATAAGGTAATGCCATGGCTGTTGTCCTGAATTACCCGCAGCGGCAAGAACAAAAATTCCTTTTTCAGCAGCAATACCTGCTCCGCGGGCAATGAAAGAAGTATTTCCATTCATATTGGCATAAGTATAATTGTAACGGCTGTCATCAAAAACATTGTACCCCAATGATGAGGTAATGATTTCCACCCCTTTTCGGTCTGCTTCTTCGGCTGCTTCAATCCAGTATAACTCTTCTTCAGGAACTTCTACAGCTGCGTTCTCACTACGGTACAAATAGAAATCAGCATCAGGTGCAGCACCTACAAAGTATCTTCAAGATACCCTCCGATAGCCCCTAAAACAACAGAGCCATGACCATTGAGGGAAGTATTGTATACGTCTCCGGTTTTGGTAACAAAATCATAAGTAGCTTTAATATGGTTGCCCGTCCATAATCTCGAAAAGGCTGTTCCTGTATTTACTGTTGGAAATCCTGAATCAATCACGGCAATGGAAATTCCTGTTCCGGTAAAACCTGCAAGGTGAAGAGGCCGTATATTAACCTGATCAATCTGTCCTGCACCGGAACCATAATTAAAAGTGGTAAGGATTTTATTGATACTAGCATCGTCTTTCCATTTTCCGGGTGTTACTTTTACAGTAGTTGAACTGTTTCTTGCAAAACTTTCTATGGACAAAACAAAAGGCTGTGCCTGCAGCAATGTTTTTTGAGCAGGAGTAGCATTTACCGCTGCTCCATTAAGCCATTTTGAATAATCTGTAACTGTAAATCCTAAATTTTGAAGATTCTGAAGATAAGCCTGTTCAATAGGGGCATCCTGATCATTAAGCGGAATTCCCAGTGTAGTACGCCTGTTGAGTGATTTTTGGCTGAGTTCAGACAACGGATTGGCATAAAACGCCGCTTTATTAGGCTTATCCGTAAAGTAAACAAAAACAAGTTCTGTTTGGGCAGAAACATGAAGATAACCCGTTAGGAAACAAAAGAGTAAAAGTTTTTTCATAAGAATAATTTCTATAAAGATAAAAACAAAATCAATAAAATTTTTGATCGGATATTAAATTCCTTATTTTTACAGAAATATTTATTATATGAAAAAAATTCAGATGGTTGACTTGCAGAGTCAGTATTACAAAATAAAGAATGATGTAGACAATGCGGTTTTGAATGTAATGGATTCTGCGGCATTTATTAACGGTCCTGAAGTAAAGTCTTTCCAGAATGAATTGGAGTCTTATTTAGAAGTAAAACATGTGATTCCATGTGCCAATGGTACAGATGCATTACAGATTGCCCTGATGGCTTTAGATCTGAAAGAAGGAGACGAAATTATTACAGCTGATTTTACTTTTGCGGCAACAGTAGAAGTAATTCATCTGCTTAAATTAAAATCTGTATTGGTAGATGTGGATTACGATACTTTCACGATTTCTACAGAGCAGATTAAAAAAGCAATTACACCAAGAACAAAAGCGATTATTCCGGTACACATTTTCGGACAGTGTGCGAATATGGAAGAGATTTTGAAAATTGCTGAAGAGCACAATTTATATGTTATTGAAGACAACGCTCAGGCTATCGGTTCAGAATATACATTCTCTGACGGAACTGTAAAGCAGGCAGGAACAATGTCTACGGTAGGAACAACTTCTTTCTTCCCTTCCAAAAATTTGGGATGCTACGGAGACGGAGGAGCTATTTTTACCAATAATGACGAGCTTGCACACCGTTTAAGAGGAATTGTAAACCATGGAATGTATGAAAGATACTATCACGATGAGGTAGGGGTAAACTCCCGTCTGGATAGTATTCAGGCTGCCGTTTTAAGAAAAAAACTTCCTCATCTTGATTCTTACAACGAAGCAAGAAGAAGAGCTGCAGATTTTTATGATGAAGCATTCGAAGGAAACCCGAATATTCTTACTCCCAAAAGAGCAGAGAATTCTACTCATGTATTCCACCAGTATACTTTAAGAATCCTGAACGGAAAACGCAATGAACTTCAGAAGTTTTTAACTGAAAAAGAAATTCCTGCAATGATCTATTATCCGGTAGCATTGAGAAAGCAAAAAGCGTACTTCCAGGAAAGTAATGCTGCAGACTTTGTGAATACAGATAAGCTTTTGGATCAGGTAATTTCTTTACCAATGCATACAGAATTAGACGAAGAGCAGCTGAAGTATATTACGGATGCAGTGCTTGAGTTTATGGGGTAATGAAAAATAGGATATTTAAATATAGAATAGTTGGAATAGTGATATTTCTATTTGAACTGTTTTTACTGTTTTTATTTGGCTATGGTACTTATGACTCATTTATTGAAATAGGCTTTGAGCAGATATTCTCCGTACAGAATTTTATTTTTCTCTTTGCTGTGTCAATATTTATAAGCACATTTTTAAGCTTAATTTTACTTTTATTTAGAAACAGAAAAGCTATTCTTTATTTAAATATTAGTTATATTCTGATTCTATTCTTTTTTGTTTTAGGATTTATTAAAATTTTGATTGAAAAATCGTTTGAGGAGGGTGATACTTTTAAATTTTTTTTCACTTTTTCCATCATATCATTTTTTCTTTTGATAACAAATGTCTTCAGAAATAAAAAAGTACAGTTCCTAGAATTAGATGATATAGG
Organism: Chryseobacterium sp. CH21; assembly: GCF_004119445.1. Classification (GTDB taxonomy): domain Bacteria; phylum Bacteroidota; class Bacteroidia; order Flavobacteriales; family Weeksellaceae; genus Chryseobacterium. The sequence continues at coordinate 32,692 of NZ_QICI01000018.1, read as the reverse complement.
AAAACACAAAGATTAAGAAAAACACAAAGAATTAAAATAGAAAGAATGACAATACTTGTTACCGGAGGTCTTGGGTATATTGGTTCTCACACTGTTGTAGAACTCCTTAATAATGGCTTTGAAGTTGTTATTGTAGATGATTTATCCAATTCAGAGAGGTTTATATTAAAAAATATTGAAGAAATTACAGGAAAGAAACCTGTTTTTTATCCTTTTGATTTAAGAAGAAAAGAGCTTCTTACCCAGGTTTTTGATGCCCATCAGATTGATGGCTGTATCAATTTTGCAGCTTCAAAAGCAGTAGGAGAGAGCCAGCTGAAGCCTGTAGATTATTATGAAAATAATTTGTTCTCATTGATTAATATTCTTCAGGAGTTTAAAACAAGAGAAATCTCCAACTTTATTTTCAGCTCATCATGTACCGTATACGGACAGGCTGATGTAATGCCTATAGATGAAAACGCACCGTTGAAAATGCCTGAAAGCGTGTATGGGAAGACAAAGCAAATGGGGGAGCAGATCCTGATTGATTTTGCAACAGCGTATCACCGTAAAATTTCGGTATTAAGATATTTTAATCCAATTGGTGCCCATCCATCTGCAAAATTGGGAGAATTACCAATAGGGGTTCCTGATAATCTGGTACCTTATGTGATGCAGACTGCTGCAGGAATACGTGAGAAATTAAGTGTTTGGGGAGATGATTATCCAACACAGGACGGAACAGCAGTTCGTGATTATATTTATGTGGTTGACCTCGCAAAAGCGCATGTTGCAGCATTAAAGAAACTGATAGGAGATTCTTCATCTGAGACCGTTATAGATATTTACAATTTGGGAACAGGAAAAGGCTCATCTGTACTGGAAGTAGTAAAAGCTTTTGAAAAGGCAAATAACGTAGAAGTGCCTTATCAGATTTGCGACAGAAGGGAAGGAGATATTACAATTGCTTATGCCAATCCTGAAAAAGCAGAGAAAGAGCTTAACTGGAAGTCTGAAACGCCTCTGGAAGAATCTTTAAAAACAGTTTGGGAATGGCAGAAATATCTGAATACAAGGAACTCTTAGTTTCAGTGATGATATTCCTGGTATATGAAAGAACAATTTTTAAAATGATTTTATAAACAAATTACAAAACACATCTTCCCTGAATTTTCTGTCTTTTATCCTTTTAAAAGATTATGCATTTCAGTGAAGTTTTAATTTTAAATTAATATGAAGACACAAAGAATAGGTATTACATTTTCCTCATTTGACTTATTGCATGCAGGGCATATCAAAATGCTTGAAGAAGCTAAAACTGTATGTGACTATTTAATCGTCGGGCTTCAGATCGACCCGTCTCACGATCGTCCCAACAAAAATAAGCCAAGCCAGACTATTGTTGAAAGGTATATTCAACTGAAAGCAGTGAATGCGGTAGATGAGATCATCCCTTATTATACAGAAGAAGACCTGCTGGATATTTTAAAATCATTTGTGATTGATGTAAGAATCATCGGGGATGATTATATGGACAGAGACTTTACAGGTAAACAATACTGTGAAGAAAAAGGAATTGAAATCTTTTACAACAAAAGAGATCATAGGTTTTCTACCAGCGATCTGAGAAGAAGGATCTATGAAGCTGAAAAAGAAAAAGATGCCAAAGCAGAACCTGTAAAATAACAATCATAAAAAATCCCGAAAAGTACTTTTCGGGATTTTTATTGTACCGCATATTACATTGGACCACCGCCCTGTTCTTCGTCTCCTTTAGTATTGGAGTTAATATCTTTTTTAGTTTTTGGTTTAGTATCAACCTTTTCACCTTGTTTAAATTTGTAAGTGAAAGACAATGCGAATTGTCTCGGCTGCCACTGCATCTCCATTTCTCTGGTAAACTGAGCGTTATCAGAGTAGTTTTTCATCTTTCTTGTATTAAAGATATCTCTGATATTGAATCCGATAATTCCGTTTCCTTTCCAGATGGTCTGGCTTACACCTAAATCTACACCATACATGGCTTTACGGTTGTTCATAGCTGTTTTCTCAGCAGCTCTATAGAAACTTTGAATTTGGAAACTTAAATTCTTTGTAGGCTTGAAGGTATTATTAAAACGGAGTCTATATGAGAAACCGGAACCTGAAAAGTCATTTAAGGTTTTTGGATTATCAGGGAATAAGTTATAGCTTCCTGTGTTTTTATATCCATAAAGGTCAGCAGAAAGCATTATTTTCCACCAGTTGAAAGGATCATAAGTTCCATTCAAATCTAAACCGTAGTTGGTTTCTGTACCTACGTTGAAAGGAATTGTGTTCACAGCTCCTGTCTGATCTATGTACTGATATCTGTTTTGTTCGTCTTCAGATTTCCTGAAATACAAAGTAGGGTTGAATGTAATCTTTTTATTCGAAAGGTTATATCCTAACTCAAAAGAGTTTTCGTAGGTTGGGTTTAGGTTAGGATTTCCTCTGAAATAGTTTCTGTCATCATCAAAAGACATGAAAGGAATCAAAGAAAAAGCTCTGGGACGATTGATTCTTCTTGAATAATTTAACAAAATCTGGTTATTCTTAGCCAGGTCATAGCTTAAAAATACAGAAGGGAAGAATTTAGTATAGTTTTTATTGACTTCCGGGGTGTTTGCAGGGTTTCCGTTTACATCATAATTCTGGAAGTTCACATCAATTTTTGAGGTTTCACTTCTTAATCCTAACTGATAAGCAAATTTTTCTCCGATTTTACTTTTAAATTGTGCATAAACACCTAAAATCTTTTCAGAATATACTGTGTTACTTGTAAAATCATATCTTGTGTAAGCAGGCTGTCCGTTATCACTTTGATCTACAAAATAATTATAGGTATTTCTATTATAATCATAACGTGCTCCAGCTTCTAATTTAGATTTTTCTCCTATGGGAAGTTCATAATCTATTTTTCCGATGAATGTATCAGTTTTGGAGTCTGTAATTACATTATTAATAACACCGTTTGGCTGTAAAATATTGTTAAAAAATGTTTTTTGAACAATTTGGTTGGTTCCATCAGTTTTATTTGTCTGGTAACTTGCAGATGCTGATATTAGCTGCCCGTTATCTCCAATTTTCTGATCAATTCCAAAATCAAACTGGGTAGCCAGGTTTTTATTGTTTCCATAGCTGTTCCTATCTCTTAAAACATTCATTACACCAGAAGTTGGACTAGTGTATAGCCTTTCATTATAAGCATTAAGACCTGTCTGATCCGTATCAAAACTTCTGATCATTCCGGAGAAATTGATGGAAGTCTTATCACTGAAATCATGTGTAAAACCTGCAGTAACATTGTAGGTGTCACTTTCTCTTGTCGTTTTACCATTTTGTTGGGAATACTGTGTAAAAGGGAATGCCTCAGAAGAAAGACTGCCAATATCATCCTTTCTGGTAGTGGTATTCTTCATGGTACTTTCATTCTTCTGATAACCGCCGCCGCCATTTAAAAACCAGGTCCAGTTACCTTTTCTCCAGTTAAGATTAGCATTTAAATTGGTTCTTGGAAGATAGCCTAACGTACCGGTTACAGTACCATTGAATCCCATTTTTTTATCCTTTTTAAGAATAATATTCAGTATCCCTGCTGTTCCGCTTGCTTCAAATTTAGAAGAAGGATTGGTAATGACTTCAATTCTTTCAATCTGATCTGCCGGAATACTTTGCAGGGCATTGGCCCCATCATCTATTCCAAGAAGGGAAGATGGCTTTCCGTTGATCAAAAATTTCACATTGGAATTTCCTCTCATAGAAACCGTTCCGTCTGTATCTACAGAAACCGAAGGAACATTGGTTAAAACATCCTGAAGATTTCCTCCTTTACTCACGATGTCCTGGGAAGGATCATATGTTTTCTTATCAAGCTCAACTTTATAAGCTTTAGTAGCTGCGGCTGTGATGACAACACCTTGTATTTCTTTTGTTTTACCATCAACAGTAGAGGTAGCCTCTGCTTCAATAGATAAAGCTCCGATATTACCTGCTGCTGCAATATTTTTACTGACTACACTTTTTTTGTAATCAATAGCTTCTACTGTAATATCATAATCTCCCGGCATCAGCTGAAGCTTGTACTGTCCCTTTTCATCTGTCAATACAGCATCACTTAATGTTTTGTTGGTTTTGTTACTGAAAGTTACAGAAGCATAAGGAACCGGCTGATTTTTTTTGTTGACAATAGTCCCTGAAACTCCAGCTTTCTCCTGTGCAAAAGCCAATGCTGCCGCTGAAAGTACAAACGTAAGTCCTAAAGTTTTTCTGGTGAAAATATTGACAATTTCTGTCTTATTCTTCATAGGTTATTTTTTTGTATAAGATCGTGAAAGAATAACCCTTAATATTTTGAATATCCATATCAATTTGATCTTCAAAACATTATGGTTGTATGTTTTTTTATAACTGTTTAAATTTTCAGGTGCTTTCTATGCCTATTTTATATTTTTTGAGTTGAGCCAGTCTTGGTAAGCCTTTGCATTCACAGCATGTTCTTCAGCACTTGCCGTAAACTTGTGGTATCCAAATCTTGTCGGATCAGCACACATAAATATATAATTGTTGTTTTCAGCATTTAAAACAGCATCTATTGAATTCTTATCCACTACACAGATCGGTCCCGGAGGAATACCTGCATTGGCGTAAGTATTGTAAGGTGATGGTGTAGATAAATGCTTATATAATACTCTTTTTATAGGTTCTTTAAAATTAGTCTGTTTATTAATTGCATAAATTACCGTAGGATCAGACTGAAGTTTCATTCCTTTTCTGTAACGGTTTAAATATAATCCTGCAATTGTTTTCATTTCATCTTTTTTTCCTCCGGATTCTTTATAAACAATAGAAGCAAGGGCATAAATCTGATCTCTTGTAAGGCCAGACTGCTGTTCTTTATTTTTTCTTTCACTCGTCCAGAAATCATTATACTGATTTTCGAACTTGGCAAAAAATTCTCTCGGACTTACCGTCCAGAAAAAATTATAAGTATCGATGAAAAAATACTTTTTTAAATCTTCAACATTTTTATAGCCTTTCTCCTGTGCCACAGCATCCAGATCTTTTACAAAATGTAATGAATCAATTTCCGTTTTTTGGAAACCTTCCCAATCATCTGATACATATCTCCAAAATCTCCGATTCTATAAGAATTTGCGGTCTGATTACCAGCTTTGATCATATTGACAAGGTTTTTATTCCCTGTTCCGCTCTGGATGTAATACCGTCCTGCTTTAAAATTGGTATCAAGACCTTTTTCCTTAGCCACCGCTTCAAAAGATTCTTTGTCTTTAATATAAGGAGCAATAGAATCCATGATCTGTTTAAAACCTGCTCTATGAGGAATCAGAACATACCCTTCCTTTTCTACGTTGTTTCCTAAATATTTATTATAAAATCTCAAACCAAAAAATCCTGCCACTACAAAAACCAGCAGAATGATAATGAGAATAGCTTTTTTCATTCTATATAAATGTTGATTAAAAGTTTCTTGTTTTTAAAGAAGATCTGTTTTACCTCTAAAAACTTGCTTTGCAGGACCTTCCAGCCATATATTCTGGAATGCGTCTCCGCTTTTTTCAGCATATACCTTAAGATTTCCGCCTAAAGTTTTAACTTTTACAGAGGTTAGATTATGTTTTTGTAGAAAAGTTAAAGCAGAAGCTGTAACTCCTGTTCCGCAACTGTAAGTTTCATCCTCAACGCCTCGTTCATAGGTTCTTACAAAAATTTCATCATCAGAAATTTTTTCTACAAAGTTCACATTGATTCCTTTTTCTTTGTAAGTTTCAGAATTTCTGATTCCATATCCTTCGTCATAAACGTGATAATCTTTCAGGTTGTCTACATATTTTACATAGTGGGGAGACCCGGTGTTCAAAACAAAATCATTTCCATCATGGGAAACAGTGTCTACATTGATCATTTTTAATTTAATGATCCCGTTGTGAATTTCTGCTTCATGTTCACCATCTGTTGCTATGAATTTGCATTTATCTTCAAATAGGTCAAGGAAAAAAGCAAAAGCTACAAGACATCTTCCTCCGTTTCCACACATCGTGCTTTCTCCACCGTCAGAATTGTAGTAGACCATTTTAAAATCATAGTTTGACTCGTTTTCCAATAGAATCAGACCATCAGCTCCTATCCCAAAACGTCTGTCACATAGTTTTTCAATACTGTCTTTATCTTTAGTAAATTGCAGATCACGGTTGTCCACCATTACAAAATCATTCCCTGTTCCCTGATATTTATAAAATTCCATATTTTTTTGTTAAATGAAGAAGCAAAATTACTATATTTTAAATGAAAAACGAACAGTGTTAGCTGTTCGTTTCCTTATTTATAATCGTTTTATCTAAAGCCGCCTCCGCTGCTCTGTTGTCTTGTAGAACCACTGCTTTGGCTGCTTGAACTGTTTCTGAATCCACCGCTGGAAGACTCTGATCTTGTACTGCTTTCAGAATTTCTGAAACCGCCGCTGCTGTTTTGGTTTCTGAATCCACTGTTGTTCTGTGTACCCTGGCTTCCCTGAGTATTCTGAGAACCGCTGCTTTGATTTCTGAATCCGCCGCTGTTCTGGTTTCTGAATCCACCGCTTTGGTTATTCTGATTTCCCTGGTTATTCTGATAACCGCTGTTTTGGTTTCTGAATCCGCCATTGTTGTTTCGGGTACCATTATTGAAGCCACCTCCATTGTTGTAAGAACCATTGCTGTTGGTAGTACGTGTATTCTGGAATCCGTTCTCAGGTCTTGAAGAACTGGAAGATCTCCTTTCTACATATACTTTTCTTCTGGAGTTGTTGTAGGTGTCATAATAATAAGGCACACCGCTATCATAGTAGTAATTAACATTATTTCTGTAATAATAGCCGTCATTACCATAATATCCTCCGCTTCCGTAATATCCGGAAGGAGCATAGTAATATCCGTTGTTATAATAGGGATCACCATATCCATAACCTCCGCTATTGCTTCCGTATCCATCGGTATATGCTAAACAAGATGTTAAACTGGTAATAGCAAAAATACTGACTGCTATTTTAAATAAATTTTTCATGACTTTATTGTACTTTTTTTTCTTTAAAACTTTTTTTCCAATTGACGTACCCTAAGATAGCCATTATAGTAAATACCAAATATTGAACCGAAGTGATACCAAGTCCCTTAAAAATCATCATAGGGATGCAAATAAGATCCCCAATAATCCAGAAAACCCAGCTTTCAATGCGCTGTTTGGCCATAAACCACATTCCTGCTAAAAATATTGAAGTGGTAAAAACATCCATCCAGTTTGCCCAGTCGAGATGATACAAACCTAAATTGGTTCCTTCCATAGAAAACTTATGATCAATATAAGGTTTATAATAATAAATAAGAGTAACCATTGCGAGGCTTAATATAAAAAGTATGCTGGCATAAATCCATTCCTTTTTGGTAGCCCAATTAACATCCACATGAATGCTATCTTCAGAATTTCTTGCCCATAGAACCCAGCCATAAATACTCATGACAGTATAGTAGACGTTAATCATACAGTCTCCCAGAAGCCCGGCATTGAAAAGAAGGTATACATAGATCAGCGTTGAAATAATGCCGGTAGGGTATACCCATATATTTTTCTTAATGGAAAAAATACGCTCAGTATTCCGAAAATTGCACCTGATGCTTCCAACGTAATTTGTAAAGAATCATAGCTTTCATAAGGCTTTACAAAAAGATCATATAAATTCATGCAATCAAAAATAAGCAAAAATATGGACTTTTTAAAATGGATTATATAATGTGTTGCTCAGTTTTTTAAACCTTTAATGTAAAATAAATGAGGAAAGTTTAACGATTAACGTGTGAGTTTCTAAATTTTTTATATTTTCGTAAATCCTTAATAAATAAAAAAACATGTCGAAAATTTGGGTTAAGAAGCCACTAAGTGCCTATGAGGCAGATATGAAGAAAAGTGAGCTGAAAAAAGTCCTTGGAAAATGGAGTTTAACAGCAATTGGAGTGGGTGCTATAATCGGTGGTGGAATCTTTGTTCTTACCGGAACAGGAGCCTATTATCATGCAGGACCAGCACTTGCAATTTCCTTTATTATAGCAGGTATTGCCTGCGTTTTTGCTGCATTGTGCTATGCAGAGTTTGCATCCATTATTCCTGTAGAAGGTTCCGCTTATGCTTATGCATATGGAACGGTAGGAGAAATTTTTGCATGGGCCATGGGATGGTGTCTCATCCTCGAGTATGCCATGGCGAGTATGGCTGTTTCCGTGAGTTGGTCCGGATATTTTAACAAATTTTTGAAAATTTTTAATATTCATTTGCCTGCTTATCTTACATCAGATCCGGCAAGTTATACCGGAGACGGTTTTTCTATGAACCTGCCTGCATTTATTCTTGTTCTTTTGATTACTGCATTATTGGTAAAGGGAACGAAAGAAGCAGCAGGAGCTAATAACCTGATTGTTTTGATGAAAACGTCTGCTGTTATCTTTGTAATTATTGCAGGAGTATATATCATTTTCTCTAATACTGATCTATATAATGCCGTAGACGGAGTGAAAAACTGGAAGCCATTTATTCCGGATCCGATAAAGATCAAAAATTCTGAAGGGGATATGGTTTCCGCTTATGGTATTAAAGGGATTATTTCCGGAGCAGCAGCTATTTTCTTTGCTTATATCGGTTTCGATGCTGTTTCTACACAGGCTGGTGAAGCTATTAATCCTAAAAAGATGTGCCTTTCGCGATCATTGCTTCTCTATTGATCTGTACTGCTTTATATATCTGTGTATCTCTTGTATTAACAGGAATGATGCATTATACAGACTTTAATCCTGAAGGAAAATATCCGGATGCTATTAAAGCTCCTGTAGCCTATGCTTTCGAAATTGCAGGAAAACACTGGGCGAGTAATGTAGTAACCATTGCAGCTACTGTAGGATTGATTTCTGTAGTAATGGTAATGATGATGGGACAGTCAAGAATCTTCATCGGAATGGCAAAAGACGGGTTGATTCCTGGATTCTTCGGACAGCTTCACCCAAAAACAAAAACACCTTACAAAGGAATCATTTTGTTAGGAATTGTAGTGGCGTTAATTGCAGCATTTACCCCAATTTCAACATTGGCAGATATGACAAGTTTCGGAACCCTGTTTGCATTTACACTGGTTTGTATTGCTGTTTGGGTAATGAGAAAAAAAGAACCTAATTTGATCAGACCTTTCAAAGTTCCGGCTTACAAAATAGTGGTTGCACTGGGAGTATTTATCAATATTTATTTGATATTCAACTTAAGTGCTCATGCATTGGAACTTTCAGCTGTATGGCTATTTTTAGGTGGTTTAGTATATTTCCTTTATGGAAAATCAAATAGTAAACTTAATAATCCTGAAAAATATCAAAACCAAGATTAATAACAATATAAACCGCTTCGGCGGTTTTTTTTGTCTTAAAATATGTATATGAAAAAGATTTTTTCCATTTTATCTCTGTCTTTAGGAATTACAGCATTTTCCCAACAGGTAGAAAGTATTGAAACAATTTTGAATGATAAGATCAGCATCAGAGCACTTGAATTATATGATAATAAAGTCTGGTACACTGGGACGGATTCCAAATTTGGCTTTGTAGATTTTAAAGATAGTAAGAATCAAAAGCAGATAAAGCTGTCCGAAGAGAAACTTCAGTTCAGAACATTAGCACAGGATAAAACCTCTTTTTATGCGATCAATATTGAAAGTCCGGCACGTTTTTTTAAAATTGATAAAAAAGATCTGAAATCTCAGGTTGTTTTTAGAGATACTGCCAAAACAGCTTTTTATGATGCTTTACATTTTGTGAATGATCAATTGGCCTATACCTTTAGTGATTCCGATAAAGACCTTCTTTTGAAGTTGGCTGTTTACAAAAATGGTAAATGGAACATGTTTAAGAATAATATAAGATTAAACGAAGGCGAAGCCGCTTTTGCTGCCAGTAATACCAATATTTCCTCCACTAAAAAATATATGTGGATTGCAACCGGAGGAAAAGCTTCAAGGATCTTGAGGATGAATCTGAAAGATGAAAAATAGAGGTTTTTAATACACCCATTATACAGGGAGAGTCTTCTCAGGGAATGTATTCTGTAGATTTTTATGATGACCACTTTGGAATTGCAGCAGGAGGTGATTATACAAAACAGGAAGCTAACGTCAATAATATCGCAACTACTCATGACGGTGGTGAAACCTGGCAGATTCAGGCTTCAGGCCAAAATGCAGGCTATACAACCTGTGTGAAAATTAAACCAGGATCAAAAGGGAAAGAAATTATAGCGGTAGGGGACAGGCATATCAGTTATTCTTCAGATTTTGGAAAGACATGGAAGAAAATTTCTGATGAAAAAGGCTTTTTTGTTTGTGAATGGGCAGATGCCAGTACCGTGGTTTTTGCCGGAAACAGCAGAATTGCAGTCCTGAAATTAAAATTTTAATCCAAAGCAGATTATTTAGCAAAAGGTATTACCTTTATCATGGTAAATTTAAATACTTAGTTATGATAAAAAATAAACATCTGATGGCAGGTTTTGTTGCAGTAGTACTTATGCTTTCTGCCTGCAAAAAAGAAAGTGAAAAGGCAACCGTAAAAATAGACAGCTTAGCTGCTTCTCAAGAAGGAAGTACTAAGGATTCTGTAAAGACAGTTGCTGAACAATCCGATTACCAGTCCGAAACAACAGACAATGCAACCGCTGAAAAGCTGAAGCTATATCTACAGGATTATCTGAAAACAGATCTGCCGTCGCTTGAAGCACAGGATCGTAAGTTTTCTTTTTATGCAGTAGATCTTAATAATGATAAAAAAGATGAATATTTGATTTCGCTTTCCGGAAGAGCATTTTGTGGAAGTGGGGGCTGTACTTTTTTATTGTTAAGCAATGATCTGAAGCTTATTAACAGATTTACAGTAATGAACCCTCCGGTTTTCAGAAGTGCAGGAATTACTTCAGGGTGGAATGACTTGATTTTGATAAGTGGCAATGAAAAGTATAAACATTTGAAATGGGATGCCAAAACAGGTAAATACCCTTCTAATCCATCTCTTGTTAAGGACACGGAAATTGCACCTTCCGGACATGACTTTATTATGTGGGATGATAATTTTTCGAGAGCAAAAATATTTGAATTTTAAGGCTTTACTCATACATTGAATCTATTAAAGTATACAAAAACACTGAAGGCAGTTCCTTCGGTGTTTTTTATTGCGATACTGCTGATCTTCAGTCATGGAGTGCTCTATCTGTTTGAAGAAATTATAATTTTGAATAGAAGAAATAGAATTTATCATTATATCCTAAAACTCAGTAATAAGCGTATTTAGACTCATTATAAAATAGAACCTAATATAATTCATAGGTTAAAATTCATAACTAATGGTTAATTTTGTAAGATGAAATTTGAATGATGTTAAATTTCATACCCTTATAAAATTTAATTTTCAAAATGAACTCTTTAATAGATAAGTATAATATTCCCGGGCCGCGTTACACTTCTTATCCTACCGTTCCATATTGGGATGAATCTACATTTTCACCGGAAAAGTGGAAGGAAACCGTAATCAGGTCTTTTCATGAGAGTAATGCAGAGGAGGGGATTTCTATTTATATCCATTTGCCTTTCTGTGAGGCGTTGTGTACATTTTGTGCATGTCATAAGCGTATTACCAAACAACATAGCGTTGAAATACCTTATCTGGAAAGTGTTTTGAAAGAATGGAAACTTTATCTTGACCTTTTCAACGAAAAACCTAAACTTAAAGAATTGCACCTTGGAGGGGGAACTCCTACGTTTTTTTCTCCTGAAAATTTAAGAACATTGTTGGAAGGTATTTTTTCGTCGGTAGACATTGCGGAACATCCGGAATTTTCTTTTGAAGGGCATCCAAACAATACCACAAAAGAACATCTTCAGACTTTATATGACCTTGGCTTCAGAAGAGTAAGCTTCGGAGTTCAGGATTACGATCCTAAAGTTCAGAAAGCGATCAACAGAATCCAGCCTTTTGAAAATGTAAAAAATGTTACAGAATGGGCAAAAGAAATTGGTTATAGAGGAATCAGTCATGATCTTGTTTTCGGATTGCCACACCAGAATTGGGAGGCAATGGAACACACGATCAGAAAAACAATGGAACTGAAGCCAGACAGACTGGCATTCTATTCTTATGCGCACGTTCCATGGGTGAAAGGAGTTGGACAGAGAGGTTTTGATGAAAATGACCTTCCAAGTGGAGAAGAAAAACGCCGTTTGTATGAAGATGGTAAAAGACTCCTTCAGGATTTAGGATATATTGAAGTAGGGATGGATCACTTCTCTCTTGAGCATGATGATCTATATCAGTCTTTACTCCATAAAAAACTTCACAGAAACTTCATGGGCTATACTTCCAGCAATACTCAGCTGATGGTAGGTCTTGGGATGTCTGCTATCTCAGATTCCTGGTATGCATTTGCTCAGAATGTAAAAACAGTGGAAGAATATCAGAAAATGGTTGAAGAAGGCGAAATTCCCGTTGTAAAAGGACACGTTCTGAATAAAGAAGATCTTATTGTAAGACGACATATTCTAAATCTGATGTGCCAGCTTGAAACCACTTTTGACGTTAATAATTCTTTCCCTGAGCTTGATAATGCATTGGAAATGCTGCAGGAAATGGAAAATGATGGTTTGGTTGAAATCAACGGAACTGAAATTAAAATTACAGAAGAAGGAAGAGCTTTCACAAGAAATGTCGCCATGGTTTTTGACCTGAGAATGATGAGAAATAAACCGGAAACGAGAATTTTCTCAATGACAATATAAAATAAAAGCGGTTCAAATCTGAACCGCTTTTTTATTGATCTATGGGCTTATTTTGAACTTGTTTAAACTTTTTTGAAACATTAAGATTGTATTAAGGTGTTTAGAGTATTAAGATGAGTTTCGCTTTAAGCTTAAAAATCAGAATGATTTATCTTAACTTAACTACGCTTTACTGCTTAAATCCTTCTTAATGGTTTAAGAAATATCCAATATTTTTTGATCGTTTAAACAACTCCTTTATTTAAAAATAATTAAACGCAAGGTTCGCAAAGATTTTATAATGCTGTTTTATCTTTTTTGTTCGGAAAGCTATTGTGTTAGCAAGTTTTTTGCTTAGTGAAACACCTTCGCGATCCTTTTCACAGAATTTAAATATCTTAGCGTTTCGTTGCGTTTATAATAAATGATTACTATTTAATAATTAATTTCTGGCTAAAAGATTTTAATTCTCCGGATTTCAGATTGATAAAATAAACTCCGGCTGGAATCCCTGAAATATTAATTCCTTTACCATTAATGATCTGATCAGTTTCCAACACTTTTCTTCCCTCTGCACTGATGATCTCCAGACTTGCTTTTTTATCTTTAACCCCATCAATAAAGATTTCTTTTGAAGCAGGATTAGGATAAATTTTTATAGTTCCTAAAGTATTTTCCTGAATCCCTAAAGTTCCTGTGGATATTTTAAAAATCTTTCCACTATTTACAGCGGCTACATACAATCCTTTTTGATAGTCTTCTCCAAAAGTAGAAAAGTTGTTTCCGGAAGAGGGAGGCATCCAGGTGATGGCATTGTTAGTATCCAGAATCCCGATTTGGGTAGAGCAGTAATCAGCAAAGAAATATTTTCCCTGAAGAGACGGATACTGTGTTCCCCGGTATACATAGCCGCCTGTGATGGAGCATTTGCCGCCAGAGTGATCATATACCGCAATGGGAAATGTCATTGTTGCTTGCGCTGCACAGCCTGTTGTATTGTAAGGATTATTTCCTTCGTAGCAGCGCCAGCCATAGTTTAATCCGGCAGTCGTAATAGGCATTTTGTTGATTTCTTCTATCGCCCCTTGCCCTACATCTGCTATCATGGCATTTCCTGTAGTAAGGTCAAAAGAAAATTTCCATCCGTTTCTGAGGCCATAGGCCCAAATTTCGTCAGCACCATCCACACCGGCTCCGGCAAAGGGATTGTCGGGAGGAATATTGTAAGGTCCGGTAGCATCTACATCAATTCTCAGCATTTTTCCCAGCAAAGAATTTTTGTTTTGTGCATTATTATTCGGGTCTCCGCCACTTCCTCCGTCTCCGGTGATAATCCATAGTTTTCCGTCAGGAGCAAAATGAATACTTCCTCCGTTGTGGTTATCGAATGGTTTGGGAATGTTCAACAGGATTTTTTCGGAATTAGGATCTGCCACATTGGGATCTGTTGAGCTTACGCTGTACCTGGCAACGATAATATTTCCTGCAGGATTGTTATAATACACAAAAAAATATCCATTAGTAGTGTATTGTGGGTGAAATGCCAATCCTAAAAGGCCTCTTTCACCTCCAAAAATGATTTTCGAACTAATGTTCAGAAAATTTGTTGCGTTAATTGTCCCGTTGGGTTGAATAATTTTAATGATACCGTTCTGCTGTACAACAAAAAGCCGGCTGTCATTGGCATTCGTAATCTCTACAGGGCTGGTAAGTCCTGTAACAAATTCTTCCAAATTAATGCTTTGAGAATTAACAATTAAGGAAGAAAAAATACTGATGCTAAAAAGTAGTTTTCTCATAATATTTTGAGGTTTAGTGTGTTGGAAAAGTGAATGAAAATTTTATACCAATCATATTTTGAAGACTTCACTATGATAGTATGAAAAAATTGTTAAATCTTAAATAGAAATCACAATACCAATATATCTGAAAATAAACCATTTCTGTTGTTAAAAATTCATAAAATACAAGAAAATCATTATATTTGCCGACTTAATTTAACGTAGTTATAACAAAATGCAAGGAAAAGGACTTATTACAATTGTCGCTATTGTACTAGGGTTGATTTGCTTAAACGAGCTATTACCAACATGGTACGCCAGCAAAATTGAAAAGCAGGCAACTGCTATTGCAGGAGACAATCCGGAGAAGTATCAAAAAGAAATCGCAAGACTTTCTAAGGATACTTTGAATTTAGGATTCACAAAACTTTATTACACTAAAGCCAAAGACAAGGAAATGAAACTTGGTCTTGACTTGAAAGGAGGGATCAATGTTCTTTTGGAAATTAACCAAAGAGATCTTGTGAATGATTTAACCAATTATTCTACAAACCCTGTTCTTATTGAGGCTTTAAACAAAACTGATGAAGCACAGAAGAATTCTACAAGACCTTACATCGACAACTTTTTTGACCAGTTCGATGTAGTTAACAAAGCTAAAGGAACAAACCTTAAGTTGGCAGATCCGGAAATTTTCGGAAATACAACCCTTACTGAGGTGAAGTACAACACGCCTGATGAGCAGGTGAAAAGCATTGTTAAAAGAAAAATTGATGCGTCTGTAGGAACAGCTTTCGAGGTAATCAGAACGAGAATTGACAAGCTTGGAGCCATCCAGCCAAACGTTCAGAGAGTACCTGGAACTGCTAGAATTTCTGTGGAAATGCCTGGTATGAAGGACATCGATAAAGTGAAGAAAATGCTTCAGACTTCCGCAAAACTTCAGTTCTGGGAAGTACAGCAGGTTCCTGAAATTGCGCCTTATTTCCAGACTTTGACAACGATGGTTGCTGCAAAAGGAGATTCTATGGGAGTTGCAAAGAATGTGAACTTCATGAACCTTTTACAGCTTGACAAATTAAGAACAAATGGTGTTGCCAACGTAAAACTATCTGATACTGCAGTTGTAAACAAAATCTTAAACAGCAAAGTTGGGCAGTCTTTACGTCCGTCAAACATTAAATATACACAGTTCATGTGGGGGTACAAGCCTGAAGCTACAGATGCTGAAAGCTTAGTATTATACGCTATCAGAGGTAACATCAACCAAAAAGCTCCGGTAGACGGTGCTGTGGAAACTGCAAATATCAGCTACGATGAACTAAGCAGAGTAGTAGTAGACATGCAGATGGACTCTAAAGGAGCTAAAGAATGGAAAACCTTAACGGAGAAAAACGTTGGAAAGCCAGTGGCAGTAACTCTTGATAACAGAGTGTACACAGCTCCAAACGTTGTAAACGCTATCCCTAACGGTAGAACTCAAATCTCTGGTAACTTCTCTCAGGAAGAAGCTAAAGAATTGGTAGACGTATTAGGTGCTGGTAAATTGCCTGCAGGTGCAAAAGTAGTTCAGGCTACCGTTGTAGGTCCATCTTTAGGCCAGGAGGCTATTGATTCAGGATTAATGTCGTTCATTATTGCATTTGCTATTATTATTGTTTATATCATTTTCTACTATGGTGGAGCTGGTGTATATGCGGTAATTGCAATGGTGATCAACTTATTCTATATTTTCGGTATTATGGATTCGGGAGACTTTACGCTTACACTTCCAGGTATCGCGGGTATCGTTCTTACCATGGCAGTAGCGGTGGATACGAATGTTATCATTTATGAAAGAACTAAAGAAGAATTATTCGCTGGGAAAAGTATTCTTGAAGCTTACAAAGACGGTTTCAAACATGCATTGAATGCGATTATCGATGGTCACACTACGACTTTCCTAACGGCAGTTGTATTGTTCTTCTTCGGAACAGGACCTATTAAAGGTTTTGCATTGACGTTGATGATCGGTATTTTAATGACATTATTTACTTCAGTATTGCTTTCCAGAGTAATGATCTTCTCAAGATTAAATAAAGGAAAAGGACTTTCTGTTTGGACTCCGGCTACGAAGAACCTATTCAGAAATACCTGGATTGATTTCATCGGAAAGAGAAAATATGCATACATCATTTCTGCTGTTCTTACAGTAGTGTGTATCATTTCAATCGCAACTCACGGTTTCAAATATGGTATCGACTTTACCGGAGGTAGAAACTATGTGGTAAGATTTGATAAAGATGTAAAAGCTGAAGACGTTGAAGATAAATTAGTAGCATTATTCAAAACAGAAGATGGTAAAAACTCTTCTGTAGAAGCTAAAACTTTCGGAAACAACAGACAATTAAAGATCTCTACAGATTACCTTATCGAGGATGAATCTTTAAAAGCTGACCAGATTATCGAACAGAAATTATTCGATGGTTTAAAGACAAATCTACCGGCAGGAACTACTTTGAAAGATTTCAAATCTGCTGATAAAGATCATGCGGGAATTGTTTCTTCTGAGAAAGTAGGACCTTCTGTTGCTGACGATATCCAGACTCACGGTATCTATGCCGTATTAGCTGCATTAGCAATGATCTTTATCTATATTTTGATAAGATTTAGAAAATGGCAGTTCTCTCTTGGAGCGGTTGCTGCTCTATTCCATGATGCAGTTATTATCTTAGGAGCATATTCATTGCTTCATAAGTATATGCCGTTCAATATGGAGATCAATCAGGATTTCATTGCTGCGATCCTTACAGTATTAGGGTACTCAATCAACGATACAGTAATTATCTTCGACAGAATTAGAGAATACCTGAGAGAGAAAAAATCTTTAACATTAGCAGGTCTGTTTGATGATTCTATCTCAAGTACATTGGGTAGAACATTCAACACCTCATTCACTACGATTTTGGTTATCCTTGCGATTTTCATCTTCGGAGGTGATAACTTGAGAGGGTTTATGTTTGCGATGTTAATAGGTATTGGATTCGGTACTTATTCATCCATCTTTGTGGCTTCTGCAATTGCTTATGATTTCCTTAAAACAGGGAAAGAAGAAGAAGTACATGGAAAATCCACTTCTGCGAAAGAAGAACTTGCTTCAAAGTAATACATACTACAATAAATTAATAAAGACCGTTTCGAAAGAAGCGGTCTTTTTTTATCCCGCAGCATTTTTTTTTGATAAATCTTAATTTTTAAAAGCAAATTTTGGATCTGCATACATGTATTTGTATGTTTTTGGCTTAAATGAATAGATTTATATTTAGTTTCTTGTTATATTATATATTTTTTATTTGTAATTATTTATTGCCGTGTTTAGTAATAATTATTCTTATATATTTTTATGAATTATATTTTTTTTAAAATTATTATAAAGTAGAGTTATGTATAATAAGTCTAATTTTGGAGAATAATTTATTGTGTGTAATTATTGAATAATAAAGGGTTTTTGAGAGTTTTTTAAAATATGATTGTTTTGTTTAAAGATTATTAAAAAATAAGAGTTTTATGTGATAAATTATTTTATATTTATATCAAACAAAACAAAAATGAAAGCCGAAAAATTATTCATTGCTGTGGCATTAAGTGCTGACAGCTCCCTTTACTCTTAGGTAGGGATCGGAACTCCTAATCCCGATAAAAGTTCCGCATTAGATGTTGCCAATACCAATAAAGGTGTACTGATTCCCAGAATTTTTGATCTGACAACAATTCCGACTCCAGCTAACGGTTTGTTGGTGTATGATCTCAAAAGGCAGGCATTAGCTCAAAATATCGGAACATCTGCCAGTCCGAACTGGATTCCGATCAGTGGTAATATTGTGAAGTTCTTTTATATGCCCTCTATTAGTATTGATACTTCTACTACCGGTACAGCAAGAACAAAAGATTTATTCCAGCTTTATAAAGCTCAGTTTTCTACCCCGAAGGTATCGAGTACAGGAGCTCCAGGTACAATTCCTTTCTTTGCCAATGCAACAGATCTGTATTATTATGTAACTGATTTTGATAATACAGTCTTAAACAATGTAAGCATTGATGCCAACGGGATATTACGCTATGATGTAATTGGAACGGCTACAGCATGCTCTTTCGTGAATATTGTATTTGTAATCAAATAATTTTAAGTGACATACCGTCATTATGATCATTCTTACCCAGAATGAATATCCTTCCGTGTATAACTAACTTTAAAAATTATTGATGATGAAAACAAATTCAATAGTAAGATATTTGCTTGTAGCAGTATGTTTTTTGTATACAACAAAATGACAGCTCAGGAAATGGTAGCTCTGCCTAATGGCGGATGTGGAAGATTACTGGATACCAATACTTCAAGTGCAAGCGATGGTGGTTTTCTCTGTTTCAGATTGGGAAAAGAAGCGGCTAATCCTAATAATATGACAGATACAGATGTCAACTCATTTTCCTCTTTAAAGCCAGGTACTGGTGCTGGACTTTTCTGCAGTACGTATACTACCGGAGCAGATTTTCAGGCTAATAAACCCGTCTATATTGACTTTGCTTCCGATGGTTTTAATTTTAATCCCAGTTTTAATGGTGGAAATTTTGTGTTCTACAACAATGGTCAGGAAGTCTACCGTACAGGGATTAACGGGCATTTCTTCTTTGATTTTGGAGACAATCAGGAGCGCCGGATTATAAAGGTGATTCCTACGGCGGCATGGGATGAAGTACAGCTTGCTTTTGGAGAAGCAATAGGTATTGGGTTTTCATTCAGCCAGATGAGGGTGTATAATATCCTTTCAGAATATTACCTTGCTCCTATGACTTATCTGTCGCAGCCTGCTGATAAAACTGTTGCTGCCGGTGGATCTACAACAATGACAGCTGTGATTAATAACACCACTACAGATGAAACACCGGATAATATTACGTACCAATGGCAGATCCTTAACGGCAGCACATGGACTAATCTCACGAATGGCACCAATTACAGCAATGTTACTTCATCCACCCTTACCATTAGCAATGTTCCCGTAGGATTTAATAATAACCAATACAGAGTAGTTGCTAACTCTAGCTTTCACACTTGCTCTTTCCTGGCAATTTCTACTGTAGGACGGCTTTTTGTAAATTCTGTAAATGTTCCCGGCACTATTGCAGCAGATCAGACGGTATGTATGGATATCAGTAATGATCCTGCAGCGTTTAGCCAGTCTGCGGCGGCTCAGGTAAGTGGTTCTGCAGAATATCAGTGGCAAAGTTCACCTGATAATGTAACATTTACAAATATTACTAATGCCACATCTGCTACCTATGATGCACCTCCAGTTACTCAGACTACTTATTATCGTAGAGGAGTGCGTTCTGTATTGAATGGCAATACGACTGCTTACCAATATAGTAATGTGGTTAAAGTGACCTTAAAGCAAAGTTGCCTGATCAAGTGTATTATTACCAACAAAATGATTTATACAAAACTCAACAGTAACTAATAAAATGCTTTCCGATTAATTATAAAATCCTGTTTCTAAATATGTATGAAGCAGGATTTTTATTTTCTTTAATGTTTTAATTTACTATTTCATATTATACTTCTTTAATACACTACAATTTAGAATCATTATTTTCCAGATTTGATTAATTTTGCACCATCATGGAAAATTCAAAGAAAAAAGCGGCTATAGGCTTCATATTTATTACTTTACTGATCGATATTACGGGATGGGGAATCATCATTCCTGTGGTTCCTAAATTAATTGAGGAACTTATTCATGCAGATATCAGTGAAGCTGCAAAATATGGGGGATGGCTGGGATTTGCCTATGCATTTACACAATTTATTTTTTCTCCACTTGTTGGAAACCTGAGTGATAAATACGGACGAAGACCCATAATTCTGATTTCTCTTTTCGGATTTGCAGTAGATTATATTTTCCTTGCACTAGCTCCCACGATCTGGTGGCTGTTTTTAGGAAGAATCATTGCAGGGATTACAGGAGCAAGTGTCACCACGGCCAGTGCCTATATTGCAGATATTTCCACAGATGAAGATAGAGCTAAGAATTTCGGACTGATAGGTGCTGCCTTTGGTCTTGGATTTATTATAGGTCCAGTTCTGGGCGGAGTTCTTGGGCATTATGGCGCCAGAGTTCCTTTCTATGCAGCTGCAGGTTTGTGTTTGCTTAATTTCCTGTATGGATATTTCATTCTTCCAGAAAGTTTAGATAAAGATAAAAGAAGAGAATTCGATTGGAAACGTGCCAATCCTATAGGTTCATTTAAATTTTTAGGTAAACACCCTGAAATCTCCGGATTGATAGCTTCATTGATATTAATTTATATTGCGGGTCATGCTGTACAGAGTAACTGGAGCTTCTTCACTATGTATAAATTCAACTGGACGGAAAGAATGGTAGGAATCTCATTGGGAGTAGTAGGATTATTAGTAGGCCTTGTACAAGGAGGACTTATCCGATATACAACTCCGAGATTGGGAGAACAGAAAAGTATTTATTATGGACTGGCTTTGTATGCTGTAGGAATGCTGTTATTTGCTTTTGCATCTGAAGGATGGATGATGTTTGTGTTTTTGGTGCCTTACTGTTTAGGGGGAGTTTGTGGTCCGGCGTTGCAGTCTGTTATTACAAAAAGCGTTCCCTCCAATGAGCAGGGAGAGCTTCAGGGAGCGTTGACAAGTTTAATGAGTGCGACGTCTATTATCGGACCTCCAATGATGACGAACCTGTTCTATTATTTTACGCATGATGAAGCACCATTCAAGTTTTCCGGTGCACCTTTCTTTTTAGCGTTTGTCTTAATGGCAATCAGTGTTGTGATTACGTATTCTGCTTTTCAGAAAAAAGGAAAAGATGTAGTGGATATAACCTCGAAAAAAGACTTTCATTAACAATAGATTTGTTCTATTCCAAACATATATGCTGTTCCGGGTTCAATCTATTCAATAATTTTACAGAAGTAGTTTTTACCCACTTTTGAAACCAAAAAACAAATTATGAATACATCAGACCTGGGAAAGTATTTCGAACGGATTCATTTCTCCGGAACTCCGGAATTGAATATGGAAACGTTGAGAAAAATACATCAGCTTCATCCCAAATATATTCCTTTTGAAAATATAGACTCTTATACAGGAACGGTTCCTTCTTTGAACGTAGAAGATGTCTTTAGAAAACTGGTTACAGAATCCAGAGGCGGATATTGCTATGAACAAAACCTGCTTTTAAGTGAAGTTTTAAAATCGTTAGGATTCAATGTAAAACTTCAGCTCGGAAGAGTAGTGTGGGGAAGACAGGAAGACAGCATTGCTGCACAGACTCATCTCTTGCTAATTGTTGATTTTGAAGGAAAAAAATATTTGGTAGACTGCGGATTTGGAACAGCAACCCTTACGGCTCCTATACTTTTAAATGAGGAAAACCAGCAGCAAACACCTAATGGAATATTTAAAGTTTCTCACAAAGAAGAAACTTATACGCTTTGGATGTGGAAAGAGCAGTGGCTTCCGGTCTATCGCTTCATCCCTGAACATGTAGAACCTATTGATCTTGATATTTCCAACTGGTATTTGTCTACACATCCTGGTTCTCATTTTAAGAACAAACTGATTCTTTCAAAAGTAGATGAAAATGCCCGATATACCTACACAGACGGTGTTTTAAATATCCGGTCTGACAATGGTGCAAAAGAATCCATATCGATAGAAAATGATATGCAGTTGTATGAAATACTGATGCACACTTTTGGATTAAAGGAAAATGCTATCGAAGCCTTGAAATCAAAAGCAGCGATTTGAAAAAGCTTAACGAAGAATATTACCTTGAACAATAAAAAACGGGAAGCTCAGCGAGCTTCCCGTTTCTTTTAAAATCAGATTTTTATGAAAATAATTATGGATATAGGGATTTTGTCCCGTTACTTACAACATTGCTGCCCAATCCTGAGAATGACACAGAGAAATTACTGGAGTTAAAACTTAAAGAACCGGTAGGAGTACAAAGTCCTAATGCATAACGGCATTGTCCGTAAGCGCCGGTTTTCTTTGTGATTTTGCTCTCACTTTTTGCTTTTCCTAAACTGATATATCCCCAGTCACTTACGTCGGCGTTAGAAACCGTAGAACCGGAATAATAAATCGTAATCTGGTACCCTGCTTCTCCTCTCTTAGATCCCCATAGCCAATTAGCTGTCCACCATTGTTTGTACCATGTAGAAACCACTTTTGCTGCCTGATTGTTAGAAGCTTCCGAATTTCCACGGGTATCCATCATAATAAGACCTCCGAGAATATTATCCCAGATAATTCCTGAATCACTGTAAAAACATACAGTGGTAAATTTCCCGTTTTTGCTGTTCCATGTTATTTCCATAACATGGGGGCCGGATTTTATTTCTTCAGTGATGGCTTCTGTTAATCCTTGCTGCGCTGTTGTAAGGTCTTCACCAGTATACAGATTACCAATTTTTCCGATTTTTACGGAAGAAGGCTCCATAATGTTTCCGGATGCAATGAATTGATCTTTATCGGTAATCAGGCTTTTGGAAAGCTCAATCCCTTTCTGGGTTGAAATTTTTCCCAATACAGTTACTCCGGCAATTTGTAAATCATTTTTCAGATAGGCTTCCAGGTTTTTTCCGGATTCATTCAGTTGAAGTTGAACAGCATCAGGGATAGCCTGTGAGGGTAGAGGAGTAATTTCTTTTTTTAGATCATCTGCAGTTACTTTAGCCTGAGCAGTTTCCTGTTGATTCATTTCGTTGTTTTCGTCATGACAGCTTTGGAGTGCCAATACCGATAATACAGCGAAAACTTTAAAAGTAGTCAAAAGTCTTTTCATATTTAATATTTATTTGGTTGTGTATTATAAATATACAAAATTACTGCGTAATTCTCATTATTTTGAATTAATTATTTGTTAATTAATAGGTAGGAGGAGGTGGTAGCAGGAATTAGGTAATGGAGATTAGGGAGTGAGTTTGAGAGTTTAAGGATTAAAGTTTAAGATTCAAGGTCAGGGCTTAAGGCTGTAGGTAACCCGCAACAAAATAAAACTGCAACACTTACTCCGAAGTAAAATAAACTTGCAACTCGCAACAAATAACCTCTTGAACTTGTACAACATTTATAAAATCTTAAAATTTGTTTAAATTTTTAGTTTACAGTCCATAAATGCAATAAACTTTTGTAATTTTACACCATGGAATTAAGCATTGGAGAAATGGCACTCATTGCCATTGCAATCGTTGTATTATTCGGCCCGGATAAACTGCCACAGATTGCGCGTGACTTAGGTGCAGGCGTAAGAAAAATGCGTGGAGCAGTAGAAGATATCAAAACTGAAATCATGAAGGAAACAGATAACCCTGTTTCCGAAATCAAGCGTGAGATTGAAAAGGTAAAAGATGCAGCAAAAGATTTCAACCCAATGAATGATATCAAAAAAGATATTCTTACGGAGCCTTCTTCCGTTGCTTCTAATGAACCTCCGAAACCAAAGCCGGCAGATGATGATACTTACGAAGGACCAGTAAGCAGATAATCATGGAGGAGATTATTCAGGAAGATAAGAAGGTATTTCTTTACCTTAATAATTTGGGCGATTCATCTTTCGACCAGTTTTGGATGCTGATTTCCAGTACCTGGATCTGGGTGCCACTTTATATTATATTTCTTTATTTTTTATACAAAAGTTATAAACTAAGATCTTTAGTTTTTATCCTTGTATTTTTGGCTATTGGTGCAACAGTTTCTGACCAGTTGGCTAGTGTTTTTAAATATGGTGTGGCAAGGCTGAGACCTTGTCATGATCCTACTTTGGAACATCATATGAGAATCGTGAAATGCGGTGGACAGTTTGGGTTTTATTCTGCCCATGCTTCCAATACCTTCTTTTTGGCTTCTTTTTTAAGTATTTTATTGAAAAATAAACTTAAATGGTTTCCATATGCTATATTTGTATGGGCTATAGTGGTTTCCTACAGCCGAATATATTTAGGAGTGCATTTCCCGATAGATATTTTGGTGGGGGCGTTTGTTGGATCTTTATTGGGAGTGATATTTGGTGCACTCGCCAAAAAAGTGATCAATAAACAATCTATAACCTCATGAAAAAAAATGTATTACTAGTAATTTCCCTCAGTATTTCCCTTAATTTCTATGCCCAGGATAAAAAACTGGCTGAAGAATGTTTTAACAAAGCCGATTATAAATGTGCTGAAGAACAGTATTTAAAACTGGCAGAAAAAGAACAGATCCAAAAATTTCAATCAGAGTATTACGATTATCTCGGAACATCTCAGAGAAGACTTGGAAAGACCACTCAGGCTTTTAAATCCTATGAATCTGCCTTGAAAGCAAATCCATTGTCGGTTTCCGTTTATGCCAATCTTTCTTCGCTTTACAGTCAGAAAGGAAATAAGGTAAAAGCGCTGGAATATATAGAAAAAGGACTTCAGGTGAATGCTGAAACTCCGGATTTATATCTTACACGTTCCAAAATTTATGACAGTCAGGGAAAAAAAGAACTTGCTATCAAAGACCTTAATCAGATTTTAACTTTTGCTCCTGATAATCTTTTTGCAAAGACAGGATTGGCCAATCTCAAAAAGAATAATGGTGACCTTGACGGAGCTTTAAAAGATTATAATCAACTTCTTGCAGAAAAACCGGAATCACTGCTTTACAATGGCCGGGCAGATGTTTATTTTAAAATGAAAAAATATAAGGAAGCACTTACAGATGCAAATAAAGCGATTTCTATAGATCCTAAATTTGCACAATCTTATGTGAGTAAGGCGATGATTCTATTTGATACTTCCAAACTTAAAGAAGGTTGTGAAAACCTTGATAAAGCAGTAGCCCTGGGGTATGAAAAAGCTGTGTTGACCGATGTTTATGCTAAATGTGTAAAAAAATAAATTGAAAAAATCCTATCCAGATCATTTAAATAAATCCATACTAAAAAAACGAATAAAGAGATAGAAAGATGTTGAATATTGTTCTTGTAGAACCTGAAATCCCTAATAATACAGGAAATATCGGAAGATTATGTGTAGGAACCGAAAGCAGGTTACACCTGATTCATCCGTTTGGATTTGTAATTAATGATAAAAATCTGAAACGTTCCGGATTAGATTATTGGGTGCATCTCGATGTTACTGAATATGCAGATGTAGATGAATGGGTTAATACCATTCCAGATATGTCACGTGTTTTTCTAATGAGCTCACATGCTGAAAAGTCATATCTGGAAACTGATTTTCAGGATGGTGACTGGCTGGTTTTCGGAAAGGAGAGTGTAGGGCTGAGTAAAGAGGTGTTGGATCGTTTTGAAAACCATTTAACCATTCCTATGTCGAAGCTTATCAGGAGTTTTAATATTGCCAATTCCGTTGCTTTTGTAATAGGGGAAGCAAAGAGACAGATCGGCATGAAATAATCAATTCTGATAAACAAAAGGCTCGAAAGCCTATAGAAATATAAACCCTTCTGAGCTCAGAAGGGTTTTGTTTTTAATCGTTATGATAAGGTTTCCCCTGTAAAATCTGATCAGCTCGGTAAAGCTGTTCCACAATAAAAAGGCGGATCATCTGATGGGTAAAAGTCATTTTGGATAAAGACATTTTTTCATTCGCTCTGCTGTAAATTTCTTCAGAAAAGCCATAAGCTCCTCCAATCAGAATATGTACTTTTTTCACAGAAGAATTCATCCAGATATCAATTTTTTGAGAAAATTCACGACTGGTAAACTGTTTTCCTTTTTCATCAAGAATAATGACCAGATCATTTTTATCAATATGGTTTAAGAATAACTTGGCTTCCTCTTTTTTAAGAAGATCAGAAGATAGGTTTTTGGCATTTTTAACATCCGGTATTTCGGTAATTTCAAAATTCCAGTGTTTGGGTAAACGGTTGAGATAATAATTGATCAAAGACGTAATTTCCTTATCGTCTGTTTTACCGATACAAAGTAAACTGATTCGCATTGTAAGAAGTTTCAGAGTGCAAAGATAGGGGTTTCGCGGTTAATTTGTTGCTGGTTTCTTTTGTTGCGAATTGCGAGGTTATTTGTTGCAAGTTGCAGGTTTCGGGATTCGAGTTGCAAGTTATATTAGTTGCGAGGTTATTTAGTTATGAGTTTCTGGTTGAGAGTTGCGAGGTATCAATTGTGGGTGGCTTTTATTCCTAGTCAATCATAACCTTAAACTTTAACCCCTGAACATTAAACTCAAAACCCCTAATCCCTACAATCTGCCACCTAACATCTCTCACCTATCTTTTCCCTATTTAATTTAATTCCCCTACATTTGTATAAAGACATCCAAATCGATGAGTGTAAAGGTTCCCAGATTTATTTTGAAAATTCAAGAGTTTTTTGACAGCATCCATATTCCTGTTTTGGGAATATCGCTTTGGCAGATGTTTCAGATCTATATTTCAGGTATTTTCAAAGGAAAAATAGGAAGAAAAGCGGCGGCTATTTCCTGGAGCTTTACCATAAGTTTGTTTCCTTTTATTCTATTCTTACTTTCTGTTTTGCCTTATATGCCGCATTATGACAAGCTGCAGTTCTATATTTTTGACGTATTGATGCATAATGTTTTTCCTTCCAATATGGAGGGTGATGTAAGAGGGTATATCGAGAACAATATTATCCCGAATATGAGAGGGATCAGCAATCTTACGATCGTTCTGGCGCTTGTTTTTGCTACCAATGGTACTTTTTCCCTGATCAATGGTTTTAATGAAAATTCAGATGAAAAGCTGAGCGATGTAAAGGAGTTTATTCTTTCGTTCTTTATTACAATAGGTTTTATTACCATTGTTTTTCTAGCCCTTTTCGGGGTATACTATGTTGAGGTTGTTATGAAACTCTTTACGCCGGCTTATGATATTACATGGCTTGTAGATAATCTCTCAAGTATCATCGGATTTGTTTCTTTTCCTCTTTTTTATTTTATACTTCTTAGTTTATTTTACTGGTTGGGAACGGTAAAAATTACCAGATTCCGTCAGGCCGTTCCGGGAGCTATTCTAACGACTGTTCTGTTTGTGGTGACTACTTATATCTTTGCCATTTATGTAAAGGATATTGCAAGATATAATGTACTCTATGGATCCATCGGAAGTATGATTCTGCTGATGGTTTGGGTGAATGTGAATGTATATCTCCTTTTATTCGGAAACGAACTCAATATGGCTATCAGAAAACTCAGAATAGAGAAACTGCTGTCTGATGAAATTCAGAAAGAAACAATGCACTATCACACTCTGATTGCAGAACCCGATTTTGATGGCGATGAGGAACATAGAAGAAAATTTGAAAACCGGAAGAAAGATTAATTCTCTTCCAGATCAGGGTTTTCTTTTGAACTGGCACTCAATATGAGAAATCCAGCAATGGCTGCCACAAAAGAAGCAATCAAAATAGCAAACTTTGCTTCGTCCTGAATATGAAGTTCGCCTTTAAAGGAAAGCAATGCAATGAAAATAGACATCGTAAATCCGATTCCGGCCAACAAACCAACCCCAATCATTTGAAGCCAGTTGCTGTTTTGAGGCAGAGAACTGAGCTTTAATTTGATAGCGATCAGTGAGAACAGATTGATTCCGATCAGCTTTCCTAATATCAAACCACAAATAATACCCAGTCCTAATGTACTGGTAAGACCAGCCACCATGTCACTGGAAAAAGTGATATTGGTATTGGTTAAAGCAAATATTGGCATGATCAGAAAACTTACCGGAATATGAAGCTGATGCTCCAGTTTTTCCAATGGCGAAATTTCTACATTGGAAGCATTGGTAGGAATGGAAAAGGCCAATAAAACGCCAGCTATCGTTGCATGAATTCCGGAATGATGAAGGAAATACCATAGAAACAATCCCGGAATGATATAAAATATCGTTTTGGTTACTTTTAAAAAGTTTAAAATAAACAGCAGGGCAGTCACTCCAAAAGACAATAAAAGATAGGTCCAATGAATTTGTTCAGTGTAAAAAATGGCAATTACAAGGATAGCACCCAGATCGTCTACAATAGCCAGTGCTGCCAAGAATATTTTGATGGAATTCGGGATTTTTTTACCCAACATCGAAATAATAGCGAGCGAGAAAGCAATATCTGTAGCCATAGGAATTCCCCAGCCGTTGCTGTATTCTGTACCTGTGTTGAAAATACTGTAGATAACAGCCGGAACAAGCATTCCGCCTACCGCAGCAAAAATAGGAAGGGAGGCATTTTTAAAAGATGAAAGCTCACCTTCTACAAGTTCACGTTTTATTTCAAGACCCACCAGAAGGAAAAATACAGCCATTAATCCATCGTTGATCCAGATGCTGACAGGATATTCCAATCCGAAAAGGTGAGTGCCCACTTCTGTGTCTAAAAAATGCTGAAAATTCTCTGCAGCAGAAGAGTTGGCAATTAGTAATGAAATAAGCACACAGAAAATAAGAATAATTCCTGAGGACTGGCTGTTATTGAAAAATTTTTTAAAATAAAGAGATAAATTCATGTTTATGATTGTAGTCGTCTCACTCTTGAAACACCATTAATATTTTTAAGTTTTTTAAAGGTCTCTTCCAACTGACCTTTGTTTTTGACTTCGAGATTGATATTTCCTGTGAAAACACCATTGTTGGATTCAATAGACATGCTCTTCATATCCATTCCCATACTTCCACTGATGACAGTTGTGATATCATTAATCATCCCCATTCTGTCAAGTCCTTCAATTTCAATTTTTACTCTGTTTTTGAAGCTTTCTGCATTTACCCATTTGGCAGGGATAACACGGTAGTCATACTGTGCTCTCAGATTGATAGCATTCGGACAGGTGTCGCTATGAACTTTAATCCCGTCTGAGATGGTAATGAATCCAAAAATTTTGTCTCCAGGAATCACTGTACAGCATTTTGCATAGCTGTAATTCAGCTTTTCTTCATCTTTTCCAAAGACAATCATATCAAGGTTTTCCTCTTTATGTTCTTCGAAATGCTGACTCTTATTAGGTGATTTTCTGAATCTTGAAAGTAAGTTATTGAATACGTTTTTACTTTCAATATATTTTCTCAGGCTGCTTACATCCAATTCGTTACTTTGGAATTTAAGGAAAAGCTCTTGTGAAGATTTTAAATTAAAGAACTTTTGAAGTTTATTAATTTCCTCATCATTGAAATTGATTTTTGCATGACGAAGTTTTCTCTGCAGGATTTCTTTTCCTTCTTCAACCAATTGGTTTTTCTGAGAGTTCAGATAACTTTTAATCTTGGATTTGGCTTTCGAAGTCACTACGAATTCCAGCCAGTCAGATTTTGGTTTCTGATTCTGTGAAGAAAGAATATCTACCTGATCTCCGTTTTGAAGGATATAGGAAATTGGAACCAATTTTCCGTTGATTTTTGCTCCCAGACATTTCATTCCCAAATCAGAATGGACAGAGAATGCAAAATCCAGAGCGGTAGCATTGGTTGGCAGAATTTTAATCTCTCCTTTCGGGGTAAAGACAAATACTTCTTTGGAATATAAATTAAGCTTAATATTATCCAAAAGTTCCGAAGTAGAAAGGTTTTGCTGCTGCTCCAGTACTTCACGGATTTCTGTTACCCATCTTTCAAAGTTTCTGTCATCAGAACTCTGTTTATATCCTTCTTTATATTTATAATGAGCGGCAACTCCTTTTTCAGCAATTTCGTCCATTCTTTCTGAACGGATCTGTACTTCAATCCATTTTCTGTCTGGTCCTAAAACCGTTAAGTGTAAACTTTCATATCCTGTAGAACGGGGCTGTGTAATCCAGTCACGCATTCTTGAAGGGTTACTGTGGTATACATCCGTAACGATAGAGTAGATCTTCCAGGCAAGAAATTTTTCATTTTTTGCATCCGATTTATAAATAATCCTGATGGCGTAGTTGTCAAAAACTTCCTCAAAGGAAACTCCCTGTTTCAGCATCTTTCTGTAAATGGAGGAGATGGCTTTTGCACGGCCTTTGATCTTAAAGTTTAAACCTTCTTCGTTAAGCCTTTCTGATACTTCTTTGGTAAATTCATTAATATATCTTTCACGATTTTCTTTGGCAAGTTCCAATTTTTCCGTGATTTCATTGTATACTTCGGGGCTGTTATATTTTAAGGAAAGATCTTCCAGCTCAGATTTGATGTTGTACAATCCAAGACGGTGAGCCATCGGAGCATAGATATAAACCGTTTCTGAGGCAATTTTTTTCTGCTTATCCGGAGCCATGCTTTCCAGCGTTCTCATATTATGAAGGCGGTCTGCAATTTTGATCAGAATAACCCTGAAATCTTCGGATAGCGTCAACAACAGTTTTCTGTAATTTTCAGACTGTACAGAAATATTCTGATGATTCATGATGGATATTTTGGTCAATCCATTCACGATACTGGCAATCTTTTCACCGAAGATTTTCTTCAGATCTTCGTAGGTATAATCAGAATCTTCAATCACGTCATGCAAAAGTGCACAGGCAATAGAAGTTGCTCCCAAACCAATCTCTGTTGCTACAATTTTAGCAACAGCAATAGGGTGGTAGATGTAAGGCTCGCCGGATTTTCTCCTTTGATCCTTGTGGGCATCCAGCGCGATATCGAATGCCTTTCGGATGAGCTTATTATTTTCCTCATCCAGTGTTCTGTATGTGTTAGAAATCAGATCCTTATATCTTGCAAGGATCTCCTTATTCTCTTGTTCTAAATCGTAACTCATTTGTGCACATGCCTATAATAAGACGAAAATACGAAATTTTTTAGTTTTTTCAAACATAAAAGATCCGCAGTATGCACTGCGGATCTCCGGCTATTAGATTTTATATCGTTAGAATTTCACTTCAGAATTCATACCGTCACTTGACGTTTTAATCTTAATTTCGGGACTGCTGTGGATTTCAGCTCTGTTTCTTGCGTCAATATACCTTTTGATGGTATCATAATTGGTTTCATTGATCTTCATGTTTTCAAATAAATAGGATTTCAATGCTGCATTCTGAACAAATGCAGTCCGTGCAAGGTCTATCTGATTAAGATCATTTACGGTAACACTTGCCAAATATTGGGAATTACCGGAACCATCGTTAAGGTATACAATGTAATCTGAAGTTCCGAATCCTGAATTTTCCAGATCACTTTCCAGTTTTTTGTAGTCGCTGTGATGACCAAATACTCCAGCTAATATATGTGACATAGTTAATTGGTTTTAAAGTTCTGTTTAAAGTTAGTAATAATTTTCTGATTATTATTGCGTTTGAGGTAATAAAATTTGTTAATTAACATTCTGTTTTCAATAGAAAATGATAATAGTTAAGAATAATTATTTAACGGGTGTTTGATTTTGGCAATTGAGTAATTGTTGCTTTTAATGATTGAAAGTTCGAGTATATTATTGATTTTTAGAAAGAATAGTGAGTTTTAATCTATTTTAATTCTAATTTATATATTGTATTTTTGAAATTTGATCACATTTTGAAAAATTACCTATTAGTTTTTATCTTTCATTTGTTTTTGATATAAAATCAGTTGTGGTATAAATAATAACAAAACAGATAATGAGACAGGATTAAAACCTTTTAACATTGTAAAAATTATAGTAATGATAATTGATATAATGAGTATTATTGAATTTATTCTATATGCTAACCTTAAATATCCTTTTTCAGCAAATTCATCCCAACTATCTATTATTTTAATATCATTTTTCAATCTACTAATAAATTTTTCTGCATCTTCAGACTTAATTTTAGAATTATTGATATGAATTACAGTATCATCTGTCTTTATTTTTCTTAGAAGTCTTTCTTCATCTAAAACAATAGTTTTTATATCATTAATTTTAATGGATTTAATAGGATTATAATTAAACATAAACTTTTTTTTCCACTCAAAAAACAATTCGCTCTCATTAATAGTTATTTTGAGACTACCAACAATGTAGTAGTACATTAAATGTACGTCTTCAAACCAACTTAGACATTTTGGTTTAAATCCTTAAGGAGGATTTTCGGTTTATAAATTTACTAATTTTTGTTGGTTATATATTTGTCT
>NZ_QICI01000049.1 GCF_004119445.1 Chryseobacterium sp. CH21 | reverse complement strand
GTTTCTTTTTCGGTGTTGCCATAATTAAAATTACTCTTTTTATGAAAACACTCCTTAAATTTCTAATATCAAATGTCCACTTTTTGCTGACGATTTACAAGATACCAATCCTTATGCAAAAGAATACAATGAGCTGCTGGCTTATGATGTGAATGGAAATATTCTGAATCTGGTGAGAACTCAGGGACTGCTTTCAGGAAGTAATACTACTTTAATGATTGATAATTTAAAGTATGATTATATAGGAAATAAGTTGGTAAAAGTAACAGATGAGCAGCAGAATTCTTCGGGCTATCCCTACTCCTTAACTCCTAATACAATAGGCTATGATAATGACAACGGAGATGGCAACGGAAATATGATCAGTCAACCGGATAAAGGGATTTTATCAATCCAATATAATTACTTAAATTTACCTAAACAGATTACCCAAAGCTCAAAGATAACCCAATATACTTATCGGGCAGATGGAGTAAAGGTGAAGAAGCTCTTTGGAGATTTAGAAACTGATTACCTGGATGGTTTCCAGTATAAAAGTACTAAACCATCAGAATCATCACCTGGAGGAATAGGAGTTATTGATGATCCTGATGAACCAGCTGAAATCAAGCTAAGGATAATTCCTACCTCAGAAGGGTATTATGATGCCTTATTGAATCAGTATATTTATAATTATACTGATCATTTAGGGAATGTAAGGCTGAGTTATACCGATACTAATAAAGATGGAGTAATACAGCCAAGACAATACTTTCAGAGCCAATGTGAAGATATTCCATGGGACCCTTTTAATCCACCAAGCTGTATTAGCACTTGGAAACCTGGAGAGATTGTAGAAGTGAATAATTATTATCCATTTGGAATGCTGCATAATTACATTAATACAACACAGAATGCTTATCAGTACAAGTACAACGGAAAGGAGCTACAAGAAACGGGCATGTATGATTATGGAGCGAGATTCTATATGCCGGATATTGGTAGATGGGGTGTAATTGATCCGCTGGCGGAAACTTCGAGACGTTGGAGCACTTATACTTATGCTTACAATAATCCTTTAAGATTTATTGATCCGGATGGAATGCAGAACTATGATATAACATTTGGGAAAAGTGTTTCTGCTGATACACAAAATAAAATTGTAAGTGATTTAGAAAAAGAAACAGGATTGAAATTATCTGTTGGTGATAATGGGAAGTTGAGTTACAAAGAATCTTCTGATATGGGAGGAAGTAAAACAGCTCGTGATATGTTGAAAGGTGCTATTGATAATCATAGAACTGATTATCAGATTAATTCTGATAATACAAGAGGCTCTTCCATACAAGAAATTCAAGGTAGAGGAGAAAAAGTTGATGGAGTTGCAGGCTATACACATGTTTATGATTTGAATATAAATACTGATCAGATAGATGGTTTCATAAATGGTGCTAGTCAGTCTTTAAATCCCTTGACGCTGGGATATGGAATGACAACTCTACATGAAGTAAGTCATAAATATAATAATTTAATTGATGGAATTATTGGAGATGATGGAAAAGAATATTCTGCAACATCTATATATGGCATGCAAGGAGATAACGAAAAAAAAGTTATTAATGTTATTAGAACTGAATTAGATAATTCGGGAGGATTTAAACTACCGTTTGGCCAACGAAAATCTTATTCTCCAATGGATACAGGAGGTATTAATTTTAGTGCATTTAGTAATGAAGCGTACTCTAAAGGTCCATTGAAAGTTGATCCTAAAAAAGATTTATATATTAAAACTCCTCGAAAATAACAAACTTAATAAAGATATAAAATGAAAACTTATCAAGTACTTGTGTATTTTATAGCTATTGTTACTTTCATTAGCTGTAGTTCCCAATCTAAAACAATGTATAATGAAGCATATACAATTGTAAGTAAGGATTTCATCAGTAAAGATGTTTCGATCAAAGAATTTGGAAAGGATATTTCAGGGTTATATATCTATGATTTAATCTATCCTTATCCTTCAGATAAAAATGATACTAGTAATTTTTATAAGAATATTTTATCAGAAAAAGAAGATATAAAACCTTTAAGGAAAGATAAAGATCTTAAAGAGTTATCTGACAAATATAGGAATAGTAACTGGGACCTGAATGCACAATTTAAAACTGTGTTTAAAACTGTTGTACAATACCAAGGCATTCCAAATGGCCCATTAAATGTTGCTATATTTTCTGAAATCCAAGATAACCAATTAAGAATTGATGTTGTACCTTTTTTCCAAGAAAGTCCTAAATATTGTGGATCAATTACCAAATATTACTTTAAGTTTGATAAAGCTAAAATTATAGAAAATAAAAAATGGACTGATCACTATGAGTGTTGGTAATAAAAAAGCTACCGATCGGTGGCTTTAAGTACAAATTACAACGGTAAGGAGCTTCAGGAAACGGGGATGTATGATTATGGAGCGAGATTTTATATGCCCGATATCGGGAGATTGGGTGTTGTCGATCCGCTCGCGGAGAAGATGAGAAGATGGTCTCCTTATAATTACGCGTTTAATAATCCTATTCGATTTATTGATCCAGATGGAAGACAAGCGGAGGATAAAATTAAAATATTTAATAATGGTACTATAGAAAGAACAAAAGACAATAATGCTTATGATACTATTACAAACGAAGATGAGTCTAAGTCTATCCAAATTGCGCGAACAAATGTATCAGAATCAAATCCAACAGGAAATTCGCAGATTGGAGAAATGAAATCATTACCTTTTGAATTGCCTGAAAGTGATGGAATGGAAGGAAGCGCAAGTTCAACATACAGTTACTTGCAGATACAGAATTATGATGCAGCCTCCCAATTTTTTGAATTTGCTGCAGAAAATACAAAAGTAGAGTTTGCTCAAGATACATTTAATTTTAGCGATGGATATAGTACCAGTATTATAAGTACCAATCATTCTGTTAATCAAAGTGTGAATGCTGGGGCTATGTTGGGAGCATATAGTTTTGGAGGACATATTATACAAGATGGAACCCATTTTGAAAATGTACACTCCCATCCTCTTAGTGCAAATGTGGGTCCATCAGGCTGGAATGATAGATTTATAAATAATGTTCCAGTAATGACTTACGGTTTAAAGCAAGGAGATGCAAAATTTAGAAGTAATAATCCTCAAATTACAAATACGTATCAATATAGTACTTGGAAATGGCCAACTCCTGGCAAAGGATATTTTAAATACGACTCAAAAAATGCAACATTTATTGGAGGTAAAAAGAATTAAAAATGAAAAAGAATATATATTGTCTACTGATTTTCTTTGTTTTAATACTTAGTTGTAGTACAACGGTTTTTAATAAGCAGAATAACACAGCAAGAAACATTGTTGCCAGTTACATAGAATTTAGAAATCAACAAAAAGTAGTAAATTCAAAAACGAATATTATTATTATCGGAGCTCAAAGTGATGATGCTAAAAATGGAAATTATTGGATTGATTTATGTTTTGTAAATCCAGCATTATTAATAGATTTTAAATATTCTAAAGTGTATGAAATTAATGGGTATAAATTAATTATCAGCGAGGATTTAGATAAATCTTACTTGTTAGAGAAAACGTTTAAAGAAGTTCCATATGAGAATCTTAATTTAGCTAAAATGGCTATCACATATAATACTACAAACTGGCATATTACATTGAATAGTAAAAACGAAATTGTTGAAATTTTACCTCAAGAAAAATCAGGAGAAATAAAAAGTATTTTAGAAAAGAAAGGATTAAAATTTTCAAAGGGCTACGAAGAGTAAAATTATATAACAAATATGAGAAACTACCTTAAAGGTAGTCTCTATTCATAGTAAGCTGTAAGAGCTACAAGTACAACGGCAAGGAACTTCAGGAGACTGGGATGTATGATTACGGTGCAAGATTCTATATGCCCGAGATTGGACGTTGGGGAGTTGTAGATCCTTTAAGTGAAAAAGGGCATAATTTTTCTCCTTACAATTATGCAATAAATAACCCAATAAAATTTATTGATCCCGATGGAAGATCAGAAAGTGATTGGTTTAAAGATAAACAAGGG
The DNA here is from genome assembly GCF_004119445.1 of Chryseobacterium sp. CH21. Classification (GTDB taxonomy): domain Bacteria; phylum Bacteroidota; class Bacteroidia; order Flavobacteriales; family Weeksellaceae; genus Chryseobacterium. The sequence continues at coordinate 49,958 of NZ_QICI01000049.1, read as the reverse complement.
AATTATGTTTATGACGCAAGCTTAACAGTTACAAATGCTAACTTAAGACTTCAAGAAGGAGAAGAATATTTAGGTGCATCAGCTAATGTTACTATAATTAATTCAGAAACAAAATCTTCTATTGGTGAAATTTATTTAGAAGCAGGTGGAAATGTTACAGTTAGCGGAGAATGGGCAGAAGCAGGAAATGTAAGTTATGAGACTATTGGGAGAGAATCTGGATTTGGACTTGTTGTAGATGCGAAATTAGCAAACGGAGCAAAAGCATACGGTGTAGATAAATCTGCCCAAGATAATTATAACAAATATAATTATCCTGAGATGGAGCAATTTTCTTTCAATGCTAGAGAATTTGCTCAAAAGGATTTCAAAGCACCTGAAAAAGAACCTACAACAGTAGGTAGTGTTACAAATAAAGTCGGTCAAGCTATTTCGGGAACTGGTGCGGAGAAATTCTGTTCAGAGTGTCCTCCATCGACCGCAGGTCCAGGGCCTGTAGGAACTGTTCCGGGACCATCAAACAAATCAGCATATGATGGCTATAGAATGGGAGTTGCATTGAATCACTTATTATGGCACAATAAAAAAACAGAGAATAATGAAAAGAAGAAGTAATTATGCTTATTTGGTTTTATTAATAATATTATATTTTATATTAGATTTTGTAATCAATTTTATACTTATAAAATTATTAGGTGGATATGATAATAGAATTAATTATGATTTAAGCGTAATTTATAGTCGATCATTTGTTGCTTTCATATTTATTATAACGATTGTTATAAATAGAAAAATATTTGACTATCTAAAATTTAAGGAAGTCAAAGTAAAAAAATACTATTTTTTTAGGAGGGAGTATAATTTATTCTTTTATCATAGTTTTTATTAAAAATCAAAATATTACTGAATATAATTTTCATTGGTCGCAAAATCAAAATTATTTTTTATTAAGCGCTATTTTCATAGCCCCTTTTTATGAGGAAATAATTAATAAAGTTTTGCCAATAGAATACTTATTAAGAAAAAATATTTCGCCAACATTTATTATTATTTTTATTTCAGTTTTATTTAGCCTTAGTCATTTGCCATCACTTGAACAAGTTTTTTACGCTTTAATTCTTGGAATAATGACATCTTTAATTTATATAAAAGAAAGAAATCTCATTTATCCGATAATTTTTCACTTTGTATATAATTTTATTGTTCTTTGTATATACTAGTTAAACCAGCTGCGCAAAGTCTCCAGACTTTGAGCTTATTAAATAAACTTACCTTCTGGTTTCCGAGGTAGAATAAATAACAACCCCCTGCTGACGCGAGCGTCTCGCTCGTGTTCACAAACAAAATAAAACCACTGCTCTCGCAGTGGTTTTTATCTTTTATCTCTTACTTTTCAAGCAATTTTTCCAACCTGCTCATCATTTCATCCTTTTCTTTCAGCATACGTTCATATAACGCAATTTTTTCTTCGTGCATTTTAAGGATAGCCTCTAGCGGATTAAAAACAGGATGAATATTGATAGCAGAAGCTCCATCTGTGAAATCAGTGAACGTATTAGAAATAATATTCACAGCCTGTTCCTCATCAAAATTTTGAAAAGCTTCTACGGGAATTTTCAGTACTTCGGATATTTTTTCGAGCAGTTGGTTTTCGATGGTTTCTTTTTGTTCAAGTAAAGAAATCTTCTTTTGATTCCAGTCTTCACCTAAATCCAGAGCTAATGCTTCCTGCTTTATTCCCAGCATTTCTCTAAAACGTTTTACATTTCTTCCCTGATGTATTTTATAGTCCATTCTTAATCAATTTGTGAAGATTCAAAGATAATACATTCTGTAAAGTAAAGGTTAAAAAATGTCCGGTAAAATATTCCCGGCTCCCGCACAATTGTATCGTGTGATAATTATACGGATTATCTTGTTGTTGGCTAAATAAATAATGTTATTTTTAGAAATGTAAGATAAAAGTTTTTAGGAATTCAATTTTATATATTGTTTATAGTTTTTCGACCACACAAAAGGATTCGTGCGGTAGCAAGGTTCTTTTTTTGTAATCAGTCCTAGCATTCATTAACTTGCATCTCAGAATAATACATCAAGAATACCATTATGAAAACATTGATCTGGCGGGGAATTCACTACCAGTCCCTTGAATATTTTAATCTAAAGAGAAAAGAGGAAAAATATATTGCAGAATCAAGAATTATTGGCTGCTATAAAGACAGTATGTATGCTGTGGACTACAACATTTTCATTGATAAAGACTGGATCGTTCAGGGGTTTTTGATTGAATCAGAGATCAATAAAGTCAAAAAAACATTTACAGGAAAAAGAATTCAGGATCAATGGAAAATTAATAATGTTATAAATCCGGAATTTAATAATTTTAAATTCATAGATATTTCTCTGACACCATTTACCAACACTTTACCGATTAACAATTTAAAACTTTCAGAAAACAGTTCTCAGAAAATTGATGTTATCTATATTGATGTCTTAAACCATCATATCAGACCTGTCCAACAGCAATATACCCGAACAGCTGTTAATCAATATCTGTATGAAAATATAGAAAATGATTTTAAAGCAGAGATTTCAATCGATGAAGCAGGATTAGTAACAATTTATCCTAAGCTGTTTGAAAAGATTGCAGAACTTTGAAAAGCTCAAATAAGCCCAACTCATATTCCTAAATAAAAATAAAAAATCACTGCTTTTACAGTTATTTTTTTGTTGATCTAAAAAAGTCCTTTTCGAAGTAAAACCTAATACTTTATCACAATTTTCCACGTTGCACCCTTTTCCAGATGAGAGAAAGCATATTTTGCATCTTCAAATGGATATACATGATCAATGATCGGATGTATCTGATGTGCTGCCAAAGCTTTATTCATATGGATAAACATTGATAATTTGTTATTCTAGTAATAAACAACCCTTCACAATTGTTATAATAATATGAAAACAATTGTCCTCCTACTCTTTTTTTCGTTTCCCTGACTGTCGTTTCAGCTCAGAATCATCCCGCTGAAAGCTTTTATGAAACCTCAGATCATGTAAAGATCAAATATAAAGTCTCCGGAAAAGGTGAAACCTGTCTTTATATTCCCGGAGGTCCCGGACAGGGTTATGCATCTTTTGAACTGATGGGAGGAAACAACTTGGAAAAAAATATGCAGATGATTTATATGGACCAGCGAGGCTCCGGCGAATCTGGTACTTCTGAAAATTATCACCTTGATAAAATGGTTCAGGATATTGAAGAACTCAGACAACATCTCAAATTGGAAAAGATTTTTCTATTGGCTCATTCTTTTGGCGGAATTATAGCTGTTAATTATGCAAAAAAATATCCCCAGTATACCAAAGGACTCATTCTTGCCAATGTCACACTGCATTTTCTGAATGATGAATCTGTCAAAGAACAAATTGAATACGGAAACAGCATTTTACAGGCAAAAAACAGAGAAGTACCTAAAGACAGTCTATCTTCAGAACTCTCAAAAATCAGTAGTGCATTAAGAAAGAAAAGAATCGGATATAAATTCCTGACTGAAGAGATTGAAACCATAAAAGAATCCGATAAAATTGATTCTCTCCATCCCCGTATCATCGACTTCGGAATGGCCGTCATTTCAAAACCTAAAGATTTTCCGGAATATTATGCCGATTACGCTCCTATTACAAAAGACATTCATATTCCTGTACTTATCATCACTGGAAAAAAGATAAAGCAGTCGGAACTCAGCATTATAAAACCTTCCGGTTTCCCAATCAAAAGGTAGTTGCTATTGATGGCGGACATCTGCTGTATTATGAAAAAAATAAAGAATTTGTGAATGCTGTAAATCGTTTTGTGAATAAGACGAAGTGATTTTAGTATTGAAAATTTTGTTATGATAGGATTCGGCGCGGCCTCCGCTGGCGCGAGCGTCTCGCTCGTGTCCTCAAAACAATAAACTTTTTGAAAATTCAATTTCTGAAATAGTAATGTAAGTTTTTACTATTCTTAAAATATGAGTAGAAAATACAAATTTCATGAAAAAGAAGGAGCCTATTTTATAAGCTTTGCCACGGTATTTTGGATCGATGTTTTTACAAGGATAGAATATTTTGATATCATTATTGAAGCATTGAATTACTGCCGAAAGAATAAAGGAATGACTATTTTTGGATATTGTATTATGCCCAGCCATATACATTTAATCTTCAGATCAGAAAAAGGTCAGCCTTCAGAATTAATAAGAGATTTTAAAGGCTTTACTGCTAAAAAGTTACTTACAGCTATAGAAGAAAACACTCAGGAAAGTAGAAAAGAATGGTTATTATGGATGTTCAAAAAAGCAGGAAATCAAAATTCTAATATAAAAAAATATCAGTTTTGGCAGCAAAATAATAATCAAATAGAAATATGGACATTGAAAGTATTTGAGCAAAAATTAAATTATGTTCATCAAAATCCTGTAAAATCGGGATTTGTTATGGAGCCTTGGGAATGGAAATATAGCAGCGCAAGAAACTATTGTGATGATTATGAAAAGGTGCTGGAAATAGATGTTAATTTGTGAGGGTGATCACGAGCGGGACGCTCGCGCCAGCAAAAGGAATACAACGAAGTGATATTGCATTTGAAATTGTATTATTATAGTCTTCGGCGCGGCCTGTGGCCGCGCCGAAGACCTCAAACCGTTAAACTTAAAAAATCATTTGATTTTTCTTCATCAATCTTACCTTCTTCATTTTTCTTAATGGCTTAATTTAAAATTAAAGATTCTCCAAAAAACAACCCCGGCTGTTTCAATTTGAAACAGCCGGGGTTTATTATTTTAATTCCTACTTAAAAGCAGGCTATCATTAAAATTTAAGATCTCCATTCACCTCTCTTACTGCATTGGCAGCTTCAGCGAATTTCAATTGCTCTTCAGCAGTCAACGTTACATTTACAATTGATTCTACTCCGTTTGCTCCGATGATAGCTGGAACACCTAAACAGATATCATTTTGTCCGTATTCTCCTTCAAGCATTAAAGAACAAGGGATCATTTTCTTCTGGTCACATGCAATAGCCTGAACCATTACAGAAACTGCTGCACCTGGAGCATACCAAGCAGAAGTTCCTAATAATTTGGTAAGAGTAGCTCCTCCTACTTTAGTTTCTTCAATGACATATTTTTGTTGCTCATCACTTAAGAATTCAGTTACAGGAACACCATTTCTTGTAGCTTTGCTCAATAATGGAAGCATACCTGTATCACTGTGAGCAGCAATTACCATTCCGTCCACATCAGAAATTGGAGCTTCTAATGCTTCAGCCAATCTGTATTTGAATCTTGCAGAGTCTAATGCACCACCCATTCCGATGATTTTGTGCTTAGGAAGACCTGAAGTTTTGTGAACAAGGTAAGCCATAGTATCCATTGGGTTAGAAACTACGATGATGATTACTTCCGGAGAATGTTTTACTAAGTTTTCAGTAACTTCTTTCACGATACCAGCATTGATACCGATCAGTTCTTCTCTTGTCATTCCAGGTTTTCTAGGAATCCCTGAAGTGATTACTGCTACATGAGAACCTGCAGTTTTGCTGTAATCTCCTGTTGTACCCGTAATTTTTGTATCAAATCCGTTAAGAGATGCTGTCTGCATCAAATCCATTGCTTTTCCTTCAGCAAACCCTTCTTTAATGTCTACTAAAACTACTTCTGAACAGAAGTTCTTCATTGCGATGTATTCTGCACAGCTTGCTCCTACAGCGCCTGCACCTACTACAGTTACTTTCATATTGTTACTTTTTAAAAATTATTTTTTGTTAGTTAAGTTTAAATTTGAAACTCCCCAAATTTAACAATTCCTGAAAAATTGAGCAATTTTTCAGGAATTTAATTAGAATTAAAATAAATTAGTTGACGTTCAGTAAAAACGTATATAATTTTTTTGCGCCGGAAAGCACTTCATTGTAGTTTTCTTCCGTTACTTCTGTATCCAGAACTTCCTTGAAATTTTTCCACATAGGTCCTGTATTTTCCTGGTAACATCCGAAAAAGTTGAAGGTAACCTCATCAAATCCTTCTGTTTTAGAAAGCTGTTTGGCAATAACATTTCCTCCAAGCGTAGAACCTTCAATAACGTACATAGCTCCCAAGGCTTCATGCTCATTGTTGAATTCAAGAGGATGAGAAACTTCCTGATTTTCCAGAGAAAGGCTTTTCAGATCCTTTTCAATAAGCGAAAGCTTTTTTCTTGCATCCAGCTGAAGTTTTTCTGCATACTTATCAGAAAGGCTGCTGAAAATTTTATCTTCACTGTGAAGAAGCATCAGGTAATTGGTGTGTATTATCTTTTTATAATCCTCTAAAGTGAAAGTTTTATTAAAAATCTTTTCAGAATTAAAAAGTTTTTCTGCTGCATCGTGATAATCGGCTGTATTCTGTTTAAGATATTCTGATACCATAATAACGTTTTAAAAGTTACTCAAATATAAGGCTTTTTGAACGTTAAAATAAAAGAGGTACCCTCTTCATTGCTTTCAAAATCAACATTTCCGCCAATTCTTTTCATGATACGGTGTACAATAGACAATCCGATCCCATTTCCTTTGAATTTCTTGGCATTATCCATCCTGTTAAAGATTTTAAACATCTTATGCTTCTCCTCTTCGGGAATACCAATACCATTGTCAGAGATCCTGTATATAATAGTCTGCTCATCTTCCGTTCCTTCAATTTCCACTTTCGGATGATCTTTGTGAGAAGAATATTTTAAGGCATTGTTGATAATATTCAGAAATACCTGATGAAGCATCGTTTTATCCGCTAAAACATCCGGACACTCTTTAATAATAACTTCACTGGTTGGACTTCCATAAGTCATCTTGGCATTTTCAGAAATTTTCCTGATCGTAGAAGCTGTTTTCAGGGTTTCAAGTTGTACTTCACTGTGCTTAGCACGGCTGAGCTGCAATACATCCTGCATCATTTCGGCCATATTATCAATCTCTTCGATAATTGAATTGATCTTGGTCTTGCTTTTTTCAGAGTCGCCTACAAGATTTCCCAAAAGCATCTGAGCATTCAGTTTCATGACCGTCAATGGAGTTCCTAAATCATGAGAAATGGTATAAGAAAAACTATCCAGTTCTTCATTTACTTTCTTCAGCTCATCATTAAGACTTTTAATAGTATTATAGTTTTTATGGGATGTTTCTAAAATCAAATCCCTTACAGCATGCACTGCACTTATATTCCGGGAATTCCATCTTGTAGAATATCCTTTTATATTTTCTGTGAAAATACGGAAAGAGGTTCTGGGGGATATCATCTGTTTTTCTTCGCCGTTCTGAGAAAATACGGCTACTCTTTTTTCAGGATTTCCAGCCCAGTCAATATGCTCATCAAACTCTTTACGGAACCAGATCAGCATCTCATTTTTTTCCCTTTCGATAAAATAAATAATAACTCCGGCAGCATTTTTAGACAGATTCAGTTCTTCACCATAATCTTTAAGGAAGCTTCGGCTTACATAAAGACGATCATTTGTGCGCCCCAGCCCCCATTGCACTATCTTTGCAATACTTTCAATATCCGGTGTACTGCCTGATGTCACAATACTTTCATCCGAAATAATGGCCAGTCCGTCTGCTTCCGGTAAGTTTTGTATCTCTGTCTTACTTTCAATCAGAGAATCAAACAGATAATTATGTTTTAAAAATTTAGTTTTTAATTCTGCTATTTTTTCATTCAGTTCCAGGCGATAATTCAGCTCGCGTTTGGATTTAAAAGAAGAATAGGCATTGGCAGCCAATGTAGTGAAAATTCCGGCCTGTACTCTGTCCTCAAGGTCAATATGCTTTGGTTCTATATTCTGGCAGGTAACCAATCCCCAAAGATGATTCTCAATAATAATGGAAACGCTGAAGCTCGAAGCTGCCCCTGAATTTTTAAGATACTGCCCATGAACAGGCGACATTCCTCTGGATGCTGAAAAAGTAAGATCAATACTTTCCGGGCTTTTGCTTAAAATAGGAACGGTATCAGCATATATATTGCTAAAAATTCTTTTTCTTTTTTTAAGATAAAGATCCCTTGCCTGCTTTGGAATATCAGACTCCGGATAATGAAGCCCCAGAAAGCTTTCCATATTCTCATTCTTCCTTTCTGCAATTACTTTTCCGGAACCATCCATCATGAATTTATAGACCATCATACGGTCATAGTTCACCACCTTTGCCAAGGTTTCCAGAAGATGATTCCAAAGGTCCTTTTCATTATCGATGATGTAAAAATTGTCATATTTATTGGAAATTCTTTTATCAGGATTGATCAGAACTTCTTCAAATTCCAGAAAAATATAAGCCTCATCCCTAAAGACGGAGAAGTGATATTCTTTTTCACCGATAAAAATTTTGTCAAAATAGGTTTCATTTTTACGTCTGGTAAACCTTTCCAATGAAGTATAGATCTCTGAATCAATAATGCTCTGAAAACTTTCCGGAAAGTCTGTAATCTTCCTTTCGAAAAGTTTTTCCGGGCTTTCGATTGTAAATATATCCGAGATATTCCTGCTAAAAAAAGTGATGGTATGGGACTCCGCATCAATGCCAATTAAATAACCAAAACTTTGTATAGAACCCGGAATATGGATAGGCTCTTCATGACATTCTACAAAATTCATATATCTCTTCAGTCTATTAATCAAATATAGCGTTTTTTTGAACAATTTTAACTTTTGTGGTACTTGATTTCAAAGTTCACTCTACCAAGCTTTCATGGGAAATATCCGGTAAAAAAAGACTAAAAACACATTAAAAAATTCTCCATTTTTCTCTCTTTTTAATGCCATATCTATAAAATATACAAAAAAAAATCCGATAATGGAGTTATTCACTTTTTAATCATGATTCATAACATGGATTACACATTATTAACCTTAATAATTGTTTTATTTAAACAAATTTTGCTAAATTTATATCACAAAACAATGAATATGATGAAAATTCATTGAATTATCCACAATAAATTCAATGCAAAAATTAAATTCAAACAATACTATTATGAAAAAGTTCCCATTAATTTTATTTTCTCTGATCCTCTCTATTGGATTATGGAATCCATCAGAAGCTTGTACAAGGGTAGTTTACAAAGGCCCCAAAAACACCGTTATCACAGCTCGTTCTATGGACTGGCGTGATGAAATTCCTGCCAACTTATGGGTCTTACCCAAAGGTATAGACCGCAACGGACTGGTAGGCTCTAAATCTGTAAAATGGACCGCCAAATACGGAAGTCTTATCAGCTCTTCATGGGATATTGCTTCTGCCGACGGAATGAATGAAAAAGGATTGGTAGCCAACTTACTTTGGTTAGGAGAATCCCAATATCCGAAATTTGATGGAAAAGGGAGTAAAAAGGGAATCGCCATTTCATTATGGGCACAATATTATCTTGACAATTTTGCTAGCGTAAAAGAAGCGGTAGAGTTCTCACGAAAAGAACCGTTCGTTATTGTAAGTGATTATATTCCAGGAACAGAAAGATTCACAACCGTTCATCTTTCCATTTCTGATGCTTCAGGAGACAATGCTGTATTTGAATATATTGACGGAAAATTGGTTATTCATCACGATCCGTCTTATACAGTAATGACCAATTCGCCTGTTTTTGAGGAACAGCTGGCGCTTAACAATTACTGGAAGGGAATTCCGGGAACGGTAATGCTTCCGGGAACCAACCGCGCTGCAGACCGTTTTGTAAGAGCTTCTTACTACATTAATGCAATTCCGCAGACTGCAGATACCCGTACTGCAATAGCCAGTGTTTTCAGTGTGATCAGAAATTGTTCTGTTCCTTACGGAATCACTTCTGCAACAGAACCTAATATTTCGTCAACAAGATGGCGTTCTGTTTCAGATCAGAAAAATCTGGTGTATTATTTTGAAACAGTTTTCACACCGAACACTTTTTGGGTAGATCTTAAAGATTTTGATCTGAGCACTAAAGGAAAAGTGATGAAACTGGATCTGGGTAATAACAACACCTACAACGGTAAATCCAATGCCAGTTTTAAAGAATCTGCACCATTCACATTCTTAGGATTAAAATAGATATTTCACCACAAAGTCGCTTACCTGAAGTAAATAATCTGCTCTGGCAGAGGAAAGGATATAAGTATGTCAAATGATGATATCAAAATACGATCATCAGGTAAAAACTTTATGGTAAATAAAGTTCCACAATAAAAAAACAAAATAGATATGGCCTTTTTTTCGATTAAAAAGAAGAGCCTGATCCTGTGCATGCTGGCCTGCGGGTTATCAGCTTATGCACAAAATCAGGATTCTCTGAAGACCAAGTCTCCTCCACAGGAAGAAGACAATGTAAAATATCCGCAGCTGCAGATCAAAGGCCTTTTTCAGGCACGTTACCTTGTAGGGATGAGCAAGGATGTTGATGTAAACGGACTTCATCATACGGATGGTTCCGGAACTGATAATAATTTTATGCTCAAATACATGAGGGTTCAGATTCGGGCACAGATCAGCAAACGTACTGAAGTGGTTGTTTTGGCCAACCTTGCCGATTTTAAAAATGATCCCAAAAGCAGAGTCCTTGAAAATGCTTATCTGAAGTATACTTTCAATCCCAAATTATCCCTTACCGTAGGACAGTTCAGACCTTGGTTCGGTATTGAAGAAACTTATCCTATTGATATTATTAAATCTCTGGACTGGTCTAATCAATACACAGAATTCGGAAAACTGGGCTGGACAAGTTTCCAGATCGGGATGTCTGCTACAGGACAGCTTCAACTGGGAGAAATTCCTTTCCAATATGCAGTTTCTATCGTAAACGGAAATGGAAAAAACCAGATCAACGACAATGATAATGGAAAACAGTATTCTACCCGCCTTGTTTTTGGATTATCAAAAAATATCACTTTAATGTAGGGTTGAATGGCGGTACCGGAGAGGTTTTCAGCAAAAAAGTATATGCGCTGGGGGTAGACCTGAGTTCACTGATTCAGTTTGATCCAAAATGGAGTCTCGATATGCAGCTGGAAGCTAAACAAGCAACCAATCACGTTTTGTACAATTCTATTGCTCCTGAATTAAGACCTGATAATCCAGATCAGTATCTGATCCGTGGTGCTTATTTCCTTCCGAATTTAAGATACGAGATCAATCACAAAAATCTAAGTGCCTTCGAATTATCCTGCCGTTACGAATATCTTGATACCAATTTCAGAATGGCTTCCAACCCAAGACAGACAATTACCCCAATGTTCGGTTTGGAATTCCTGAAAAATTATGGTGCCAGAATTCAGCTGGGTGTACAGTTTGACCGCTACAAATATCAGGTAGAAAACACATCACAATACAACAATAATCTATTCATTGTTCAGGTACAGAGTAGATTTTAACGATTAAATAGTTAGTATCATGAAAGAAATAAATATCAAAAACGTAGCGATCACATTTATTGTTGCGTTGATCATATGGTTCATTCCTGCTCCGGAAGGTGTAGCCGAAAATGCCTGGCATTTGTTTGCCATCTTTGCAGCCACCATTTTAGGAATCATTCTTAAAGCAGCACCCATGGGTACCATGTGTATGATGGCCATTGGGTTTACAGCTCTTACACAGGTAGTTGCTCCCGGAGATGCAGGAAAATCTATTACTAAAGCACTTTCCGGTTTTGGAGACAAAGTAATTTGGCTGATTGGGATTTCATTTTTCATTGCCAGAGGATTTATCAAGACAGGATTGGGAAACCGTATTGCCTTTTTATTCATCAGAGTTTTCGGTAAAAGCTCATTAGGATTGGCATATGGATTAGGACTTGCCGATGTTTGTCTGGCACCTGCTATTCCAAGTAATACTGCGAGAGGAGGTGGAATCATCTACCCGATTATGAAATCTATGGCCATAAGTTTTGATTCCGTTCCTGAAAAACCGGAAACCCATAGAAAATTAGGTTCGTTCTTAACTTTGAACAGTTACTATATGAACCTCATCGCTTCTTCTATGTTCCTTACAGGGACAGCCAGTAACCCGATGTGTCAGAAATTTGCGGCCAATCTTGGTATTGATATTACCTGGATGTCTTGGGCTGCCGCAGGTTTCATTCCGGGTGCAGTAGCTTTCTTTGTCGTTCCTTTGGTTCTGTACAAATTATATCCACCTGAATTGAAAAAAACAGGTGATGCTCCGAAAATGGCCGCTCAGAAGTTAAAAGAAATGGGACCTATTTCCAGAAACGAATGGCTGATGCTGTTGGCATTCTTTATTCTGTTAGCACTTTGGATATTCGGAGGAGCACTTTCCATTGATGCTACCACTACTGCATTCATTGGATTAACCTTATTGCTGTTAACTTCAGTATTAACTTGGGAAGATGTAAAAGGAGAAAAAGGAGCTTGGGATACCATCGTTTGGTTCGCCGTACTGGTGATGATGGCAAGTTCTTTAAATGAACTGGGATTCATTGGCTGGTTCAGTGACCTTATTAAGGTGCAAATTGGAGGTTTGAGCTGGCAGGTAGCCTTCCCTGTTATTATTCTGGTTTATTTCTTCAGTCACTATATTTTTGCAAGTGCTACAGCGCACGTAGCTGCAATGTATGCTGCATTGCTGGGTGTGGGTGTTTCATTAGGAATTCCACCTATGCTATTGGCGATGATGCTTGGTTTCATGGGTTCAATTTATGGAGTCCTTACCCATTACGGCCACGGCCCGGCCCCGGTATTCTTCGGAAGCGGATATGTAGACCTGAAAGCATGGTGGTTGAGAGGTCTTGAAATAGGAATCGTTCTATTGATCATTTACATGGTTGTAGGAGGATTATGGATGAAAGTCTTAGGATATTATTAATCATAAAATCAAAAATATGTTATCAACATTGTCAAGAAAAATGCTGATGTGCCTTACCGGACTCTTTTTGGGATTCTTCCTGTTGATTCATTTCCTTGGAAATCTTCAGCTTTTTCTGCCACAAGAACAGGCACACCTGCAATTTAATGCGTATTCGCATTTCTTATCAGGAAATATCATTATCAAAATAGTTTCTTACGTTTTGTATGCCAGTATTATTCTGCATGCAGTAGACGGATTAATTATCACAATAAAAAACAGAAAGTCTGGTGGAGATTATAAAACAGACAGACGTGGAAGGGCCAGCAAATGGGCTTCCAGAAATATGGGAATTCTTGGAACTTTAATTCTTATTTTCCTTGTAATTCATTTCCAGAATTTCTGGTATATCTACAAATTCGGAAATCCTCCTTTGGATGAAAACGGAAATAAAGATCTCTACATTCTGGTTGTGAATGTCTTTAAAGAATGGTGGTATGTTATCATTTATGTGTTATCAATGATCGCTTTGTGTTATCATCTTATTCATGGGATACACAGTGCTGTAAGAACCTTAGGACTTTACCATCCTAAGTTTGTAAAATGGTTTAAAACCGTTGGGATTGCTTATTCAATCATTATCTGTGTAGGTTTTGCATTGATGCCCATCTATGTATTTTTTACTTATCAATAAACAGAATGATCATGATTATAGATTCAAAAATACCACAAGGCCCATTGGAACATAAATGGGAAAATTATAAAAAGAAAGCAAAACTCGTTAACCCTGCCAACCGTAAAAAACTGGATGTAATTGTTGTAGGAACAGGATTAGCGGGAAGTTCTATTGCAGCTTCTTTGGGAGAAATGGGATATAATGTGAAATCATTCTGTTTCCAGGACAGCCCTAGAAGAGCCCACTCTGTGGCAGCACAGGGAGGTGTGAATGCCGCCAAAAACTATAAAAACGATGGTGACAGTGTGTACAGAATGTTTGTAGACACCCTGAAAGGTGGAGACTTCAGAGCCCGTGAAGCCAATGTATACCGAATGGCAGAATGTTCCCTGAATCTCATCGATCAGGCTGTAGCACAAGGTGTACCTTTCGGACGTGAATATGGAGGCTATCTGAACAACCGTTCTTTCGGAGGCGTTCAGGTAAGCCGTACTTTCTATGCAAGAGGACAGACAGGGCAACAGCTTCTTCTGGGCGCTTATCAGGCTTTAATGCGACAGGTGGGAAAAGGATCTGTACAATTGTTTTCAAGACATGAGATGCTGGATCTGGTGACTGTGGATGGAAAAGCAAGAGGTATTATCGTAAGGAATTTAGACACAGGAGAAATTGAAAGACATGCAGCCCACGCTGTAATATTGGCAACCGGAGGTTACGGAAAAATCTATTATCTATCCACCCTTGCCATGGGATGTAATGGTTCTGCAATCTGGAGAGCTCATAAAAAAGGAGCTTTAATGGCTTCCCCAAGCTGGATTCAGGTACACCCTACTTCCCTTCCGCAATCCGGAGATTATCAGTCGAAATTAACTTTAATGTCTGAATCATTGCGTAATGACGGCCGAATCTGGGTTCCTTTAAAAGAAGAGGAAAACAGACTACCGAATGATATTCCGGAAAATGAAAGAGATTATTATCTGGAAAGAAGGTATCCGGCTTTCGGAAACCTTGCTCCAAGAGATATTTCTTCCCGTGCCGCCAAGGAAAGAATTGATGCCGGATTCGGAATAGGACCGTTGAAAAATGCCGTGTATCTTGATTTTTCAAAAGCAATAAAAGAACAGGGAAAAAATAAGATTCAGGAAAAGTATGGAAACTTATTCGACATGTATCTTAAAATAACAGGATATGATGCATATAAAGAACCCATGATGATCTCACCTTCTGCCCACTTCTCCATGGGTGGACTTTGGGTAGATTATGAACTGATGACGACTGTTCCGGGATTGTTTGCTTTAGGTGAAGCTAATTTTGCAGATCATGGAGCCAACAGATTAGGAGCGAACTCCCTTTTACAGGCTTCAGTAGATGGATACTTCATTGCTCCTTATACGATTGCCAATTATCTGGCTGATGAAATCCATACCGGAAAAATTTCACCGGATACTCCTGAATTTGAAAAAGCAGAAAAAGCGGTTAAAGATCAAATTAATGACTTCATCAATATCAAAGGAACCAAAACCGTTGATTATTTCCACAAAACATTAGGAAAACTCCTGTATGATTATTGCGGACTGGCCAGAAATGAAGAAGGACTGAAATATGCCATTCAGGAAATCCGAAAGCTGAAACAGGAATTCTACAAAGAAGTAAGAGTTTCCGGACAGGGAGATAAAATGAATACCGAACTGGAAAAAGCTGGCCGTGTAGCCGATTATTTCGAAATCGGAGAACTGATGTGCTATGATGCATTAACCCGTAACGAATCCTGCGGAGCTCATTTCAGAGAAGAATTCCAGACTCCGGATGGAGAAGCGATGAGAAATGATGCAGAATACCAATTTATTTCTGCGTGGGGATGGACAGGTGAAAATGGCGAACCTGAACTCATCAGGGAGCCTCTTGTTTTTGAAGAGATTCAGCCAACGGTAAGAAGTTACAAATAAAAAACAAAAATTATGGATTTACATCTTAAGATATGGAGACAGAAAGACAAAAAAAGTGAAGGAAAACTGGTAGGTTATGACCTGAAAGGATTGAATTCCCATATGTCTTTCTTAGAAATGCTGGATACTTTAAACGAAAAACTGATCATTGAAGGTGATGAGCCTGTAGAATTTGATCACGACTGCCGTGAAGGGATCTGCGGACAATGTGGGATGATGATTAACGGTATTGCCCATGGTCCTTTGAAAAATACGACTACCTGCCAGCTTCATTTACGGTCATTTAAAGATGGGGAAACCATTCTGATAGAGCCGTTCCGTTCCGAAGCATTTCCTGTGAAAAAAGATTTGAAGGTAGACCGTTCTGCTTTTGACAGAATTATATCTTCGGGAGGTTTTGTATCGGTGAATACAGGTCAGGCTCCTGATGCTACTGCTATTCCGGTGACCCATCAGACGGCTGAAGAAGCTTTTGATTCCGCAGCTTGTATTGGGTGTGGAGCTTGTGTTGCCACTTGTAAAAACGGAAGTGCAGCCTTGTTTACGTCTGCAAAGATTACCCACATGGCACTTCTCCCTCAAGGGAAAGAAGAACGAAGCAAAAGAGTGCTGGATATGATTGCCCAAATGGATACAGAATTATTCGGGCACTGCTCCAATACAGAAGCCTGTGAAGTGGAATGTCCACAAGGAATTTCTGTACTGAATATTGCCAGAATGAATTTTGAATATAACCGAGCTTTGTTTTTCAGGAAGAAGAATTAATCTGAGAATACAAAAATCATAATAGATACAATGGCGAATTTGGAAATAATCAAATTCGCCATTTTTGTTTTTTTCGAATGGAAAAGGTTTTCTCTCTAAGCATCCATCATCGCTACCACTCTCGCCGGAGCAGCAGAACCACCCACAATTTTAAGCGGAAATACACAGATTTTAAATCCTGATGGAGGCAATGCTCCCAGATTGGTAAGCTGTTCGATGTGTAAATATTCTTTTTCAATTCCTACGCGGTGACCTTCCCAGAAGAATTCGGGGTCATTGAGTTCTTTAGCTTTCTGAGCCATATATTTTAGAGGAAGATCCCAACCCCACTGGTCGATTCCCATTACTTTTACACCCTGATCAATCAGCCATTCTGTAGCTTCTTTACTCATTCCCGTTCCTTTTTCCACGAAATCAGGAGTGCCCATCATCTTATCACGATCCGTTCTGATCAGTACAATATTTCCTTCCTGTATGGTAATTCCGTTTTTATCGAGATCTTTTTTCAGATCATCTACGGTGATAGCAACAAAATCTTCTTTGTGGGTACAGTCGATTACAATTCCTTCACCATAGCACCACTCCAGCGGAATCTGATCTATTGTTTTAGCCGGCTTCCCTTCTACTACAGGGCCGTAATGCCATGGAGCATCAATATGAGTAGTGGCATGAAGTCCCATATTTTTGATCGTATCATCTGCCCAGCCTATCCAGTTTTTAGGAAAAAGCCTTGCGGGAAGTCTCAGTGCCAGACGAATCAGCCAGTGTGATTTCCGGTGTGCTTTATGTTTGATTTTAACCCGCATGAACCATGGGTCTCCTGCATTATACTGAATCGGTTTTGTTAAATCGACAAGTGTTGTTTTCATATGATTGAGCTAAGGAAGCAAAGATAGTGAAAGGTAAAAATAATTTAGTATTTTTACCTTTCACATTTTCGTTTTTCCGATTTAAATCCTTTTTGGAATAATAATCTTCTTTGGATCATTTTCATCGTACATAATCTCTACCTTTCCATATTTCGGTACGGAAGAGAGATTCAAAAGATTGACAATTTTCTTGTAAAAGGTGATGTGCTCAGTTCCTCTGAAATCTTTGAAACTTACCTGAAACATAATCTGGGGCTGATCGTTAACTGTAAGCCCCGTCTGGCTTACACTAATGATATTAGCTTCAGCATTTCTTCCCGTAAACATTAGGCGTTCTTCTTTTTCATTCTTGAAAAACTTTCCAAAAATAAACTGGAAAATCAAGACGAAAATAAGAATCATCACGCCACTAAAAATAATCGGGTGCATGAAGGTGAGAAACCTCCATCCAAAATCAAAGGATTCTTTGGTGTAGAAATAATAATACAGTCCCATTACATAAGCAAGCATCAATATGATAAATATGCCTCTAAGCATCATTCCCGAAGCGTTAAACTGGGTCTGTTGCCCGGCCAGAATAAAGTAAGGACTTTCTGAAGGATTGGGATTGAGTAAAACCTTAACTGTTTTTCCTGTATCAAATCTTTTTTCCAATGGTTTTATATCATGAAACATCATTTTGTGTTCGATCTGAACATTCCTCAAATTAGCAAAAGAAAGAACAATCTCAATGATGTTCATATTGGATTTCGGGTCATATTTCAGAAGTTTATAATCAATGATTTTTGCTTCTCTTGGAATACCATTTCGTAAAATTGACTGAACGGTATTTCTTTCGTTAAATGTTTTAATGAAAAGATTATGAAAAAAGTAAACAAGAATGTAACCCCATACTGCAAAAGAAAAACCGAGATATCCATAGCTCACGGCTAATGAATTTCTCGGTTCTGCTGTTTCTTCCGAAGTCATTATATAAATAAATATCGGAAAAGGTATACAGAAAAATAAGATGTAGACGGCCCAGAAAATGATCATGAATTTCATAACTGTTATTTTGTGTGGTCTGATAAAGTTATGATATTATTATGGATTGGCCGATTTCTTTTTTACACCTCTTTTTCGAAATAAAGTCTGTAGTATTTTCCTTTATCATCTTCACCCATTTCAATTTTCTGTCTGTCTCCATGGATGTAGATGTGGAAGTTTTTATCCAGCTTAATAATACTTTTAAAGTGTCTCTGTGTCTTTTTTACCGCTGCTTCACTGATCGGGAATTCTTCAGCGATATTCACCTGCATATCCTGTTCGTAATCTGTTTTAAAGTTCACGAAACTTTCAATCACATGCTCGTCACCCAATACTTCACTGGCAAATTCATCCAGCTTAAATTCTTCTTTTTCTTTGAAGAAATTGATGGATTTATTCAGAAAATCTGCCTGATCTGCTTTGGAAACTTCAAATTCCTGAGGAAGCTGCTTTGTGATATAATCTTTATACACCATCAAAGCTTCCTGCGTGTGGAAATATTCATCATCACGCTGTTTTACTTTCAGGAAATCTTCAAACCAGTAGTACATATCTCCATTTTTGTTGTTATCAACTACGGAAAGCACATATCCTGTTTCTTTATTATTATTGTAGATCAAAGCTGCTTTATCAATTTTAGATAAACCAATTCCCTGGTCTTTTTCAATATCAAATGTTTCTTCGGAAGGATTTATTTTCAGGAAAGATTCTCTCTTTTCTGTTTTAAAGATTCCAATTTTGTCCACTCTGTCAGGACGGTCACTTTCGTCTTCAAAAAGAACAATGAAAAGCTCTCCACTCTGAACTCTTGGATTTTCTGCCGCTTCGAAAAGGTGTTTTGCAATGTTCTCAGATTCCCAGATGAACTTAGCTTTATCATCAAAAATTTCGGATACTGCGCTGTAAACCGGATTATTGACCAGATAAGTATCACTGTAAAAATGGAAGGTTTCTTCCGATTTAAAAGAACCTAAAAAGTAATCTTCAAGCATTTCTGCCATTCCTTCTTCCAGTTTCAATTCTTCCTGTGAAATCGTCAGGGAATCCCCGTTGATCTTATTTCCGACTCTGTGTACTATTATTTTTGAAAACATTTTTCTGAATATTTGGACTGCAAAGATATTCATTCTTATCCTTTCTGCGAAACTTAAAAAATGTCATTTTGTACTGGAGAAATATTTACCACCCCGTCAAAAATTCTTTGAATTTTCGCCACCCCTCCAAGGGAGGGGAATTTTTAGTCATTCTTTTGTGATAGAGTGACAGCAGGAATTTTGTCTTTCATTTTCAATTTGATAAATACCGTATCATTTTGACATGTTTTTTCGTTTTAAAAGCAACACCTAAAAACCACAATAAACTGTATTTCAATATATTAATCAAATTTCATTTCCAACGGAATACCATTGGCATCCTGATTTGAAAACATAGAAAAATGGACTTAAAAACATTAAACAGAATAGACAAGCTCAGAAGATTAAAAAGCAAGGGACCAGAAACTCCAAAGTGGCTGAAGCCTTATCACATGCTCTTTTTCGCTTTTTTAACCATTTTCATCTTTGGTGCCATCATCAAATTGCTGGAACACAATCACATCTAAAATATAATAGTATGAATTATCTGCAAGCAGTAAAGGAAATCACAGACGTGGTTCCCGACTTTGAAAAGGAAGTAAAAGAAATTAAAATTCAAAACTCATACAGCATCATCCGCACTTTTACGGAACGTATTAAAAATATGATCCGCCAGAATGACAGAAACCTGCTGTTCCGAAGTTTACATAAAATGGACAAAATATACACTGACGGAGATACGGTACTAAAAAATGCTATTGAGACCACTTTTATCTATTCTCTGGACAATTGTACCGCTTTCTGCAGCGAGGAATACAGAAAAGCGATTTTCAGTCACATTTCTGCAAATCTACAGAAAGTGCATTCAAGACAAATTTACAGCCACGGTATATAACGGTTTTATTACATTATTGAGCCGTTTCATTACAAAGTGTTTAAATTAAACAAAAATTAAAATAACTCACAATCAATAGATTATGAAAAACAAAATAAGAAGAATTTCCGACTGGAAAACGTGGAAAACCACGACTAACAGACACAATGCAGAGATATTATTCACTCACATTGCTGTGATAGTTGGGGTATTTATTTTTGCGGCCTGTTTATAAATTTTGGTATACATTTCGCTGCATCTAAAAGTGTTTGAAAAATTATTAATTATGATGAAAGAACAAATGCAAACTATTAATCAAAAATTAGCAGTTGAGTACTTAAAATTTTTCTATCCGCCACTTCGTCATGAAATCATCCAATTGTCTGTTCAGGACAATTTTGCGGGAATCATGCAGGCAACCGTAAACTATTTAAAGAACCTTTTACAGGAGTCTAAAATCAGTATTATAGCCCATCATATTAAGCTGATGGACTGGCTTTACAGAAATGGGAATTCTTATGTAAGAGACATGATTGAAAACATGTTTGTAAGATCTTTCGAAAGCTTCAAAAAGCACGCAAAAATCCAACATTGGAAACTCCTTTACCAATATATGCCGGTCAGCTTCCAGATCATTTATAATGAGCAGCAGAAGCAGGATCAGATCTATTTTGGGAAATAACATCTAAAACAAAAGAGCGAAAAGATAGACTATCAGATTCGCTCTTTTGTCTTTCATATCTCATTAAAAGTAACTTTTATCTCATTCTATTTCACCAATCCCTGTGAAACCCTTATTTTGCAAAATGTACCCATGAAATATCCTTTTTATGCCCTGATGATGGCATTGTCAATAATCTCATGTGAAAATAATGACAATACCCATGATGATCCGAGACCGATTGATAAAGAAATGTATCAATTCGAATTTAAAAGCTACGCTGTAAAAAATACAGTTTTATACAAAGGGTCCAATGGAGAAAAATCTACGCCGGATGAATCTTATCTCAACGATTACTGGAGCCTGTACCAGCAACCAGCCTGGGAAAAAATAACCATGAATCTTAAAAACAAAACGATCAGATTAATATCCGGAACCTCATCTACAGATTTTACTTATAGTTATACCATTGTCAATGACTCTGTATTAATCAATGATAATAACATGAATAAACCAACTTACATTGGTGATTTCAATAAAAATTCTTCTTCGTTCACCTTAAAAAGAACTTACAGATACATTAAACGAGTGCCCCGACACGATGAAGATGGGTTATTGATTACTAAAAGCGCCCATTTTGGAACTACCCAATACGAAAATATTTTTGGAAATATATTTACTAATCCTTCTGAAATGATAAAATCAGGAGATCAGCTTTTATGGAGTAATATTGAGTATTATTATAAAAGATTATAATCAACAACTCAAAAGAATAAAAAGAGGCTGTCTCAAAAGTGTCATTCTGAACGAAATGAAATGTAGTGAAGAATCTCATGTATTTCTTTATCAGTAAGATTCTTCCTTCGTCAGAATGATAAAAGTCAAATTATTTGACTTTTGAGACAGCCTCTTTCCTTTTTTATTTTTTCACAAACACCTTTTCGATGGTCTGTGCTTCTTCATTACTTAGCTTTGAAGCTTTCCCCAGCTTGGCAATGAAAGTGGTAACTTCTTCCGGTGTTGCCGGAGATCCCAGATTTTCTCCTTTAGCATCAAAAGAATCTGCCAGTACTTCTCCTTTCGGGCTTAGGATTAGCCAGAACGGAAGCCCGGCGTTTTCGCCTTTATATTTATTCATCAGCTCCTGTCCACCAGGGTTTTCGAGGCTTTTCTTATCTCCTCTTTCCTGAACGTCCAAATAAGCTGTTACAAATCTTTTATCAAAAACAGGTTTGGTTTCAGGAAGGTTCATATTTTTTTCCATCATCTTACACCATTTACACCAGGAAGCATGGAATACCAATAAAACATTTTTCTTTTCTGCTTTGGCTTCCGTGAAAGCTTTATTTAATACAACATCTGCTTTTTCCTGTGCTGCTCCCAACTGAAACAGTAAGAGAGTAACAATGACAATAATTTTAGAGTATTTCATTCTGAATTTTTATTTTAAGTCTACACGAATTTAGGTATTTAATCGTTCAGTTATTTTATTTAATTTTAAATATTATTATAATAATGAGATACAAATATTTTTACGTTTTCCTTCTTGTTTTCAGTTTTACAGGATATAATGCTCAGATTTCTGATGCAGTTAAAAAATTATCACAACCTTTAGAGAATATTTCTTATGCTGAGTCATCTCATATCGGATTTGGAGGAGAAGAAAGTAAAATTTATAATCAATTTAGGAAGGTCGCCCAAAGAGCAACCAATGATGAACTCTATTATTTTGCAATGAATGGCAGTAATGCACTAAAAGTATATTCAGGAAAAGAATTGTTTAAACGAAATGATAAAAGATTCTTAGAAATCTATACATTCTATTCCAGCAATCCTTTAATGATGAAATATACTCTAGGCTGTGTTGGAAAAAATAAAAATATTGCAGAGTTTTTGAAAGATGAAGTATATTCTGCACCATTCTATATCTCCCTACGGGATCAGTTATTAAAAAATGAAGACAAACAAGATGAAATAGTAAAAACCCAATTAGCACAAATTAAAGAAGAGGGCTATGGTAAACTTACAGAAGAAGATGTCAATTCAGTAAAAAAACAAATAGCAGAAATAAATAATAAAAAACAAAAACCACAGTAAAAATTTACTGTGGTTTATCATAATTTTAAAAAAATAGAATTGGAGTTATTTTAAAACTGTTTTGTCGGATGATATAGTTCTGAAATCAATTAAAGTTTTTTTCTTTCTCACAATATCCACCAGAGTCTGCACTGAAAAAGTGAGAATGATATACAAAACAATGAGTACTGATACATACCCTATTTCATGTTGTCTGTACCCAAAAATCCCTTTTCCCCATGAAATCAGAATCCACTGGATCATGTACATGGAAGTTAAGTTTTTACTACAGTATTTCAAAACACGCATAAAACCATTTTCTTTTACGTTGGCCGTAATGGTATTGATCAGCCATAAAAAAAACAATGTCCAGCCTGCAAAATAAATAACACCACCAGGCCCCATATGGTAAAAACCGTTGTAATTATAGTCACCATACAGAAAAACCAATGGTGCCCCTATCGCAATGAACAATAGCCCTACATACAGCATTTTTCTAAATACCTGCTTGATATCGTAGTTCAGTTCCTGAAACCATTTACCGAAAAACATTCCGATAATAATAAAAGCCATCCATGGGAAAACAGGAAAATAAACATACGCTGGATAATCCGTATTGAAAAGAAGATCCAGAACATAATTGATCACAGGAATATCCAGATTAATTCCACTGACTTCTCTGGATATCAGTGCAACGAATAAACCTATAGCCAACATCACATATTTATTTTTCACATACTCTCTGATAAACCCTACGAACAGTAAAGACATTCCTGCCAGCTGTAAAATATCACCCAGCTGTACCAGATATACATATTGTTGCTCTACAGGTGCATGCCAGCCATATTTTTGCATAAAATTATCGGGAGCAAAATTAAAAATCACAGGGATCATAAACTTCATAAAATTCATGAACAGACCTGCGAATACCAGTAAAACGCCTCGCTTTAGAGCACTTTTAAGACTTTGATGACTGGAAGTCATGAAGGTGATTCCCATACAGATCAGGAAAATGGAAGTTCCCCTTCCTAGAAAAACAATAAAACTGCCGATGGCGGTTTCATATTGTGATTTTACATTGGCATACACCAATAAGGTATGTATAATGATCATTCCGATAACACTAATACCTTTTATTAAATCCAGAGTGAGGATTCTTTTGTTTTGTTGTTCCATAGTTTTTTTAGTGGAAATTGGATTAGATGGATAAAATTGTATTCATTAATTATTTTTTAAAACAATATTTTTATTTATTCTAAATAAAAATCAAATATACAAATTAAATCCACTCCTCATAATCCATCCATCAATTTTCATAAAATATTAATACTTAAACATTTATTTCTCTATTAATGAATGATTATCGTAAAATATTCACACTTCTTGAAACCAATAAATGACCATGGAAACTGGCAAAAATGAAATGGCTATTTCCTTTACATAAAAAACTCTCCCGATTGGAAGAGTTTTTACTATATCGATTAAGATTTCGGTAATTCTGGAGGACGCATTTTGTATTTGTAACTGTTTAAGGTTTTCAAAAATGCTACGATATCAAAAACTTCATCGTCTGTAAGATTCAGTTTTTCTACCATTCCTGATTTGTGGGGAAATTTAGGATCATTGATCTGATCTGCTTTTGGAGTTTCTCTGCCCATTCCTGCATTGTACATCATAACGATATTAGCCAGTTCGGGGAAAAGTCCGTTGTGCATGTAAGGCTTGTTCTCGGAAACTTCTCTGAGTGTAGGCGTTTTGAATTTCCCTACGTCTTCATTTTTCTTAGTAACGATATATCTTCCCAGATCTTCATATTTCCTTCCGTAATACGTCAATCCCAAATTATGGAACTTCTGGTCGGAGAAATAAGGTGTGTTATGACAATTAATACAATTCGCTTTTGTTCTGAATAAATGAAGTCCGCTAATTTCAGAATCCGTTAAGGCATCTTTTTTCCGGAAACGAATTTATCAAACTTCGATGGCGGACTGATCAGAGAACGTTCAAAGGTTGCCACAGCTTTTGCAATTTTTTCTTCTGTCACTTCTCCATTCCCGAAAGCTTTTGCAAAGAAAGGTTTATAATCTTTAATTTTTCTGATATTTTTCGTCGCCATTGACATATGGAGATTCATCTCTACCGGATTTTCAATAGGGGCTTTCACCTGTTCTTCCAAAGTAGCTGAACGACCGTCCCAGAAGAATGTTTTGGCATAACCAATATTCACCAGAGTGGGTGCATTTCTGGTACCTGTCTGTCTGTCATGACCAAAAGAAACTCTGCTTCCGTCTGACCATCCTATTTCGGGATTGTGGCAGTTAGCACAGGAAATTTGTCCGCTTTTGGAAAGTCTCGGATCAAAGAATAACATTTTTCCCAGTTCCATTTTATCTTCGGAATAAGGGTTGTCTTCAGGAAAATTCATTTTAGACAAAGGTCCGATATCCTGAAAACCATCTTTAGCTTCATCAAATAAGTGGGGAGCCGGCCATTTGCTTTGGTCCCCGCTTCCGTACAATGTACGAAGTTCCTCCACGGTATATCCCGTAGGGTTGTTATGAGAGGTATAACTTAGTAAAGATATTATTCCGGCCATTGCCAGAAAAGCAATATATCTGTCTTTCATTATTTTTAGTAATAAACATTCAATCCTACTAAGGCAATATGATTAGCTCTGCCATTGTAGTCAACTTGATTTTTATACGTACTGTTCATCAGCCATGTCTGAGAAAAACTTCCAAACAGCTCATACCTGATTTTATTCTGATCAAAAATGTAACTTGCATTAAAATTAAGACCAATTTTAGGTGTTGCATCATACGCAAAGTCCGGCTGGGCAATCTTCGTTGCAAAGATATTCTCTTTCGTACTCTGATAGGGCTGATAATTGAATTCTTTTTGCAAAGGTACGTAAAGATTTTGCGAAAGACCAACCGCCAGCTTATGAGACGGCTGTAAAGCAAATTCTTTTTCTGCTCCAAGACGGTAATTGAAGAAAGCCAGTTTTCTATCCATTACCACAGATACATCTTTCACATGATTTTTCCCGTATGCCGCATCAAAAAGAATCTTGAAAGCTTCATTTTTGTGATTGAACCACACTACACTGTTCTGCCAGAAAAGGTTTTTCTGCTCCAGACGGTATGTTCTGTACTCCAAAGGATAGTTGTAATTGGTATCCAGCTGATCCTGATACTTCAACATAGAAGCCCATTTTTTCCCGTTATAATTTCCTAAGAAATTAAGATAAAAACTATGCAGATCTGTTTTTAGCCCTGAATATTTTGTATAATCCGTATGATATACATAATTCGCATCCTGATATTCATAGACTTTATAAAAGCGCTCGATCACATTTTTATAATCATATCCGGCAGAAAAGTGTGTATTAGCATTGTTAAAAGCATATTCACCTCCCCAGATATAACCTCCCATCTTATACTCAGAATTTTTGAATTCAGTATTCCCAATATACTGATTACCATACCCTTCATTATAACGGATATAAATACTGTCATTGGCAGGTATATTTCCTCCAAGATTCACAAACATTATATTATTATTCTTATAATGGTTGACATAGCTTAATTTTCCAAAAATTGAGTGCTGGCGCCATCTTAGTCCTAATTTGGCAAAAGCTTTATAAGTATAATCATCAACTTTTGGTCTTGGATCTGCGTTTTGTCTGTAGGATTTAGCATATCTCCCTTCCCCACCTATCTGCAGAATTACTGGTTTTACAGGGTTATAAGCAAACTGCCCATTGATAAAATAGCTCTGTTTCTGCCACCTTGCTGTACGGGGAACCCAATAATATGAAGGATTGTAAATAAATGAAGAATTATTGGTTCTCTCATCATTCAGGATATAAGGAACATTATCCTCGGTAGTTTTATCTGCCTGAAGCCTTCCTGATAGAGCAATTTTTTCATTCAATTTAAAGACTCCTTCAGAATGAAATGTAAAGCTCCCGGTTTTTTCAGCGGTCTGAACTCTTTTAAAATTTTGTTTCGTTGTAGAAAACTGAAAACTTGTCTGAGAAAAATCCAAAGGCTGAAAAAAAGAAATATAAGGATCATTCAGTCTAATATTTTTTTCTACAGCACTGATGTTAATACTGTCTAACTGAGTTGACTGAGCATGAAAGAACTGGCTGCTTAATGCAACCACCCCCAATATACTATATTGAAAAACTTTAATCTTCTTATTTTTATTATTGTGCATATCCTCGAGGGTTTGCTTTAATGGTTACAAAATCATTGGCAGAATTGTTTGTATCCTGCAATACTACACGGCCATTAATAATTTCTTTTGTTTTACGGATTACAGAAAGTCCTGTAAATGTACCTTCTGCCAATCCTGCATTGTTAACTATAAAAGTTCTGGAAGCATCGATGTCAGATGGAAAGTCTTTAGGCGCTTTCTGCTCCTTATCGGTAATATCTATCCCATCAATGATATATTTCTTAGGAATTTGTAAAAACAGTGTCCCCGTAGGAGCTTTGGGAGCAGCAACTTTTTTCCAGCTTGCGATCTCAGTATCCGTAGCTCTCAAAATTCCAACCCCTAACATTGAAGTGACATTCAGGATTAAATCATTAGAAGCTATACTCCAGTAACTCACCAGCATATCCGGTACCATAATATTCTGAATATCCCATAAAAAGGGTTTTTTACCATTACCAAGGTTATAATCTCCCATGTAAGTTTCAAAATCAGCCTGGCTCAGATCCACTGTTTTGGAAGGATCCTGTATGGCTACCCCTGCTCCATTAATATCATTAAAAGGCATTTTATGGTTAAGAGCTGTTTGGGCAACAACGATACTCTTCCCAGGTAAAATAGGATATTGACTACCGTTTCCAGGAACTTTAATAAGTATATTGGAATATACATAATCTGTATTGGCTGCTGTTCCCCCTCCTGCAGTCTGATTCCAGTCATACTGTCCGTTTGGCAGAGTATAATTAGTTACGTTATTGTTAACATTACCTTCCAGAAATACCAGATGTAAACCATCAGCATAAATAGTCTGATCAGAATTATTGTGAATCTCAATAAACTGATCTCTGAAATTAGCTCCCAGTTTTGTATCTGAACCTGCGTAATAGTATTGCTTGATAACAAGATCGCCCAGATTTCCACTTGAAATTCTTACCAACGTGGAGGAGATATTTGCGTTTACGGTTACTTTCTCCTGAAAGCCTCCGAAATGCACAATTTCATAGCTTGTATTTTCCCCAAGCTGTTGTTCGTATTCATTTTTTTTCAACTGCAATTCGGCCTGGATACTATAAGTGCCTGGCAATGCTCCAGTTATTTTTAAATCACCGTTAGCATCTGTTTTTCCTGTAATTTTATCTCCCGTTGCTGCATTTTCCATAGTAATTATAACATTTGCCACTCCTTTGTCTGCCACAGAAGGATATTTGGAAGCATCATATTTAATATTTACAGTAAAAGGTACAGGTTTCATCTCGTTATTTCCGCCGAAATCATCATCTCTGTTGCATCCTACAAGGATAAGAATCGGCATGATCAGCAATGCTATTATTCGTTTCATTATTGTTATCTTTAGTATTATTATTAAAATTTATATGAAATATTTGCTCCAAAGGAGGTAGAAGTAAAATTGGAATATACATATCCCATTTCATCATAAGCCTTTAAATTGAAAACATTACTTACATATACTGACAGCCTGAAACCACTCAAGAAATCCTTTGTAACTCTCAAGTGAACATTATGCAGGGTTTTGTTATATAAACCTGAAAGTTTTTCATCTGAAGGTTTCAGAAACAAGTTCTGATATAGAGGATTGGTCCTGTCGTTATCCGGAATCATCTCTACTGTTCCTCCATATTTAATATATCCCACAGGATAAATATCATTAGCATTGGTTAGCTTTCTGTCTGAAAGAAAATGATCTGTTCTAAGACCTATAATTAACCCTGCTTTAGCCAGGTGATAATCAAAACTAAAGCTTGCTCTGGCCATTGTACTTTTGCTTTTCGTATCATTATAGATTCCGTATTCGAAGTTTTTATCAGTGATTTCGGGAGCCTTGAACGTAAAAAGACCATCATCTTTCAATCCTGATGTCTCTACATAGCTGGCATTGAACCCAATTACAAGATTAAGAGCTTCTATCTTTTTAAAATTGGCCATAAGCTCCAGCCCCTTATCCACTGATGAATATCCGTTGACAATTCGATTTTGGAGATAAGTAAATTTTTCTGTTCCCACGATTTCGTAAGTAGGAACTTCTGTTCCTACAATAGTAACATTTACCTTAGCTCTATCCATAGTCTTTAAGACCGTCATGGTAGTAAAGCCATCAAATAATTTATTATAGTATCCAGTAAGGTTAACTGTTCCAAAAGGAAATTTGTAATCTACTCCTATTTCTGTTTTCCAGCTGCGAGAAGGTTTTAGATCAGCATTATCTCCCGGAGTCACTACTGTCTGCATAATAGCTGCCGAATAATAACCCGGTAAACGATAATCCCCTAAAAGAAAATCTAAATATCTTGGCGCTGTGTACAACTGGTTTAGTGATGGAGCTTTTGAAGTAAGGCCTAAACCACCTCTTACAGAAAGATTTCCCATTTGATAGGAAGTATTAATCCTTGGAGAATAGGTAGAATAAGAATTCTGAAGATCATAACGCAGACCCAAGTTAGCTCTTAGAATATTTTTATTGGCAAAAGCTTTGGTAATATTATCCTGAATATAAAAAGCATATTGTTTACTTGAAAAAACATTATCACGATAATTATAGTCTCTCATCCCTTCAGAACTCTGACCTGCTGCTTTAAATGTAGCAAACTGACCTGCAGTTCCATACCTTCCTTTTCCAAAGTTATCACCATATCTGAAATTAAATCCTAAACTATAAGCATGAATCCATTTCGAAGCGGTCACTTTGTTCCCATTGATGCTTAAATTGGTGTAAATATTAAGAGGTTTTCCATCAGCAAAAGCCTGGTTTTCATAACTGGGCAAAGTATAGGGTGCATAATAAACTGAATTTCCTGAAGCATTTCCATAAGGACGGGCACCTTGGTTCAACCAATATCTGCGTTCTGTTAATTGTGTTGCGTAGCTAAGTCCAACATCTGCACTTACTGTTCTAAAAAAAGGTTTGCTGCCATTTTGTCCAAAATTATAGGAGACATTATTTCCTAATGAAAAGCTTTTATTATCTACATTGATAATCATCCCGTTAAGATCATCCGGATCTTTTTTACCTTTGCTGGTATTGGTAGAAAATGATGCGGAAAGTTTGTTAGTGAAACCGCTCTTTCCCTTTGAAGACCAAAGAATATTAAAATTAGTTCTGTCATATCCCACCAAACTTGTTCGGGGATCAGAAAGAGAGTTCATGTAGTCTGCAGAAATAGTAAGCGCATTATTTTTATTGAGTCCGAAACCTTTAGTAAGACCAATCTGATAAGTACCTTCTCTGAGTGATGCATCCAACCGGAGAGGTGATGCCTTGGCAATGGTGGTTACTTTGATAAGTCCCGATGTTAAATCTCCGTATTTGGCATCCGGAACTCCCTGTATCACTTCAATACTTTCAATATTTT
Organism: Chryseobacterium sp. CH21; assembly: GCF_004119445.1. Taxonomy (GTDB): domain Bacteria; phylum Bacteroidota; class Bacteroidia; order Flavobacteriales; family Weeksellaceae; genus Chryseobacterium. The sequence continues at coordinate 19,559 of NZ_QICI01000049.1, read as the reverse complement.
CAGTTGGAATTTCTCTTAAATCGACCCCATAGTTCGGCTGGCTTGGTGTCAAGTTTCCACCATTAGTGGTTGTGTTAAAACTGATCCCGAAAGGACCACTGTTAGCAGAATCATAACTCTGCATATTTTCGTTATTGGATAAGGCAATATCGTTAACCATCAATTGTACTCCAAATGCCCTGTTCCCAAAGTCGTCACCACCGGGAATATTTCCGGAACCCGTTACTGAAGCACCACTAGCTGTTCTGAAAACAATATTTTTAAACTGGGTATTGTCGAACTGCTGAACATATTGACCTGGTAATTGCTGAAGTACATCTCCAAGAGAGAAAGACTGGAGATTCTGAAGGGCTTCCTGCTGAATAGCAATTTCAGAAAACTGTTTTTTTCTTGCGGTAAGCTGTACTCCTTCGATTCTGATTTCTGATTTTTCGCGTTCTGAACTTTTAGATGATGAAAGCTGAAGTTGTAGTTCTTCTCCTTCTTTTATGATAATGGTTTCTTCTTTATTGTTGGTATTCAGGAATGTAATCTGACATTTTCCTTTTAGAACCATAGAATTATCTTTCTTATGCAATTCTTTGCATTCTTTCAAACCACCATTGACAAGTTCTCCTTTCTTTAGTTTCCCATTATGATAAAACTCTACTTTTTGAGCAGACAAGAATCCACCAGCTGTTAAAAAAACAGCACCAACTAATAACGATACTTTCACCCTTAAAATATTTAGACGGCAAAATTAATTATAATTATTCTAAATAAAAAACAAGTTTATAGAATTATCAAAGTTATTTTAACTTAAAATAAAACAATATCCATACACAATTCCCCAATTAAAGAATAAAACAACAATGTAAACTACCGGAAATAGTGACTTCAAAGGCACATTATAATATCTTTTTATCATTTAATGCAGTAATTTCATTTCCAGTGTCATTTAAATATTTATTCCCTTCTTTTGTTTTTAACAGTAAAACAATTGGGGATTGATCAATCTTGTATTAACCGCTGAATTAACAGGAATATTATTCGAAATCTTTTCCCGAAATCTACCGGCAACATAGGCCGAGCCGTTCCATACTAATAGATGACAGGATTTGTTGACAGAATAGTCATAAATATTATAGCTTTTCTAAAAACAATCGCAAATCGTCTTCTTTGCTTAGTTTTAGTTTATATTTGATTTTAGTTTTATAAACTCTTATTGTACCAGTTGTTGTGCTGTATATAGAAGCTATTTCTTTAGAGGAAAGATCCATTCTAAAATATTGGCATAATTTAAGTTCTTTATTGGTAAGATCCGGGAACTCTTCAGAAAGCTTATTTTGAAAAATATCACTCTCTATTCCATGATCATTCATAAGGCCGAAGTTTCTTTTGTCTATCTGTATCAGATTATTAACTTTTAGCTGCAAATCCTTTAATGCAACATCAGTGTTTTCTTTTGAATTTTTTAAATTCTTTATATTTTCTAAAAAAAGCTTTTCGGTATCCATTTTTAAACTAAGATTTCTATGTAAAGCTTTAATTTTTTGTTCCTGTAACTCAATACTGTTTTCCAATAAAGCTTTTTTACTTTGATCAACCTCTCTTTCTGCCCTGTTCTTTTTTCTAATTATCAAAAAATCATACTGGATGAAATGCATATTATACATATTATAATAATAGCATAATATATTTTCCTTTTTTGATTAGACAACTCATAAGAATATTTTTCATTAATATTCTTTAAAACCCGATCATTTAATATATAGGAAATCTCTTTTATATTTTGAATGTTTGCATTATCAAACTTATGATTTAAATCGACAAGTCTCTGAGATATTCTTTTTATTTGAACCAGTTCATTATTAGCTGAGTAATGTTTTAACAGGATTTCATTGATAATAATTTGATCATGAACATTTTTAACACTACTTTCTACATTAGTTAAATATGCAATAATTTTTTTTTTGTCAACATTAGAAAGCGTGTACAAATCGGAAAGCCTCTGGCATGTAAGTAATATTGGAGAAAAAAATTTGTCTTTTGATTTATAATAATTAAATTCCTGCTCTAAAAACTTCTGAGCGGCCTCATAATTACCCATTTTATAAAAATAAAAACCAACATTCCCCCTCATAAGATATAAAAAGTCTAATTGATCCTGATTCAAATTTTTCTTTTCACTTAATAGTTGTATCCCCTTCATTGTTTCCTCATATGCCTTTTTCATATTATGAAGGTGACAATATGTCATTCCAAAATTATTATACATTGAAGCTTTAAAATACACCTCAGAAGAGTCATACTTTTGAAGCGCTTTTTTAAAATATAATAGTGCCTTATCATATTTCTTATTCTTATAATACAGTCTTCCTTTAAGGTGGTATAAATGAGGCAGCATATACCGCTTCCCAACACTTTCATTGATCTTAATTGAATTATTCAAAAAATACATGGCCTGCTTGGGAGAAACATCTTCAAATTGGAAAGCCAGATTAAAATTACAAGCGATGGTTATATATTCATATTGAGAATCATTCAATTTCAATAAGTCATAAACAAGTGCCAGCTGCCTGAATCTATCATCCGTGTATAAAAAGAGCTCTATATATTTACTTCCCAGTAAATACTTTTTATCTCCTGTGGTTTTAAATTTATCTTCAGCGTGTATTTTAATTTTTTTTATTTCGGACTTACTATGTTGTATAAACTCCAACCTGCTACTGATATCATGAAAATAATCATTATCATTTGCCAAAGCAAAATTATTAATCAGAATAAAAAACAGAAACAATTTTAAATTATACATATAATTACAATAACAATTTATAGATAAAAATACAAATAACATTATAATTTACAAGTAAATTATTAACAATTATAATAAATATTTATTTAAATATTTAATATAGTATTAAAAAAAGAAAAAAACAATTAATAGTCTTGATTATAATGAAGACTTGCTGAAGACTTACCCTTTTTCAGACATTTGATAAATATGCAAAATATTCCAAATACAAAAAATCACTTAAAAGAGATAAATAAATGCCAATATGAATTCAGAATAACACTATTTAATCCAAAATACAAATTTACCTAACAATAATTAATACTGCCCAGTAAATCATTTATCCAAAACTCCTTTAATTTGCAAATATAAAAGCAATCCACATTTAGATTGCACTTACTAAACCTGACACCATTAATTCTTGTTCCCTCAAACAAAGAATAAACTCAACTCTTGAAGTTGAGTTTTTTTAAAAAAAAATAAGAATGGAAAATTACAAAGAAATTCACATTGGATCCTTAATAAAGCAAAGGGTCTACGATCTTCAGATCTCAATGTCGCGCATATGTTCATTTTTTAACTGCACTCCAATGGATGCAGAGAAAATGTTTAATTCAAAAGATTTGTATACAAATGATATATTAAAATGGTCAAAACTTTTAGAATATGATTTTTTCCGGATCTATACTCAGCATCTTATACTTTTTTCACCTCCGAACGCATGCTTTTCTCCTAAAAAACCAACAGGTACTTTACCCAACTTTAGAAAGAATATATATACTAAAGAAATAATTAACTATATAATTGAGCAAATTACCAATGAAACGAAAACAAAACAGCAAATCATAGAAGAATATAGAATACCTAAAACAACTTTATACAAATGGATAACAAAACATTCAAAAATTAAAAATGATTCCAGATTATAAGCGTATATACAAGGACATGATCCATAAAAATTACCCCAAAATCATGCCTTTATGCATGAGATATCTTAGCAAAAGAGAATTGACAACTCTGGATATAATAGAACTCAATTCTATTATATCTCAACAAGATAAATTGGAAAACGCAAAATTAAAGGTATATGACAAAGCATCCATCTTAAAGATATTAGACTATCAAAAGAAAAATAAACTTTCTAATACTCAGGCTGCCAACTACTTTAAAGTAAGCAGGAATAGCATTGCAAATTGGAAAAAAGATTCCAGATTTAATCATTAAGATTCCCCCAAACTACCCCGCTGAAAATTATTAAAATAATAGTCCAATTAAACAGGAACTTTGATATTGACAAAACAAAAATTAAAAAACATACATAAAGTTAAAAGACTAATTTAAAGATTGTCACATATGAAAAAGAAAATTTGTTTAATCGGAATGATTATTATAAAAACAAGCCTTTTTTCACAAGTAGGAATAAACACCTCAAACCCTCTAGGTACATTCCATGTTGATGGCTCCAAAGACAATCCTTCTTCTGGCGATCCTTCCATTTCTCAAGCATCCAATGGTCTCATAGCAGCATCTGCGGGAAATCTTGAATTGGGAACCATTACACCTACCAGAAAATGGACCAGGTGCAAAACTTGGGGACTATGCAAAAAGTTCGATGATCTGAAGAGAAAAAATGTTCTGTCCTTTCCATCCCTAAGCTGTATTCTGTAGTTTTACAAAACGCAAAGGCAAAATGGATGAGGAGGCGAAGAAAGCGACAAAGTCGCTGATGAAAAGGTATGGATATGCATGCGCTTAGAAAGAATCAACTTCGTGATTCCAACCTTTGCTTCCTTAAAATAATTCGCAAGAATAGTGAAAGCTTTGCGTTATATTTAAATAGTATTGGTATAAATACTCCCACCTCCCCAACTTTTGAAACTGATCCCAGAAAAATAGAAATTGTATCAGTATCCAACCCCGCAATTAGGATACAGAATGTTCAACATGGATTAATTTGGGATATCCTTACTATGGAGAGACATCTATTATTGCTTTTAAAGCTGATTAAATGACTTTTAGTGGACAAAACAGAATCAATGCAATGATTTTTTAGAGATAGTCTTCAGTCTAATTAATTATGAAAATGAGCGAAATATAAACTATAAAACTGAAACAAAAAATTATACAGAGTAACAAATTTCTCAGGAGATCAAATTAATATTTTAAGTATTTCATAATAAAAAAGTTCAGTCAATAACAATTATTAACACATTTTATACTTTAAAAATCAACCTTATCATCTATTTTTGATTCAAGTAAGATTGAAATGTAAAATCAATTTTTAATTAGTTTTTAAAGATAAGCTGCCAGCAATTTTGCTTGCGGCTTTTTTTTAGTTTTCTAGCATCTCAGAATCTCTATTTGGAGAATGAAAACAGTGTTTGATTCTTAATTGAAATTATGAACTATTTTGATCAAATTTATCTCATATATGATGAGGCTTTTCAAAAAAATGATAAAATTTCTCACGAGAGTATTTTTCTGAAAACAATTTTCTAAACATGTTTCAACTTTTAAAATTAAACCCGTATTTCTAACCTTTAAAAATACTGTATGGTAAGCCTTCATAAGGATTTATATATTTTCTCATAGGCGTATAAAATCACTACACTGTATTCATGATTAAAATTACTTACACTTTTTAACAGCTAAACCTTAATAAAGGTCAAATTGATAACAATTACTAACACTGATTATTATACTAGAAATAATTTATTAACGACTTTTGCTTAATGTACTATTTAATATAAAGTCAATTGTTTCTGATTTTTTTTAAATAAAAAACAGCAAATAATCCTGAGTTATAAATTTTATTTAAAAAACTCCCCGCATCTCAACATTTTCACTCATACAACGAAGTAATATTTACAAATGGATGTATGTTCAAATTTAGATGCTGACTCATTAAATTACATTTACACAAATACAAATACGATTGAAAAGATTTTTTTATAACACTTCCCTTCATAGCAAATTTTTCCTTTTGCTAGCCACTTTCTATTTCAATTTTTTCCTCGCTCAAGAGCAATCTTATCTTTCAATTTCTGAAGGAACAGTGATATATTCTGAAGATGAAAACTTTAACAAACAGGTTGTTGAGAACAAAATTATACGTAATAATGTAAAGATTACATCTACAAAAAAAACAAGAAAACACTTATTATATATCGTAGGAAAACAAGGAAAGAAGGCCAACAAAAATAATGATAAGTATGCTGTAGAAAAAAAAATCTCAAAAAAAAGTATGCGCCGCCTATAAAATTATACAGCTCAGGAATTTTTTTGTGAGGTTAAAAAATTACATTTTGAGAACTTGATCGGTTATAATATTCCTCTTATACAAATCAAAAGTGCATACCACACGGATAATTATATAGAAATATTTAATAACCTTTCATATCACCTCAAAGTATCAGAACTCTACGCTGAAATTTTCAATTATCTTTTTAATAATCCTTTCAATATAAGGCCTCCTCCAAGGATTTAGTTTTAATAAAAAAGTACACAAAAAAATAAAAAGTTTTAAAATTTCATGAAAAACAAATATCAATGAAAAAATTTACTACAAACATCCTAATAGCTCTTATTTTCATGATAAGCTTTTCCGGGATGGCACAATATGGACCCTCAGATGATTTTGACGGTGACGGTATTATTAACAGTTTAGATTTGGACGACGATAATGACGGATTACTAGATTCGGACGAAACAACATGTAATAATTCATCTTCAGGAGTATTTATAGCCCTTTCACAACAATGGCAAAATACAAATCTTGCAATTGTTGCAGGCCAATCGTATAAAATAAACCTTAACGGATCTACATTAGGCCTAGTAACAGCAGCCGGAGGTCCTAACTCTGGCAAGCAGTTTTATCCTATATCCTTTGGAACAAATGGAGTGGGTGATTATGAAGGAAATCTATACAACCTTCCTCCGGGAGGAAATGTAGCTACATTCTATAGTAATCCCGAACCACCAGCTAATCTTCCCTTTGCAAATCTTACAGCCGCTGATTACAGCAATATCATTACTTTCGTTGGAATGATTGACACTAATGGCAATGGCCAGTATAATCCAGGAATTGACGTTCTCATTCCCAACATATTAGATATGTCTGAAGGAGCTACAGGAGGTGTTCAGTTTATAGCACCGCAGTCCGGGAATTTTTATATTGTCTTTACAGATAATGCCTATGGTGACAATTCCGGAAATATTGCATACAACATGCAGATTTGTGGAGTTTCAAAAGATACGGACGGAGATACTATTCCGGATAGTTTTGATACAGATTCAGATGGTGATGGCTGTGCCGATGCAATTGAGTCCAGCGAATATATCAATGTTACTCAAATTCATTCTCTAACTCTTCCAGTAGGTGATCCAAACTATGCATTTAGGGGTCAGATCAAGGTTTTGGCTAATGGCACTACACAAGGTACACCAGCACAGGTAGTAAGTACTCTACCCGCAGCCAATGGAGTTCCTATGCTTGTAAATCCGGCTTCTGCCAACAATGGTTCCGTAGCAGGAGCAGCAGATAATACTGACAATACCTCAGAAATTGGAAATACTCAGGTGTATGGTTTAGATGCCACAGTAAATCTATGTGTTGATACAGACAATGATGGTATTGCAGATGCCTTTGATAGAGATATCGATAACGATGGTATTCTTAATGATGATGAATGCAGCTATTCTTTCGATTCAGATCAATTTACAATGACAGCTCCGTTTACTCAAGCTACCAATTGTTCAACTCCAATGTGGCTGCAAAATGCCCCTTTATATTATATTGGGCTGCCTAGCAATGATTGTGTACGCTCTCCATTTCCAGGACAGCAAATGACAGATCATACCACAGGGTCTACCACAAGTGGAAGTGTAATAGGTATTCAGGCAGGTCCTGGAAATGATTTTATCACAGCTGTTACAATTCAGGGTAATGTAATTCCCAATTCTGCTTACACCTTAAACTTTGCTCATATTATATGGGAGCGAATTGGTTCTTCCATTGCAGATAATCAAGGTGCTATTCAGGTATTTGTCAATGGTATCCTCCAAACAACAATTTATGGTACCGCAAATCTTCCATTTAATATATGGGAAACATCAACAATCCCTTTCAATACAGGCTCTAATAACAATATCACCCTTGAGATAAAGGTTAGAAGAGGGGCATCTGTAAATGGTAATGATTACCTGCTGGATGATATTAGATTATCAACTACCTCACTACTTTGTGATTATGATGGAGACGGAACCCCTAATATTTATGATTTAGACAGCGATAATGACGGATGTCCGGACGCTATGGAGGGTGATGAAAATGTAAATACAGTACAACTTAATCCGAATGGCAGTATTAATGTTACAACATATGGAGGGGTAAATAGTATGGGGGTACCCAATCTAGTGAATGCCGGAGGAGCAGCAGATTCAGGATCGGATCAGGGACAAGGACATGGATTCTCTTCTAATAGTGTTGTTGATGGATGCTTTTGTTTAAAACCATCAGTTACTTCAGGAGCAGCTTTAGCAACTCCATTAGGGATAACTTCCTTAGGAAGAGCCGGTTCTAATGCCAGCGAATGGCCTACTACAAGAAAAGGGGCATGGATAGCACTAGAAAGTAAATCAACAGGTTTTGTACCCAACAGATTAACAACAGCTCAAAAAAATGCACTGGTAGCAGTAGAAGGAATGATTATTTATGATACTGACCTGGATTGCATAAGTATATATGACGGAACACTATGGAAATGTATGACACAACAGGGATGTCCTGCTAATTAACCTGATAAATTTAAAAATATGAAAAAAATATTAGCACTATTAACCGTGACCTTTTTTAATGTCTTTAATTCACAGGTCGCAATTGGTAAAACAGCAGTGAGTAACAGCTCTGTTTCATTAGAGTTTGGAGCACAAAACAGAGGCTTATTATTGCCGTGGGTAACTTCTGCCACAACGATGACAAATACCCCAAATGGTACAATTTGTTTTGATCTTATAGATAATAGAATCAAAATAAAATATGCGGTGGGCTGGCAGGATTTTTCTCAGAATAGTTTGGGAACGACTATTGATCCGGTAACGACTATAGACGGACGTATTTTACAAGACCCTTTAACTGATATCCCAACAGCAAAAACAAGCATAGGAAGCTCCCAATCTTCCTCTTCTGCCATTTTAATATTGGAAGATAATAATAAAGCTATGATTTTGCCTAAGGTTGCAAGCCCTCATTATAATATCATTAATCCTTCTCCAGGAATGATGGTATATGATACGGACTCTAAAATGTTTGCGGTTTTCAATGGAAGCATGTGGACATACTGGAGATAAGTTTGATTTAGTATAACATATAAAAGCGGCCGGAATTTTTCCGGCCGTTTTCTATAACTTTACAAAAAATCCAATACAAAAAAACAATGCGCATTAGATTATTAGAGTACGTTTTTCCTTTTTTAATTCTTGATCTTTCATAATATAAGTTGATGGGTTGTCAACTTATTTCAGGATGGGACAATTATTAAAAAAAGACTGTTCTTCTAGAACAGTCTTTTTTAAGTTTGTTGTTGAAATTATAATATATATAAATGCATTAAGATCTATTTTTTAATAATCTTTACGGATTTAAAGACATTCCCTTTTGCATCCTTCAAAGAAAGTAAATACTGGCCTGAAGGATATGTAGGAAGATTTGCATTGATACCTTTTTCAATAGTTTCAATATTTCCATTAAGGCTGTAAATACTCTTTCCATCCATACCAGAAATCTGTGCTTGATAATTTCCTGATCCATTTTCTAATTTAATATGAATCAAATCATTCCGTTCAATAGGATTAGGATATACTATCAATTCTGAATTCTTTTTTTCAACCTTGTTTGTAGTAAGGGTTGGAGTAATAGGATAAACTAAAATCTTCTGCCCGTCATAACCTACTGCATATACCGATGCAGCATTCGAAGGATAATAAACTTTTGTCGTCTGATTAGTGGTATCTCCTGTACCCATAACAGATACATAGATTAATTCATTATTTGTATTAAAGGTTTCATACGCAACTGCATTTTGCCAAACACTATGCTGCACAGTAAGATAATTATTATTGAGAGTAACACCCAGTCCTGTCTGGCCGCTCAGCTGAAGATGATTACGGAAAGCATTAATACTTCGTGATGAAATATAATGCATAACCGGCGAAACGGGTGCCTGATAGTTCTGAGCCTGTACATAAGCAATAGTAGCATCTATCTGAGCCTGAGTAATTGTAAGCTGCCCAACTCCATAGTCATCAATGGCTCTATCAATAGGTTTTAAAAATCCTGTTTTTGTAAAAAATCCCGTTAAATCCTCCTGAACGGCTGCACAGGTATTTTTCACGAAATTTAAAAGGAGCTCACCATTTGAAACGCCTGAAGCATTATAACTTCTTGCAGTGTTTGCAACTATTCCAAACCAATGTGCATAATCTATTCCTGTATAATTTGCCGGATAATTAAAAGAAAGTGTAGGTGCATTTCTTGAGGCACCAGCTAATTGATAATATAATTCAAGCTGCCAGAAAGGAACCAATACTTTAAAAACATCTGTATTTGTATTTCCCTGCAAAGCTTCCTGATTTATGGTAGTATTCAAAATTGCCCCATTTATCCTTCCCCCAGCTATGCTGCTCATTCCTGCTGCCGGTTCCACAGATTCTCTTTCCAGTCGGGACATCCCATCATTCTGCGGATTCATATGGTAATCTACCCAGGCACTGTGCATATTATTGGTCACCTCTGTAGTTCCAATCCATTTAATATCAGGTCTTATCTGATTGACATGACCAAATTCATGGGCAAGCCCCCATAAAGAAAGCTTATTGACATCGGTCATAAATTCTTCTCCCCAATCAGAGTCCATATTAATACCTAATCCACCGGCATACCATCCTCCACCATTATTGCTATAACTGAACATTCGGTTCTTCGGAACCAAATTGTACTTATAAAGCCCCATCACCAGCCATTCATTCTTTATAATAAGGTCGTATTTTGAAATAAGCTCAGCAGGATTAAAAGGAGCGTAATTTTTAAGCATACTTTTTTTATACACCAAATGAGAATGCTGCCCTACAACATCAATCATATTATAAGCTGAATTCGTGAGATTTTCCTGCCAGTCGTTTTGTGTAGATGTCTGATAATGATAAAGGCCATTCACTTTACCGGAAACAATATTAACCTGAATATTCGGCAGTGCAGTATTTGTATTATAATAACTGATGTAACCTAAACCACTGTTGGTTAACTCAAATACATTTAACCCATTATGAAGGTCATAATAAGAAGTAGTACCTCCAAGAACTGTTGAAAAATCCTTCACCTGTAAAGAAACCCTTGCTCCTGCAGGAATATTCTGTACAAACATTGCAACTTTATCTCCCTGCGTAAATACAATACCTGTAGGGTTTTCAAAACTGTTATACCCTGTCCCTACCTTCAAATTATTTGTAGTAACAGCTATTGGTGGATAAACCTGATAATCCTGAGCACGATATTTATTTATATAAGTTCCGTTAAATAAACATTGTGCTAAACCTTTATAAAAGACTGATGGTATTCCGTCTATATCAGACTGTGTAACAGAAGGCTGCAATGCAGAATAAAGATTATTTGCAAAAATATTGTTATACGGATTTGCGGGTCCTGCAGATGCCATAGTATAAAAACCTATTTCGGCACAGCTTGCATAATTACCCTGGCCATTATTCACTGTAATTTTTACATTTAAAGGAGTAATCTGATTAGGAAAATAAACATTTACCGGAGTAGAAGAATTCTGAAAGTCAAAAGACATCAATGTAATAAATGCACTGTTCGCAGTAGTATTATAACTGATGCTTACACTTCCAAAACGGCCGTTACTCCCGCTGGCTCTTGGTGTATATTGCAGATAATCAATAGGAGTAGCCCCATCCAGCCTGTAATTTAATACTACAGGAAAAACAGTGGTTCCATATTGTGAATGATATAATGTACTTACATCATTATCGTAAGACTTATCTATATTTTGTCCTGGTTGGTAAGATGATGCTGTTGTTCCTGAAGGGATAATGGCTGCTTTTATATCATTAACACCGTTTACACTAAGTTCTGATGTATTGATACTACAATCTGTACCGTTAAAAACAATAGGTTCTGCTTCCGAATAGAATTTCATTTCTGCACAGCTTGAAAAGTTCCCAGCCCCTGCATGTACAGAAATTTTAATGATGTAAGGATTCTGGATAGAGGTAGGGAACACAACTTCTTTATCCTGACTATTATTTGCCCAACTTAAATTACTGCTTAATGAAACAAAGGTATTGGGAGCAGCTTGTGTACTATAAGAAATACTTACATTCATCCATATTCCATTTGTACCTCCGGATTGTCTGGGAGTATAAACCAGTTTTTTAATACTGGTTACATTGGAGGAAAAATAAAACTTCATCTCATCCGGAATACCGTTTTGTCCCCATTTTGAGTGATATATTGTAGTGTTATCTCCATCAAGCACTTTATTGGCGTCATATCCGGACTGCGGCGTTTGTAAAGCCGTAACGGAATATACTGGAACTTGAAAGAGCTGTGAAAACCCATATATTCCCCAGAATAAGGAAAATAATAGTAATAATTTTTTCATATATAGTTTGTTATTCTTATACAAAAATACCCTTTTAAGGATAATAAATTGGAAAATTTCATAGATTTTATAACATAAAAAGTTAATAATTGTTATGTTTTTCAGCTATAGGCTAATTATAAAAATGAGAATTCGGCAAAGCATAAAAATTGAAGCAAAAATAGAATGGGGAAAACACGGAAGAAACGTTTTTGCCATTAATGGCTTCTTTAAAATAATAGATTTATCTAATTGTTCCGCTTAAAAAAACTGCCTCCAAAAATAGAGGCAGCATTTATTTAACAATAATATTCTATAAAATTCAAACTGAGAATTCTTATAATAACAATTAATCTAGTTTTTATTCACAATGCCGAAACTTTGAATGATCATCATTTCTTGATAAATTTTGTTTGATACATTAGCTTTGTATTGTCATAGAACTGAATGACATAATTACCCGGCGACAAATCGGAAACATTCACCTTAGTACCGGTCATATTCTCTTTTCTGATAAGTCTACCGGAAAAATCTGTAATACTATATACGGCAACCTTATCTTTAGAAATAATATGGAGCTCATCCCCCACCGGATTAGGGAATATTTTAATCTCTTCCTCCATTATATTTTCAGAAACAGCAAGTGAACCGGTTATAATAAGACTTCTGTTATTCTTAGCAATATTAAGACAAACACCCGCAACAATCATATCACTAATTGAAGAATTAATAAAGGTGCTCAAATTGGCTGAACTGGTATAAGATAATCCTTGTACAGTATAGGATCCTGAAGGCAACGTTGTAAAATTAGCATTAGGGCTCAATGCAGCGATTTTATCATTACTGTCAATCGCAGCAAAAGTATAGCTATAGCCCGCAGGAGGTGTAGATTCTGTAAACATTTTCCCCGGTCCGTTTACTGTAATGGTATGAGTAGCTCCTGAAGAAGCACTTGCCAATAAAAGGTAATAATCTGTACCAGCAGATAAATAAACTGATTTTGTAGAAGAATAAACACTTATTCCCGTCCCGTTAAAGAAACCGCTTGATGTCACAAAATTAGCCGTTGTGAACGGAGTTCCGGACGCAATACTCATGATCATATATCCACTTGTCTTTGTAAATACGTAATTACCCGATTCTGTCACTTTGAATTTAGTAACCATTCCCTGTCTCACATCCTGAAAATAAGGATTTAGCTGACTGGAGTTTTCATATACTATAAGGTTATTACTTGTAAGACCTGTGCCATAAGTATTTTGAAAACCAGTAACCTCCGGATTTGCAGCCATTGGAGCCGACATATTCAAATTAGCCTGTAATGACCCTGCTATGGCTGTTACACTGTTCGTGGGATAAGCATATGAAGGATACGCTTCACATGTAGAAGTGATTGTGAAATTATTATTTGAAATATCAAAAAACTCTGCCATAGTATTGAGTACCGCGACTACTTTAATTCTGGCATTAGCTGTTGCAGGAACATTGGGCATTGTCACACTTTTAGATCCGCTATTAGGAGTATCTGCTGCAAGTATAATAGGGTATGTAGATCCTCCGTCAATAGACAAAAGGATATTGACAGTATTTTTTAAGCTATTGGTATTATTGACATCCCAGGTCACATTCATATTTGAATTAGCACTGATACTAATTCCTGAAATATCAGGGTAGGTTACTTTCAAAGGGCCATCATTGGTAACAGTAATAATCATTTCATCCGAATCTACCCCTCCGGCCTGCGCATTGTTATCTCTTACTGTAAATCTCATCCTGATATTTCTAGCGACCTGAGAAAGTGCTTCGGCAGCAAGATCGGGAGGAGTATTATCGTTATTAATAACGTATTCCATTTTTGGAAAATATCTTTCAGGAGTTTTAAGAGGTTCTGTACGGAATAAAGGAGTTGTTGTTCCATTCACTGCCGTGTAGCCCCCCACACCAGCAAGATTATACCCCATAGCTCCTTTATCATTGGCTGTTGCAATATCCATTTGATCCCAATTATAAATAAGATCTGTATCATTAGGATCACTGGCAATACCTTTTAATTTAAAAGGAGTATTTTTTGGAATACTAATGTCTAAACCTGCATTTGCTGTAGGTGGAATATTTGTTGTGTTAATACTTGAATTACATGTGGATATATTATTAATTTTTGTCAGCATCTGATCAATACTCTTCGCATGGAAAAGCCTAAACCCTAAAATTGATGGTGTATTGACCTGATTTGGGATACTGCAGTTACCTGGATATGCCATAATACTTATTCCGCCTCCAGGCTCTACAGCTCCTGATCCACTCCAATTATCCGTACAGAATGTAGGAGAACCTGTGCTTCCGCCAGTACCGTTATATGTATGACTAGCTCCAAACTGATGTCCGATCTCATGGGCTATAAGGTTCGCAATCCAGCCTTTACTAGCATTAGGGTTGGGATCATATGCCCATGAACTACCTCCGGATGCTTTTGAAGAATTGTTGCAGGGCGTACCTCCCGCAGTCCCTGATGCACCTGAAGCCTGAAGTCCAAACATATGTCCCACATCATAAGCATTATACAGCAAACTCCCGTTATTATTTAAAGTGTTAAAGCCAGTCTGAGCTGCACCAGCTGTCGCCGCTACAGATCCGTTAAACGGATCTGTAGCAGGATCCGTAAAAATAAGGCTTTTATTAGTAGTCTGAGAGATCAATGTAAATGTCACTGCAAGTTCATTTTCATAAATAAGAGTAATCAGATTAACCATATTTACAGCTTCAGCCAATGCAAGATCCTGAGTTCCATAAGCCTGCGTAAATTCTCCTGTTGTTGCTACAGCCATTCTGTAACTTCGTAACTGAGATCCTATCGGAAAATTTGCAAAGGATTTTTGAGTAGTAATTCCGGGGGTTTTCTCTTCAAGACTTTCAATTACCTTACATTCAAAATTGGAGTTCCTTTCAGAGGAAGGAGATATTCTGTATTCACTTTTAGCTTTATTGCTTGGTTCAATGATATAATAGCCATCTTGAGTGCTCATCATCGCATTAATATAATTGTCATACAGAGATAATTTCATTTTATATTTATTATCCTTTGAGACACCATCAAAAGTTGTAATTTCTTTTAGCCTTTCACCAGAAACATTGTTTTCATTTAAAATGAATTGCTGCTTATTTCCATCAGGCATTTCAACAACTAAGCTTTGATTTCTAATCTTTGATGTGTTCTTCTGCAGCCTCTGTACATTTCTTTGTAAGGTACTAATATCAATATTGATAATCCTGCCAGGAAGTTCCTGGTTATTAAAAACCTGACTAAAACATAATCCAAAAAGAAATATAGTAGTCAATAATAAACTTTTTTTCATAATAAAAATGATTGGGTTATTAAATATTCTCTACATCAAATTATTTCACAAAATAAAGAAAAAAATCATTAAAAACCTTAATTTTCGCATTAATTAATGTTATGAATGAGATTAATGCAAAAATAATATTCAAAAAAAAAAATAAAAATCCATAATAAAAAATTTAGAATTTACCTTTTAGTATAAATATGTCATAGTATCTATTTATAAAATTTTAATTATTTTTTTAAAACTTTAAATGATTTATTATTAATAGTAATAAAATAGATTCCAGAGGGTAAATTTTTAAGATCAATCTTAGCATTACTGCCATTTATTTGAACATTCAGCTTCTCTGCTATATTTTTACCATTACTATCATAAACAAATATTTTCTCAGACGCAGTATTCTTATCAATTCTACTTACATATACAATCCCAGTTGTTGGATTTGGATAAACATCATAACCAGATTGTATTGTTATTGGTGAAACAGATAGAGTTTGTGATGGTCTTAGTAAAACCTGTTCGGTAAATCCATTTTTGGTAGTAAATGAAACATTGGTAGATCCTCCTGCAATTTGCAAACTTACATTAGCATTGGGAATATCTAATTCCCACAGACCAGCTAATCTTACAACAACCGTTTCATTCTGAGGAATTCTGTGTAACCGCGAAGCTGTATTACTAATCTGATTCCATGTGTAAGATTCATTGGTACTTAATAGCCCTAAACTGGGGTTAGTAAGGCTAATTTTCAGTTTTGAATTATTATTACTCCTTTGAGTAATAATAACGGCAGGCTTACTTGATTTCTCAAGTATATCGTAATTAAAAGTTGTATTTTCATCCCAAATTACATAATTATAAGTAGATTCGGGCACAAACTTCACAACATGAGCCTGTGTATTTTGTTGCAGCACAGAAAAAAAGCTGTTAAAATGGGTTAAAAAATTTTCCGTTGAAGCTCCTGCCTGCAACTGAATGGCATACTGGTAAGCAGATGCAGAAGGAGACATCCCATGATCAATAAAAGCTTTTGAAAAATCACCTGTTAAATTACCGTTATTTGACTGGTTAGGGGATGTCTGATTGCTTCTTTTTATCGTTATGGGATTATTGTTATAACCAGTATTAGGAACTACGTATCCATTTCCATTAGAATCAGTAGCCCAAATCCCTCCTCCATTGGCATTGAAAGTATAATTATTTCCCGACACAACGGCACCATTAATCAAACCTGTGTTTGAAGCATTACTAATCTGTGTTTGAAACAGAGTGGTATGAACCGGATAAATACCTCCTATATCTTTAATATCTGACCCGAGACATAAAATCTTATCTCCAAAGAAAAAATAACTTTTAAGAGCTGTCATTCCTGTTTGCGAATTATAATCTTTATAATCCATTGCAAAGATACCGTTCGTTTTATCAATATCAGCATGAGCTAAAAAATGTCTGCCATTCATCTGTCTCATAGTATAATTTGCCATAATATCAAAGGGGACATTGGCAACAGTTGTTCCCGGAATATGACTCCAGTCCCAGCCATTATATAATAACGCTACATCATTTGTTAAAAAGGGATTCCCATGGGTCAGAATTTCCATGGCTCCTGCAGAACTGTATGCGCCCATCCTATTTTCTGAAGCACTATTTTCAAAGTGCCAGACAATCTTGCTTGTTCCCTTTACACTGGCCTGCCATCCATTAAATTTGTAAACACTTAACCCTGCATATGGAAACCCGAAATACCCTGAGGTTAATTCTGTTAAGGGTGATAACCCTGTATTCAGCACATCTGCAACATTTTGTACTCCTCCTAAAGAATGTATCATATTAATACTTACCGTATTATCCCTCATGAGCCTGTTATTGGCTTCGGTAGAAATATTCCAAAGTCTTAAAAATTCCTTTCCTGCATCTTCATTTCCTATAGGATCAGACTGATATAAATAGGCTAATGCCGGTCTTAAGGTATTATATGAACTTGTTGTAAACGGGAATCGTCCTGCAAGCCCCTGAGGCATAGTAAAATCTTTACTGAACATTCTATAAGTAAAAATAGCTTTTTTAAGGTTTTTTTGTGATAAAGTATTTAACTCATAGGCAGAGTTCTTCAGCATCATATTCAGAATTGAAGCCTGGTGCAAGGCGTCTATACCATAAGAATTAGAATAGGCACCCCTGTGATGAAATGTAATAAAGTCAGGTTTTATAGCGTCTGCCCATCCGTTTGAAATAAGTAAAGCATTATCTATAAAACTTTTTAAATGATTCATATTATTAATCTTGGAAGGTTCAGAATCTTCCTGTGCAAGTACATAACAAAATCTTTGTTGTATAGACGCTCTGATTACATCACTGTTATATCCGGGATAGGTAAAGTTAAAATAGGGAAAGTCCGGCGATAAAAAAGTTGTAATTCCATTAAGGGCACCCATATGATGGTTAAATTTTCCTATCGTCACTAATTCATCCTTCATAAGCAATATAGATGTAGCATAGGCGGAAGATCTCAAAGCAACGCCATGATGACTGGTAACAACTTCCTCATTATCAAAAAGTATTTCGTACTCAAAATTTGTGGTGGAAGAAACTCCTTTATCTTCAATATATTTGAAAATTTTCAAAATATCATTTTTTAAGGCAGCTGTATTATAATAAGGGTTGGGAGACGAGACTGAACCTTTGATTTTATATAAAAAATAAGACGAATTAATGATTTTTCAGTTATATTGAAAAATTCATTTTTATCAGCATCAATGGAAAAATCCCAAGCACTTCCTGGATTTACAAAATTATACTGTGACAAATCCAGTGCTTGTATTCCTGCTGCCCGAAAGGCAGTATATCTTGTATTTACAGAGGCATTACTGTAGTTCACATTCTCTCCTGTTAGCCAGTTCACATATTTTGTTTTAATGGTATTTATTTCACTCAATTGTGCTTTGACTTGAAAAAAACATAAAACAAAAGTCATGGAGAGAATACATCTTATAAGTTTATATTTTAACATTATGAATAATTATTTAAATTATGTATTTAATATTTTTATAAAACACTTTACTTTCTACCCTCTATATTGATCAAAAAATACCATTGTATTTAGTGATTTATCTTTTAAGATATTTTTTATAGCAATAGTGCTCTGCTACATATATCTTATTCATAAAAGGGGAGGTAATAAGAAAGTCTGCAGTAGCCATATCACAGGCCATAGGAATATTCCATACAACCCCTAACCGTAACAAAGCTTTTATATCACTATCATGCGGCTGCGGCTGCATGGGATCCCAAAAAAAATGATAATATCTATTTTTCCTTGTGAAATCATAGCTCCAAGTTGTTGATCACCTCCTAATGGCCCACTCATTACTTTTCTCGTTTTGATTTGAATTTGCTGTTCAATCAGTTTTCCTGTTGTTTCTGTTGCTATCAGCCTATGATGAATAAGTTTATCTTTATGACAAGTGATCCATCTGATCAGATCATTTTTTCTTTCATCATGGGCAACAAGCGCTATAGATTTAATAACTCCAATAGTTTTTTTGTTTTCATTTTTATCAGTTTTTTACTCTACTTTTATATATAAATAAATCCTGTGCAAAGTTTTAAATTTTTTTGAATACTCAATATTTACAAAAGTTTACATATATATTTAACATAATATTACAAATTATATATAAATAAATAATAACCCGTTGTGCATTTTAAAATATGCTTGATTTTAGATTGTTGATTTTTTTGTTTAAATAGTTTTTATTAATAAATTGAACAATTGTAAGAGCTGTAATC
>NZ_QICI01000119.1 GCF_004119445.1 Chryseobacterium sp. CH21 | reverse complement strand
GAAGTTGCGAATTGTGAGCATCTGCACTTTCTTTCCAATGTTTACATTCGATAATGAAGATGGGTTCATCGTTATTTTTGATAACATAATCCACTTTTTCACCTTTTTTCGTTCCAATGTCGCAAATGTATTCAGGGACAACTTCCAAATCTCGTTTTCGAAACATGATAATACCTGTGAAGTTGCGAATTGTGAGCATCTGCACTTTCTTTCCAATGTTTACATTCGATAATGAAGATGGGTTCATCGTTATTTTTGATAACATAATCCACTTTTT
>NZ_QICI01000118.1 GCF_004119445.1 Chryseobacterium sp. CH21 | reverse complement strand
TTATAGTGTAGCAGATTGGACTAAGGCTCCGAACAGTTATATTTTCACGGGAAAAGATAAGACGGGAAATAATGTAGACGGTCTTTATATTCCGGTTAAAAAAGCCTTTGCCATGTGGCAGAAAGATAAATATATCGGTGGAACTAATATTCCTGGTGGAACATTAACTGCAGATGTTTTATAGTGTAGCAGATTGGACTAAGGCTCCGAACAGTTATATTTTCACGGGAAAAGATAAGACGGGAAATAATGTAGACGGTCTTTATATTCCGGTTAA
>NZ_QICI01000096.1 GCF_004119445.1 Chryseobacterium sp. CH21 | reverse complement strand
TCGGTATCTACATATGGAAGTGTTGTTAAATAATCGATCACTGCACTTACATCTTCTGTTCTGATATAAGGATTTTCCAATTGACGTGGCTCTCCTGTACTTTCTCCCTGATAAGAGGCATCATAAGCAATGGTTATGAAACCCTGCTCAGAAAGTTTTTTAGCATATAAACCTGCAGTCGGTATCTACATATGGAAGTGTTGTTAAATAATCGATCACTGCACTTACATCTTCTGTTCTGATATAAGGATTTTCCAATTGACGTGGCTCTCCTGTA
>NZ_QICI01000054.1 GCF_004119445.1 Chryseobacterium sp. CH21 | reverse complement strand
TCCCGCAAAGGAAACTGCCTGGATAATGCGGTAATAGAAAACTTCTTTGGAACTTTAAAATCTGAAATGTTCTATACTAAGAAATTTAAAACCATTGATGAGCTCAAAAAAGAAATAAAGAAGTATATCAATTACTATAATAACGACAGGATAAGACTTAATCTAAAAGGAAAGAGTCCCGTACAGTACAGAACTCTTTCATATAATAATATTGTTTAATTTTGTCTAAACTTTTGGGTGCAGTCTATCAATGAGCGGATTTTTTTATTTTGATACTGTATGTTTTTAATTAATCTCCATCTGAAAACATTGAGTTGGCCAGAGAGGTTACGACTGATAACAATATACTGAAGATGAATGCCCACCAAAAGCCATCTACCACCATACTGTCTATGAAATAATCTGCAATCAGGACGATTCCGGCATTGATTACCAAAGCAAAGAATCCTAAGGTAAGAATGGTCAGCGGAAGACCAAACAGGCTTAAAATAGGCTTTACAAATATGTTAAGAACCCCAAGTACAATAGCAAATATAATGGCTGAAGAAAATCCTTCAAAATGTACTCCCGGTAAGATTGTAGTTAAAAGATAAGCAACAATTGCTGTTATCAATAATCGGATAATTAAGTTCATTGAGTTATTTTTTAATGTTTATGGAGTATAAGGAGCAAAAGCCATTCCATTCCGGAAAAAAGAATTTCTTTAAAACCCTTTATTTAAGGAATATTTTATCTTTTATTTCCCTTAATATCTTATTTTATTTTCATCATGGTTACTAATGAAGTGGCTACATGACTTTCAGAATCAGAACCTTCGCTCTGAACGTAGATTTCCGTTCTCACCACAACAATTTTCCCTCCACCTTTGATGACATAGGATTTTGAAACCAAGGCATCTCCCATGGCAGGGCGAAGATAATTCACTTTCAGCTCCACGGTCACTACATAACAGTCTTCCGGATAGTGGCTCACAGCTGCATACCCTGAAGAAACATCTACCAAAGAGGCAATCATTGCACCATTGAACATTCCTGCTTTTCTGGTCATCATTTCCATTTTAGGAATCTTCATCGATATAAAATCGGTTTCTACTTCCAGCAGTTCTGCTTTATAGAACTGTAAGGTTTCCGAGCGGCCAAAGCTGTCTGTAATGAGTTTCTTTTTTTCTGGTGTCATGAATTTTATTTTAAACAAAGGTAAGTGCTATAGCGTTTTTGATCTCAATAATCCTAAAAATTTTTATAAAAAAACCGTTTCATCCCTCATGAAACGGTTAAGTTCAGGTTTTGAAGCCTGCTTACACAACAAGTGTTAATTTTTCTGATGAATCAGATGCTTTCAGATGATGATCTTCTTTAATCATATCAGCAGCTTTTTCACCAATCATAATGGTAGGCGCATTGGTATTTCCGGAAACCACATCCGGCATAATGGATGCATCGGCTACCCTTAATCCTTTTATTCCATATACTTTCAGTCTTGGATCCACTACAGACTGGCTATCGGTACCCATTTTACAGGTTCCAGTCATATGATGGTAAGTGGAACATGATTGTTTGATATAATCAATTACTTCTTCTTTTGTTTTTCCTTCTCCGGGATAGATTTCACCGTCATTCCATTCTTTCATTGCTTCTGTTTTTCCCATTTCACGGCATATTTCAACGCATTGATAAAGTGCCTCCAGATCAGATTCTTCAGAAAGATACATGGGATTGATTTCTGGTGATACAGCAGGATCAGAAGAAGTCAGTTTGATATATCCTTTACTGGCAGGTCTGATAAATCCGGCACAGAATGTAAAAGCGTTTTCTGGCCCTGTGAATCCAGAGCTATAGTAAGGAAGTCCCATAAATAAAGGCTGCAGATCCGGGAAAGCCATTTCTTCTTTGCTTTTCCAAAATAACTGAGCTTCCAATAGATTGGCTTGTGGGGCCGGGATCTCTTTTTTAGCTTTAAAAATAACACTGGTTAAAAGGTGATCCTGAAGATTTTTTCCAACTCCTTTCAGGTCTTTTACCACGGTGATTCCTACAGATTCCAGTTCTTGCTTTTCGCCAATTCCTGAGAGCATCAGAAGTTTGGCAGATTCTATCGTTCCACAGGATACAATCACTTCTTTTTCAGCTTCTGCTTCTACTAATTCACCATCTTTTAAATATTGGACTCCAATACATTCATCTCCTTCAAAAATTAATTTCTGAGCTATAGCATTGGTATGAATGTGCAGATTGGTACGTGATTTCACAGGATCTAAGAAAGCCTTGGCTGTTGAGCATCTTTTTCCGTCTTTTCCTGCAGTCAGATGATTAAGACCAGCGCCCCAGATTTCTTTATTAAAATCATCTGTCAAAGGGTAGCCCAATTCTTTACACGCTTCAATAGCACTTATTGAAATGGCATTTGGATGTTGAATGCGGCTCACAAAAAGCGGTCCTTCTCCACCATGAGTTTCATCTCCACCACCTTCATGGGTTTCAGATTTTTTAAAGTAAGGTAAAACACTATTCCAGTCCCAGCCCAAACATCCTTTATAAGCCCAATTATCATAATCCTGCTGGTGACCTCTGATATAGATCAATCCGTTGATAGAGCTTGAACCTCCCAATGTTTTACCACGGGGCCAGTACTTTGTATTTCCTCCTGCGTATTCCTGAGGAACGGTATGATAGGCCCAGTCTCTTTCACTGTTCCACGCAGCGGGCCATCCTGACTGTTCCTGTACTTCAGGAACTTTATCATGGGGTCCTGCTTCCAGAAGGAGTACATTAATATTTTCATTTTCACTTAGTCTGTTGGCTATTACAGCTCCTGCCGAACCGGATCCGACAATTATAAAATCGTATTTCATGTGTTTTTTTATTTGTTTTATTTTTTGATACTGATTACTTTAGGAACGGTAACGGCTTTCAGTCCTTCAATTCCGAATTCTACTCCATAACCGGATTGTTTTGCACCACCAAAGGGCACAAACGGGTTAATCGCTCCATGCTGATTGATCCAGACTGTTCCTGCTTCCAGTTGCACTGCTACTTTCTGAGCTTCGTCAAGATCATCGCTCCAAACAGAAGCTCCCAGTCCGTTTTCTGAGTCGTTGGCTTTGCTGATGGCTTCTTCCAATGTTTTGTATTTAATAATTGGCAGCACCGGACCGAATTGTTCTTCGTCTACAATTCTGTCTCCGTTATCTACATTCCCAACTAAGGTTATCGGAATAAAATATCCTTCCAGATCAGGTTTTTGTCCTGTAAATATAAAGTCAGCTCCGATATTTTCAGAATCAAGAATCAGCTCCTGAATTTTATTGTACTGCATTTTATTCTGGATAGGTCCCAGAACACTGGCTTCATCTGCGCCGTTCCCCATTGGAATATTGGAAGAATAATCTGCCAAAGCCTGAACTACTTTTTCATAATCGCTTTCATGAACGTATAGTCTCTTTAAACAGGCGCAGGTTTGTCCCATATTCAGGAAAGCACCCCAGAAAATATTATCAATATGCTTTGAGACATCAAGTCCCGGCAAAATAATTCCGGCATCATTTCCTCCGCATTCAAGGGTTAAACGGGCCATATTTTGAACAGAGGCTTCAATGACTTTTTTTCCTGTAGCAATGGATCCTGTAAACATAATTTTCCCAATTTCAGGATGTGAGGTAAGATACCCTCCTACTTCTCCTCTGCCGGTAATCACCTGTAAAACATCTTCAGGAAGTACAGTATTAATCACTTTTATCAATTCTAAACTACAATAAGTAGTATATTCTGAAGGCTTGATGATCACTGTATTTCCCATTCTGAGTGAAGGAATAATCTGCCAGATGGCAATCATCAAAGGCCAGTTCCAGGGAGCAATAGCAGCCACAATTCCAATCGGGTTTCTATATAAAACATCTTTTCTGGTTTCGTCTTCAAAAACAATTTCTTCTGGTAAGTCCAGTGATGCCGGAACTTGGGTCCAGCCTACACAGGCTTGCATTTCAAAATTGGCTCCCGGACCATTAAGTGGCTTTCCCTGCTCGCGGGTGATCCATTCTGCAAGGTGTTTTGAATTTTGCTGTAAAGCTTCTGCTACTTTTAATAAAATATCTTTTCTTTCTGAATCAGGTCTTGCTGACCATAGCTTTTGGGCTTTTTTTGCTTTCTCAATTTTAGCATCAATCTCTTCACGGGAAGTATTCGCTACTTCCCCTATAACTTCTAAAGTAGAAGGGTTTAATGATAAAAATGCGGTATCTGGAGTATGGGTTTCTTTGGCTACTGATATATTTTCCATTGTTTCAAATTATTTTGTACTTTTCGTAATTCGAAAATGGCAATAACATGATATAAATCATTTATCTATTCTCTATTTTTTTAACCTAAACTCTACCTATCATGGAAAAGATCGAAGAAAGAACTGTTTTCAGCATTCCTTTTGGTGAACTGAATGTATTTGAAACAAATGTAGTTTGTCATGATTTTCATTTCTTTTTTGAAAAGCCTGTCATCACGCTTATGCTCAGTGGCAATAAGATCATCCGCAGTGAGGAAGAAACTTTTGAGTTTAATGAAAGAAGTGTATTTATTCCACCCTGCAATAAGGAATTGAGTATAGACATCCATCCTGTTTTCAAAGAACCCACCAAATGTCTCGTATTAAATATTGAACAGGAATATATTGACAGTGTATTCTCTGAGGTTATTGAGAACTGGCATCCGGAATGGGACCGAACGGGAATTATGATGAAAGAGAATGCAGTGAAAAAGTTTGTAAGCTCAGATGAATCTTTGTGGAGAAGCCTTACCAATCTTTATAACAGAAGAATTGACGGAAGTCTCCATGGTACTTCAGATTTTCTTTTAAGCTTAAGCCTTAAAGAACTTATTTATGAGTTAATGAAGACCAATGCAAAACATATTCTTTTGTATTCCGACAAGACTGGAAATGGGCAGAGTGGATTGCAGGAAGTCGTTCATTTTATTAAGAACAACTACAAAGAGCCGATTACAATTAAGAAACTTGCAATGACTGCAGGAATGAGTGAAGCCAATTTGTTTAAGAAGTTTAAGCATTCTTACAACTGTACTCCGGTAGAATATATTATCCAGCTGAGAATAGAACATGCCAAGCAGCTTTTGATCAGCAACCCTGAAATCGGGATTAAAAATATATGCTTCGAATCGGGTTTTAATACGCTGGAATATTTTTATAGAAAATTCACCCAAATCACCGGAAAATCTCCGAAGAAATTTAAAATAGATTGATAAGGGGCAGAAGCTGGAAGCGAGAAGATGAAGTTACTACCATTCTTTTTATTGATGGTAGTTATCCTTATTAAATAAAGTAATTATCTTATGTACTGTAAAAAAGCATTCATTGTTTTAAGTTTTCTGTTATGCTGTATTTTTCATGCGCAGACGCTGCATTTGTATGGCGGTGCAGATCAGAATCAATATCTGGGATGCTTAAACTGTGATAATTTTGATAAAAATTCGATATGGAATAAGTTCAGTGATTATGGAAATGTCTTTAGTTCAAAATCTATCTGGAACACTTATGGAAATTACGGAGGTACATACAGTGCATATTCTCCATGGAATGCTTATGCTTCTTATCCTCCGGCAATTCTGGATCAGGATGGTAATTTCTTTGGGTTTCTTACGTTGAATCCTTATAAGTCCGACAGGTCTGAACTGGAACTGGCTATGATTTTATGCAAGCATCATGAGGAAATTAAGAAGGATGTTGCGAGTTGGTATGAGAGATTGTTCCGGTAAAACACCCCGTCAAGAATTCGCAGAAAAATGTAAGTCCGGATTCCTGCGGAATCTATGCATAGATGGGTTGGAAAACGCAAAGACGCAAGTTATTTCCTAAGCTTTATGTTTTAAGGCGCTAAGATTTTATCTCCGATAAAATAGCTTACTGTTACATAGTAGCTAGAAAATTAAAAGACGGGATTCTTTCAGAATAACAAATATAACGCTTAGTTTATCCGTACAGTTTGTCACTCCGTAGGAATCCAAATATGATATAATCTATACGTTTGGATAGCAGTCAAAAGACCACGGGTTCGAATCCCGTATTCTCCACTTGATAATTTTAATTAACTTATTTTTCCAGATAATAATTGACGATTTGGGTCCAAATATACTATTGATTAGCTCAGCTGAATCTGAAAGTCATCGCTTAAGCTCAAAACACCTTCTGTAAGAGCTTCCGGATGAGTGGCAAAGCCTTTCAACTTTGAAGTTTTTCCTTTTAACACCAGATCTAAAAGCTGTTTATCTGATAATTTTTTACCAAAAATTTCGAATGTAATTTTAAAGCCACAGTTTTTAAAATCGGAACAGCCTACGGCAGTTTTTCCTTTGATCAGATTGTGTTCTTTACATTTCGGGCATTTCGTTTCTTCCCAGGACTGAAGTTCTTTTTTCTGTGCAGGTTCTCTTTTTTTCTTCTCCTTTACTTCTTCTTTTTCTTCTTCCTGAAGGGTAATTACTTTTCCTTTCCCGTACACCACTTTTTCCGTAAGTTCTGTAACCATCTGAATGAGTTCTTCTTTGAAAAGATTGGCTTCATACTCTCCTTTTTCAATTTTACGAAGTTTTGATTCCCATTCTCCAGTCAATTCCGGGCTTTTCAACAACTCATCTTCAATGGTATCGATTAGCTGAATTCCGGTTTGGGTAGCGATGAGGTTTTTCCTTTTCTTCTCGATGTATTTTCTTTTGAAAAGGGTTTCGATGATGTTGGCACGGGTAGATGGTCTTCCGATCCCGTTGTTCTTCAGCATTTCACGCAGTTCTTCATCTTCTACCTGTTTTCCGGCAGTTTCCATGGCTCTCAGCAGTGTTGCTTCGGTGTAAGGTTTTGGAGGTGTTGTTTTTCCCTGGTGGGTCATTGGATCGTGGGGCCCGGTTTCTCCTACAGTAAATTCCGGGATGGTTTGTTCTTCCTCTTTTTCTTTTTCCTTATCGGTGGATTCTTCTTTGGGTTCTTTGGCGTAAACGGCTCTCCATCCTGCTTCAAGAACCTGTCTTCCGCTGGTTTTGAAAGGAATAGTTCCCACTTTTCCTTCTACCAAAGTATTGGAAATTTTACATTCCGGATAGAATACAGCAATGAAGCGTTTTGCAATCAGATCATAAATCAGTTTTTCTTCCCTGCTCAGATTCTGAGAAGGTGGAATTTCTGTAGGAATGATCGCATGGTGATCGGTTACTTTTGTATCATCGAAAACGGCTTTTGATTTCGGAATCGGAGCTTCCAATAATGGTGCAATCAAGTCCTGATAAGGATACATTTTTTGAAGAATACCCGTTATTTTCGGATATAAACTCTCGGATAGATAAGTTGTATCAACACGAGGGTAGGTAACGTGTTTCTTTTCGTAAAGACTCTGGATATAATTCAAGGTATTTTCGGCTGAATATCCGTATTTTTTATTGGCTTCTACCTGAAGACCTGTCAAATCGAAAAGTCGTGGATTTTTTTCTTTTCCTTCTTTAATTTCGAAAGAAACGATTTCAAATGGATTTACTTTAAGATATTCCAGTCCTTTTTCTGCACGTTCCAACGTTTTTAAACGATCAATCGCTGCATTGAAAATAACGTCACGGTATTTGGTTTTCAGTTCCCAATATTCTTCTGTAGTAAAGGCATCAATTTCTTTCTGACGCTGTACCAGCATCGCCAATGTAGGAGTCTGCACTCTTCCAATGGAAAGAACCGCTTTATTCCCTCCAAATTTCTTAGTGAAAAGTCTGGTTGCATTGATTCCCAATAACCAGTCTCCTATAGCTCTGGCATTTCCGGCCAGATACAGATTTTTATAATCTTCTGCTGGTTTTAAGCTCGCAAATCCTTCTTTAATGGCATCTTCCGTTAATGAAGAAATCCATAAACGCTGAATCGGTTTGTTGCATTTTGCTTTCTGCAATACCCAACGCTGAATGAGTTCTCCCTCCTGCCCGGCATCCCCGCAGTTAATGACCTCATCACATTCTTCGACCAGTCTTTCAATCACTTTAAACTGATTTTCAACACCTTTATTCGGGATCAACTTGATCCCAAAACTGTTGGGAATAATCGGCAGTGAAAAAAGATTCCAGGATTTGAACTGTGGACCGTAGTCGTGGGGTTCTTTCAGGGTACAAAGATGTCCGAACGTCCATGTTACGCAATAGCCGTTTCCTTCCATATAGCCTTGCTTAGGCGTGGTAGCGCCCAATACTTTGGCGATATCTCTGGCAACACTGGGTTTCTCGGCAATACATAATTTCATGAACTCGGGTTTATTGAAGGAGTGCAAAAATCGGGATTTTTTTTGACTTTTCAAATTTCGTTGAGGATTGGGGGCTTAGAGTTGAGAAAGAGTGAATTAAGTTTTGTATTCTAAAGATATAAATTTTTACAATATATTTTATCAATTTATTTAAACGCAAAGTTTTCATTGTCAACTATGCATATTTTAAGTAGGCTAAGATTTGAATCAACAAGTTTATTCGATGAAGCTTCTTCCTAAAATAAATTTATATGCTTTTAATTCTTTATGTTTTAATCTTAATTCAAAATTAGCACCTTTATAAAATATGACCGATGATCTATGATAAGTTCGGAAGTACTCCTTCTATTTTCTCACGCATTCCTTCGTATTGAACGGGAAGTTTCAGGTTGGTTCCCAATTCATTCAATGGTTCATCCACAGTGAATCCCAGATTATCTGTTGCTATTTCAAATAGAACACCTCCCGGTTCACGGAAATACAGTGAGTAGAAATAATCTCTGTTGATCTTCGGAGTGATGCTTAGTCCTGCAGATAAAGCTTTCTCACGATATTCCATCAACACATTATCATCTTTTACTCTGAATGCAATGTGGTGATTGGTTCCTGCTGCATTTCTACCTGCCGGAATGGTATCGTTTTCAATAATATCAACAATATTAGCCGTATCAATGGCATCTGTTGCCAATCTATATCTTTCCCCCTCGTGTTTCTGTAAATCATATCCTAAAATATCTGTCAGAACTTTGATGGTAGGATCAGCTTTCTTTAGAGTTAAAGTTACATTATAAAAACCTTTTAATGCGTTTTCATCTTTTATATCATCTGTTGTCCATACTTTTCTGTTGTCTTGAGTGGATGGCTCTATCAACTGTAACTGAAGTCCATCCGGATCTTTAAAAGAAATCATTTTTTCTCCAAATATTTCCCCTTCTTCTGTAGCAACATTCAAACTCTGCAAATGATTTTTCCAGAAGTCAAGACTTCCTTTGGGTACTGAATATCCGATGTGAGTCGCCATTCCGCTTCCATTAGTCCCCTTTCCTATTCCTTCCCATGGAAAGAAAGTAAGAATTGTTCCCGGAGTTCCGTTTTCGTTTCCGAAGTAGAAATGATACGTTCCCGGATCGTCAAAATTTACCGTTTTCTTTACCAGTCTCACTCCTAAAACTTTGGTATAAAAATCTAAATTTCTTTTGGCATTGTCTGCAATAGCAGTAATATGATGCAGACCTAATATTCTCTTGTCCATGTCTTTAATTTTGATGCTAAATTACAGTGAACGGAAATCCTGCACATTTAACTAGTTTAATAAATGTGAAAGCTCCATTTCGGGCAAAATCTTCAGTCCAGATTTGCATAATTATCAAAAAATTCAATTTATTTTATGTTTTTCACAACACCATAAACCATTCAATTTCTACATTATTTGAAGTAAAAAGCATAAAACATTGATAAACAGTTTTAAATAAGCAAAAATTAAAAACACATAAACAACTCAAATACAATCAATTAATTCATTAACGATAATTTAATATTCAAAAAGCCTACTTTTTTAGTGGACTAATAAAAATTATATTATATATTTGCAAACGTATTCAGGAAATAAAACAAAATGAAGGCAGAATTAAAATATAATTCAATAAAGAAACACACCATCAAAAATATGATGAAGGATATCTGTATGCCTATACATCAAGAATACTGTGGTTGACCTTACTTTTATTTAGATATATTTTCAAAGGCTTTACCACGTGGTAGAGCCTTTTTTCATTGAACACAACAACATTAAAAAAATAAAAATGAGCAATTCTAAAAACAAATGGTTAATTCCATTGGCGTTTACAAACATCTATGTGATATGGGGAATTACGTTTTTAGCTATTTCATTTGGCTTAAAAGGTTTTCCGCCATTCATCCTTTCGGGATTAAGATTTCTGGTTGCCGGAATTCTGATGATCAGTTATCTTCTTTCTAAAGGAGAAAAAGCAAATTCTCTGATCAACTGGAAGAAAAATGCCATTACCGGCATTCTTATTCTTACCGGAGGAACCGGACTTGTAGCCTGGGGAGAACAATATGTAACGGCTTCTGAGGCGGCTATTTCGATTGCAACCGGCCCCTTCTGGTTCATTGCTATTGATAAAAAGAACTGGAAATATTATTTTTCGGATAAATTCATTCCCATAGGATTGGTGATTGGTTTCGTAGGATTAGTTATGTTTCTAAAAGGAAGTGTAAACTCAAATGCTCATGCAATGGCAGACGGAAACCTACGGATTACAGCATTTATCGTTTTAGGATTAAGCTCCATCGCCTGGGTATTGGGTTCTTTATATTCAAAGAAAAATCCGGCTTCTCAATCTACGTTTATGAACATTGCACAACAGCTTATCGTAGCTGGATTAGCTTCTTTTTTAATCGCTTTTTTCAGAAAAGAATGGACTGATTTTTCAGTTTCTGCTGTTCCGTTATCGGCATGGTTTGGGGTTCTATTTTTGATCTTCTTTGGATCGATAGTCGCTTATTTGTCGTACATTTGGCTTCTGTCCGTAAAACCCGCTGCCTTGGTAAGCACCCATACCTACATCAATCCTATTGTAACAGTGATTGCAGGCTGGATTGTTGCCAACCAAAGCATCAATGGAGGTCAGCTGTATGGTTTATTCATCATATTGCTGGGAGTACTTCTAACCAATGTCACCAAGTATTTCAGGCTTTCAAAACGGTCCAAGGTCAAAATCAGAAGAGTAAGAAGATTTTTTAACAGAACAGGCAGACGATATCAGCCTATTTAAAAAAGTATATAAAATCAGAATGATAGAAATCAGAAACATATCAAAGACATTTCATCAGAAAAAACAGTCTTTCAAAGCACTGGATAAGGTGAGTCTTACTATAGAAAAAGGAGATATCGTAGGAATCATAGGATTTTCGGGTGCCGGAAAAAGTACCCTGATCCGTACCGTTAATCTATTGGAAAGACCAGATGAAGGACAGATTATTATTAATGAAAAGGATTTTACCAAGCTTAGCTCCAAACAACTGGCTGACGAACGTAAAAAAATAGGAATGATCTTTCAGCATTTCAATCTTCTTTCTTCGAGAACTGTTTTTGATAATGTAGCCTTACCTCTGGAACTGGATCATACCAGCAAAGACGAAATCAACAGAAAAGTAAACGAATTGCTGAAGATTGTAGGACTCGAAGATAAAGCCAATGATTATCCCAAAAGCCTTTCAGGTGGACAAAAACAAAGAGTAGCTATTGCCAGGGCTTTGGCCAATGATCCTCACCTTCTGCTTTGTGATGAGGCAACCAGCGCACTGGATCCGGCTACCACACAGTCAATTTTACAGCTTTTAAGAGATATCAATCAAAGACTGGGAATTACCATCCTTTTAATTACCCACGAAATGGAAGTCATCAAAGCGGTCTGCAACCATGTTGCTGTGATCAACAAAGGAAAATTATTAACAAAAGGAACTGTAAGCGAGATTATTTCGGACAAAGAAAACCCGATCATCCGCCAGTTCATCAATTCAGATATTATGACCCTGCCACAGGAACTCATCAACAGACTGCAGAAAGAACCTAAAGAAGGTTTATTTCCGCTGGTAGAAATAGAACTTAACGAACACATTAGTGTTGAACAAATACTTTCAACACTCTATAACCAATATAAAATCCCTTATAAATTGTTAAAGGCAGATGTAGAATATTTTGGAAATTCCAATTTTGGTAAACTACTTTTGCAACTTCAGGGTGAAGCTGAAGAAAACCAACAGGCGATCTATTTTTTCAACCAAAATAAAATTCAAAATACAGTAAAAGGATATGCTTAGTGATACAGTAATTGCCCTTTTGGCAAAAGGAACCTGGGAAACGGTTTACATGACATTTTTATCCGGATTTTTTGGATTCGTATTGGGACTTCCGGTTGGGATTATGCTGTTTTTAACCCGAAAAGATCAACTGTTGGAAAATCCATATTATCATAGAGGATTGTCTATTTTGGTTAATATTTTCCGCGCCATTCCTTTCATTATTTTAATTGTATGGATGATTCCTTTCACCAGAATTCTGGCAGGAACTTCTATTGGAGTGAACGCTGCTTTGGTTCCTCTAAGTGTGGGAGCTGCCCCTTTTATTGCAAGACTTGTAGAGAACAGCCTTATTGAGGTTCCTCATGGTCTTATCGAAACAGCCAGAGCATTGGGAGCTTCACCATTACAGATTATCAGAAAAGTATTGCTTCCTGAGGCACTTCCTTCATTAATCAATAATGCTACTATCACTTTGATTACTTTGGTAGGTTACTCTGCAATGGGTGGTGCTGTAGGAGCTGGCGGACTTGGACAGGTAGGTTACCAGTACGGATATATCGGGTATGATATTGTTATTATGAATACCGTTTTAATTTTGCTTGTTCTTTTGGTGTTTATCATCCAGTTTATGGGAGACAGATTGTCAAAAAGATTTGATCACAGGTAGTTTTGAGTGAGAGGGTTTGAGAGTTGGAGAGTCTGAGTATTTGAGATTCGGGGTACGAGTTTCGGGATATAGGGATGGAAAATGTAAAAACTTTTGGCTCTTTC
This sequence comes from Chryseobacterium sp. CH21, assembly GCF_004119445.1. Classification (GTDB taxonomy): domain Bacteria; phylum Bacteroidota; class Bacteroidia; order Flavobacteriales; family Weeksellaceae; genus Chryseobacterium. The sequence continues at coordinate 42,670 of NZ_QICI01000054.1, read as the reverse complement.
GCTTCAATAGTATTTAAATAAAAAATAGAATGAAAAAAATAAAGATTTTTGGTGTATTGGCTGCAGGAATTTTGTTATTCAGTGCCTGCTCGGGAAGAAAAGATGATCCGAATTTTATCCGCGTAGGAATTACTTACGGACCGGAACAGGAAATTGCTGAAGTGGCAAAAAAGTAGCTAAAGACAAATACAATCTGGAAGTAGAACTCATTCCTTTCAATGATTATGTAGTTCCCAATGAAGCTTTGACCAACGGAGATATTGATGCCAATGCTTTTCAGCATATTCCTTATTTAACGGAGCAGTCAAAGCAGAGAGGCTACAACCTTGTACCTGTAGGAAATACATTTGTTTACCCTATTGTAGCTTATTCAAAAAAGATTAAAAATATCAGCCAGTTACAGGAAGGTAATACCATTGTCATTCCCAATGACCCTACCAACGGAGGACGTTCTTTACTTCTTCTGCAGAAAAGTGGTTTGCTGAAATTAAAAGCTGGTGTAGGGCTCCTTCCTAAAGTCACTGACATTACAGAAAACCCGAAACAACTGAAAATTATGGAAATTGAAGGCGCTCAGATTCCACGAGTTTTGGAAGACAGGGACGTTGTTGTAGGGATTATCAATAACAATTTTGCTGCTCAGGCAGGCTTGGATCAGGAAAAGCAAGGTGTTCTTGTAGAAGACAAAGATTCACCGTATGTAAATGTGGTAGTTGCCAGACAGGACAATAAAAACAGCCAGAAAGTAAAAAACTTTGTAAAAGCCTACCAGTCTCCGGAAGTGGAAAAGAAAGCCAAAGAAATTTTCAAAGGAGGAGCAGTGAAAGGATGGGATTGATGTGTGTTGGAGGGTTTGAAAGTTAGTGAATAAGAGGGTTTGAGTGTCAGAGTGTAGATTTCCTTCGGAATGGACAAACTACACGCTGTACCTATTATACTTCCGCCTTGTCATTTCGTAGGAATCTAGACACTATTAGGAGTGTTGGAGGGTTTGAAAGTTTTAGAGTTTTTACAGTGAAAGAATCTAGTTTTGGGTTTGGGATTTTGAGATAGGAGATTTCCGGATTCGGATTTTCGCTTTTCACTCGCTAGATTCTCTACACTTTTTTCGCCATTCCAGATAAAATATTTACTCATAAGCTGTCTGCAAATAAGCAGGCAGCTTTTTTATTTGCTGATTTTTTATTTTCTCAATTTGAGATAATAAAAATTTTCTTTATTTTTGCTGTAAATCAAATAGAAAGGCATTATGTTAAAGAAAACCGTCATTATAAGTTTACTCACCTTTATTTCTGCTTCTTATATGGCTCAGACCAATACTACCATACCCGTTTATTTAGATGAATCCAAATCTGTAGAACAGCGTATTCAGGATGCATTGTCAAGAATGACACTGGAAGAAAAAGTGGCTATGCTTCATGCACAGTCGAAATTTAGTTCACCAGGTGTTCCAAGATTGGGAATTCCTGAATTCTGGACAACAGATGGCCCTCACGGGGTACGTCCTGAAGTAATGTGGGACGAGTGGGATCAGGCCGGATGGACGAATGACTCTATTATCGCCTACCCTGCCCTTACAGCTTTATCCGCAACCTGGAACAAAAAAATGTCATGGAACTATGGGAAAGCATTGGGTGAAGAAGCCCGCTACAGAAAAAAAGATATTCTTCTGGGACCTGGGGTTAATATTTACAGGACTCCCCTGAACGGAAGAAATTTTGAATATATGGGGGAAGATCCTTATCTGACCTCAAAGATGGTGGTTCCTTATATCAAAGGAGTGCAGTCTAATGGCGTAGCCACTTCTGTGAAACATTATGCTCTGAACAACCAGGAAATGTTCCGTCATACGAGTAATGTGAATGTAGATGACAGAACTCTTTATGAAATTTACCTTCCTCCTTTTAAAGCGGCGGTAACAGAGGGTGATTCATGGACAATTATGGGAGCTTATGATATGTACAAAGGCCAGTATGCCAGCCAGAATCAGTATCTTTTAAATGATATTTTAAAGAAAGAATGGAATTATAAAGGGGTTGTGGTATCCGACTGGGGTGCTGTAAACAATACAGAGCAAGCCATCCACAATGGTCTTGACCTTGAATTCGGATCGTGGACCAACGGCCTTTCTAAAGGAACTAAAAATGCCTATGATAACTATTATCTGGCAAAACCTTATCTTGATTTGATTAAAGCAGGAAAAGTAGGCACCAAAGAATTGGATGACAAGGTAACAAGGTTACTTCGTCTTGCTTATAAAACGACAATGAACCGCAACAAGCCTTTCGGAAATATTGCTTCTGAAGAACATAAAGCTGTTGCTAAAGAAATTGGAGAAGAAGGAATTGTTTTATTAAAAAATCAGGGAAATGTTCTTCCGATTGATATGAACAAGGCTAAAAAAATAGCCGTTATCGGAGAAAATGCTATTAAAATAATGACTGTTGGCGGTGGTTCTTCTTCATTAAAAGTGAAATATGAAACTCTTCCTTTAGACGGAATTAAATCCAGATTCGGAAAACAGGCAGATGTACAATATGCGAGAGGTTATGTAGGAGATATCGGAGGTGAATATAACGGCGTAAAATCCGGACAGGACTTAAAAGACACCCGTTCTGAAGCTGAATTATTGAATGAAGCTGTAGAATTAGCTAAAAAATCAGACTACGTAATTTTCGTAGGAGGTTTGAACAAAGCAGACTTCCAGGACAGCGAAGGAAACGACAGAAAAAGCTATGGATTACCTTACAGCCAGGATAAAGTGATTGCTGCTCTTGCAAAAGCCAATAAAAATCTTGCCGTAGTATTAGTTTCAGGAAATGCTGTTGCAATGCCTTGGATCAAAGACGTTCCTACTGTTTTACAAGCCTGGTATCTAGGTTCTGAAGCAGGAAATTCAATTGCAGCAATTTTAGCAGGTGATGCCAACCCATCAGGAAAACTTCCGTTTACATTCCCGGTAAAACTTGATGACAATTCAGCCCATCAGCTTGGAGAATATCCTGGACAAAAAGATGAGTTGGCAGCAGGAAAAGGTAAAGATCAGAAAAACCCGATCAATATCACTTACAACGAAGGTATTTTTGTAGGTTACCGTTGGCATGATACTAAAAATATAAAACCTCTGTTCAGTTTCGGACATGGGTTGAGCTATACCAATTTTGAATTCGGAAAAGCAAAAGCAGACAAGACCACGATTTCACAGGATGGTAAAATTACATTTACAGTAACTGTTAAAAATACAGGTAAAAAAGCAGGAGCAGAAGTTGCCCAACTTTACATCAGCGATTTAAAATCATCCGTTCCGCGTCCAACAAAAGAGCTGAAAGGTTTTGAAAAAGTATATCTGAATTCAGGAGAGCAAAAAGAAGTGAGTTTCACGATTGATAAAACGGCTTTAAGCTATTTTGATGCTCAGAAACATGATTGGGTAGCTGAACCGGGAGACTTTGAAGCACAGATTGGAAATTCTTCCGATGCCATTAAAACGAAAGTGAAGTTTACGCTTAAATAACTGATCTATATAAAAAAATATAAAGAGAGGCTGTCTTATAAGAACAGCCTCTTCTCTTGAAATACCCACAGAAGCATACCCAGTGCCAGACTGAAAAGCCTATTAAATTCAGCCATGGCTACTCCTGTTATGAAAATCTTTAATGATTTCTCTTCAATTTCCACGTGATGTTGAAATGTGGAAGTCTTATTTTCTATTTCGGCTCTTCATATCATTCATCAAAGAATCTTCTTTTTTGATTTCCTTTAATTTCTGATTACCAAACGTCCAGTATAATCCCAGTCTTATACCTCTGGTATCGTTATAAGATGAGTTTTTATATACTATAGGGTATATTGCTTCATCATAATTTTTCTGACCTCTCAGCAAATCTGTCACAACAAGATAAGTGGTAAGATTAAGATGAGGAATTTTCTTCTGTAAAGTAATGCTTAGATTGTTTGTTTTTCCATGTTTGAAAAATCCATCATAAAAATCAGTTGAAAAAGAATAAGAAACCTCCGCAGCATATCCTTTTTTAAGGATAATCCCCAAAACAGTTCTGTTATCAAAAGCAAAATTGGTTTTCCCTTTCTCAAAACCTTCAAATTCCATGATCGGAAGATAGTTCACATTCGAATAGTTTTTAACAATATACTTATTATTGAAGACTTTGTTTAGAGCAAGACTTGCATACAGTGTCATCATTTTAAAATTGTTATATTCCTGCACCAGATAATCACCGCGTTTTACAATCAGAGTACTGATATAATTTGGAGAATAATTCATTCCCACAGATAACATCTGGTTTTTGTAGTACAGGGAGAGATCCACTTCATGCTCTATCTGCGGTCTCAGGTTGATATTTCCTGAAGTGTAAAGCATACTGTCATCACTATTCTTTCTTCTCAATTGATTCAGTAGAAAATAGTCTGGCCTGATAAGTGTTTTTTTATAACTGGTTTCTACCTGAAAATTATCTGAAAAGCTGTGCTGAACCAAAACATTTGGGTAAAATCCATCTATTTTGAATGAATTTGAAGTAATTCCTTGATCAAAAAAATTAGTAATATTACTTTCATAACGCATTCCCAGTCTTATATATGTTTTATTAAATTCTTTCTGTCCTTCTAAAAATAAAGCATATTGCTTTTCACTGTAATTTTGTACACTTTCCTGTGAATCAACATCATTTACCGTTATATTAATGGGATTATTGATGTCACTGTATGAAAACCTTCCTCCTGCAGACCATATTCCCCATTTTTTGTTTGTAGAGTATAATTGGCATTCCCAATATACATATTGATATTTCTCGAAGAGGAATCATCTATTCTGTTACCATCAAGGTAATAAGATTGCTGGTAAAAATAATTTCTGAAGCTGTTGTTTGTTTTTCTATTGGCATTTAAATATTCAAACTGAATATTAAGCTTTTGGGTAGCAGAATCATTTTCAAATTTATAATTAGCCTGAACATTTGTACTTCGTCCCAAATCTTTAAACATGGAATTGTATTTAAAAATAGAATCCTTTCTGGAAACCCTTTCTGCTGTTGGCAATCCATTATCTGCATTAAGCTCGCTCTGTGTATTGACAGGATTATACTCTCCATAAATGCTGAATTTATTCCTTTTGTCTGCAAAATAATTCACCAGTAAAGAATAAATATTAGTAGATTTCTGAATATCCTGGTTCTGAGCAATATCCCAGATATTATTTTTGTATTCCCTCTCAGCATTCATCTCTGTAAGGACATTGGCATGCGTACTGCTTAAAAGTGTATTGATTTCAAATTTCTCAGATTTATAATTCAGATTCAGATTCTGAGCCATATTCATCTTTTTGGTAAAACCAAGGCTGGAGCCAATTCCTAATTTCAAACCTTCAATATTACTGTTCACGAGATTAATCTTAATGATCGACTGCTCATCAGCAGGATAAGAAGAATCCGGAGTTCCGATTACTTCAATGTTTTTTATCAGCTTGGCAGGGATAGACTCAAGATAGTTTTTAAGTTCTATACCCGACAAGCGGAGCTTTCTGTCATTGATATATACAGTGGTATACTTTTGTTTAATTTTTATTGTTCCCTCCTCAGAGGCATCTGCGTATCCAGAATTTTTGATAAACTCCCAGCTGTTACTGGCATCTGCAGTAGCAGTCCCGGCAGGTGTAACGATTATTTTTCCGTTTTTAAATTTTACTGCAGAGCGTGTAATCTTGATTTCGTCAATTTTCTTTTCATTTTTTAAGGTGTCTTTTTGTTGTGCGGAGGTTAATATTACTATCAATGAAGATAGTAATATTAAAGCTCTGCTGGTTATATGATGAAGATAAATCATGATGTTGCTGCGATTGGTTTTTTGGAATCTTCAAGGTTTAAGAAGGCGCTTAAGTTTAAAAGGATCATTAACGCTCCGAAGAAATATAGATTCATAGCGATGATAATTCCGGTGTGCAGAGCTACTACCATCCAGATAAACACTTTTCTCGTGCTCTTCTTCCACATAAAATAAGGATAAAATAACTCAATAATGATGGTTGAAATCCCTATAAATATTGGAATAATCGGGAAATCCACAAAGATATCATAACTGCTGTTATCCAATATATAAGACTGGAATCCAGGAAGATGTAATGCCTTCCAGATAGATTCTCCGTTCCACCAGTTCATCCCGAATGCTTTATCCAATCCTGAAGTAAAGTAAACTATACTCATGTGCATTCTCAGAAGATTCCTGAAAGGTGTAGGATTAATATCATTATATTTAAATATTTTAGAATCCAGAGAGTAGAAACTTCCCAAAGGAAACAGAAGACAGTAGAACATGGCAATTGTCTTGAAGAAATCTATCCCATACATAAAAGTACTGGAAGATTGAAAAATAAGCAGGTGAAGGATCAGGATAATCCCCGCAGAGAGTCTGCTCATGAATCCTGCTGTTAAAGAAATACATGCCAAGATATACATTACAATATATCCCATTATTACAGAACTTTCCGAAATATTCATGGTTCCTAATAATTTGATTACAAAGAAGAAAGATGGCATTTTCTCAGACCCTAGAAATCCTACGACTTCCAGTGGTATAAGCCCCTGATCTGTAAAAAGAAGATTAAAATCAGTAAGCGTGGAAACAAAGTGCACTAAGAAGAATAATCCCATGGAAATTCTAAAAAATGCAAAGAACAGTTTATCTTCCGGTTTATATTCGTTGAAGAATTTATAAAATTCAGTTGGAAGCAATGTGGTTTTTCTTAATAGGCTTAGCATCGATGTCAAGGAGTTTAATTAGTACTGGTTTAGTTTTATTTTCTGTTTTTATTTCCTGCAGCATTGGGTGGTGGTGCAGATAAAGTGTACAAGAAACGGTGTAGGTATCAGGATTATATTCCTTATAATAATATCTTCCGATACTTTTGATGAATATATCAAGGAATTCACCGTATTTGTCAGATTCATTAAATTCTGTAGATTTTTTTTCTGCATCTTATTTTCCAGAATCGTCAGTCTGTCCTGAAAGTATCCTAATAAAGTATGATATCTGTTGAGTCCTTCCTTAGATTTGAATGGCGGGAAATAAGATTCTTTCACAAGATTCCTGTTTTTGTCATATACAGATATTTTTAAGATATAGGAACTGGCTACATTGGGAGCAAAGAATCCGTATCCTGCGTTGATCCCCGCAATAGCCTGATACTGCTGAATAAGAGAAATAGAATTAAATTCTCTAATGCCTTCTTTTGTATCTTTCAGAACGGCTGTCAAATCATTTTCTACATACGAGGTTGATTTTTCATAGGAATCAATTGTACTTGAAGTACATACAATCAGTATTAGAGCAATATGAACCATACTGAATATGAAGAAGAGTTTTGGGTATTTCATAGTAAGTAGTATAAAAAATTAATGTCTAAATATTGCAGCTGTCATTGTCACAATGAATTGGGATGATTTTCCGGTTTACAGCAAGCTGTATGTAAATTCCCTGTCCAATTTTTGTAATGTTCAGAAACCAGAGAGCCGGAAATAAGGGCCATAGCAAAGGCAGGGTTGCCAATATTCTGAAAATAGATTCATAGCCATAGGCCCAGGTAGTAGTGTAAGAAGCCATTTGTTTTTCAGCAAGAACCATATCAATTCCTTTTATGGCTTGTCCTCTTTCTCTGAGAGAGCGAAATTCTACCTGATCCAACCAGTCTATTTTTTTACAGTCTTCATGAATCGGGTGCAGCGTGGGCACCAGCTATCATAGTATACGATTAGCTTTTTCATCATTTAGTTTTTGGGAAGCTGTTTTTTTATGAAAGCCTTTATTCTGCCGCTATTATTCAAGATCTTCAATCTGAAAGTACTTTCACTTGAAGCTGTGTTTACCACATAAAATTCATTGGCAAAATTGATTCTGGTTTTTACAGAGTCATTTTTAGGAAGAACTTTAAGTTCATTACTGCTGTTCATATATTTCAGATCGCTTGTCTGGGAAGGGTTATACAAAACAACCTCCAGGTCTTCTTTTGATGAATTTTTGATCTTAAGATTCTGCTGTGCAGGAATTGCCCAGTGGTTACGGTAGATGTGTCTGCCTCTTTCCATTTTAAATGAACAAAGAAAAACAACAGTACCTATGATTAATAGTAAATACAAATAAAGGCTTTTCATAACAGTGATTATTTATAGGTTGATACAATTCTACCCAGATCCATTTCTGGAGTATCGATGGCAGATACAATTTTAGTTTCGAAAATGCTTACAGCATCTCTTTTGATACAATTATCTACGGAACATTCTTTTTTGAAAGATTTGTTGGTGATAACAGTGCTTTTGATGAACGCTCCTACTTCAGTCTCTAAAGACATATTTCTGCTAAGAGTATCATACTTGATCTTATCAGTATCGTCTGATACTTTGTCAAATGATAATAAAGAAACTGTTGTCAGTAATAAAGCAGGTAGTATTAAGATATATTTTTTCATAAGGTTTAAAGTTTTTTAGGAAACACATTCAGTTGAGAAGTTCAACTGAATGTGCAGGTTGAATAATATTATTTGTAGTTTTCTACAACTTTGTTAAGAGTAAGAATAGGATCAATAGAAGTGCTGATCGCTTTTTCACTGGCTACACTTACAGTTTCCACTGTTTCTTTAGAAAGAATTGTTTTCTTCGTTTTTACTGTTACAGAGCTGCTAACTGCAGTTCCACCAATAACTTCTATAGAAGAAAAATCATTTGTGTTTCCTTTTCCGTATGTTAAAGAATGATCTTCTGATGTCCAAGAAGAAAGAGCTAGAGGAACGATGGCTAATCCTGCTAATAATAGTTTTTTGTAGTTGTTCATGATAAAATTGTTTTAGTTGTTATTTATAATCGTTTAGAATGTCATTGAATGAGCGTGCAGTTTCAAGAGAGTTGCTGATTGCTTTTTCGCTGGCTACACTTATCGTTTCCACTGTTTCTTTAGAAAGTACTTTCTTTTTAGTGTTTACTGTTACAGAGCTGCTTACAGCTGTATTTCCAATAATCTCTACAGTAGAACCAAGCTTGGCTTCTTTGTTTCCAAACTGAGTAGATGGCTCTTCTGATGTCCAAGAAGATAGTGCTAGAGGAACGATGGCTAATCCTGCTAATAATAGTTTTTTGTAGTTGTTCATGATAAAATTGTTTTAGTTGTTATTTATAATCGTTTAGAATGTCATTGAATGAGCGTGCAGTTTCAAGAGAGTTGCTGATTGCTTTTTCGCTGGCTACACTTATCGTTTCCACTGTTTCTTTAGAAAGAACTTTCTTTTTAGTGTTTACTGTTACAGAGCTGCTTACAGCTGTATTTCCAATAATCTCGATGGTAGAACCAAGGTTGGCTTCTTTGTTTCCATACTGAGTAGATGGCTCTTCTGATGTCCAAGAAGAAAGGGCTAGAGGAACGATTGCCAGTCCCGCAAATAATAGTTTTTTGTAGTTGTTCATAATAAAAATTGTTATTAATTATTTTTTAAAAAGTTTTTTAGTTTTAGTAGCGGTCTCAAATGTTACTGATAGGTTTTTACAATATCTTCTATAGAAAGAGCATTTGAGGGATCAAGGGTTTTGGTAGTGATCACCACCTTTTCCTGAGAAGGTCCTAGATCAAACTTATCTGTAACATCCAACATCGTTTTTTTATTTACCTTAGACTGAACTACAACCACATTGGCCTCTCCTATTGTTTCATTTTGAGAAAATGTTTGTTGTTTTTCAGAGTTCCGGAAATCAGATTCGGAAGTGTTGGAATTCCAGGAAGAAAGAGCAAGAGGTACGATTGCCAGTCCTGCAAGGAGCAGTTTTTTTTGTTGTTTCATATAATAAATGTTTAAAATGTTTTTCAGATAGTTATTTTTAGACATACCTCTCACTGTTTCTCTTATTGAAAAAGAAATAGGTATGTGATTTTTTAAATTTTGATTTTTTTAAGGCTAGATAAAGACTACTTTTCCACCGATAAGAATAAACGGTCTTTTTGAATTTATCTGATGATCATTTTCCAAGGCAGTAAGATAGATTCCGTCCTGATACCTACTTGTGAATGACAGTGTATTATTAACAACAGATTTCGTCTCTTGCTTTTCCCAACTGTTGTCTGCAAATCTGTAAAGAGTATACGAAGTGCCATCCTGCAGCTTTGAACCGATTATTTTCTCTGCCAGAGCATTGATATCTGCTGTATTTTTATGATGAGAGGCCAGATTTTTCATTCTTTCCGCCACAGACTCTGCCTGAGAAATACTAATGAGTGATTTTTTAGATTTATCAAAGGATAATAATTTCCCGTTTTTATCAACATAGAAAAGAGACTTCTTCCCCGAACTTTCAGGAGTATGAACCAGATACAGCGCTCCTACCCCTACTTTATCAAATACCTTCTGCTTATGTTTTGGACTAATTGCGGCTACTGGAAGCCATTTGTTGAAACAGAACACAGAAAGTAACCCAAGCTCTGTTTTATCATTATAAAAGCCATTCACATTATATTTGATAGTCTTAGTATACTGATCTGTAACGTCAATATCTGAATAGGTAGAGGTAAATCCCATTTTACTAAGAGTTTTATAATATTTTAAATAGACTGAAGCAGTATCCGGTACAAATCCTCTTCTGTATACTTTAGTAATTGTATAAGAATTATGAAGACTGTCTTTTATAGTATTGATAATTCTGGTGGGATTGAAATTCCCTATGTTTTCTGTTCCTCCTGAGAAAGGAAAAGATTTTTTCTCATTAATAACCAGAGCATTCCAGGCTTTCCCTCCATTTACATTTCCCCAAACCGGAGCATAGTCTATGGTTACCGGTAATCCGTTTGCTTTATTGATGTAATTCGCCAGATTTACCATCGCAATATCTGAACCTTTATTTTCTTTCTGCAACTGAGCAAATGACCAATAATCTTCCTGTGGGAAAGGATCAGCATACGGCATTTTTACATTCTTCAGTTTATTGTTTAAATAATTAACTGATTCAATTACAGATTTTTCAGAATTCAGTGTATAACTAGAAGGAAGTTCATAGTTTTTCAGCACCATTTCTCTCCAATTAAAATCATCTGAAAAATTCACTTTATACGGAAGAACAAAATTGATGAAGCTGTAATCTGAGATAGCATTAGACTGAATCAGTTCTTTAGATTTATTATAAGAAAGCTCTACGTTTTCTTTAATATCAGCATCTTTAATCCATTTTGAATCCTGCTCCTGTACACCTTCTGCATTGATATGAAAATTTAAAATAGCATTTTTCTTTAGAAATTCAAAAGCATTCTTATAATTAATGCTTTTATCATTGTTTATAATCCCATAAGTATTGGTCTTATCAGAACACGATACCAAAGTGCAGACACCCATGGCAAGCAGTAAGTTTCTTTTATTGAATATAGATGTTTTTTGAATTTTCATGATGAGCTATTTTATTGTGTTGTTTTTCTTTTACAATATTATTTATTCTGAAAAACAAATGGACTACACCATCGTGTAGTTCGCTACTACACGATGGTGTAGTTTTTATATAGACTTAGAATTAGGTTTCAACTTCTTCATTCTGGCAGCACAAAAATTCATCCTTATAGAAGTAATATTTCTCTTGACAATATTCTCTATCAATACAAAAGCAGATTCCGGTTTGGAATCTGCTTTCATTTTTATCTAACAAATCTTGAGTTATTTTCCACCGCCACTGTTTTTCTCTACGTCGGTTTTTGTATTTTCTTTTACCTTCTGGTTTCCGAAACGTTTTACAAAAGTAAGGGAAACACCGTACCAGTCCCATTTTGAATATTCTCTGAATGTTCCGTCCGGGCTATAAGTAGTATTATCACCATAAGGTCTTTTAAAAATATTCATTAGCTGCATGCTCAGCTCCATCTGAGTTTTCGGGAATATTTTGGTCACAGAAATGTTATGGAATACGTTGGTATTGTTTGCATAAGAGTTCCCGTTGTTCTGATTGGCAAGCTCTACCCACGCGCTTAGGTTAATATTTTTATTGAAAAGATTCGTGTAAGATACGTTTGCTGAAGCCCCCCAATAACTGATATAATCTTTACCTCCCAACTTATTTTTCTCATTAAAATCTTTATTATTAATATAATACCACCCGAACCCGGCATTTACATTCAGTTTATTTTTCAGGAAGTTCTGATTGGTGTTGGCAAAAAGATAATATTTTTCAACTTTTCCATCGAAGTTCCCAGGCAATGAAACTGTTCTTCCGTTTTCCGTCACGTAAGTCGTCCAGTAATCCTGATTGGTGTGCATATATCTTGCAGAGATAAAGTACTTTTTCAGAATTCCTAATTTCATATACAATCGGTCATTCGGATTGGGATTCAGATAAAGATTTCCTCTGGAATACGTTCCGTTAATTTCAGGAACGAGGAAAGGATTAAATTCAGAATACCACGGTCTCCAGATCGTTCGGTTATAGGTAAGACTCAAGTCAAACTTCTCTGAAAAGCTGTACTTCAGCAATAGATTGGGAAGAAAAGTTCCATATGAATCTCTTCTCTCTGTACCTGCAACATCCTGTCTTACTTTATAATCAATATATTCATAACGAACCCCGATTCTTGTTTCTAATTTTTTGAAGAATGTTTTGCTATAGTTGGCATATAAAGAGCTTAAGTTGTCCTCATAATGGAAGGTATCATTTCTCGCAAGATTATAAAATTCGGAGTTAACATCTGCCATACTGAATCCGTAAAGGCTATTAGGAATGGTGTGGTTGTTAATTTCTGTTTTCCCTCCTACTTCTATGGTACCTCCGGATTTTCCCAGAGGCTGAGTATAATCTACTTTCAGATAATAGTTGCGCATCTGATTTGAACTGATCACTCCCAGCTGCTGAGCAGAGCTCCCTGTCTGATTATTAATCTGCTTATCAATTAAATTATCATTGTCATTACTTGAGTAATTGGTTCCTAAATTAATATCTAAGATTCTGTTCTTTTCTTTATCATAATACTTGTAGAAAGCATTGGTTCCAAGGTTACGATTGAATCCCCAGTTATTCTGTGTCTGAATGAAAGAGTCTCCAGGCTCTCCATTATTGAAGATCATTCCATTAGATTCTGCCAGAGACAAATTTCTGCTCTGTGAATACTCCGCTACAAATCCGATATTATTTTTATCATTCAGTTCAAATTCTGAAGTGGAAGAAAGAGAGGGACTTTCGTTTCTCATCACGTTCTCCAAATTGAACTGGGTCAGTTTATTAGTGGTATAACGGTTATCCCATGTCTGAGTCTTTTGCACATAGTTTCCGCTATTGTAACCTCCTATAAAAGTTTGGGTAAACTTTTTCTTATGGTAATTCAGGTTGAAATTGGTGTATTGTGAGTTCTTCGTGCTTTGTCTGTTGTTGAGAGAGATACTTCCTTTTATTCCTTCGTCATCTCTTTTTTTCAGAACAATATTGATGACAGATCCTGAAGTTTCATAACGGGAGGAAGGGCTGGTAATCACTTCAATTTTCATCAGGTTGTCAGCCGGAATTGTTTTAAGATATTCCTTTAATTCTTTCCCTGTAAAAACAGATTTTCTGTCGTTGATGTATACCGTAACCATTTGCCCTTCGGCTTTTACATCATCATTATTGTCAATACTTACCAAAGGAGTCATTCTCAGAACATCCCAAGTTGTATTTCCTGCCAGAATTGCACTGTTGGCTACATTGAATACAGTTCTGTCTATTTTCGATTCTACGGTCGGTTTTCTGGCTACCAGTGTAACAGCTTCTATTTCTTTTGCATTTCCTTTTACAGTATCCTTTGCAGCCGGAGCCGAAGCTTGCTGAGCCATTACAAATGAACCTGCTAATATCGCTATTGGAAATATAATTACTTTCATGTGAAATTATAGTTTTTCTATAAGACCATTATCTTCACAACTTTGTTACATCAAAAATTAAAATAAATATCTAATTTCCAACAAAATACCAAGAACACTTTTAAACATAAATTAAAAAACAATATAAATTTTTCAAAAAATCAGTTTAATATAAATCACTTTCATAATAATTATTCTTAAAAATAGTTTTTATCTGTAATTTAAATTTTATTAAAAAAAGTTTTAAAATTGATCTTAAACTCATGATTTTTTTATGAACAACCTATAAAAACAAACTGATCATCCTCAGATTTTCAAAAAACAGGCTTATAAAAAAGGCCCGGATCTCACCCGGGCCGCTAGCAATAGCAAATTTACAAGGAATAATATTAAAAAATATATGCTAGTTTAAATTTTCAAAATAGTGGATAACACCTACTTCGGGCAAACGAAAGGGATCTTTATTAAAGTCAGACTCCCTATTGTTACTGCTTTCCAGGAAAGAATTACTGAAAAGTGCATAAGAAGGCTGTTCTGCCAATCCGTTTTTCAAAAGTTGATGGGCTTCCACAATGGTTTTTCCATAGAGTTTTCTGAAGTTTCCAATATTGTATTGTGAAAAAGATCCGTAATGAACAATAAATTTAAGAGCCAGATCAATTTTGGTGCTTAAACTCTTACTCAGCTCCTCTATCTTTCTGTTGAAGGCGCTTCTCATCTTCCACAGCATTTTTGAAATACTCTGGTAAGACGGATTTTCATCATAACGGTAAAATAAAATGGCATCTCCCTCAATCTCGGAAATTTCAAAATACTGATCGTTCACATCAATCAGTGTAGACAGTAATTGTCGCACAATATACTCGCCGGTGTACAATTTTGTATTGAACACAAATTCGGTAAATCCGCTGAAATCCGGAATGAGAATGATCCCCTCTTGTATATTTGTCTTCATAATGATTATGGATTAAAAACCTGCTTCGTCATTAGAGACGAAGCAGATTCAATTTTACTTTATTGCCATCCGCCTCCTACAGAACGGTAAAGCGCAGTAATGGCATTCAGTCTCTGGGTTTTCAGAGAAGCCAGTTCCAGTTCTGCCTGAAGTTTATTTGTTTGTGCGATAATCACTTCTACATAAGTTGCTGAATTATATTTAAATAATAAATCCGCCTTCTTCACTGCTTCACCTGATTTCACTGCCAGTCCTTCTGCAACTTTCTGCTGTTCTTCCAACTTTTGAATCTGTATCAATGCATCAGAAACTTCGCCCACTGCTTTTAAAACAGACTGCTTAAAGTTAATTTCTGCCTGATCAGCCAATACTTTAGACTGCTCATATTGGGTTTTCAGCTGTTTTCCATTTAAAATAGGCTGTGCGACTGCTCCAGCCACCATTCCGAAAAGTGATCCCGGAACACTGAACCATTTACTGATCTGGAAGGCATTCACTCCTCCCTGTGCGGTAATATTCAAAGAAGGATACATGCTCATTTTTGCCACATGGATTGCAGCTGCACTTTTTCTGACTTCAAGTTCTGCTGTTTTGATATCAGGTCTATAGCTTAACAATTCTGACGGAACTCCTGTGGCAATCTGATCCGGAGACTGAACGTTGTTCAGACTTGCACTTCTTTCAATTTTCCGTGGCATAGAACCGGTCAACAAACTCAAAGCATTTTCCTGAGTGATTACAGAGCTTTCAATAGCGGGAATTGATTTCAGAATCTGATCTTTCACAATTTCCTGCTGTTGTACTGCTAATGCTGTTGTCAAACCAAGTTCCTGCTGTTTGGTCAGAAACTTCAGGGTATTCTCTGCATAAGCCATATTGGATTTTGTAATTTCCAACTGAGTATCAAGCATCAAAAGATTGTAATATCCTTGTACAACCGCAGATACTACTTGTGTTTTTACCGCTTTTGCCGCTTCCTGTGTTTTAAGGTATTCTACCAAAGCCTGTTCTTTTCTGCCTTTGATTTTACCCCAGATATCAGCTTCCCATGAGAAACTCAGAGAAGTTGTATAATCTTCCATATACCTTTTTCCCATAAACTGTCCGGCCATCATTCCGTTCATACTGTTATCTGAAGGACGGTTGATATTGGCATTGGCAGAAGCACTTACCGTTGGGATATTAGCCCATTTGCTCTGATTGTAAGCCAGTGATGCAAATTCTATCTGCTTCAAAGCCATCTGAAGATCATTATTCTGCACCATTGCTTTATCAATTAATCCTACCAACACTGGATCTTTGAAGAAATCTTTATAACTTATTTTAGCAATATTCTCCTGAGAATCCGCCACAATACTATCACTTCTGAAAGCTTCAGGCATTTTTATTTCAGGCTGTTCATATTTCTGAACCTTACAGGAGATTGCTGTTCCGGAAATGAATGCGATATATGCTATATTTTTAATTTTCATTTTAAAATCATTTGAATTAATATTCCCAATCTGCATCGGTTACTACTCTTCCGTTGATTCTTTCATGCAATGCCTGGAAGACCACGAAAAGAACCGGAACTACAAAAATCCCCAGAATAGTTCCGAAAAGCATCCCTGAAATGGCTGCATATCCGATAGAATGGTTCCCCATTGCTGAAGGCCCCACCACGAATAACAATGGCAGCAATCCTGTTATAAATGCAAGGGAAGTCATTAAAATAGGACGCAGACGGGCTTTTGCTCCTTCTACTGCAGATGCGATAAGGCTTTTCCCTGCTCTACGTCTCTGAATCGCAAATTCTACGATCAGGATACCATTCTTCGCCAGCAATCCGATGAGCATTACCAATGCAATCTGTACATAAATATTATTGGAAAGTTCTGCAAACGTAATTCCTACAAACACTCCGGAAAGTCCTACCGGAATTGCAATCAACACCGCTAATGGAAGGATATAACTTTCATACTGCGCAGATAAAAGGAAGAATACAAATACAATACATAATCCGAAGATCATCACAGATTGTGAGCTCGAACCTGCTTCTTCACGGCTCATTCCTTTATAATCGTACGTATATCCCGGAGGAAGCACCTGCTTACTCACTTCTTCAATGGCTGCCATAGCCTGTCCGGTACTGTATCCCGGAGCTGCCATCACGGTTAAATTGGAAGAATTAAATAAGTTAAAACGATCTACTACTTCAGCTCCTGTCACCTGTTTCAGACTAACCAATGTATTGATCGGAACCATCTGGCCCAGATTATTTTTAACGAAAATTCCATTCAAAGATTCTTTATCCTGTCTTGTTTCCGGCGTAGACTGCACCAATACTCTGTAATATTTTCCGAATCTATTGAAATCAGAAGCCTGAATACTTCCATAATAGCCTTGCATTACTCCCAACACATCAGAAACGTTTACTCCAAGCTGAGCAGATTTCACTTCATCTACAAGCACTTCAAACTGCGGATAAGTAACATCAAACGTCGTAAATGCTACGGCTACCTCAGGTCTCTGCATTAAAGCACCCATCATTCCGTAAGAAATATTTCCTAAATTCTGAAGTTCCCCGTTGGTACGGTCCTGAAGTACAAGCTCCATTCCGCTGGTATTACCGAAACCGTCTACCGTTGGCGTATTGATCACAAGGAAATTGGCTCTTTTATCCTGAGAAAGCATTCCCTGGGTTTGTCCGATGATGTCATTGATATTATTGACAGGCCCTCTCTCACCTCCTTTTTTTAATTTAACGAAAATAGAAGCTGCTGAAGATGACATGGAACCACTGAATAAGTTCAGTCCGTCTACCGAAATCACTTTGTCCACTGCCGGATTTTTCATCAATAAATCTTCCGTATCAGAAACCACTTTAGAGGTTCTGTCCTTTGAAGCTCCGGGAGCAAGGTTAGCGGTTACAATAATGAAACTCTGGTCTTCATCCGGAATAAATCCTTTAGGTGTTGTCATCGACATCCATGCAAACAATCCTCCGAAGGCTACAATAATGATCAACGCCACCCATTTTCTTTTTAAAAGGAATAATACCGCTTTTCCATAACGGAAAGTCAGTTTATTGAAGCTTGCATTGAACCCTGCAAAGAAACGGTCTTTGAAATTCATTTTTTCATGCGTTCCCGGATGGTGTTGTTTTAAGAATAAAGCACACAAAGCCGGACTCAACGTCAATGCGTTAATTGCTGAAATTACAATCGAAATCGCCAGTGTCAGTGCAAACTGTTGATAGAATAATCCCGTAGAACCACTCATAAAAGCCACCGGAACGAATACCGCAGACATAATTAACGTGATGGAAACAATAGCTCCTGTGATCTCGCTCATGGCAGACATGGTAGCCGCTCTTGGGTTGAGTTTTTTATGTTCCATCTTGGCATGAACTGCCTCTACAACTACAATCGCATCATCTACCACAATACCAATCGCAAGCACTAATGCGAACAAGGTTAAAATATTGATAGAGAACCCGAAAACCTTCATAAAGAAGAATGTTCCTACAATAGATACCGGAACTGCAATGGCCGGAATCAATGTTGAACGGAAATCCTGAAGGAAGATATACACTACAATAAAAACCAGAATAAAGGCTTCTATCAGGGTATGAATTACCTGTTCTATCGATTGATCCAACGCATCTTTTGTAGCATAAGGAATTTCATAATCCATTCCTGCGGGAAAGGATTTTTCCAGTTCTTTCATTCTTTCCTGAAGGGCGATCTGCACTTCATTGGCATTGGATCCAGCCATCTGGAAGATCGCCATCGTTACGGATGCTTTTTTATTATAATTGGAAGAAACTGTATAACTATACGCTCCGAATTCTACTTTGGCAATGTCTTTTAATTTTAAAACAGAACCGTCATTCAACGCTTTGATCGTGATATTTTCATATTGTTCAGGTTCTGTAAATTTTCCTTTGTAACGAAGAACATATTCCATAACCTCTTTACTTCTTTCTCCTAATCTTCCGGGTGCTGCTTCAAGGTTTTGTGTCTGAATAGCACGGGAAACATCAGATGGCGTAAGATTGTAAGAAGTCAGTTTATTAGGATCCAGCCAGATACGCATGGAATAATCTTTATTTCCGTATACCATGGCATCTCCTACTCCTTTTACCCTTTAAGTTCAGGAACAATATTAATTTTCGCATAGTTTTCAAGGAAAAGATCACTCATCGTACCGTCTTTACTGGTCAAAGAGACCATGGCAATCATACTGTTCTGCCTTTTCACCGTAGTGATTCCAGCCTGAATTACTTCAGCAGGAAGCTGGTTGGTCACCTGTGCCACTCTGTTCTGAACATTAATAGCGGCCTGATCAGGATCTGTTCCCAATTTGAAAATAACAGTAATACTTAATGTACCGTCATTACTTGCTGTAGAAGTAATATAATCCATATTTTCCACTCCATTGATGGCATTTTCCAATGGCGGTGCTACAGACCTTGCAATAGTCTCAGCATTGGCTCCCGGATAAGCAGCGGTTACCATAACGGTAGGTGGCGCAATATCCGGAAATTTTGTAATCGGAAGACTTACCATCCCGACAATCCCCAGAATAACAAGCAATACGGATATCACCGTTGCCAGTACGGGTCTTTTTATAATTTTCTTTAACATGATTTCTTCTTAGGATTTTTTCTGTTGAGCATTTTTCTTTTGTGCCACGACAGGAGTTCCCGGCTGTAGACGGTCAAAACCGCTGGTGATATACTCATCTCCTGCTTTAAGTCCTTTGGCTACAATGAAATTATCCCCGGCTTTTCCATTCACTTCAATCGGAAGCATTGCCGCTTTCCCGCCTTGAATAGCAAACACAAAAACTTTATCCTGAATGGTTCTGGTAGAAGCAATCGGAAGTAAAACAACATTGCTGTAGAACTGATCCAGTACAATTTTTCCGGTGTTTCCGCTTCTCAAAAGATTATTGGGATTGTTGAATTTTGCTCTTAGCGTGATAGATCCGGTTGTTTTATTAAACTGACCTTCCACCGCATCAATCTTTCCTGTTTCTGCATATTTTTCACCTCCTGAAAGCAATAATGAAACGGCAGGTGTATTTTTGATGACCTCATTAATACTGCTTCCGGCGTACTGTTTCTGAAAGTTATTAAAATCATTTTCGCTCAAGCTGAAATACGTATACACCTGATGAATGTCTGATAACAGAGTAATCGGATCCTGATTACCCGGCGTCATTAAACTTCCCAGACGACAATTGAATCTTCCGATAAATCCACTTACGGGAGCTTTAATGGTAGAGAAATTAAGATTGATTTTTGCAGATTCAATGGTTGAGGTAGATTGACTTACCGCTCCTCGTGCTGCATTATAAGCTGCTTCAGCTTCTTTTACCTGAATTTCAGAAACCATTTTGTTTCTGAACAGTTCTTTTTTTCTGTCTAGATCAATTTTAGAAGTGGAAAGATTCGCTTGAGCGGTAATCAAAGATGCCTGAGCGCTTTTCAGCTGTTCACGGAAAACCTGATCTTCAATTTTGAATAATGGCTGACCTGCTCTTACAAAATCACCTTCATCTACAAAAATTTTGCTTAAATATCCTGTTACCTGAGGTCTGATTTCCACATTGGAAACTCCCTCGATAGATGCTGCATATTCTCTGGAAACAGAAGCGTCTCCCTGCGTTACTTTTGCCACAGGGAGTTCCGGCGCCTGCTGCTGATAGCCCTGGTTTTGATTATTTTTCCTGCACCCTGTCAATGCGATCAGTGAGAGGAAAAGTAGAGTCGATTTTTGAATAAAAAATCTTTGCATAACAATAGTCCTTTTAAATTTTCCGCACAAAAATCGAACGAAAAAAATTCAATAGGATTATTCGAAAAACTCCTTGTTTTGTCAAAAAGACTCCTTATTTTGAAAAACATGAGAAATATCATTCATAAACAATATAAATGACACTATTTACTATTTTTAATCAAAATAATAGTTGAAATTTGGTAAAAAGACGTCTTAAAATTATAAGACACTGATTATCAATACAGATCATCTTTCCTGTATTCCAATGGAGATCTTGCCGTATGTTTTTTGAAGAATTTACTGAAGGCTGCCTGATCTGAAAAACTCAGCTTTGCCGCTACCTCACTGATATTCAGATTCGGATTTTTCAGCAATAGTCTGGCTTCCACAGCCAAAACCTGATGGATAATATCTCTTGGTGATTTAAACACTGTTTTATTAATCACCTTCGTTAGGTATTTACGACTAATGAAAAGTTTATCTGCATAGAACTGAACATTATGTTCTTCTTTGAAATGATCCTGAACAAGCTTAAAGAAACTGGTTGTCAGCTCATCCTCTCTGTGGGTCACCGGATGGGGTTTTTCCGTTTTCTTGAAATAATTGTCAATTTCATAGATTACCAGCGAAAAGTGATGCCAGATCATTTCGTTGAAATAATAATTCTCTTTTTCCTTGTCATTTAAAACCTTAAGCTCATCGAGATGAAAATTCAGTTTTCTGTACACATCCGGTTCATTTCTGATGATGTGAGTAGGATCCGAAGACAGGCTTTTCAGAACGTTATTTGACTTATAATTAAAACCCGCATCGGATATAAAATCCAGAGAAAAGAAAATGTATTTTGCATTGTAATCTTCAGCAATTTCATCAAGCCAAAATGTTTCCAGCATGGGACAAAAAACAATGTCGCCTTCGGTTACGCTATAACTTTTATCATCCAACCTGAAGGTAACACCTCCTTTCTGTATCATAAAAATGCAGAAATAATCAGAACGGTAAGGCATATTAGGTTGTATGATGTAGTTTGCCTTATCAATTTCCATCACCACAAACTCCTTGATTCTAAGGTCAAACTCCACTTGCTGAAGCACTTCATCAAAGGCCAGCTGAGAAACAAAATCAGGTTTTGGATGGGATTTTTTAGGCATTGGAAAGAAAATTAAACACGAAGGTAGTGGAAAAAAGGAAAAAGAGCCAAAAAGCCCAATAATCGATTTCACTTTTTATTGTTTGCTAAACAACAACCAGCAGTTCTTTATCATATCCGTTATATTTTTCATCAATGTAGCCATGAGGATTACATATGATTTCTGTTTCTCCAATTTTATATCTGCACGGCGTATGGATATGCCCATGAATCCAGTATAAAGGCTGGTATTCTTTAATTAAATCTTCTAAATCTGAAGCATAAGCTGCTGTTAACGGATCTTCTTTGTAATGTTCAGGAACTGATTGTATGCTGGGTGCATGATGGGTAACGATTATATTTTTTAGTCCTTTTGATTCTTCAAGGCTTTCTTTTAACCATTGTTTTGAAAGCTGATGGATTTTAAAAGTATCTAAAGTTCTCATTTTCGAATAAGAAGGATCTCTTTTGATCATTTTATAATCGTTCATTTTGGGCTGACAAAGCATTCCGTACTGAACAGGATTTCCAAAGATTGAAAAATCCGTCCATAAAGTTGCGCCATGAAAACGAATTCCATCAATATCTACAAATGTATTTTCCAGCACATGAACATTGGTATCCAGTGCTGCTTCCTTAATTTTATTGAGTGTTTTCGGGTATGAGCCTTTATAGTATTCATGATTTCCCAACACATAGATTACAGGTTTATTAGGTATTGCTTCTTTAATCCATTCTATTCCTTTGATTCCCAGATTGACATCACCTGCCAGCACAACCATATCTGAGTGATCAAAACATAATTCCGTACTTCCAAATTCCCGATGAAGATCGCTGATGACCTGTATTTTCATGATATATAGTAAACAGCAAAGGTAATAAAGGGAAGCAGAATGGCAAAAATCAAAAAAAAGAACCGACACCTCAGCACCGATTCTTTCCTCATATAGTTTGTATATTTTTAAGGCCGCTTGTTATGAAACGGCCACTTCTGCCTGCTTCACTTTTACGCTTTTCAATATAAAATAGAATAGCATTCCAAGGGCTAATAAAGCATAACTGATCAAAATAATCAGATTCAGGCTTCCTACAGAAAGTTCTGATGGAAAAATCTGACTCATCAACGTCATGAACGACAATCCAATCCCAGCTCCCAGAAAGTAACTTGTAGAGCTCAAACTTGATGCCAACCCGTAATGTGCAGATTCCACATCCTGAATTCCCATTACTGAAAGTGCTGTAAAACAAAATGTCATTCCTACTCCGGAGATACACGCAGCTCCCAATAAGACCATTGTTAACGGATGTCCGGTATAAACAGAAATCAAGAGTAACAATCCTCCAATCAGCATAAAAGACCATCCTAAAACTCCCATCTGGGAAGAGCTCAGACGTTTTGATACGTGTGGCAGAATAAATTTAGCCGTCAAAGCAGAAAGAATACTGAACGGAACAAGCATTAATCCTGCAGAAGCAGCACTAGACCCCATATCTTTCTGAAGCATCAGTGAAATAAGAAATAAAAAACCGATAAAAAACGCTCCCAAGGTAAAGAATACCGCATTAGAAACTACCAGGGACTTATGCTTAAACAGTTTTAAATCTACCAAAGGTTCTGCCACAGATTTTAAACGGTAGTACACCATAACAAGCAGAACTAATGCTAAAACCAAAGAACCTATTATCAGGAAAGGCTGTTCTTTGATATGAACCAGTTCATGGGTTCCATAAGTCAGACTTAACAACCCAAGGACCATCAATATTCCTGAAACCATATCTGTTTTCTGAGCGGTTTCGCTTTTTCATCTGTCGGCAGATAATAGTATGATAATATCAATGTGATTAAAAGAATAGGAACGTTAATCAGGAAAACCCAATGCCAGCTTAAATAAGTACTGATAATTCCTCCTACGGAAAGTCCGCTTCCTGAACCAATAGCAGCAAATGAACTGAAAATTCCGATAGCACGGTTTCTTTCCTGTTCTCCTCTGAAGGTATTCGTCACAATGGATAATGCTGAAGGCATCACTAACGCAGCTCCCAATCCCTGTAAAGCACGAAAAACCGCCAACACTTCAAAGTTTTGAGATAATCCTGCTCCTAACGAAGTCAGCATAAAAATCAGCGCTCCCAGAAGAAACATTTTCTTTCTTCCGATCTGATCTGAAAGCTTTCCTCCAATGATCAAAAATCCGCCAAAAAACAATACATAAAGGGTCTGCAGCCACTGAACAGTTTCTGCTCCAATCTGAAACTGCTGCTGAATAGAGGGAATAGTTAAATTAATAATGGCAATATCCAACGCCTCTACAAATGTTCCTACCGATGCTAAAATTAATATTAAATTCTTCCTTGTATCCATATTTCAAATTTCCTGCAAAATTAAAATTAACAGAACATATTTAAAAATTTAACCTTAAATTTGGAACGATACTTAAAATTTTAAATATTCAAAAGAACAAAATACCTTATCTACCAGAAAAAACCTATAAAAACAGAACAAAATGGCAACTGAAAATTATATTCCAGATGAAAAAGACTTATCTATCCTCCGTCTGCTTCAGAAAGATGCGAAGATGAGTGTCCGTGATATTTCGGCAAGGATCAATTTGAGTCCTACGCCTACCCATGAGCGCATCAAACGTATGGAAAAACAGGGAATCATTAAAGAATATACTGCTGTGGTAGACCGTAAAAAGGTCAATAAAGGGATGATGGTAATCTGTATGATTGCTTTGAATGTTCACAATAAAAAAACTGCGGGAAAATTTATTGAAGAAGTCAGTAAATTGAAAGAAGTTGTAGAATTTTATAATATCAGTGGAGATTTTGATTTTATGCTGAAAATTCTTGCTCCCAATATGGATGAGTTTCATGAGTTTTTTGTCAACAAATTATCAGAAATTGAGGGAATTGGTCAGACTAAAAGTATTTTTGTGATGAACAGCATTAAGGAAAGCGTTCAGATTGTTTAAACTAAAAAGCAGCCATGTTAAGTACACAGCCGCTTTTTTATTTTAAACACAATATTCCGAATCATCTTATTATTTATTTCCAGTAATTCCAGACTGATCCGTCAAATACTGCCAGAGTTTTGCTGGCTGTATCATAGCACATCATACCCGGATAAGGATTTTTTACATTAAGATGTGGTGTTGCTATTTTAGGAAGAATCATAGCTTTATTCTGAGATTCCAGAACCAATACGCCATCGGCAGAACTTGTAGCTTCTCCCATAATGACTCCTTTCCCTGTTTCTGCAGAACTATTGGCCATAATTGCACTTGAATTACCGGCATCTGATAAGGACTTCCAGACATCATTTTCGTAGACTTTTACTTTTTTATCTGTAACATCAAAGATGAATGTTCCGTTCACTAACGTTCCTGTGGGAAATCCTGATGTAGCAGGAAGAATTAATCCTTTTGTATTTTCGGATACATTATTAAAATCCAATACTGTACTGTTTCCATCTACCGCCTGTTTACCAATAGCTACCTGAGCAAAGAATGAGTTGAAAATGACCAAAGCAATTGCTATACTTATATTTCTTATATTTTTCATACTATTTATCGGTTAGATTAATCATTACAGCTTCTTTGTACACATTTCCATTCAGTACCGTTGTAAAGCTTCACACATTTATCCTGAATATCATAGAGAAGCATTCCTTCTTTCGGTTCTGCGACGACATCTCCAGATTGTGGAGTCTGGCTTACATGCTTAACTCTGGTAATGACAAAGCCTTTATTTTTTGATTCCATAGCCAGAAATCCATTAGGAATATTTTCAGGCCATGAATCGCTTTTCTGCTGTACCGTAATTCCGAATTTGGTAAAACCATCAGGTGTCCCTGAAATGCCAGGCTTTGTACAAAACCCATCGATCTCATCAATAATTAAAGGAGCATTTCCACAACTAGATTTATCTTCAGACAATCCTTCAGGCCACAGAGAAGGACACATGGCTTTGGTTGCATTCGGTCCGCAGAAACTGGAATTTCCCATTCCTAATCCTGTTACGGATCCCATCACAATAGCTACGATCTGGCGGTCATCACTGATGATGGAAGCTCCACCTCCACCACTTACGTCTGCTTTTGCAATGCAATATGCTCTTCCGGTAGGAATACCTACGTATTCAACAGAAGGATAGGTTGTAGACTGCTGGGTAAATGTTCCACAAATTTCTACCACACTGCTTGTTCCCATCTCAATAACAGAAGTTGTTCCGGGATAAAAACCACCAAATGACGGGTCTTCCTGAACCACTGATCCTACAAGGGATAAGAAGGATTTAGTTCCTAATGTAATTTTTGAATTGTTCTGAGATCCGAAAGTTCCCACTTTCACTGTTCCTGTAGACTTAACACTTGCTCCGTCACCAATTTCCAACACTCCATCTACCTGAATGCTATTCGATTGAAGTTGTCCTGATTGAATGATTAGTGTTGCTCCGTTTGGAATGCTGATATTGGTACTTATACTGAGGTTTCCGTTGAGGCAATAGGTATTTCCGCTTGTGATTGCTTGTCCGGTATAAGGAATGCACTGCGCATCAATCATTGCACTGAAGACAAGCATTAATAAAAAAGATAATTTTTTATTAATATTTAAAAAAAATAGGTTATTCATATGCATTTATAATATTTTAACAAATTATTACTGCTTAAATAAAAAATATTTAAATTTTCAACATCATCGATGCTCTATTGAACAATTAACATACCAAACAGGTGTTTAATTTTTTGATCATTATATGATATTTTACCAGCATCCATTATTTCCAACCAGACCCAAAAACACTCATAGATGCTGCACTGCAACAAACTGTACGCTTTGAATACTCCTCTTATTTAAAAGAATTATTTTGCATCATTTTAAGTTTTTAACAACATCTTTCTTCTCCATTTAAGGATGTTTAATAAAGGACTTCTGTATTTTGATGAAGTACGCCTTGTTTTTAAGTGAATAAAACAATAGATAATCTGAATAACAGACGTCAATGAAAATTCACATTAAAAACCGTAAATTTGCAGCATGAATAACGATACGATATGTGCACTGGCTACGGCCAATGGAATAGGTGCTTTAGGCATCATCCGTGTTTCAGGAAATGAAGCTTTATCTGTAGTTCAGAAAAGTTTTCCGGCCAAAAATCTGGAAAAACAAAAATCCCATACCATTCATTACGGTTATTTTATGGATGAAGAGGAAGCTATTGATGAGGTGATGCTTTCAATTTTCCTGGCTCCGAAAAGTTTCACCACTGAGAATTCTGTAGAGATTGCTTTTCACGGCTCTCCGCATATCGGAAAACGTATTCTTGAAACCCTGATCAAAAACGGTGCGAGAATGGCCAAAGCAGGAGAATTTACTCTTCGTGCTTTTATCAACGGCAGAATTGACCTTTCTCAGGCGGAAGCGATTGCTGACGTGATTGCTTCTGAAAATGAAGCTTCGAGAAAAGTAGCTATCAATCAATTGAAAGGAGGAATTACCAACGAAATCTCTTTTTTAAGAACTGATCTTCTGAATTTTGTTTCTTTAATTGAACTGGAGCTTGATTTTGCAGAAGAAGATGTAGAATTTGCTGACAGAAGTGCTTTAAGCGGATTATTGGATAAAATTGAAGCCAAATTAAATTCCCTGATTGAAAGCTTCCAATACGGAAATGCCATTAAAAACGGAACTGCTGTTGCCATCATCGGAAAACCGAATGCCGGGAAATCTACACTGCTGAACTCCCTTTTAAAGGAAGAAAGAGCGATTGTGAGTAATATTGCAGGAACAACGAGAGATACCATTGAAGAGGTTCTTCATATTAAAGGTCATGCCTTCCGATTAATTGATACCGCAGGGCTTCGTGAAACAGTGGATGAAATTGAAGCAATCGGGGTGAAAAAAGCTAAAGAAAAAGTAGAAAACGCCAATATTTTGGTGTATCTGGCTGATGCTGCTACCGAGGATTTTTCTGAGGATATTGAAATGATTCAATCCCTGTTAAGAGAAGACTTGAAGCTGATTATCTGCGCGACAAAAATTGATGAAGTCACTCCTACCAAATACGAAACGGTAGAAGATATTTTCAGAAACGCTATTTCTCATGATTTTGATTTCATTAAAATATCAGCAGTTGAAAATCAAAATATTCAGGATCTGAAAAATGAACTTTCTTCGTATGTGGAGCATTTAAAAACTGAAGAAAATAATGTTGTGATTACCAATCAACGGCATTTTGAAGCCTTAAGAAAATCTCTGGAGGCTGTTGATAAAGTGAAAGAAGCTATTTCTTTCCAGATCTCTACAGAATTACTGGCATATGAACTAAGAAATGCACTGGAACATCTTGGAGAAATTTCCGGAGAAGTTACCAATGATGAAGTACTTGGCAATATTTTTTCTAAGTTCTGTATCGGCAAATAGAAATTACAAATCATTGATATACAGAAAGTTACCGATTTAGATGTTATTTTTATAACACGCTGATTTAATGTGACTTATGGAAATTTTAAGTTTCTAATGTTAGAATTTTTGTCCCTTTTCTTGTCCCTTTGACATTAAAGCACAAAATTTGAGCAAAAGAAAATTGAATTGTTATAGAATTTTATTGTCTAGTATACTCTAATGAGTATTAGATGGTCTTTAAAGATGACTAGTGTATTCTATATACTCTTAATTTGGAGAAATTATTAATTTTTCAAATCCAAACGTGCTGATTTGTAAAAATTGCTGTCTAATTTAAAAATACTTCAATCGAAATGAGCAAAGAATGTTTAACTATTTTTTCTCAAATTAATCTATTCTTTGGGATAGATTTTGCATTCGTTTAAATTGTATTGATCCTGAATAAAAGGAGTATAATGACACCCAAAATGTCATTATTGAAGCCTCTGGCCTAAAAAAGCATCCTTCTTGACTTAAAGAGATCTGATCATGACCTCAACTATTAGAATTGAAAAAGTCTGCCAATATTGTGGCACAAAATTTATTGCCAAAACAACCGTTACCAGATATTGCAGTCATAGCTGCAATAAAAAAGCCTATAAACTCGAACAAAGAAATACAAAAATAGACTATGCCAGATATGCAGTTCGCAATGTTGAAGAACTCAAATACCAGTCTATGGGCCCTCCGGTATACCTTACCGTTAGAGAAACTTCCGCAATATTAAAATGCAGTACAAAAATGGTGTATTTCTTAATCAGCACTGGCCGTTTAAAAGCCATTAACCTATCCGCGAGAAAAACAAGAATCAAATTACAGGATCTAGCACTAATTAATTAAAGTCAATCAATAACATCTATTACAAAAAATTGGCTTGATGATATTTTAGAGGGCTTCAATAGCT
The DNA here is from genome assembly GCF_004119445.1 of Chryseobacterium sp. CH21. Classification (GTDB taxonomy): domain Bacteria; phylum Bacteroidota; class Bacteroidia; order Flavobacteriales; family Weeksellaceae; genus Chryseobacterium. Next base: position 13,622 of record NZ_QICI01000054.1, on the reverse strand, counting down.
TTTGCTATGAGTCGATTTGACAATACCAACCATAATCTAATCCTTAATACCAAAATCATGACAATTGTAAAGTTACGCTTTAAACCCATAAGCAAAGAAAGACAAAGCTTATTTTTAGACGTTCATCCCCCTGTCCAAAGTGAAACAACGGGAAAGCTACTTAGAAAATTCTATCTTAAATTATTCGTTTACAACAGTCCAAAATCTGAGACTGAAAGACTTCATAATAAAGAAACAGTTTCTTTAGCACAGCATGTATGTCTCCAACGACAAATTGATCTACAAAACGCTGATTATGGTTTTGTAAATAAACCAAAATTCAACTCCAATTTTATAGAATTTTTCCAGGCAGAAGCTGACAGAAGACCTAGCTCAATTCACTGGAGTATGGCTGTTGCTTATTTTAAAAAATTTGCTGGCGGGGTATTTTTGTTTAAACATCTTAATGAAACACTCTGCGAAGGATATAAAAATTACCTATTATCCTCACCTTCCATCGGACGCTCAAAAAGAAAAATTCAAAAGAATACAGCAGCTGCCTATTTCTCAAGGTTCAAATCTGCTTTAAAAAAGGCCTACAGAAATAAATTCATTTCAGCAGATCTGGGTAACGTTATTTATAATATTAAAGTCGATGATTCGCACCGGCCCTATCTTTTTAAAAATGAATTGCAAAAAATGGTTGACGCTGAATGTAATTCTCCAATAGTCAAAAAAGCAGGTCTGTTTTCTGCATTAACAGGACTTCGTTATTGTGATATTGAAAATCTAATGTGGAGTGATATACAGGGAACATCTGGAAATTATTATATTTTATACAAACAGAATAAAACAGGAAAGGCAGAATACTATCCGGTTTCCGATGACACCCTATCTGTGCTGGGACCTCAAGGAGAAGATGGTATAAAAGTTTTCGAAGGCTTAAAATATGATCTTGTAATAAAATATCTTCCCCAATGGCTTAAAAATGCTGGAATAGAGAAACATTTTACATTCCATGGTTTTCGCCATACATTCGCCACTTTACAGCTGACATCTGGTACGGATATCTACACGGTCTCAAAATTATTAGGTCATAAAGATGTTAAAACCACAGAGGTCCATGTGAGAATTGTTGATGAATTGACCAAAAGCGCCTCTGAAAAAATCAAATTGGATCTAAATAATAAATTCTAATAGTTCTGGGATATAGAAAGATAGTTTTTTTAACTAAGTGATACTTTCCAAAATCTAATATTATTTATTAAATAGTCCATATATTTATAAAATAAAAGAGTCTTTAGTAGACTAATATTTTTAGTAAATTAGCAGACAATTTTCATTTTTGAGTAAATTCCATGACTATAACATATCTTGTTGAGAAGTATCATGCAAATAGAGCAACCTATTTAAGAGCGGATTATAATGAAACACAGTTGCGTGTAGATTTTGTAGATCCCCTTTTTGAGTTGTTAGGCTGGGATATAAAAAATAATCAAGGTAAGTCCACTAATGAAAGAGAAGTACTAGTCGAAGAAGGTCTCCGTGCAGATATAGATAGCAATACAAAAAAACCTGACTATACATTCAGACTCTTTGCCGAAAGAAAGTTCTTTTTAGAGGCAAAGAAACCACATGTGAAAATAGATACTGATCCTGCTCCAGCAAAACAGATCCGTCGTTATGGATTTACTGCCAAACTCAAAATATCTGTTCTCTGCAATTTTGAATATCTTGCTATCTATGACTGCTCTCAGCTTGTTGACAGTAATGACTCCGTCACAAAAGCGCGGATAAGTCTCTATCATTACACGGAGTACGAAGATGCTTTTGAAGACATAAAAAAGCAATTGGGGCATGAAGCTGTTTACTCAGGATCTTTTGATGATACGTGGAAAAACATCGAACAACAGATCAAATTGCATGGTGTAGATGACTTATTCCTAAAACAGATCAACGAATGGCGATTAATACTTGGCAGAGACATATATGCCAATCAAAATCAGCTTAGTGAAGTCGAATTGAATGATATTGTCCAAAGATATATCAACAGCATTATCTTCTTGCGTGTCTGCGAAGATAGAAACCTAGAAGTATATAAAACTTTGCTTCATTTTGCGACTGAAGAGAATTATAATGCGTTGATTGACTTATTTCATCAAGCGGACCGAAAATATAATGCTGGGCTCTTCAATCATCCTTTGACCGCAGCAATAATAACCAACAATAGCTCGGCTTTCTGGACAATAATCAAGCAATTATATTTTCCAGAAAGTGTCTACTCGTTTGCCGTCTTCTCTTCAGATATTCTCGGTAATATCTACGAAATATTCCTTGGCGAACAGCTCAAAATAAAAGATAGCGAGATAACACTTGAAAAAAAACCTGAAAATATTGACAGGGATATTGTAACGACACCTACTTTTATCATTCGCGACATACTCGCCGAAACGGTTACGAAACATTGTGCTGGTAAAACAGATGTCGAAATCTTCGATTCCACCTTTGCAGACATCGCCTGTGGCTCTGGCGCATTTTTATTGGAGACATATCAATTGCTCCATGATACTTTAGTCGATTATTATTTAGCGAATAATCCAGCAGAATTAATTCAAACAGGTATCAATATTTATAAGCTTAAGTTTGAGACGAAAAAGAAGATCGTTACCAATTGTATTTTCGGTGTTGACAAGGACTTTAATGCGGTGGAAGCTTGTAAGTTTGGCCTTTTGCTCAAACTGCTGGAAAACGAGGATCATAATACCATCCCTACTCCTGCCTTACCTAGTCTCGACAGTAACATCTATTTTGGAAATAGTCTATTAGACAGCTCTGCAACATCACCTGCTAATGAACGGGACATAAATCCTTTTGATTTTGGTGCTGCAAAATTTGATGTGATTATAGGTAATCCGCCTTATATGGCTACGGAGCACATGAAACAATTTACACCTTTAGAGTTGCCACTGTACAAAAAGCTATATTCGTCGGCCTACAAACAGTTCGACAAATATTTCCTATTCATTCAAAGAGGTTTTGATCTGCTTAAACCAAATGGAACATTAGGTTATATTGCACCAAGTAAATTAGCAAAAGTTGGGGCTGCGAAAGAGCTCCGAAAATTATTGGTAGCCAATAGAGCCATTTACAAAATTGTCGGATTTGGTGCTAACCAGCTGTTTGAGGACAAAACAACATATACTTGTCTGCTATTCCTAAAAAAAGCTGATCAACCAAATTTAAGTTATCTAGAAGTTCAATCGTTAAGGAGTTGGCGCACGAGAAATATAGCACCTGATAACTATGATATAGTCGATTTTAATAAACTCAATGATGAAGGCTGGGTACTTATTCCTGGTAATTTAAAAGCTACATTTGAATCAATAGAAAAACAATCGGCGACATTGGAGACCTTGATAGGCTCAGAAAATATCTATAACGGTATTCAAACCAGTGCCAATAACATCTATATACACAATGCTATCCGTGAAGATGACAAGTATTATTATTTTCAAAAGGATAGTTTGGATTGGCAAATTGAAAAAATACTGACGAGGCCGTACTTCAAGACAGCAAGCGGTCGAGACAATCTTAATACCTATCGCCCATTTGCACCAAATGCTTTTGTTATTTACCCTTATCTAAAGATTGCCAACAATATTCATTTTGTAGAAATCGATCAGTTAGAAAATGATTATCCCTATGCTTTTGCCTTCTTAAATCATTATAAGGAAATGCTGAACAATCCAAAGAGGGATATCAAGCCTACACCTGAAACGGATAATGAGTGGTATCGCTATGGCAGACACCAAAGCTTGGATAAATGTGACGTACCTGCCAAAATTATTGTCGGAGTACTTTCGCAGGGTAACAAATATGCGATTGACTACTATGGCACACTGATTTCTTCGGGGGGAACAGCAGGCTATTGTATGATTACTCTACCTGACAATTTTCAGTATTCGATCTATTATATCCAGGCGCTTCTGAATTCTAAATATCTAGAATGGTTTTCAGCACTCCGAGGTGAAGTCTTCAGAGGCGGGTATATTGCACGGGGAACAAAAGTATTGAAACGTCTTCCGATCCGAAGGATTAACTTTGCAGACGCAACAGAAAAAAGATTACACGACGAAATTGCCGCTACGCAAGAAACATTGATCCATCTGCAAGGTGAGATCGATAAAAACAATAGTAATCAGCGGGAGCTTATTCCCTTGCAACGTCGATTTGACAACGAGAAAAAGAAATTGGACGCTACTTTAAAAACATTATATAACTTGGGAGAACAGGACAACCTGATCCCTTTAATTTCGGAATTGTATGCAGCTTATTAAAAATGCCACCGAGGAGAAGTTGAGGGGTGGCTTTTATACACCGAACCTTATTGCGGCTTTTATGTTAAGATGGGCACTCAATGGTCATGACGACTTGGATATTTTAGAGCCAAGCTGTGGTGATGGTGTATTTTTGGAAGAAATACGAAACGGCGGTTACCAATACAATTCGGTAAAAGCCATTGAATTTGATGAAATCGAGGTCGAAAAGGCCAGAGATATTGCACTGAATAATGCAGAAGTAATTCATGATGATTTTCATAATTTCTGTATCAATACTGATCAGCGTTTTGATGTTGTTATCGGAAATCCGCCTTATATACGCTATCAATATTTTAATAAACAACAACAGGAATATGCTGCTGAAATATTTGGACGTGCAAATCTAAGATATTCCAAACTGACCAATGCCTGGGTATCATTTGTTGTTGGATCTTCTCTCATACTAAAGGAAAATGGAAAGATTGGCTTTGTGCTTCCTGCTGAAATATTGCAGGTCTCATATGCGCAGACATTACGTGAGTTTTTAGCGCATTATTATAACAAGATCAATATTATCTCTTTTGAGAAACTGGTCTTTCCTGATATACAGCAGGAAGTAGTACTATTACTTTGTGAAAAGAATGATACGGATACTCACTTAATTGAACACCTGGAATTGCGCGATGCTGATGCGCTTCAAAATCTGGATATCAACCTACTTGAGAGGCCACATAAGCGGATTGATTTCAGATCTAACAAATGGACCTTTTATTTCTTGGATCAGGAAGAAATAGATTTTTTAGAAGATTTACAAGAGGAGGCAATTATTCCAAAATTAGGAGAGTTTGCAAAGGTGGAAGTAGGTATCACAACTGGAGCAAATCCGTTTTTTACAGTTCCCCTTTCAACGGTAGAACAATATAACCTGGAGCAATATGCTAGACCGCTTGTTGGCAGAAGCGTGCAAGTGCCTAGTGCGATCTTTACCGAACAGGATTGGCAGCTCAATCGTCAGATGGAAGCACGTACACACTTACTCGCTTTCCCAAAAATGCAAGACTTAAACGGTTCTGTCGGCGCGCGAGAATATATTGCCAAAGGAGAAGAGCAAGAGATCAATAAGGGCTATAAATGCCGTATCCGTGAAGAGTGGCAGATAGTACCTTCTCTTCGCGTATCTGATGCACTTTTTATTCGCAGGAATAATATCTATCCGAAACTTATCATTAACGAAGCCGGAGCCTATACAACGGATACCATGCACCGTGTAACGGTTCTAGCGAATGCAGAGATAACCGCATTGACAGCCAGCTATTATAACTCCTTGTCGCTGGCATTTGCTGAGATATGTGGCCGAAGTCATGGTGGCGGAGTCTTAGAGCTAATGCCAAATGAGGTTGAAGAAATCCTATTACCTTACCATGCCAACAACGCAGAGCTGTTGCCTGAAATAGACCGTTTGATAAGAGCTAGAACGGATATCCGAGAAATCCTAGAAATAACAAATCAAAGGATCCTTCGCGATAATTTTGGTTTCACTGAGGCCCAAATCAAATTAGCCGATAGCATTTGGCAGAAACTGTCATCAAGAAGATTGAACAGAGGGAAATAGAAATATAGCAGGCGTATGTTATTAGCATTTATAAAACAGTAATTATGACTTTAAAAGATTCGATTTTAAGAAGTTTAGAAGAAATTGGCGGTTTGACAAATTATCAGGTGGTTTGCCAACATATCATCAGCAATAATTATTACGATTTTAGAGAGGCTCTTACTCCTGCATCTACTGTATCTGCACTGCTGGGGAATTTTATCCGCGAGGGGGATATACGTGTAAAACGAATCAAACAAAAGGGAGGTGTATATTCCTATTACCTAGCAAAAAATGAAATGCAGATACAGCAAAGCCAATTGGAAGGTGAATCTGTCGCTACTGAAAAGATAAATGCTAAAAAAACCTATACTGAAAGGAGCTTACACAAACTATTATCCAGCTATCTAAAATCGTCAGGGGTTTACACTAAAACGATATTCCATGAGCAATCTAATGCCAAAGACAACAATCAAGTCTGGACACATCCAGACATGGTAGGAATAAACTTTTTAAAGCTTAAGAGTTCTCATAGTCAAAATTTATTGAAATCCATTAATAAAGCCGATACTTTTAAGCTGCGTGCCTATGAACTAAAAAGGGAGATAAATAGCGACAATGATTTAAAGAAAGCCTATTTCCAAGCTGTATCCAACTCAAGCTGGGCAAACTATGGATATTTAGTTGCATTTGAATTTGGAGATAGTCTTCATGATGAAATAAACAGACTCAATCAATCATTTGGTATTGGAATTATTGAGCTCAATGCTAACCCTTATCTAAGCAAGATCCTTTACCCAGCACGCTATAAGGAGATTGACTTCAAGACATTAGACAAACTTTGTGAAATGAACGCTGAGTTTGGCAAGTTTATAGAGCATGTGGAAAGATTCCTTTCTGTTGATGATCGTTATTATAATGCCACTGAAAAAGAATTTGATAACTATTGTGATACTGTATTTGAAAACGACACCGAAGTTGAGGAATACTGTATCAAAAACAAAATCCTGTTTGAAAATCAAGTTTTGTAATATAGGTGTACAGTTAATTTAATTATCCTTAAAATAATTGTATACTTCACTAATTTTACAATAGAACACAAGGTTGGCCAATTGGAGTTAAAAAAGAAGTTAGTTTTCTAGCTCTAGTCACCGCTACCCTTAATACAAGTTTGTCCTGTTCGATTCGCTTGGGGTCTGGGTTAACAATGGGATTATATAATTCCTCCCAAATAATTACTTCATCAAATTCCTTTCCTTTGGATTTGTGAAGATTCATTACAAATATCCCCGAATACTTTCTATTAGTCATGGCAAAATGTTCTTGAGTAAGAGCCTCTTCAACGAGAAAGGAAGCCATCTGGTAGGATTGGGTAGTTCTCCAGTTTTCACTTAGTTTTTCCAATAGTATTGCTCCTTTATTAAGCAATCTTAAATAAAGTGCATCCTCATAGATACATCTTAAAATTTCATGTTTGGAATCCTGAAAAAGATTCCTCACGAGAAGCCAGTCTTTGTCAGGACTTCCGCTAAATATGATTTTATTTCGGTCTGTAATTATTTTTTGAATATCATCTATAAGAAGTTTTTTCTTTGAGCCTACTATCTTATCACCATGTTTGTAAGATTCCATAAAAGCGATTGATTTTAGATCAGCTTGACTTATTTTGATACCTTTTCTGCCTTTTATATGTTGTATAATACTTTGAATCAAAGCTCTTATGTTCCAATCGGTGACAGGCTCCATAACTTTTGCAATAACTGAAGCCGCAAGTGAGGGGCCTTCAGGGTCGATGATGACTTCATGAAATATTTTCTTTGAATTAAGGTAAGAGGAAATCTTCAGAGTGTCACTTTTTCTTTTCACCAAAATAGCAAGGGACCAATCGTTATTATCATAATTATTCTTACGTTTAAATGCGTCTTGTATTTTTAGAAATAATGGTAGCTTTAAATCAGACCTATAATATTTATATTTTATTACGTGTACATTCTTATAGGTTTTACCTTTATTTTGACCGGTTAGTAAATCATCCCCAAATTGAATAATATCTAATCCATTGCTCCTGTTATTTTCTTTTCCCAGATCGACTTTTAGTCCATTAAAATGAGAATTATATTCAGGAATTCTTTTTACGGAGGCGCCTCGAAATTCAAATATTCTTTGATTAAGATCAGCTAGTGCCATTATTTTAGAATTTCTTCCCAGAAGTTTTATAATATTCCATTCATTTGAATCTGTATCTTGGAATTCGTCTACAATGATATAGGGATAGGTATCAGAAATAATTTTTTGAATCTTTTCTGACCGTTGCAGTATTTCAGCTACTATTTCCGCAAAAAGGTCAAAACAAATTATTCCATCATCGTTCAAAAGCCTATGCTTATAAGCTTCTGCCTCTTTTCGATCTTGAAAACCCGCGATTTCGGCTGCAAAATTATGAGGATTTATTAGCTTGAATTGTCTGTGTTTGTTTAACAGGTATCCATAGGATTGGATGATGGACCAGGCAAAACCGTGATAAGTATTGATTTCGAGCTCCTTCTTCTCCATATTATTTAACAGAAGTTTTGCCTGTTCATCAATTCTTGAAATAGTTGCCCTGGCAAAACTTAAAAATAAAATTTTCTGATTTTTATTCAAAAGCCCCTGTTGAAATATGGAATGCGCTTTTAATAATGCAAGGGTTGTTTTCCCTGCACCTGGCCCTCCTTCTACTAAAATATGCCCTTGATAGTTCAATACAGATTCCCTTTTTGAGCAAATAATCATAAAGCCATTTTTGCTAAATTATATCCAATATATTTTTAATTGTCACCAAGAAACCACGAATAGTTCCAGATATATGATCCTCATTTTCACATAATTCTATAAGTTCCGAGGAACCTCTACTTGCTTTTGACTGTTTAAAATAACGGCCAAGAAATTTCTTGATTTCAACTGGATCGTTTGGGTCATTTGCTGCTGTTAAATTCATGGGAATCTCATCGTTCTCTATAAGTTGAAGGTAGAATTGAGTTAAAACTGAATCATCTGTTTCTTCTAATAAGAGATCCTCGATCCCTTTGTAAGGAATCTCAAAGCCGCATAGGACATTATCTTCTATTTTTTAAGGTTTTCTGGTTTTTGTTTATCAAAAACAGCAAACACATCCTTGCCGAGCTTTTTAAATAGCTCGCCAAATAGAGGAATATTATTTTCCGATTCAGCATTAAAAATAGCAATACCCATTGCTTCCAAGGATGAATATTCAGCCGGATTAATTTCGCTTAATCGTCTTGCAATGGCAGGGTACAGGATAGATTCGGTACTTCCTTCAGCAATCAATATCCGTTTGGCCAAAAGAGCTTCCGCAAAACCTGACCGGAATTGTGCATTATAATTTTTTGGCCTGACGTGTTTAGGAAATGATATAAAATCACTTCGTTGTTTTCCTGCATCATCTCTTTTTAGAAGGATAATCTGCTCTGGCGCAAATTCTTCTAGGACAAATGGTGAATGGGAAGTAAATATTGCCTGGGTTGATTTCTGGCGGATATGATGGATAATTCGTTTTTGTGTATAGGGTGGAATGGCAATCTCTGGCTCTTCCATCGCAAAAATCACTGTTTTTTTGCCTCTGCTATCATCGAAAGTAGTGCTAGTACCATTGTATTCACTGTTCCAGTTCCTTGATGATGAAAAGGAGCATTATAACCACCTTTTCCAGTAGCTAAAAAACAGTTAAAGTTTTTCTTAAATGTTCCCGTGTTAGATCAGAAACCTTAAGGATTGGAGCTTCTCCCCAATCTGCCGGAACAAATTCTTTTAGAGCTTTTTGGACATCTGATAACACATCTGAAATACCAAGTTGAGGATCTGCGGCAACTTTAATTTCCCGAAGTTGTTCAAGTAGACTTTCCCACATTTTTGGTCTTAGCTCTTTGATCCTTAAAATAATATCTAGAAGTGAGCCCCTTTCCATACTTAAGGCTCGTGAACCTGTTCGAAGTGCTCTTAAATATAAAAAACCACATTCTCTTTTATCAATTTTCGTAAATTTTGATAATGTACCATCTTGTTTTTCTATTGAAGAGAAAAAAGTTTCACCAACAAAATCATCTTCTTCGATATCATACCTTCCAACAAACTTAACCCGTAATGCACTTAAAATACTAGGTTTATCTATATTGTCAATTTCACCTTCAACTAATAATTTTGATTTTTCGGTATCCCAAAATTCTAGATAAGCATTAAACCTTCTTGATTGTTCCTCTTCAAGGTCAGTCAGAATTACTTCGATTTGGATTTCATTAGGGTTTTCTTCATTTGGCATATAAATCCCATTGTAAAAATCATGTTCATCGATTACGGGGATTCTATTTAATCGATCTGGGCCAAGGACAAGATCAATAGCTTCCAATACGGTAGATTTTCCTGCATTATTATCTCCAATTATTACATTATGTCCATTAAAAAAAATTTTAGAATAAGAAATTCCTCTGAAGTTCTGTATTTCAACTAAAGCTAATCTCATGAAATTTAAAATCGGTTAAGTTTCCTGTTAAGGCACAACTTATTTTTAGAACTTTTGAATCAGTTCTCAATTCTTACTTGTTATTATTCTGAAATTTAGTACCTTTGATATAGCTATTATTGGTTTGTGAGTATTTATCCCTTATTTGTCCCTCAATGGTGATAAAAGTCTGATAGTAAGGCTTTCCGAAGTTTTGTATCGGGAAGTAATCGCCATTTTCTAAGCACCATAATACAACGATACAACCCGCATTAATAAAGGAAAAACAGAAAGTGTTAAGTGACATTTTCTGACATTTGTTGACATATTTTATACCACTAAATGTGATACTCCGTTGTTTTTAATCTCTAAAAAAATGAATTTTAGGATACCCTAAGAGAAATTTAAACGGTAAATAATCGTAGATACACGCAAATACCGCTAAATACAGGGAGAGATTATTAACATACAGAAAATCGGAAAGTATCAAATGAGCAGTAACATTAGGATTGAGAAGATTTGTATCTTCTGTAAAGAGAAATTCATCGCTAAAACATTCTCTACAAAGTATTGTACTCACAGATGTAATCAAAAGGATTATAAGAAAAAAGTAAAGGAAGAAAAAATCCGAAAATCAAAAGAAGAATTTCAAACAGATATAAAACTTAAAGAACTGAAAGTTGTTTCTATTGAAGATGTTCAGAAGAAAACATATCTTACTATAAAGGAAGTCTGTTTATTAATGAATATCTCTGAATCTACAATCAGAAAACTGATTAAAAACGGAGAACTAAAAACAATCCGTGTAGGGAAGAAACATTTTCTTTTGAAATCAGAATTAAATAATATCAGTTGAGATAATTCTTCAAACATTCAAAATTTACAATGTTATAAATTCATAAATCGTTTTAAAAGTATTTTTAATGGAATTATACAGATGAACTAATTTAGAATGTTGTAACTTCTTTAAAATCGTAAATGGTGTTTTGACTGCTATTTTCTTAATAGTTTTGTCCTCTTAATTATTCTTTGCTAAAATTTCACTCCCTATATGTATATAGTATATACCATTGAAAATGAATATATTATATAAGTATATATTATATATATAATATGAGAGATATTATAAAGAGGATATTTTGTAGTAGTAATTTATTAGAGTAAAATAACAATAAATACAACAAATAACATATATAAAAAAAGGAATTCAGCCGAAAACTACTGATTTTTAGGGAGGTTAAAGAAAATTAAGTAGTAGATTTTAATCCGAAGAGGAGTTTACTGCTATGAGGTTTAAAATTTAGTAGTTGATTTTCAATTTTATCAATGATGATATTATCAAATGATATTATTAAACAAAAAATTAGATGTGTTCTCAATGATGAAAATATAAATACGATGAAATTTATATTGAAGATTATTTAATGTGGAGAACAAAGTGAAAAATAAGTTTATAGAGTTGTTGTGATTTAAAAATAAAAGTAAGGACTTTAGACCACCTTACAATTGAGGTGGTCGAAAATTTATTTAACAATGTAAAGAGAATCCAAACGAGAAGTTTGGATTTTTGTGTTTAAAATTAGGTGAGTAAAGGATATAGACTACCACTACTTAACAGCTGTTAGAATGTGGTTAGTTTCACATAGAGAAAGTAAACTTATGATTTATAAATCTATATAATTAGGTTAATACCAAACGTTTACTGTTGTTTCCGAATCGACTTAGGGGGAATGTTACATCACAATTCGTAACAAAATCTAAGGAAATGAGAGTTTATTTAAGAACAAGAGAGGGACAATTAAGTAAAAAAAGTATTGAGAAAGGACGTGTGAAAATGAACAGCCTGTACTTACTTTATATTGACGAAAATAAAAAAAGAACAACAGATTGGTTGAGTTTATATGTTTATGATAAGCCAAAAACAATTCTGGAAAGGGAACATAACAAAGAAACTCAACAACTTGCTGAAACTATAAAGGCTCAAAAGGTATTGGAGTTTAATTCGAGAAAACATGGATTGGTTAGTAGTGTGAGTGGTAAGATTGGATTTCTGAACTACTTTAATGAACTGGTAGAGAAAAGATATGAGACAGAGGGAACATACGGAAATTGGTTTAGTACTTTGAAACATCTAACAATTTTTTGTAAAGGAGTAGATATTCAGATTTCCAAAATAGATGAAACATTCCTGGAGAGTTTTAAGGAGTATCTTTTGAAAGAAAAAATATCTAATAACGGAGGGAGATTATCACAGAATACAGCGTTATCATATTTTAATAAGGTAAGAGCAGCTCTTAAAGAAGCATACAGAAGTAAGATGATTTCTGAAAATCCTATGGTTAGAGTAAAATCTATAAAAGAAGAAGAAACCAACAGAGAATACCTCACCTTGGAAGAATTACAAAAATTGGTGAAAACCGAATGTGAAGTACCAATTTTGAAACAATCATTTATTTTCAGTTCACTCACAGGTTTAAGATTTTCTGATGTAAAATCTTTGAAGTGGAAAAATCTCTACTACGATTCTGAAAATGGTTGGATTTTAAAATATACACAACAGAAAACTAAAGGAGTAGAAAATCTTCCGATAAGTGAACAAGCGGTAAAACTTCTTGGAGAAAGGAAAGATGATGATGTATTGTTGTTTGAGAATTTAACGTACAGTGCTTACCACAATAAAAAATTACACAAATGGGTAAAGGAAGCAGGAATCGATAAACACATCACTTATCACAGTTCACGACATACTTTTGCTACACTACAATTAACGATGAATACAGATATTTATACAGTTAGTAAGTTATTAGGACACCGACATCTGAAAACTACAGAAATCTATGGAAAAGTAATAGATAAAAAGAAGATAGATGCTGTATCTAAAATTCCTGATTTATATTTGTAGAAAATATAAATAACAATGGATTATTATGATGAAACGGGTAATTTGATTGAGGATGAGGATTTACTTTTTCAAATGTTAATACCGTCTTCTTACGATTCTCAAGGAGTAGATGATGTTATTATTGATTTTCATAATGTTAAACACATTTACGATTTGTTAATCGAAGATGAGGAAAGTTTGGATAAAGATTCGGTTTTGAAAATTAATGATGAATTATACGGAGTAAAAACTACTTATTGTACGTCTTCAAACCAACTTAGACATTTTGGTTTAAATCCTTAAGGAGGATTTTCGGTTTATAAATTTACTAATTTTTGTTGGTTATATATTTGTCTT
>NZ_QICI01000055.1 GCF_004119445.1 Chryseobacterium sp. CH21 | reverse complement strand
ACCTTTGGCGCTTAATGATTCACCCTGTTTCTTGTGGATTAATTAATACTATAAAGTTAATTTACGTAATTCAAAAAACTTTATAATACAAACTAAAGGGCGCAAGTCTTTTAATCCTGTATTTTTTTTAAGGCGCAAAAAAATCAAAGATTTTTAGCAAGGATAATAGGATAATACTTTTTCAATTTTTGAACATCTATCCTGAAGATACTAGAGATTATACAATTCTTTTTAAAGCCTTTGTTTTAAGAACAGAGAAAGGTTTTTCTATCACAAACCTATAGAATAAGCCTCCCAAAATACAAACAAAAAGGCAAATCATAAGACTTATATTATCTGAATTTTCCAGTTTAAAATAATCAAAACCCTCCTGTACCATGTGAATAATTCCTTTATGTGAAAGATAAACAGCATAAGATAAAGAGGCCAGTTGAGCGGTAACATAAGACTTCGAATTATACAGGAAAGATGATTGGGAAACCGCAGCCATAAGGATAATTCCATAGCTCACTGCCACGAGTGTAAAACCAAAAATAGAAGCCATTTTTGAAGCCTGCTCATTACATACCCAAAAAGAAACTCCCAACAGTACAATTCCCAAAAAGAAAAATCTGTTTCCGTTGTTATTCACTATTTTTTTGAATTGTGATGAATACTGCATCAAATATCCGATCAAAACACCTATCCCTAAACCATCCAGCCTTGTATGAGTAGGGTAATATATTTTCATATACCATAATTTCCAGAAATCTGAGGAAGCAGTATCCATTCCTGTTATAAATTCATTCCATCCTATTAGTCTGGCTATCACAGAAAATCCGATAACCATCATCATCAGAACTGCCAGATATCTGAACAATTTTATTGGTATTACTATCAAAAGAAAGAGAGGAAGAATGAGATAAAACTGCTCTTCAATACACAATGACCATGCGTGAGAAAATGTTCCGCGATTGATCACATCCAAACCGTAATTTTGGGTAAAGCTCATAAACTTCCACAATGGAGATAAAGCTTCTCTTTCCCTGAAAAAAGGAAATGTAAAATACAGGAAAAGTGTAAACAAATAAGCCGGAATAATCCTGAAAAAGCGTTTTATATAAAATGTTTTCAAATGGATTTTTCCCTTAATTTCTATTTCTTTAAACAGCTGACTAGAAATCAGAAAGCCACTTAGAACAAAAAAGAGATCCACACCGGTCCATCCAAATCTTCCGATACTGTCTATCCAATCCGGATGTTTAAAAGCACGGTAATGGTACATTAATACGAGTAAAATAGCAGCAGCTCTCAGATGATCTAATCCGTAAAGCCTTTCAGAACGTTCTGTCATTATTTTTTGTGCAAATCTTGACAATTTTCAGATTTATTTCGAAACTACGATCCAGACAGCGATATATTTCGTATCAATGGTAAAATACGTCGTTCGCATTATAAATGATGAAATCTGCCATTATTTTAGATCCTTTAACATGACATTCTTCTAAGGTACCTTAAGATTTTATATTTTTGAAGATGTTGAAAACTCCGTCAGAAATTCAGATCAGACAAAATCTATACTTCCAGCTGCTTTTCTGGAGTGCTTTATTTTTGTTCGGAACAGTAAGAATGTATGGCGAGTACGATGGAGAAGCTTTTAAAGAGCTGATCATTTACAATTTTTGCCACTGGATTTTCCAGATTGCAGGAGCCAATTTTATTTATTTTGTTCTGATCCGTCATTTTTTGATCAGAAAAAGTATGTTAAATTAATACTGTCTATTCTTCTCAGTCTTTATATTATTTCTGTCATTAATCGGTTTTTTATCGTTTATATTGCAGAACCTCTTTTCATCAATGAATTGAAAGACACTCCTTTTGAAATTTTCACAGATATCCCTTATTTGTTACTCCATTATACATTTCCGATTATCAGCGGTGCCTTTATCTTTATCTCCATCATGTTTATCATACGGTATAAAGATGAAAAGGAGCATACCATCAAACTGCAGAAGGAAAAAACCGAACTGGAACTGCAATCTCTTAAATCTCAGCTCAATCCTCATTTTCTTTTTAACACACTGAATAATATTTATTCTCTGTCCATCAATCATTCTGATAAAACCTCTCAATCTATCAGCCAGCTTTCTGATATTCTGGATTATATTCTGTACAAAGGACAGAAAAAATGGGCAGCGGTTTCTGATGAACTGGATATTATTGACAATTATATAGCTCTGGAAAGTCTTCGGTATCATGAGGAAAGATTAAAAATTCAGAAACATATTATATTAAACTCCCCAAATACCATTCCACCATTGATGTATCTTACTTTGGTAGAAAATGCTTTTAAACATGGAGCAGGAAAAAACCAGGAAATAACGGAAATAAAGATTGAGATAGAAACCAATCAGCAGCATTCTGTTTTTAAAATTGAAAATACCTTTTCCTATCCTCTGAAAGATAACGAAAAAGGAATCGGACTGCAGAATATACAAAGACAATTACAATTTCATTATCAAGGAAATTTTACCTTCCGGGTTTCACAGGAAAACAATATTTTTAAAGTTGAAATAATCACTCCTCCCCATTATGATTAACTGTATTATTGTAGATGATGAACCTCTGGCTGCCTCATTGCTGGAAAATCATATCTCTAAGATTGACGATTTAAAACTGGCAGGAAAAGCCCAAAATGCAATGCAGGCTTATAAAATCCTACAAAATCAGACTGTGGATCTGATGTTTCTTGATATTCAGATGCCTCATTTGAACGGAATAGATTTTTTGAAATCACTGCCCCGAAAGCCTAAAACCATTTTCACGACAGCCTACCGGGATTTTGCTATTGAAGGTTTTGAGCTGGAAGCAGTAGATTATCTTCTGAAACCTATTACTTTCGAACGGTTCTTCAAATCTGTAGAACGGATACTCAGAAATACACAGGACCATAACGAAGATTTTATCATCATCAAAACCGAAGGAATGCACCGCAAAATTTCCCTTTCGGAGATTGCTTATTTTGAAAGCCAGGGAAATGATATCAAAATAGTACTCACCAATCATGAAAATTGTATTTCAAAAAATAAGATTGCGGATCTGGAAAAAACTTTATCGGGCAAAGGTTTTGTAAGAATTCACAGATCTTTTATTATCAATTCTGCTTTTGTGACTGCTTTCAGTAATAATGAGATTGTGGTCTCTAATTATCAGATTCCTGTGGGAAGAAGCTATAAGCATGAGTTTGACACCTTCATATCTTCAGTTTCCAGAAATAAGCTGTTATGAAACTATTTATAAAAACTTCAATATTCAATTTCTCACTTCTTTTTTAGAATTTAATCTACAAAGCCTTATTTTTAACATTTATTTCAAATTAATTTTTAATTCAAACATATCTGAGTAATATTTAATCTGTATTTCAGTACATTACATTATATTAACTATTATAAATCTGACTTCAATGAGAATCAACAATTTTTCACAAAAAACAATTAATAAAATGATTATCAAATCATTAAATAAACAATGAAATCCATACTATCCACAGATAATCTCCTATTGATATTAAAAAAAAATGTTATTTTTGCTTAAACTAATAAAGTTGTTTTTTGCTTTTTTATTAGTAAATTTATGTACACCAAGTAATAAAACATTAAAATTGATTTTATGAGAAAAATAATTCTACTTATTACATGTATGTTCGGTATTTCAGTTTTCTCACAGATTAAAGTGTTGAAGAATGAAAGTTTGGTGGAAATTGGTAAAGATAATTCCGTTGGTCTATATAAAAAGGAAGATAAATTTACAGTCAACTACCAGGATCTGAACACCAGTAACCTAAATACAATCCGATCTTTTTCTTTTCAGAACCTTAACGGGGATGTTGCCGGATTATTTAAACTGATCATGGATGGCTTTGTTACTCCTCCGGAGGAGAATATTGTATTGGAACTTCCTAATGATATTATTGAGCTTCATTATGAAAAGAATTACGGACAGCAGACCGTGCAGTTTATCCAGGTGATCAACAAAAACCGAAAATACATTGGAAAATCACAGTTTTTAACTCAAAAACAGGTGGAGAAAGTTTTCGGAAGAACCAATGGAAAGTATGCGATGTATGATAAACCCGCTTCTGTAAATCCTGCAGCGAATAAAGGAAACGGAAATACAGCATCTAATGCTGTTCCTGCAGCAGGTGGAGCCAAGAAAAAATCAAGAAAATAATTATATTTTATAAATATTGCGAAACTCATTCTATCGGATGAGTTTTTTTATTTTATTTTTGCAAAACATCGTAAAACATATGCCGCTTCAGATAATCAATTTAACCAAAAAATTTGGTGAGCAGACAGCCCTAGACCATATCAATATTTCTATTGATAAAAATGAGATCATTGGTCTTCTTGGTCCAAACGGTGCCGGGAAATCTACCTTGATGAAATCCATTGTCGGAGCACTGAAAATTGATCAGGGTGAAATTATTTTCAATGGGATGAATATTTCCCAGCATGAGATTGAAAGCAAAAAGAAAATCGGTTTTCTTCCTGAAAACAACCCTCTTTATCTGGAAATGTATGTGAAAGAATACCTTCAGTTTGTAGCCAACATCCATAAAATCTCTGAATCCAGAGTAGATGAAGTCATAGAACTGGTAGGAATTACCCCAGAAAAATCAAAAAAAATCGGACAGTTGTCTAAAGGGTATAAACAACGTGTAGGATTGGCGCAGGCCATTATTCATCAACCTGATCTACTGATTCTGGATGAACCTACGAATGGTCTGGATCCTAACCAGATCATAGAAATCCGTAATGTAGTAAAGGAAATCGGACAGCAAAAGACTGTTTTACTTTCAACCCATATCATGCAGGAAGTAGAAGCGCTTTGTTCAAGAGTTATTCTTATACACAAAGGAAATATTCTTCAGGATTGCCCTATTGACGAATTTAAAGGCAAATTTGAAAGCTTGGAAGATGCTTTTGCAAGTTATACTGCGTAAAAAATATGAAATCGCCCGAAAGTTTTTCGGGCGATTTTTTTAGTTTTTAATAATATATCCTACAGGTTCTGTAATTTTTAAAATCTCATATTTTTTATAGTGAACCCAGAATTTATGTTGATCATTGAAATCCTGATTCATGTAAAGTGTATCTTTTTGAGGCATAAGCACAATATAAATATCCTTATCAACAACTCTCATTTTCTCACTTACAATATGAATATCTGACAATTCCTTTTTTGAAAAAGATGAATTGCTCTGTTCTATTTTTGAAGTTTTTATATTTTCTACAAGTTTATTTTTAACCAAATGATTGCGTACTGTAATCATTAAAAAAATAAAATCAAGCTAACAAGCATACCAAAAAGGCCTTAGAACTTTTTTTCACAATTTCACAATAGATTTCAATAATGGAGAAAACAAAAAAACTAATAATCAGTAGTGCTATAATGAGCTGAACGATATAAATCATTTTAAAAATTCAAAATTTGAGTTAAGTTTAAGTTATTTGTCAATTGGGTTAAGAATTGTTATCTGTCTTCTCTTCAGTAGCAGCAACTGTTTCAATATTTTTCTTCTGAATCTGTTCCAACAACTGAAGTCCCAAAAGCCCGCTGATTCCTCCATTGGCAGAATCTCCGCTTCCTCCGATTAATACTTCAGGCATTATTCTTACGTTTTGGTTCGCTATATTTTCCATGATTTTTAATTGGGTAAAATTATTTCCGCCCATTGCTTCTACAGACAGTTTGTAGGATTCCGCATTAGATTTACCGATGGCCAGAATTTTTTCTGCTTCTGCATTACCGGTTAATGAAATCTGTTCAGCACTTGCTTTTGCCAGTAATTCGATTTTTTCTGCTTCAGCTTTTGCAAGAAGTCTTGTTTTTTCTGCTTCTCCGGTTGCTAACAGCTTCAACCTGTCTCCTTCTGCATTCGCCTGCAATCTTACGGAATTGGCATCTCCGGTTGCCTTTTTCACGGATGCATCAGCAATTCTTTCTGCAATCACAACCCCCTGATCTGCTTTTACAATTTCTTTCTGCATATCCGCAACAGCCGTTTCTTTTTCCAGAGCCTGACGGGTTTCCTGAGCCAGCATTTCAGTTTCGTAAGTTATTTTCTGTTCTTCTGCCAGTTTTCTGTCTGTTAAGGTCTTCATTAAACTTTCCGGTGGAACAATAGCACCTATCAAAGTATCGACAGCGTTCACATTATATTGTTCCAAAACACTGCTGATGTGGTCTTTGGCAGATTGCTGTCTTTCTTTTCTGCTTCCCAAAAATGCAATCACATCACTATCCTGCGCTGAGTTTCTGAAATAGTTTCCAATCGTTGGCTCTAGAACCTGGCTCACAAGATTGATCATATTTCCGAAACGAGCTATTACTTTGGGAGCTTCATAGGTAGGAATATGAATAATTTGCGAAACATCAAGATTGAAAGGGAATCCGTCTTTACTTCGTACCGTAATCGTTGAAAGGTTTTTATCGAGTTGGTGAGATTCACTTCTTTCATAAGCCCAATTCAGTACTAAATTGGTCGTAGGAACAAGCTCCACTTTCATAATGTATGGATTGATAGGATATTTTCCGGGACCAATAGGTTCTGCCCAAACCCCTTTATGGCCTTTCTCAACAATGTTTCCATGTTTAAAATCAACGCCGCTCAGATCTTTTCCATCTTCCCCCACATAGCTGATAATGACTCCCACATGACCAATTGGGATTTCCGTCATTTTTACCATTTCCACTTTTGTGAACCAGGGATTCAGGAAATAGGAACCAGCAAGGATTACCTGTTCCTGAAGACCTTTATATCCTCCATTATTTAAAAAGGTATCAACATCCTGAAACTTATTGTGATCATTGATAATTTTACCCGCAATCTGTCCCTCTTCTAAAGGACTTCCTTCCATTGTTGTAATAATTCCAACGGCATTATCAGGAATCTGAGTCATATCCGTTAATTCTATCTCAAATAGTAACGTATTGATCCTGTAAGATCCTGGTGCAATAATTGCAGTCTGACGGCCTTTCCTTCCTCCGTTTTTAAAAAGCTTCTGCATCCTGAAAAGAATCGCAGTCGACTTTTCTGGCTAAAATTCGTCCGGTTTCCAGTTCTATCCCGTCTTTTGCCAGTAATAATCCTATTTTACCGGTCGGGATCACTGTAAAAGGTTGAAAATCGATAGAATACTGCCATATCCATTTTCCAAAATAGACTCCCGGAGCTAATGTCTGAGCCTGAAAACCAGCTTCTCCATTGGTGGCGATAATCCTTCCCTCAGGAAGTTCCTGCTTACCTACCAACACAAATTTTTTAGTAACCAAACCAATTTTATCCTGAGGAACAATGATTAATCCAAAGAAAATTCTTAAAATGAATTTGTAAAAAAGTACGCATAAAAGCGCAATTACGGCCGGAACCATCCAGCCATGAAAAGCTAATTCCATAGTTTGTTTTTTGTTTTTGATTAAATTTTAAAAAAGGGATTGCGCTCTGATTCTTCAGAATATGAAAAAACAGAGTACGAATTATGTGATAATTCTTTCGAAAAAAATTAAGAAATTACAGGAGGAGAAGTATTAAAAATCGTGAAGATAATTTCTGATACTTTTAATAGAAAAAACTTAAAGTTAATTAGTTTCATTTTGATAATAAAGGAACGAGATCCTTTGATGGTACAAATGTACATAAGAAAAGTATTCAGTTGTTTTAGAATTTGATACTATTTCACAAACAAATGGTAATCAATTGAAAATCAATATTATTATTTTTCAGAACCTCTATATAAAAGTCTTAAGAACTTCTTTTTCAGAACGATAAGTCTTCTCTTTAATAAAAAATGGCTTCATATTTGATAGAGTCTGAAATGTTAACCAATAACCACTCAATATGATAAAGCATATTTTATTAGGAACGTTCTGCTTAGCTCAGTTTTCTTTCGTTTATGCCAAAGAGGTCCCTACTCCAACAACAGAAGGTTTTATAACCTCTTCTATCCTTCAGCAGGTCCCGAAGACTGTTATTATCAAAACCAAAAAATTCAAAATCAGAATTGACAAACAGCCGAATGGTAAGTATCTTTATCAGTCTTGGAATGCCAATGCAAAAATTACGGCTAAACCAAGCATGATCATCAGTGATGGGGAACTGATTTCTGATGGCTCTGGAGGAAATTATTACATCAACTTCAATAATGAGGGTCACAGCTATCAGATCTGGAGAAATTATCTTACCGACTCTCCGAAAAAAGCACCTTATACTTTGGTTGTAAATGATGCAAATGACCAGGAAATTGTTCGTCAGGATGGGTACGTAGTGAAAAATTAAGTATAAAAGCGGGAAGATGGAGGAGAGAGGCAGGATGTTGTGTATACTGTTGATAATTTTGCTTTTAAAATCTCAAATAAAGTCCTTCCAACTCTTCTTATAAAATAAAAATCCTGCATATTGATGCGGGATTTTTTTATGTTCCGGATTGTCTTAATTCTGTAAAAAAGTACTTTCTTCATAGCTTTCTTTGGCTGCTTTGTAACCGATATTGAAAATCTCTTCCAATCTGTCTTTTCTGCGCTCAAAAGTTCCGTAGGACGATAGTTTCTGGGAAGAAATAAACCAGTCGCAGTAATCAAATTTTACTTTTTCAATCCTATAAGAAAGAAGATCATAAGAACGGGAAACGATTGCTTTAATGGAATTCAGATCTTTAATCTTAGCTTCGTTGGGCGGAGAGACAAATACGCCAATCAGCTTTTCACAGTCTTCTCTGATGATATCTGCCGGAAAATTATTCAGAACTCCTCCATCGCAATACATTTCATCACCAATGATATAAGGTGTTGTAATTCCAGGAATGGAACATGAAGCAATGATGGCATCCACAATTTCAAAATCTTTATCAAAAATTTTCTGGGTTCCGGCAACAAGCTCTGTAGCGACAATTTTAACTTCGATATCGAGATCTCCCAGTTTCATTTCATGGAAAATCGGTTTCAGATAGTTTCTGAAGATCACCGAAGAAACAAGCCCCGGCTGGTTGAATGTAAAGTGTTTCCAGTTGAAAAAATACACAGAATTGAAAATTCCAGGATTTCTTCCGGAGTTTTCCCGATAGCATGAAGACATCCTACAATAGATCCGGCACTGCAACAGGAAAGGATATCTACTTCAATATCTTTTTCCTGTAAGAATTTTAATACTCCTGCATGAGCGATTCCTTTGGTACCGCCTCCTGATAAAACAAGTCCTACTCTCTCAAAATTCATAGAATAAATGTAAGAAAACGGCCTGAGATAATTAAGTTAATTTTTATAAATATGCTAATTTTAAAGTTATTTTAAGAAATTCCATTGTATACAAGCTAAAATTTCATCAGAAGCCTTTTAAGAAAAATGGATAATAAACAATAAACCTAACAGGTTTTTGAAACCTGTTAGGTTTAATTTACGCATACTTCTGCTCTACATCAAAAAAAGCCTGGATTTTTCCAGGCTTTTATCATATAGATTTCTGTATTTCAGATTAAATGTGAATCACTTCACCGTAAGCAGCAGCAGCAGCTTCCATAATAGCTTCAGAAACTGTTGGGTGCGGGTGGATAGATTTGATGATTTCGTGACCTGTAGTTTCTAATTTTCTAGCTACCACAGCTTCAGCAACCATATCCGTTACTCCTTCACCAATCATGTGGCATCCTAACCACTCACCATATTTAGCATCAAAGATTACTTTGATAAATCCGTCTGTATTTCCGTTTGCAGTAGCTTTACCACTTGCAGAAAGAGGGAATTTACCTACTTTGATTTCGTATCCTTTTTCTTTCGCCTGCTTTTCAGTAAGACCTACAGAAGCTACTTCAGGGTGGCAGTAAGTACATCCAGGGATATTGCCATAGTCGATTTTCTCAACGTGCATTCCTTTGATTTTCTCAACACAAGTGATTCCTTCTGCAGAAGCAACGTGAGCCAATGCCTGAGTTGGGATGATATCTCCGATGGCATAGTAACCAGGTACTGAAGTTTCGTACCATTCGTTTACCAATACTCTTCCTTTATCTGTCTGGATTCCCACTTCTTCTAACCCGATATTCTCGATGTTAGCAGCAATACCTACAGCAGATAATAAGATATCAGCTTCAAGAGTAATGTTTCCGTTCGCTGTTTTCACAGTAGCTTTTACGCCTTCTCCACTTGCATCAACACTTTCTACAGAAGCGTTGGTCATGATCTCGATTCCTGTCTTTTTCAGAGATTTCTCTAAGTGTTTAGAGATTTCTTCGTCTTCTACAGGAACGATGTTTGGCATAAATTCAACAACAGTTACTTTAGTTCCCATTGTGTTATAGAAGTCAGCAAATTCTACTCCGATAGCTCCAGAACCTACAACGATCATAGATTTTGGCTGCTCAGGAAGAGATAATGCCTGTCTGTATCCGATTACTTTTTTACCATCTTGTGGTAAGTTTGGTAATTCTCTTGAACGGGCTCCTGTAGCGATAATGATATGAGTACCTGTATATTCGGTTACTTTTCCTTCTTTATCTGTAACAGAAACTTTTTTTCCTTTCTGTACTTTTGCAGTACCAAGAATTACGTCAATCTTATTCTTTTTCATCAAGAATTCGATTCCTTTGCTCATTTTGCTGGCAACACCACGGCTTCTCTGAATTACATTCGGGAATTCAAAGCTTGCCTCCACTTTATTTAAACCATAATCTTCAGCATGGTTGATATAATGAAAAACCTGAGCAGATTTCAATAAAGCTTTAGTTGGAATACATCCCCAGTTAAGGCAGATTCCTCCTAAATTTTCTTTCTCGATAATTGCGGTTTTGAAACCTAATTGCGCTGCTCTGATCGCAGTAACATATCCACCAGGACCACTTCCAATGACAATAATATCGTAATTCATTACTTTAAAAATTTTTATGCGAATTTAAGGAAAAATATTGGATGTTTCATGTTTCTGTAAACCGATCTTAAAATGCATTAATAAAGCTATTTTTATTCAATTTTAAACAAAGAAAGAGAACACAAAACGCATTCTCTTTCAATAAATTTTCTTTTACATTGAAAAATTCTCAAAGTTCAATCTATAAAAAACGGCTTTTTCTATTTTAATTACCGTAAAAATTATGTATTATTTTGCCTGTCTAAGTAATCGCTTTTCAGTGGCATATCTTTGGTTTAAAGCTTTCATCTGATCTCTCTTCATCTGTTTGGTGGCAAGAGGGTGATTAAGGATGAGTTTTTTCTCTATATTATATTTTTTAGTAAGCTCCTGCATTTTAATATTGACCAACTCACTTTTTGAAGGATGTGGTGGTACTGGCGGGTGCTTCTGAGCTGAAACATTCACGGATAAACCTAGTAACAATACTGTTGAAATTAATAACTTTTTCATAATGTTCTTATTTTTGAATGATTTCAATTAATTCAATATTATTTAATGAAATTCATTCCGGTTCACCAACAATCTTGCATATATCATACCAATATTTTTTTAAAGTACAACCTATTTCGTAACATTAAAAGGTGCACTATTTTTCATACATTTATTTCCCTTTAAAATCAGCGTTTATGAAGACTTCCACGAAAAAAAAGAATCTCACTAAAGACAGTATCTGGATGAAAAAACCGGAAGATCATGATTTTCCTGCAGCATTGGATTATCTGGATCTTCTTTTTGAACCGGATGAAGCCCAAAAGATGGTTGAAAAATTAAAATCGGCACCTCCCACACAAAAAAATCGAAAGATATCTTAAGAGCCAGTAAGCTTGCTTTGCTTCCGGAAACCAATATCCACGTAAAAGAAAATCTGAAAAAAGTAGAAAAAAACAAGAAGCTTTCTCCTATCCTACTCATAAGAGGTCAGCATGAACTCATTATTGCGGATGGTTATCATCGGTTATGCTGCAGCTACTATCTTATTGAAGATTTGGAAGTACCGTGCAGATTGATTTAACACCAATTGATTTAACACTATTTACCTATTTTCACTTCATATTACTATATATATATTAAAAACATATCAATTATTCTATTATAAGTAAATTTTAAGTGATTTTTTGTATTTTTGTTTAAAATCAATTTTATAAAATATGAAAAAATACATTTCAATCCTTTTGTTTTGTGGCATCCCTTTAACCGCACAAGTAGGGATTAATACACTGACTCCAAACAGTACTCTCGCCATAAACGGTTCACTAAGGGCCGGATACACACAAATCACTGCTACAACGTATAGTATTCTGGCCACTGATCATTACATTACCTATAACGGAACGGCTGATGCTACATTTACCCTTCCTGTTGTTGGAGCAGGAACGACAAGTTTTACAGGGAGAATTTATAAAATCAAAAACATCTCCGCGAATGCAATTACGCTTCAGGCATCCAGCGGCAATACTTTAAGGATTGATAATACTCCGGTTGCTTCTTTTGTAATTCCTACAGGGGCTTATGCTGAAGTAGTGAACAACAGCAATACTACAGGAGGAACCTGGGATTTGTCTTTTACTGTTCTTCCTAAGCCAAGTAATGTGGAGATTTATGGTACACAGCTTTTTATTCCGCCTCATGCACTGGGAACAGCTCCTGTTTCAGACTGGACGGCTCATGGTAATGCAGGTTATGATTCGGGTACTGCAACCGACAGATGGTGGATCATAAGTAAAACATCTGTAGACAATGCACATACTGCCACCTATACCAATGCTAGTAGAATGACGCTTGTTTATGAATATCAAGGTACTCCTTTTAATGTTACCAATATGTATCCAATTCTTACGGCAGGAAACAACTCAAGTTTCCCGGATGTATTTACAGCTTCATTTGTAAGCCTTGCCAATAATGGTACTGCCGGAAGAACTAGACTTACTGTATCTGTGGCACGTATTGATTTTATGGGAAATAACGGATCCAATAACAGTAACTGGGCAGGAACATTCTTACTGAACGTTTTATTAGCCAGAAAATACTAGATATCTTCAACAATATATACGTAAAAAGAGCAGATTTTTCTGCTCTTTTTTATTGTTATAAAACTTCAATATTCTGTTTCAAAGGAAGATTTTTTGATGAGTTACCCACCATGATTCTGTAGGTCCCTTTTTCTACAATCCAGTCCATTTTTTCATTTAAGAACTGTAGTTGCTTTACTGGTACTTCGATGGTAACGGACTTTGATTCTCCGGGTTTCAATTCTACTTTCTGAAATCCTTTAAGCTCAATAATCGGCCTTGAAACTGATGCCAGCAAATCTTTTACATATAACTGAACGACTTCATTTCCTGTTTTTGAACCTGTATTTTTCACATTCACTTTAGCGATGATGGTATCATTTTCTGAATACTGAGTTTTATTCAACTGTAAACCTGAGATTTCAAAGGTAGTATAGCTCAATCCAAAGCCAAACGGATATAAAGGCTCACCACTAAGGTCATGATAATCGTTTCCTCTTCCTGTTGGATGATGATTATAAATTAAAGGGAGCTGTCCTTCCTCAATCGGGAAAGTAATGGGTAGTTTTCCTGATGGGTTCTCAGCCCCAAACAATATTTTTGCAACAGCATTTCCGCCTTCTTCGCCAGGATACCAAATATCTAAAATAGCTCCTACTTTATCTTTCCATGCTGTTGTTTTTATGGCTGAACCTCCTACTAATACAACCGAAATTGGTTTATTTAATTTTACAACTTCATGAATAAATGCTTCCTGATTTCCTGGCAGACTCAGTGATGAACGATCCTGAAATTCCCCTTCATGAATTCCGGCTGTTATGATGATATAGTCTGCTTTCTGAGCAAGATCTAAAGCTTCATTAAAATCTTTCTGATAATTATGCAGGCCATAGTTCCAGATCAGTTCTAGATTGGCTTCTCCACGGTTTTCATGAAATTCAATCTTAATATCATATTTTTTTCCTTTTACAAAATCTAATTCAACGGTTTTTGTTGAATAGCTTAATTTTTCCCATTGATCAATGGCTAATTTCCCATCCAGATATAGTCTGAAACCATCATTCCCACGCAATCCTAATTGGTATTTCCCTGACTCCGGAGCTTCCAGTTTTCCGATCCATCGAATACTATAATGATCAACCTGCAACTTTTCCGGATCGGGAGAATATAATGTCCATTTAAAATTAAGCTGTTCATCCTGTCTTTCGAAAGCTGAATTTCCTTTTAACTCTGTATTGGAAAAGTAACTTCCCTTTAATCCTTTTTTATTCTCAGAGGATAAATATTCATTGGAAATGGTGGTAAAATCTTTTATATTCCAATCAATACCCTTTGAGTACATGATTTCAATATTTTTATTTTTAGTATAATTTTTAAGCCCGTCTACAATATTGATTTTCTTGTTTCCCGGCCCAGAATAGCCACCTAATCTTGCATCCACAGCATCTGTGCCCACTACCAGAATCTTTTTTACATTTTCAGGAACAGGAAGTGTCTGATTATTATTCTGAAGCAAAACAAAGGATTCTGCAGCTGCTTTTTCTGCCAGAGGTTTATGATTCAATTTCTTTAGTGCTTCAATTTCTTTAGATGAAACATAGGGGGCTTCAAATAATCCGAGTTCGAATTTGGCTCTCAGTACTCTTGAAACAGCATCATCAATTCTTTCTTTTGAGATTCTGCCATCCAAAAAGGAGGCATAAAGAGTTCATAATGTTTATATTCTGTCTGAAAAATCACATCAAGGCCTGCATTGATTGCCTGCGCAGAAGCATCATCATAATCTTTTGCTGTAAAATGCAGCACATTTGCTCCTCCTACTGCACTGGCATCACTGATGACAAAGCCTTTGAAATCCCATTCTTTTTTTAATTTATCTGTTAACAGCCAGTGATTTGCGGTAGAAGGTCTTCCATCCAGCAGATTATAAGAAGTCATTACGGAACGGCTTTTTCCTTTTGTAAAAGCATGGTGAAAAGGAATTAAATGAGTTTCCTCAAGATATCTTTTGCTCCAATGAATCGGGTATGAGTCTATACCTCCCTCTCCTACGTTAGCTAAAAAGTGCTTAGGAGTGGTAATGATTCCCATATTTTCAAATGAAGTGACAAAGCTGACTCCCATCACGGATGTCAAAAAGGGATCTTCACCATAGGTTTCTTCTGTCCTTCCCCATCGTACATCATTTGCAAGATTGACTACGGGTGTCAGAATCTGACGGATTCCTCTCCATTTCGACTCTGCTGCAATCGATGTTGAAACCTGAGCCATCAATTCCGGATTAAAAGTGGCAGCCAAACCAATGGCCTGCGGAAAAGCTGTTGCCCCTTCCCGAACCAATCCATGTAAGGCTTCATCAAAAGGGATAATAGGAATTCCCAATCTTGATTCTTCTACGAAATATTTCTGAATGGTATTGATTTTTTCACCAGCCTCTCTGCATCTTCATTGGCATTATATTTCAACAGTTGCCCAGCCACTCCTCCCCCTTGGTTTCCCGCGCTTACCTGCAATCCAAAAATTCCATGAGAATACTGTCCTTTCGGGACGTTATCCAAATCTCCTGGAATCATAAAGCACTGCCAGAATTTTTCTTCCGGGGTCATTCTCTTCAACAGATCCTGAACACGAGCTTCAACAGGTTGTTTCGGATCTTTATATAAGGGTTTTTGAGCAAAAGTAATCACAACATTCAACAATAATGTTATCCCAGCAAGTTTAAAACTAATACATCTCATTATTGAACGATTTGAATTACAGTAGCATGTTTCAGTTTTTTCCTTTCTTCAGGTAATTTGATTTCAAGGGTACTTTCTGCTGTTTTCTTCCATTGAATTTTGTTTGATAATCCTAAAACTTTCAAAGATTTTGGTTTAAAATTTTCGGGAATAGAAAAGGTAAGAACTGCCGGAGCCTGATATTCTGACTGCTCATTGAGATGAAATACATTTACGGTGTGATGGTCCTTACTTTGGGTATAATAATAATTTCCTTCATGGTATGGAGCAATACTTCTTGTTGCAAAAACCGCAGACTGATTTTTCTCCATCCAACCGGAAATCTGCTGTAATCTTTCATAGACTATTGGATCATAATCTCCATTGGGGCCCGGAGCAATATTCATCAGATAATTTCCGCCTCTTGAAATGATTTTAACCAAGGTTTCAATGATCTTCTGAGAGGTTTTATAATTGTCATTCGGAACGTAAGAAAAAGAATCTCCCATTGTGATACAGCTTTCCCATGGAATAGAAAGGGCATGTTCCGGAACGGCCTGCTCAGGGGTAACATAGTTTTCCCATTTTCCGGGAACAGTGCGGTCTACAATGATTATCCCAGGCTGGTTTTTTCTGGCCATCGTTCCTATTTTATCCATATCGATATCCTGTTCTACTTTGATGGTGCGCTGCCATTCTACTTT
Source organism: Chryseobacterium sp. CH21 (assembly GCF_004119445.1). GTDB lineage: Bacteria > Bacteroidota > Bacteroidia > Flavobacteriales > Weeksellaceae > Chryseobacterium. Next base: position 42,113 of record NZ_QICI01000055.1, on the reverse strand, counting down.
CGGATCTATGGTATGAAAAGGACGCACCCATCCTCCATCCAGCCAGAGAATATCCACTTTACCATAGTTGGAAGTGATTTCGTTCAGTTGGCTAAAGGTGAATTTTTTAAAATTATCCCATCTTTCCGGATATTTTTTGGGATCATAATTGACATTTCTGTCTTTGGGTGGAAAGTAAGACCACCAGTAATCATTGGAATGCCAGTCAGGTTTTGAAAAGTAAGCTCCTATTTTAAATCCTTCTTTTCTGAACGTATTGAAAATTTCTTTCGTCACATCAGATTTTGGATTTTTTGAGAATGGTGTTTTGGAAGATGTGATTTTATAATCAGACTGTTGCGTATCAAACATAGCAAACCCATCATGATGCTTGGTAGTAAAAACCACATATTTCATTCCGGCTTTTTTGGCGGCATCAGCCCATTTTTGTGGATTGAACCGGGTTGGATTGAAACTTGTCTGAAGGGTTTCATAATTTTTCACATACTCATAGTAAGATTTCCCATGCTCGGGCTTTCTCTGTGTCCATGATTCGTCTTCAGGACATAAACTCCAACTTTCTACGATTCCCCACTGGCTATAGGTTCCCCAATGCATAAACAGTCCGAATTTCATATCCTGCCATTGCTCCAGATTCTGGGCAACAAGAGGATCCGTTGGCTTCTGATAACCGTCAGACACATTATGAGCCTGCGAAAATGCTATTGAACTTATCAAAAAGGAGGAAAGAAAAAGGGGTTTTACCTTGGAAATAACCGGCATATGGTATAGTTTTCCGCTAATTTAATTATCCTTGGGACACCCGCAAATATTAAGATTCCAAGAGATTAAGAATGGCCTTCTCAAATCCGGGATATGAAAACTGAAATCCATTTTTTATGAGTCTTTCCGGATAAACGTTTCTGCTTTTTAAAAGTAATTCTGTTTCTGTATTCAGGAATATGGATGCTATTTCCAGCTGCCACACCGGTGCATTGAGCCCAAAAGGCATTTTCATTTTATTTCTAAGCTTTTTCATCATATTTTCATTGGAAACAGGCTCTGGAGCAGTTATGTTAATAGTCCCTGAAATAGTTTCATTCTGAATTATCCACTCCACTGCTTTGCAAAAATCTTCGATATGAATCCAGCTTACCATTTGATTTCCTCTTCCTTGTTTTCCACCTAATCCCAGCTTTGTAATCATTTTCAGTTTTGGAAAAGCACCACCATTTTTCCCGAGAACAATAGAAGTTCGAAGAGCAACTTTTCGTATTCCTTCATTTCTAACTTTAAAAAATTCTTTTTCCCAGCTTTTGCAGATATTCATGGAAAAATCATCTCCGATAACTCCGTTTTCTTCTGTATTGATATGTTTTTCGGAATGAACATAAATAGTTGCAGAACTGGCATTCAGCCAAACTTCTGGTTTTTCAGAACAAAGATCTACAGCTTTCTGTAATACTCTTGTACTATCAATTCTTGAGGAATAAATTTCATTTTTATTTTTCTCATGATAACGGCAGTCTACGGACTTTCCTGTCAGATTGATCAGAACATCTGCTTTTTCAAGACTGTTTTTCCATTCGCCTATGGTTTGAGCATCCCAATAGATTTCATTTTTACGTTTAGGATTTCGGGTAAGAATGTAGACTTGATTTCCTTTTTCTGTAAAGAATTTTTCTAAGTTTTCGCCGAGAAATCCGGTTCCTCCTGCTATGATTATTTTCATTGTTTTGAAGTTTGAAGTTTTTGAATTCAATGTGTAAGGTTTAACCATGGATGATACAGATTTTCGCAGATGATGGTGTATAATGAAAGGTGTTTTTGATATTATTGTTTTTAAGTGATGTATTTCTTAGTTTTGACCTGAATTTCTGAGCCTTCGGCAAGCATTACGGAAATAGGCTTTTGGTGATTCAAACATTTAAAATCATTTCCGTAGATCCTTTGAAAATCAATTTCTAAATGGTATTCTTTTATGGTGTAGCAATCCCATTTTGGATGGCAAACTTCGTATTCAGAAGTTGTGTTTTCTTTTTTTGTAAATCCAAAATAATGTTCTGTGATAAATTCAAATTCTGAGTTTTCCTCCATTGGCTTTGCTGTATTTTCTGCCATAATCTGGATAGAATACCAGCTTTTATCTTTCCATGAATACCGGATCAGCAATTCATCGCCACTTTCATGAATCTGGTTTTTCATCGGCATGGTATGATAATTTTCTTTGTATATGGAGTTAGCCACCAGACTTAAAGCAGGCTTGGGAACAATTTCTTTGATGAACACTACTCCTCTTTTCCAGACACCATTTTCTTTTTTCTTGACATAAAATCTTAGGTTCACTTCTTCAAAATTCCGGTGAAAAGGGATTGGAAAATCTAATAATCTGGTATTTAAAAACATGAATCCTACAAGACTTACATAGCATTTGTCTTTATAAAAATCGAGTTCTGTGCCTTTTGGAAGGTAAGGCAATAAGATATGAGAATCTATTTCGTAATTGATGATGGCTAGTTTTCGCCATTCTGCTTGTAAAAAATTCATAACAATGTGTTTTAGGGTTAAAAAATAGCTATTCCGTCACGGGTTGAAGATTCTGCAATAGTTTTGATCATTTCGTTTCTTTTGAGCAGAAATTTTCTGAGATATTCGGTAAGAAAAATGGCATTAAATAATTTCCCAATGATGCCCAGCGGAGATTCGAATTCAAAAATATCGGTCATCAGAGTTTTTCCGTTTACCGTTTTAAAAATATGCCGATGGCGCATAGATTTGAAAGCTCCTTTTTGCATTACATCAATGAACTGAACCGGTTTTTCCATGCTTACAATTTTTGTGGTGAGGTTTTGATATACTCCCAGATGTTTTGCCCTCCAGGTTACGGTTTCATTTTCTTCAATGAGCCCTGAGGTACGTCCTGCAATTGCTTTTTCGTGAGATTTTGAGGTGGACTCCTGATGCAGATCAATATTTCTTGCCAGATCAAAGACATAGTGAATGTCTGCTTTGATGACTGTATTTAAATAGATGGTTGACATTTTTTAAAAGGTTTTTAAGCTTATTATATTTTAATTTTAATGGTTGTCAAAATGATGATTTATAAGGTTCATAGGTATTGTAGCAATCATACACATACAGAATGGCCATTATCGGAGTATACAGCAATGACAGAAGCAGGAAGATCCCCATGAGAGCCATTGTCAATTCATTGTAAATTTTCTGGTCAACCAAAAGCAGACATATCCAGACCGGCATGACGGTTAGTCCATACACTCTAAATTCGGATGATTGTTTGATTTTTAAAAACAACCTGACCAGATAACTTATCAATTGGGATCCTCCAACCACATAATAGAATTCTATAAACTTCCAGTCTTTGTAATGCATCACAGCTCCTACGATACAGACTATGAGAATAACCAATTGGATCAAGTAATCATATTTTACAAATATTTTCATGACAGTTAGCGTTTAAAGTGATCCTTTTCTTCTGAAATAAATAATCAGGAATAAGTGAATGATTAAATTTTTCATAATTATTATTCATTTAAAATGTTCAGTAATTTTTGAAATATAAATTCAAATAAAAAACTAATTTCTTCTCACATGAAGGATTTCCACCAGATCGAGATATCTTTTGTGAGATATGATGGAAAGCTTATTATTGATGAACTGATTTTTAAGATCTTCAAGGCTTTCATTTTTGTTGATATAATGAAACAGTTTTCCAAATTCGTTTCCAAAAAGCGTTGAAACAAGTACTTCGATATACCACTTCACACAACTGAATCTCCATTTTGTTTTTGGTTTTACAAATTCTACGATGATGATTTCTCCTTTTTCATCAATGATTCTTGACAGTCTGTCAGCAAAAATTGGTTTCTGATCTTCTTCTATCGTCTTTGTTCCGTAAGAGCAAAGGATAATGTCCATAGAATGATCCGGAATCTGGCTTTCAAAAAAATCTTTCTGGATCTGTTGTATGGATAGCTTATTTCCAAATGTTGCAGCCAGTTTCATATGCATTGCTGAAGAATAATCCAGTGCTACAATTGCTGTATTTTTATTGTGAGATTGGATAAACTCCAGATTTTCTCCCTGTCCGCTCATCAGATCCAAAACTCTTTTGTCTCCATAACTTTTTACCTTTTGAACGGCCATCTTTCTGAACAGTCTGGTAAACCCTAAAGATGCAATTTCATTAATGTAATATCTGGGTTGCAGGCGGTCAAAATATTGTTGCAGATCATTCATTTTCAGATTGTGTTTTTATAGATTGTAATACATGGGTTTGCATTTTATCAATGATATAGCCTGACCATTTTTTCCAGTACCAGGTGGGTGCTATTTTGTAACTGTATTTTGTTTTTGCAATGATCTTTGTTTTATTTTCTGACAGTTTATCTAAAGTAATTTCGCCATACTTCACGATAAAATAATCATGTAAATGCTTGGCATCAATATCATCATAAGGTGTTATTTCTTTCATGGGAACGGTTTGGTTTTCCAGAGAGAATTTTACTTTTTTATTTTCTACAAACTCATTAATATTAAGCTGCAATTTATCATTGTTGGTCTGGCAGCTATACCCTAATTTTCCATTTTTATTCATCAGTTTTATATTCTTTGGATAGCTGACTCCTTTTTCAAACAGTATAAAATCTGGGGTATTGAAATTGATTTGTGTATTTAAAAGCTTCCAGACTTTCTCGTTTGAAGAATTTATAATCATTTCTGTGGTAATAGTCTCTTCAATAGGTTTTGTATAGGTATCAAAAATATATGATGCCGGATTGATGAAAAGAAGAAATACGATAACACTTCCTGTATGCCTTTTTTCATCGAGTACCCCAATGATAAATCCAAAAGTGAAGCCTACAAACATGGCAAAGCCAATAAATGGGATTGCCATAATAATGCAAATGGCCCCTTTTGTTCCGGCTGCTATCAGGATCACAGAGAAAATGACTAATCCTAAAACTATTTTGAAGATGGTCTTCAGAATATTCGCCAACCCGATTCTTTTAAAATACTTTACATACCCGATGATAAATCCTATAGAAACCGGAATGGTAAAGAACATTGTAACACCATATTCTCCTTCAGCAACAAGAAAAAACCATATACCAACAATTAAAACAACCGTTAGAAACAGGCTTAAATAGAGGTATTTTTTGAAAAAATTTTTCATGATATTATAAGTTTTATATTTTCAGTAATATTTGAAATATGATTCCAAATAAAAAATCAGTCTCTTTCAAAATCAGAAATTTGATCACTTACTTCTTTTTCTTTTCTCAATGCATGTTTACGTCCTTTTAGGAATAATAATAGATTCAGAAGCATCATTACGCCTAAATAAATTGAAAACCCTCCAATTTTTTTACTCAGAGCGACTACCAGTCTTTCTATGGTTTCAATTTGAAAAAATTCAATGATACAAAGAGCAAATCCCAGATTTAAAAGATAGAAACCTATTTTAAAAAGAGAATTGGTTGCCATGGCAATGTCTTTTTTCTGATGAAAAATATCAATCATGAATGTTTTTGAATTTTTAAATAAAAACTGGGATACCAATATGGTAAGGGTAATTACGATTGGTAAATAGATCATGTACGCTGAAAAATTATACGTTGCGGTTAAAACTGTAGTTGCCATAATAGTATTATTTTAATGTTAATTTATTTCTAAGAAAGTAAAGAATGAAAATGTTCAAGTAATGTAATAAACAGAGAATTAAAATGATGCATCCCACTCTTGTTGCTGTAACCGTTATCATATCTTCTATGCTGTTTATGGTGCTCCAGGTTGTAAGACTTATCGCGATATAACCAAGGTTTACTAAATAATAACATCCTAAGAGGATCCTGTTAATTGTCAGACAAATATCATCATCGTGAAGTAAATATTTCAGATAGGCTTTCCCTTCGTGATAACATCTTCTTCCTACATCAATTGTTATGTATGAACTGATGCAAAGGAAAATCACATATGAAACAATATTAAACATTTTATAAATTTTATATTTTCAGTAATTTTTGAAAATTAAATTGAAATAAAAAAGGATTTTCATCCAGATTTATTTTTATTGTAATTTATTCTTTTTCAGGTAATCTCTCAGTGTATGCCAGGTAGAAAATTCACATGTATCGTCATTAATAGTATCAGATTTTCCTTGATAATAGAAAATATATTCATCTCTTGTGGTACAGCCTCCATCTTTAGGAATTTCCCTTATTATATTTTCCGATTTTACTAAATAGGCCCATGCTGCTTTATCCAGAACTTTCAAACTACCATTTTTTGCCGAAGAAAGTAATCTTTTCCTTTGTTAATGACAACTATTGAATCCTTATCCTGATGGAAACATCCTCTGGACTGAAACACCAATTTTGCTTCCGAGTCTTTTAGATTTTCAAAAACAGATTTTTTATTCTTTTTAAATAAATAGTCAGGAGTAATGCTGATCCTGTATGTTTTTGATTCATCAACTTTTATTTCTTTTTTTATGGTTTCTCCAAAAAGATTTTCGTAAACAAATGAATATTTTCCTTCTTTTAAACTATCCAATTTTATATTGAAATTTAAGGCCGGTGCATACTCTTCAGGTTCTAAAATTTTGAAGATCTTCTCATCCTTATAGATTTCAATTTTATACAAATCGTGGCGCCTTTCATCATACTTATCATAGTTTTCTATATGAATGTCGAAATTTGCCATTACATTTTTCTGACAGCTCATTATCAGACTTAAAAGACATAGTAATAAAAGACTTCTCATTTTTTGAAAATTTATTTCAGTAGATTGGTAATCTTCCCTACCAACCAGTGATCATCACTTTTTATTGCCAGATCCATGATGTTATTGATCTTTCCGGTTACAGAACTGAAGTCATTCATCAGCTTAATAAATTCCTGAGCTTCTTCCGAATCTTTATCCTCAATATTTTTAAGCTCTTCAAGAAAGGAAATCACAGGTTCTATTTCTCTTTTTCTGCGTTCTTTCGTAATTTGTTTGAACAGGTACCAGACATCTTTCTCAGCTATGAAATATTCTTTACGATCCCCTTTCACAAATTCTTTTTTCACAATTCCCCAGTCTATCAGGGCACGGAGATTCATATTGGCATTTCCTCTTGAAATCTCCAGCTGCTCCATTACCTCATCGGTAGAAAGAGGTCTTCCGCTTGCCAAAAGCAGCGCATGTACCTGTGCCATCGTACGGTTGATTCCCCAATTGGTAGCAAAGGTTCCCCAGGTCTGAATATATTTTTCTTTTGCTTCTGAAAGTTGCATTGTATTTGCCTTTTAAATTTCTATAACAAATGTAATTATATTTTTGAATTTTCAATAATTTTTGAAAATTAATTTTAAAATAAAACAGACATCACTGAGAATGCCTGTTTTGAGGTTTATAAAATTTAAAATTAAGGTTCTATTTTCGTAGTTATTCCCTGGTTCCAATATTTGGATTCCGGCATGTAGTACAAATACACATTACTTGATTTTCCGGTATAGGTTCCTGCAAACTCTACTTTCAGATCAAGATTAATAGTTTTCGTTTCCTCAGCATCAAAATGTTCCCAGTACAAAGTCAAATAGTTGTCGAAAATCTCATAATAAGAGATCTGCTTTTTATCAATCAGATCTTTTAATAAGGCATTTTGAAGGGTAAGTCCTGCAGGGATACCAATTTTTGCTATCGTCATTGGAAGTTGACCATTTATTTTGTTTTTAATAGTAACAGTCATTCTGTTGGTCTCTCCTACTTTTGATATCCCGGATTTCAGTTTTGTTTCCATGGTAAGAGGAATATTTTTGCTTTCCGGAGCCTGCAGGGTATAATACTGGTATCCGAGTTTATAAGGCAATCCTTTTTGCGATGGATAATGAATACTGATATCATTTTCTCCAGCTTTAAATGCTGACGAAAAACTGATCATAGGTGAAATTTGTGCCTGATTAATCTTGATAACAGGCTTTTCAGTTCCATATATTTTTTCATTTTTAGAGAAAAACTCAGACAGCGCCTGTATTGCCAATGTAGTTGCCTGAGTAGAACCGAATCCGAAATATCCATCGAAAGCAATCAGCCTATCTACTGCTTCTGCAATTTTCAACTGGTTTAGTTTTTCATCTTTCTGAAGTGCCATTATGTACAATGAAAGGGTTTCCGCCTCTGCAGACCTTCCCCATGAACCTGTAAAAGTGATTTCAGATTTTATATTCTTCGTTTCATACTGCTTGTCCAGAATCTTCATCAGATCATCATATTCCTGTTGTTTTCCAAGATCCGCAGCCGCATTGGCAAGTAAAGCCAGCTGATACGTATCTTTTGTAGTCAAAGCTCTTTTCAGCGTTACCTGAAAAGTATCTTCTATTTCATTCTTGAAGCCCAGTTTGGATAATGCATAAACAACATACATATTTCTCGACCAGGAATATTCAGAATATGTTTTTTTGGATTCATAGGGTCTTCTGACTTCAAATAATCCGTTTCCGCTTTTTCTGGATAAAATAAATGAAGAAAGTCCCTGAATAATTTTAGCATCCGGATTTACGTATTTTTTTAATTCTGTAAATTCCATTAATGCAAATGCAGAAAGTGCTACATCTGATTCTTCAGAACTGAAATATCCGATCCCTCCATCTTTATTTTTATAGCTCAGCATTTTCTGGAATCCTTTTTTCAGGTTTTTAATCACCAGATTTTCCGTTGCAGTATTTATTTTTTTAGTTGATTTTAAATAATCAAGAATAAAAATATTAGGATATACTGTTGAAGAAAGCTGTTCAAAGCATCCATAAGGCTCTCTTTTCAACTGTTCCAGATCTTCAAATAACTTCAGTGCAGTATTTTCAAATACATAATAGGATGAATACAGAGTTCCGTTGATGTATTCCGGGATGTTGATTTTGATATCCTCTGTTTTATTATTAATAATGGAAAACTGATGTGGAAATCCCTTTTCTTCTACTTTAAAAGGAAGGATCATGGTTTCTCTGAAATCTCCGGATCTCACAGAAAACTGAATATCAGAATTCACGATCTCATCAGTCTGTATTTTAACAAATAATCTTCCCGATTCTAGTGGTTTTAGGGTAATCAGACTATCAGAACTGATAAGTTTTACATGATTGGGTACAATAACATCCATGGTCATTTTACGGGTTTCTGAAGAATTATTTTTTATGACCACAGGAATCATCATCTGATCTGTTCTCGTCAGGTATTGTGGAATTTTTGCATCCAGTGAAATAAGGCTCTGTGCAGCGTATGTGATTTCATCTCTTCCTAAAAGCCCTGCTGCAGAAATACCTTCTGTCATGACTCTAAACGTAGAATTGGCATCTGAATTATAAAACGCCACTGTCGCTTTACCGTTTTTATCGGTTTCTACCACCGGATTCCAGTAAAGAGCTTCTCTGTAATCGAAACGATAGGAAGTATTGGTTGTTTCATATTCCGGATAGGCAAATTCTCTTGCAGCAGCATATGACACCAATCTTCCGGATGGTAAACTTTCTACAGCAATATAAGATTTCGGGGTGATATCCAACTTAATTTGTGAACTTCCACTTTTGTATGAGTTAATTATCACCACTCCATTTGACGCTCTGCTACCATAAAGGGCAGTAGCGGCTGCGTCTTTCAGAATGGTAATACTGTTGATATCATTGGGATTGATCGTGGTATTGAAATTTTCTACAGGAGTTCCATCCACAATAAATAATGGATTCTTATTGGCAATAGAAGCGGCTCCTCTTATTCTGATTTGTGCACTTGCACCAGCCTGCCCCACTGGGGTTACTATTATTCCGGCAGCTTTTCCGTTTAATAATGAAGGTATATTGGGGTTCTGAATTTCTAAAGAAGATGCTATGGTATTGGATGTCACAATACTTTTGCTCTTAGCTATTGAACTATATCCTAATACTACGACTTCTTCAATACTCTTATTTTTACTGATTGTATCTGTTTTTGATCTTCCCGGACGATTTACCTGACTGGTATTGTTTCTGTTTTCTGTTTTTGTTTCTTCCTTTTTTCGGCTTCTTTTATAATTTCTTCAACATCTATATTGGATAGTTTTTGTTTTTCTAAAGGATTAATATCCAGATTATAGGATAAAATTCTGATTTTCAGTTTCTGTTTTGGCTGATAAGATTTTGCAATAATTTTGTATGAATTTCCTGCATTCAAATCTGAAAAATAAAATTTTCCGTTTTCTGCAACGGATTGTTTAAGGATCTTTTTATCGTTCGTACTTAGAAGGAAAACATCGGCTTTCACTGTTTTCTTATTTTCATCTTCCACTACTCCGTAAATTGTATTTTTCTTTTCGGGAAGGTATTTGTATTTGTTTGTCTTCAGTACTTCGGGGATCAATTCGAAATATCTGTAACCGTTTGTAAGCATAACAAGATCTAAGCTTTTGTCTGCTTTTTCTTCTTTTTTGTCGAAATAAAACTGAGGTTTTTCAATTTTCCCTTTCAGTTCAGAGTCCATCAGAAGCCATGAGATGAGATGATTCTGCTTATCGTCTGCATAGGTCCAAAGCTTATCATCTACTACGCTCATTCCGAGATTGGCAGGAACAGGTTTATTATTTTCATCGGTAGTTTCAATATTCAGAATCACTTTTTCTCTTGGCTGGTAATGTTTTTTCACCGGAATAACCTTTATATTGAGCTGGTTCTTTTTATTGGTGAAAACGATACGTTCTGCAACTGGAACATTATTCTCCAGAACAGTAAATCTGCAAATTCCTGTGGGTAAGTCTTTCTCCTCAATTTCCAAAGAATTCGTTCCTTTTTTTAACAGAATTTCTTTGCTGTACACTTCTTTTCCACGAAAACTCCCTTTCAGGGTAATCGTTTTTTCCTCTGTTGAAATGATGGTGAAGCTCAGTTTTGTGTTCTCGTTTTGAACATTCAACACTAATCCTTCATTTTTTGCTACTGGTAAGTTAAAAATCTGGGCTATATTTTCAGGTTTTAGAACTTTAGCATAATAAGTTTCTCCTTTTTTAGGGGTAAAACGAAAGCTTCCCATCCCGAAATTATAGGCTGAAATTTCTTTTATTTTTTCATGATTCTGATTGTAAACAGCCAAAACAGCATCTACAGGTTTTTCAAACTCATCAAGGATTTTAAATGCGATATTCTGTTTAATTCCATTGATAAAAGTACCACCTTCAGGTAAAAACTTCACATCCAGATTGTTCAGAACAATGGGAATATTTCTGGAAATAGATTCTGTAAATCCGTCAAAATTCACTTTGATATTCAAAAGGGCATCAGAAGATTTTAAGACTTCAGGAAGCTTAAAGATCAACATTTTTTTACCTTCTTTATCCGTAATCAGTTTTCCTTGTGAAATGGTCTCTCCATTGTGCATTACCGTATAATCTGCTTCATAAAAAGGAATCGGAAGACTGCTAAGACTTCTCATTGAAAAGTCGGCCGTCACCTCATCTCCCGGACCATATCCTTTTTTGGGAAAATCCAGTTTCATGAGAATCCTTGGGGATACTATTTTCTGGAGGGTAATTTCTTTTTCGAAAACATTTTTCCCTTCTTCATTCTGCATCCAGTTGGTATAGGCTCTGATTTTATAAATCCCGCCTTTCATGTCTTCATCAAAATAGAAATAGCCCTGAGCATAGCCATTAGTAATTTCATATTTTAATTTTTTCACAATACTTCCTGCCGGATCAATGATTTCAAAATTAACAACCCTGCTGGCATCTGTTGGAAGGTTGTTATTTCCTTTTACCACGTACATTTTAAAATACATTTCCTCTCCAGGTTTATAAAAAACATGATTGGTCTGAATGTAGGTCTTCTCTTTTTCAAAATCCTGAAATGAGTGTTGAGCTTTCAGAGAAACCGTTGACAAGAATAAGCTCAGCAAGATGATAGAGGAGGATATAAATTTGAAATTCATAGGTTAAAATCTAAGTGAGACAATGCATCCAAAAGTTTTAAAAGACGGAAGATTGAAAAAATCCAGCCCTCTTCCATGGTCCATATCATAAAAATTCTGATTGGGATCCACTCCTTTATTGGCCTGCCAAAGCATTATATTATTGACGTAAAAAGTCAGTTTGAGATTCTGTTTTCCACAGTTAATCGGAAAATTGGAAGACAGTGAAATATTATTGATTCTGATATAATCTGCCTTCTGAACATAATTTTCCGCCACACCCAGATATCCATATCTCGACCATCTGTTTTGCTGAACATTAAGATTGGGATCATAAAAATCAACAGGAATCTGATTGATATTTCCGTCGGAATGTACGCCTTCAAAAATATAATTTTTACTATTTCTTTCTTCACCGGAGCTTTCAGAACGGCCGTAATAATCGAGAACGGCCTGAGTTCCGTTCCAGAGTTGACCGCCCTTTTTCCATTCCCAATTGATATCTAACGAAAGGTTTTTATACACAAAATTATGGTTGAATTTCATCACAAAATCTGGTGTAGGATCTGCAATTATTTTCATTCCGTCTGCTTTTTTAGAGAATCCGAACTCATCAATAATCAATTGTCCGGCTGCATTCCTTTCAAAATAAGTTCCCATGACAGCGCCGAGAACCTGTCCTTCCGACAATGTCTTGTAAATGTCTTTGAATCCTGACACGGCCAGATTCTGATATCCGGGAGTTATCCTGTCTACGATATCTTTATACTTGAAAAAGGACACTTTATGGGTTGTATTTACATCATATCCAAGACGTAGCCTTTCATAGGTAAAATTGAATTCATACCCACTGTACGTGTGATCGGCAATATTTTTTAATTTTAACTGATTGTTTTCAAAAACAGGAAATATATCGTCAGTATTTTCTTTATTGAAATATTCTCCATCTACGCTTATGTTATAGCCAAGGTTAATTTTCGCCCCTATTTTCCATTCTTTAGTATTGATATTGGATAACCCTCTGAAACTTTCCACTTCCTGTACCGGAAAATATTGATTATAGTTTTCTGCATTCAATAATGTTGTGGCATATGATGCATATGATTTTGTAATATCCGGTTCGGAGCTTAATTGGGTATAACTTCCAAGCAGTTTAAAATCGTAATTATTCCAATCGAAGATATCTTTGAATTTTATATAGAAATTAGTTCTTGGCAACCAGTAGCTGTTTTTAAGGGAGGTATTAGAAATATAGAATGAATTTCCAAGGTTAAAACCTGCTTCAAAATCACGATCCTGGATATCCATATTATAATTAAAAATATGATCCTGTGAAGTTCTCTGGTAGAGATACTTTTGATTGATAAGACTATTATAAACATCTGACTTTCTATCGTTTAAAATAAAATTCAGACTGAATGTATTTTTAAAATTATAATCCCCTAATGTATATGTTCCCAATATATTAGAGTGATACAAACCATTATTTTGAATCCTTTCGTTAAAAGATCCGCTGCTGAAGCCATACGTAGAAGGTTTATACTGATCCCAGTTTCTGATATTGTTGTTTTCATACGACTGGTTAAGGTTTAATCTAAAGTCTCCCCATGTTTTAACAAGATTAAGGCTAAACTGTCTTTGACGATTCTGATATCGGTATTTGCTGTCTTGTTCAAAAAGAAATACAGGATTGTCTGCATATTGGCTGTAACTTCTCTGCAGACCATTATTTAGGAAAGCATTCTGTTCATTTGAAAAAGAAATGGGGGTAAGCAATGAATTCTGATAGACTCTGTTGAACAGTCCTATTCTGTTGGTATTGGTCGCTTTATCTTCTTCGTAATTAAAAATAAGATTGATAAAATAGCCGCCAAAATTTGTATTCAGCTTTGTTTTAAAGGTATTGGCAATATCAAACTGATCGATGAAATACATCTGATTTTTTTGCTGCCCTATATTGAAAGAAAGACGAATTTTCTCATCATAACCTTCTTTTATAAAAGCACTTATATTCAGCTGATTATTGTAACCAACTGTAGTTTTAAAAAGGTTGTTATTATATTTTTGGGCATGCTGAAGTCCGTCAATCCAAGGGATTAATCTTCCATTCCTATCATATTCATAAGGTAATCCATTAAATCCCAACGTAGAAATATCGGGTCCGAAGCTGAACATTTCATTGGTTTCCGGACCTTTCCAAATCAGGCTTCCATTTTCTGATCTTCCCTGTACATACTTATTTTGAATCCCCGGAATATTGTTTCTGCTTTTAATATCAAGAGAGGTGGTAAAGTTTCCATTCAACAAGAATGTTCTCTGACTGAGGCTTTTTAAAACATAAGTACTGTCATCTTTTTGTCTTATATTTTTTATTTCACTAAAGTAAGGATAGGATTTTTTACTTATACGTGCCTTTGTCTTTTCAATGCTGAACTCATCTTTAGTTTCTTTTGAAACCAGGCTGTCATAAGCTTTGTTGTAAATATTCTCTACATTTTTCTTTACCGTCTGGTTTTCCAAAATTGATTTTAATTCTCTTACTTCGTAAGCAGCAATAACATGCGTATTTTTCCCTTGATTCCATACGAGCGTATCATAGGGTTTAGCGGCAATAATTGCAAATCCTTTATCATCAGTGAGCTCATAAACTCCACTGTTTTTATTATAAACCTTTAAAAAATTCTGTGCCTTATTTTTGGGAGTTAAAAATTTTCCGGAATAATAAAGTTGTGAGTTTTGCGCCTGTAAAACTGTAATAGTAAACGGTAATAACAGCAAATAATTCTTTTTCATCAGTTATTAGTATGCTTAAAATAAGGAAAAAGAAATTTCCGGGGAAATTTCTTTTTCCTTGATAGTTAATTTTTAATGACCTTAAACGTTTCCCATTGATCATTGGTTTTAATACGTACAAGATAAATTCCTTGAGGATAATAAGTTAAATCAATCGTGTTTTTACCTTCTGGCAATTTTTCTTTTCTCACAATAATTTTTCCTGCAAGATCATAAAGAAATAATTCATCAATTCCTTTTCTCGTCTTTATCTGTAGTAAGCCTTTTGTAGGATTTGGAAATATAACAGTTTTACTATCCGTCTGACTGTCAATTTCTGTCTGCATTTTTTTATTGATATTATCATTTGAAATTCCTTCACTGCATTCTGGCAAAACGGCTTTTTGAAGGATTAATCTTAATAATAAATCATTCAGCTTTTCTACTTCATAAGAATCTATAGTAGGTTTTATATGGCTGTTTCCTATTCCACTGTCATCCGTAAGGAATGTATAGGTACCATTTGTAAGTAAAGCAAATGTCCGCATCAGGTATTCCGTTTGTTTATCTGTATCACTGGCAGCCAGTGGAATAATTGTAATACCTTTTTTGCTGCAGTCTTTATTTTACTATAAAGTTCCTTTATATTCTGTTCTGAATGATGTGGCGGCGCGTCCAGAATTAAAAACATAATTTTGGTTGAATTTTCATTACTCCATTTCAACTCGTCAACAGAAACTTTCAGAGCTTCCACAACAGCTTCAGGTGTGTCTCCACCACCTCCGGCACTCTGTTTTTTTATAAATCCAATAAGATCTTCTGCTTTATCTGAAAAATCAAATTTCCGGGTTACATACTCATCCCCTTGGTCTCTGTAGAAAACAGAACCATATCTTACTGTAGTATTCTTAAGTTTTCCTTCTATCTTTTTTAACACGTCCAAAAGCTCAGATTGAAGATAAGAAATTTCATCACCCATAGAGCCTGTTGCATCCACCACAAAAGCAAGATCCAATACACGTTTTTGCAGACAGTGCTTATCCAGAATAATCAGGTTTTGCCCATTTTTAAATGTTCTCAGATTACTACTGATTACCTGCCCTGAACCGTCGGATAAATAATATTTTTCCGAGTCTGTGCTTTCATCTGTCATTGGTGATATCCATAGTTCTACATTGCCTAAATTATCTGAAACGGCTTCCCAAATAACATTTTTCCTATCATCCAACAGTTTTACCTTTTCACCCACTACTGGTCTTTTATCTCGGTTTACCAATTGAACAGAAACCCTGTTATCAGGAAAAAACTTCCAGGTATTTTTATATTGATCAAGAGTTGGAACTGCAATATCTTTCCAATACTCCCATTTAGAAAAATCATTTACTTCTCCGGCTGTCAGCTGACCTGCTTTAGGAAGTATTTTCTCTGGTTCTTCATCTTCTTTTGAGGATTCTTTTAAACTATCTGAAGATATTTTTTTTAAGTTTTCTATTTCTGCTCTGGATAGGCCTTTTGTTGTGATCACAACCACTCCATTCGTTGCTTTACTTCCATATAAGGCTGTAGCTTCTGCATCTTTTATGACTTTTACTTCTTTGATCTTTTTAGGATCAAGTGTATTAAAAAATCAGATTTCCTTCCTATTATAACTCCGTCAACTACATATAAAGGGCTCATCGAACGACCGTCTATACTCTTAGCTCCTCTAATCAGTATTTCACCAGATCCTTTAGTCCTACTTGTTAATTTTATCCCAGCAACACTTCCTGACAATGAAGATACTGCAGCCGGAGGACGTACAGAAGATTTATCTATAGAAGCAATCATAACCGTTGAAGATGCAGTAACAGATTTATAACTCTTTTTAATCCCTAAAGCAGTAACTACAACTTCATCAATACTTTTTGTCTTTAAAGTATCATTATATATTGTGGGTAAAGATGTTGTTATTCTATCAGGAGCTTGTACCGACGGTATATTGCAGGTAGGATGAGATTTATATACATTCATTCCTATTACCGGTGAGGGCTTGTTTGGTAAAGGAAGAGGTACAGAAACAGGCAACTCTTCTTTTCTGATATTCTCTTTTATGGTACGGTCTATTTTTGCAATATCTGTTTTGTTTATCGGCCCTCTGGACTTTGTATTTTCTGCTATTATTGGTTTCAAAGGCTCTGCAACTTCTTTTTTATTCATAAAATAAAAAGCACCAAGGCCAATCATCAGACTTGCAGCAATACCATACGGCAGCCAAAGAGGAATCATTCTCTTTTTCTCTTCTTTTTTCTCTAATTTCTCTTCAATTTTTTCCCATACTTTTTCAAAACCAGGAAAAACGGTTGGTTCTTCTGAAAGCTTAGAAGCTTCATTGAATTGTTGGTCTATATGATTATTTTCCATTGTTGTAAAAGTTTAAATGTTTTGATTCACTAGAAGTTCCTGCAATTTCTTTCTTGCAAAATTGAGCTGGGATTTTGAAGTTCCTTCACTGATGGAAAGCATGGTCGCTATTTCCTTATGAGGATATCCTTCAATAGCGAAAAGATTAAAGATAGCTCTACAGCCTTCCGGGAGAAAGTTCAGCAAACTCAAAATATCTTTTTCCAGGGAAAGGCTTTCTGTAGTTCCTTCAGAATGATCAATAAAGTTTTCTTCCAGGGAAATAAACAGTCCTTTATTGGTTCTTAATTTCTGCAGACATTCGTTTACCGCAATTTTTCTTGCCCATGCTTCAAAGATATCTGCATTCTGAAGCTGGGTAATTTTCGTAAAGATTTTGTAGAAGGTATCGGCTAATACTTCTTCTATATCTTCATCGTTTTTCAAATAGCGTCTGCAGACTGCGTAGAGCCTGCCCGCCATTTTCTCGTAAACTTTCCGCTGGGCATTGCGGTTGCTACGCTGGCATTCCAATAATAATTCTTGTTCCATAGTCAGGAGTTATACTATTATAGATGCAGAAACTTTTAAAAGGGTTGGAAACATGATCAGCTTTTTTAGTAAAATGGAGAAAAAATAAATTTAAAAATCAGTTTTTCAGCATTTTTTTTAATTTCAAATTTAACTTTTCCCTATGTAACAAATCTCTATTATCAACGACTATTAATATAAATAATCTTTTATAGTAATGAAAAATGCCAAAATTGCATCATTACTTTTTGTTTTGTCTGCAGGAAGTATGATGTTTGCCCAAGATGACTTAATCAACAAGTTAAAAAACAACCAATCACAAAATGCTAATTTTCAGTTCACAACGTTAAAAGACGTTGGCGCAACTTCTGTAAAGAACCAGGGTTCATCAGGAACTTGCTGGAGCTACTCAGGAAACTCTTTCCTTGAATCTGAAATGCAGAGAATGGGCAAAAAGCCTGTAGATCTTGCTGAAATCTTTACAGCAAGAAACTCTTACTACGATAAAGCAAAATTATACGTTTTGAATAATGGTGCTATCAGCTGGGGAGACGGAGGAGAACTTCACGATGTAATCAACATGTACAAAAAGTATGGAGCAGTTCCTCAGGATGTTTATACTGGACTAAAGTCCGGGCAAACTACGAACAACTTCAAGGAAATGCAAGGGAAACTAAAGCCGGTTCTTGACAGTCTTGTTCAGGCTTCTTCGAAAGGAAAACTGACAGATAACTGGATGGATTCTGTAGATGCTATTCTTGATGAATATTTAGGAAAAGTACCTGCCAATTTCACGTATGAAGGGAAAAACTATACTCCGAAAACATTTGCTAAAGAAGTAGTAGGAATCAATCCTGAAGATTACGTAGAATTATCTTCTTATAAAGATTATGCTTATTTTGAGAAATTTGTAGTTCCGATTCCTGATAACTGGAGCCACGATTCTGACTGGAATGTTCCGATGAAAGATCTTACTGTAATCATTGACAATGCTGTAACTAAAGGATATTCTGTAGGTTGGGCAACCGATGTTTCTGAGCCTTATTTTTCTTATAAAAACGGAGTAGCTTACGTTCCGGACATGAATCTTGATCAAATTACTGCAGAGAACAAGCAGACTTTGTTTACCGAGCCTAAAAAGGATAAAACCATCACTGAAGATATGCGTCAGAAAGCGCTTAACAACCTTTCTACAACGGATGACCATGGTATGCACATCGTAGGTTTGGCAAAAGACCAGACAGGAAAAGAATATTATATGGTGAAAAATTCTTGGGGAGTAACCAATGATTTCGCCGGATATATTTATGTAACAAGACCTTATGTGGAGTATAAATCAACAGCAATTCTTGTTCACAAAAATGCAATCCCAAAAAGCATCTTAAAACAATTGAAACCAACTAAGAATATTGGTTTATAAGATAAAGAATTCATTTCTGCCTGTTGAAAGGCAGTTTTAGATATTTAAATCTGTTAAAGCCCGCTTCCGGAAATTCCTGAAGCGGGTTTGTTTTTAGAAGAATATACTATTTAAAATAATATATTTCACATTTAAGTGCAAAGTATTGTTTCATTTCCAAAAAATATTATATTTGTATAAATCAACAAACTAATTAACATGAAAAATCTAAAGAAATTAACAAAATCAACATTAAAGAACATCATCGGAGGAAATGCGCCACAATGTGAAGGTGACACAGTTGCCTGCCGCCACAAAGCTGAAAATGGTGTTCCTGCCTACTGGTCATGCGAACCTGCTGCAACCGGATGCAGATTCTTATAAAATGAAATTCAAAGCTTTTAGAAATTGTTTATAAAAAAGCCAACAAAAACCCGATTTCAGAAATTCTGAAATCGGGTTCTTTAATAAATAGGTGAAAATTAAATATAAAATAAATTGAATTATGCTGATTTAATACCAGATTGAATGATCAATTCCTTTTCGCAAATGAATAAATTATGCTGTTAAAAAACCACAGCGAAACGGAATTTACAATTCATTATTGATATTAAAATAAAACGCCCATACTTTCAGCTGAAAATCAAGAAGAGCTTCTGTATTGCCGTCTTTGATCTTCTGTACCCACTGGTGATCCTGTAAGATGGCTCTTCCTACTGCAACAAGATCAAATTCTTCATTGTCAAGTCTTCTGATCAGTTCTGTAAGATCTTTTTTCTCTGTTCCCTGTCCTGCAAAAGCATTCAGGAAATCTCCGTTTAAGCCAACAGAACCTACTGTAATGGTTGGCTGTCCGGTAATTTTTTTAGCCCATCCTGCAAAATTTAAGTCAGAACCTTCAAATTCCGGCTCCCAGAAACGACGCTGTGAACAGTGGAAAATATCTACACCAGCTTCTTTTAATGGTAACAACCAGTCTTCCATTTCGTTTGGAGTAAATGCCAGTCTGGTTTTATAATCCTGCTGTTTCCATTGTGAAAGGCGGATAATGATAGTGAAATCCTCTCCTACTGCTGCTCTGATCGCTTTTACTACTTCTACTGCAAATCGGCTTCTTTCTTTTAATGTTTTACCGCCGTATTCGTCAGTTCTTGTATTGGTTACTTCCCAGAAAAACTGATCGATAAGATATCCGTGAGCTCCATGAATTTCGATACAGTCGAAACCAAGATCTTTCGCTGCTTTTGCAGATGCTGCAAATTGTGCGATGGTATCCTGAATATCTTCAATCGTCATTGTGGAAGCCTTTTCCATTTGAACTAATGGATATTCTTCAGACATTCTTGTATCTCCCACGTGCCAGATCTGAGGAGCCATTTTACCTCCATTCTGATGAACGGTATCAATAACGTTTTTCCATCCGCTTAAAGCTTCTGTTCCATAGAAATCAGGAATATTCTGCATATTTTTTGATCCCGGTCTATTGATCACTGTTCCTTCAGAAAGAATCAATCCCACTTCTGAAGCGGCTCTTCTTCCATAATAATCTGCGATGTTCTGTGTAGGAACTCCATTGTCAGACTGTGCTCTGGTCATAGGAGCCATTACAATTCTATTTTTAAGCTGTAAATTCTTGTATTGAAACGGTTTAAATAATGATGATGTACTCATATTTAAATTTATATTTTATAATTGTTACACAAAGTAACTAATAATAGTTCATTTTTGTATCTTTTATTAAAAAAATAGTGGTAACTTCGCAGTAACTTACATTAGTAACATCAAAGTAACGTATGAAACTTATGTTCCTTACTGTTATTTAAAATAAATTTCTCCTTATGAAAAAGAATGAATTAATGCAATACAGCTGTCCTCTGGGCAAGGCAATGGCCGCTTTAGGAAGCAAATGGAAGCCTATTATTGTTCTTGTCATCAAAGACAGGAAGTTACGTTTTGGGGAACTGGCAGTACGCATTAATGTCATTTCCAGAAAGGTACTGACCGATCAGCTGAGGGAAATGGAAACCGATGGACTGGTTATCCGTGAAGAGTTTAAAGAACTTCCTCCAAGAGTAGAATATTCACTTACAGAAAAGGGATTGGCTTTGTTGCCTATTCTTTATTTACTGGAAGAATGGGAAGCTAAATATCAGGTAAAAGGGCAACATGAAGATAAAGATTGTGTTTTTTTGAATGAGGATGTAAAAAATAAAAAGGCTGTCAATGTTTGACGGCCTTTTGCTTTTAAAAATACAATATCATATAAGGTTACTTTCCAAAAGGTAAGTATAGAACGAAAAAGTAAGTATATAGGTTCAAAACTATTTCTGGCGCAAATTTGCAGAAAAATATTCATTATGAATTACAAAGAAATTGCAAAAGAAACCATTGGAAATCTGTATAAAGCTCATCACAGCATTAGAAAATCAGGTATTGATGAAAAGCTGATAGCTTTGGTGGAGCTTCGTGTTTCTCAAATCAATGGTTGTGCCTATTGCTGCAACTATCATGCTAAGGAACTCTCCGATTTTGGCTTTGAACAAGATGTCATCAATAGACTCCCGGGCTGGAAACACACGAATGTCTTTAATGATCAACAAAAGCTTGTTTTGGAGTGGGCAGAATCTATTATTTACAGCAAAGGGGATTGGAAAAGTACCAAAGCAAAACTAATAGACCAATTTACAGAGCGTGAAATTGTAGAACTTACAGCAAGTATTACTTTAATGAATGCTTTGAATAAATTGAGGATTACTTTGGTAGAAGAGGATTAAAATATACAGCACCAGCAGAAAACGACAGTAAAAAAATTTTGATACTAATTTTTCTTTAAAATTAACATATTACCAAAAGGAGTGATTTTCATATTTTCTATTATTTCCATTTCTGCTGGTGAAATTGATTCTTCCCATTGTTTCTGACTTAAAAAATGAAATGCCCCGATATTAAAGAATATAAAATTAGTAACATCTCTAAACTGTTCAGATATAATAATCAAACCTCCTTTTTTTAAAATCCTTTTAGCTTCTTTAAAAAACAAGACTCTTTTCTGATGATCAAGTATTTCATGAAGTGCTGTGACTGCCAGAATAATATCCTGAGATTCATTTTCAAAAGGTAAATTATCCGGTGAAATTCGTATTTCTTTGGGATTGGGAGGAAACATTTTCTTTGAAACCTCAATTCCACTTTCATGTTCATGTCTGTTTCCGAAAATATCACAAACTGTAAAGTTGATATCGGGATATTTTTTTTGCATCTTCTCTGATAAAGGATCAAAGCTTGCATGAATTATAACTACATTTTCAACTTTATTCCAGTTTACAAACTCCTGCAAATTATTCAGTTCATATAAGCCTGATTTATCATAAAGAATATAAGAAGCTGCAATAGAAGCCAATATATTTAAAATAATAATACACCCAAAGCTTCTTAAGAAGATGATCCACATGCTTGAATCCGTTTGAATAGAGAGTATAAAAAGAAATAACGAGATCAAAATCCCAAGTGCTATTTTTTTATAATTGAAAAGAATTACGAGTTGGGTGATTTTCATTTAATAGTTTTAAAAAAGGCGACCAATTCTCAAATTTACAACTTTATGTCTATTTCTAAAAAACAAAACCGCTCCCAAAAGGAAGCGGTTTTAAATTTATCTAAAATCCCAATTAGAATATCGCCGGATATTTCTGAGGATTTGTTTCATTAAACATGGCGTAGATTTTTTCTACCATATCATCTGTAGAAGGCTTACTGAAATAGTCACCATCACTTGCATAAGCAGGTCTGTGATCATTAGCGGAGATCGTCAACGGATCTGAATCCAGATATCTGAATGCTTTTTGCTTTTCAAGAATCTGCTGTAAGATGAATCCGGTAGTTCCACCTTCCACATCTTCGTCAATGACTACTAATCTGTTGGTTTTCTTAACACTTTCAGCAATTTCGTGCGATAAATCGAAAGGAATTAATGATTGAATATCAATTACTTCTGCGGAAATTCCTAATTTCTCCAATTCGTTAGCAGCTTCCGTTACAATTCTCCATGTAGAACCGTAAGTTACCAAAGTAACGTCTTTTCCTTCCTTGGTTACTTCAATTTTTCCTACAGGAACTGTGAATTCACCTAAGTTATCCGGTTGTTTCTCTTTTAATCTGTATCCGTTCAGACATTCTACAATAATTGCAGGTTCGTCAGCCTGAAGCATTGTGTTGTAGAACCCAGCTGCTTTCGTTAAACTTCTTGGAACCAATACCAAAATACCTTTTGAAAGGTTAAGAATTCCTGCCATTGGAGAGCCTGAATGCCAGATTCCTTCCAGTCTGTGACCTCTTGTTCTGATGATCAATGGAGCTTTCTGACCTCCTTTGGTTCTGTAATGTACTGTTGCCAGATCATCACTCATTCCCTGTAAACAGTAAAGAACATAATCTAAATATTGGATTTCAGCGATGGGTCTTAAACCTCTCATTGCCATACCAATTCCCTGTCCAAGAATCGTTGCTTCACGGATTCCTGTATCAGCGATACGTAGAGCACCGTATTTTTCCTGCATTCCTTCCAATCCCTGGTTTACGTCACCGATATTTCCGGTATCTTCTCCAAAGATCAGGGTTTCAGGATATTTTTCAAAAATTTTGTCAAAATTGTTTCTGATCACTACTCTTCCGTCTACATCTTCAGAGCTGTCAGAATATACAGGTTTGATTTCCTGAATATTTTCAGCCTTCCATTCAGATTGAGAGTATAAGTGAGAAGAATAGTTGTCTTTTTCAACCGCAGCCACTTCATTGTATTTCTGCATCAATTGAGTTCTTTCTGCAGAGTTTGTTCCTCTTGTTGCCAATAAAGCTTTTCTTACCAAATGGAAGATATCTTTTTTAGCTTTTGAAACCAATTTGTTGAATTGAGCAATATAAGTTTCCACTTCAGCATTTTGACCTTTAAGATTTTCCACTAAAGGTAAAATAGACTGAATAAGTTCTGAAATAGCTTTCTGATAGTTTTCCCAAGCTGTTTTTTGGCCTGCTTTTGCAATCTTTTTGGCTTCGTCATCTATTGCTTCCAGCTCTTCAGTAGTGGCAATTACTTCTTCTTTTCCTTCAATTTCGATAGAATAGTTAAGAATCCACTCTTTGAATTTTGCCAGCCCGTCATACTCAGCTTCCCAAGCCAGACGCTCTTCATTTTTATATCTTTCGTGAGACCCGGATGTAGAATGCCCCTGAGGCTGGGTAACATCTATCACATGCACTACTACCGGCACACTTTCTGTTCTTGCAAAATGTTCTGCTTTAGCATAAGCATCTAATAATGCAGGATAATCCCAAGCTTTCACCTGAATAATCTCACATCCCTGATTTTCTCCTTCTTTTCTTTGGAAACCGCTCAACATTTCGCTGATGTCTCCTTTTGCTCTTTGATTTTTAGTAGGAACTGAAATTCCGTATCCGTCATCCCAGATAGAAACAATCATAGGAACCTGAAGCGCACAAGCTGCATTCAACGTTTCCCAGAAGTGCCCTTCTGCTGTAGAAGCATCTCCAATGGTTCCGAAAGCAATTTCGTTTCCTTCTCTTGAGAATTTTTCAGAACCGTCAAATTGTACGCTTTTATAAATAGTAGAAGCCTGAGCCAATCCTAATAATCTCGGCATCTGTCCTGCTGTTGGAGAAATATCGGAAGAAATATTTTTCTGAGCTGTCAAATCTTTCCAGCTTCCGTCTTCATTTAAACTTCTTGTTGCGAAATGCCCGTTCATTTGTCTTCCCGCTGAAGCAGGCTCTCTTTCCACGCTTGTATCAGCATACATTTGTGCAAAGAAACTTTCTACTGTTAGGGCATCTATTGCCAATGCAAAAGTCTGATCCCTGTAATATCCTGAACGGAAGTCTCCATTTCTGAAAACTTTCGCCATTGCAAGCTGAGGAAGTTCTTTTCCATCCCCAAAAATTCCGAATTTAGCTTTTCCCGTGAGTACTTCTCTCCTTCCGAGATAAGACATTTCACGAGAGATCCTTCCTAACCTGTAGTCTTCAAGTATTTGATTTTTAAAATCTTGAAAGGATATTTGCTGTGTTTCAATATAGGTTGTTTGCATAGCTAAGTAAAAAAGTTTTTAATCTTCAAGTATTTTGCTAATATACACTTTTTAAATTAATTTTAATTTTTAATAATCTTTTTTAAAAATTTGATAATAAAAAAAATTGTGCTTTATTTTGATAAAAATTGTAATGATGGAAAAAAAGTCACCTCACATTTTGAACGCTTCCAGCAATCTTTTGGGATTTTCATTGATTATTATTACGTCATTGAAAATCTCTAAAATCAGTCAGAATACGCATTTGGACGAATTTGCAGGTTTTGCCTGTATTCTTTTTGCATGCAGCTGCTTCTTTTCTTTTCTGGCGATCAGAACGAGAAATATAAAGCGGGAATCCACATTTGAGAACATTGCGGATTATTTATTTTTAATCGCTTTATTTTGTATAGTCCTAGCTGTTATTATTGTAACCCTGAAAATTATTTAATTTAAAATTTTCGCTCAATTACGTAATCCAGCATAATATGTAACGATTTTCTTGCTTCAGAATCCGGAAATTCATTCAGAATATTTTTCGCTTTCTGCTGGAAGTCTTTCATGACTGTAATAGCATATTCCAATCCACCGGAGTTTTTGACAAATTCAATAAGCTCTTTTACACGTTTAGGATTGTTATTATAACGTTTTATGGTATCGAAATAATACTTTCTGTCTTTCTCATCGGCTATCTTTAAGGTATGAATTAAAGGCAGGGTCATTTTCTGTTCTTTAATATCAATTCCTACAGGCTTACCGATCACGTTTGAACTTAAGTAATCAAAAAGGTCATCCTTGATCTGAAATGCCATTCCTGTAAAGGTTCCGAAATCCATCATCTTTTTGGCAAGAGCTTCATCTGCGTTGTTAGACAGAACACCTATTTCACAGCAGGCAGCAATCAAAGTGGCTGTTTTCTGACGGATAATTTCATAATAAACATCTTCTGTGATATCCAGTTTTCTGGCTTTTTCCAACTGAAGAAGTTCTCCTTCAGACATTTCACGAATGGTTCTGGAAATTACCCCAAGCAGGTCATAATCTTTGTGGTCTGTAGATAATAAAACGGATTTTGACAAAAGATAGTCTCCCACCAAAACAGCGATCTTATTTTTCCACAATGCATTGATTGAGAAAAAATTACGACGTTTGAAACTTTCATCTACTACATCATCATGCACAAGAGTTGCGGTGTGAATCAGTTCGATCATAGAAGCACCACGATACGTTTTTTCCGTTACCTCACCCACTAGTTTGGCACAAAGAAACACAAACATAGGACGCATCTGCTTTCCTTTGGTGGTAACAATAAAACGGGTTACTTTATCCAATAAAGCTACTTTACTCTGCATTGATTCATAAAACTTCTGTTCAAAAAGTTTCATTTCATCATTGATCGGTCGTTTAATCTCTTCTACTGTATTTGCCACAATCTGCGAATGCTGGGTGAATAATTATTAATTCTCACAAAGATAATTTTTTTCGCTCAATTTTAAGATAAAATTAATCCTGGAGTTGATCTTTCGGGATAAAATAAAAAGAAGGTTTTGTAGTTCCTAATGGAGATCGGAACTTTTCTCCAGAGATATAAATTCCGGTTTCATCTACACTTATACCTTCAATCTGAGCCAATGAAAGTGCTGTTCCTAAATAATAATGCTTAGGTTTTTCTTTAAAAAATATTCCAGGTTCTGTTTCTGTAAACACATCCAAAAAGACTTCTGTTTTCTTGGTATACCCTATCAAATAAAGCTTTTTATCAAAGTAAGAAGCATCCGTAACCACAAAACCTGTTTTATAGGCTTCTGTTTTTTCGGCTTTTTGCAGTTCTGATATTTGAGGATCTACAATATAATGAGAAGTTGCTTTTGAAGCCCATTCTTTGGTAAATATATGCAGTTTTCCATTCAAATAAATCATGGCTTCTGCATCGAAGTCATTTTTTGTATTTTTAGAAATAAATTCAGTCTGTTCAGGATAATAAAAAAGAATTTTTGTTCCATCTAAAGCTCTTTCTGAACCAGGAATCTTAGTTCCATTAGACATATCAAGACGTTCGTAAGGAACTTTATAAATCAGGAGATCCTTTCTTGTTCCGGTATTGTTTCCAAAGTCTCCGATGTAAAAATTTTCGCCATCATTGGTCAAAGCTTCCCAATCTGTATTGATCAAATTGGTTTTCAGTGTTCTGATAATTTCCCCACTCTTTTTATCAATTTCAAAAAGTTCAGCCGGATTTCCACTATCATTGAGTGTATACAGTTTACCGTTTAAAATATTCAGTCCTGAGGTTTCTTCAATCTTATCATCCAAATAATTAACTCTGTATCTTTTTATTTTCAGAAAGTCAGCCTGCTGGGAAATTGCAGATTGAAATACGAAAAGAGAAACAATAAGAAGGATTTTTTCATACAACAAAAGTAGGGTTTTATTCTGAGCTGTTTGTTGTGTTTGAGGGTTGGAGAGGTTGAGTGTGGTTATTGGATACTAGATTTCGGGGTTTCGGGATGCGAGTTGGTGAGTGAAAGTTTAGGTTCCTGCGGAATGGACTAATTAAGCGTTTTATCTATCCATCACTTTGTCAGTCCGCAGGAATCTAAATATTGTATGCAGTCTTTGAAAAGGGAATATCCATTTTAAAAACAGAAAAACGGGCTTTTTGGCCCGTTTTTCACTTAGATTTCTATTGATTTTAAATCAGAAGTTAAGCAGATTTCTGCTCTTTCTGATTTTGCTGTTGTTCATTCTTTTTCGCTTGCTTTGCAAAATACTCTTTCTGATATTGCCTTACCGTTTTTCCGGTTCCGTCATGTCTCCAGCCCGGTGAGTTGAAGATATAATTAACTCTGTCTGTGAACTTTAATCCTGGTTGCTTTAGGTCTTTCCAGATTTTTCTCCATTCATAAAAGAGAACAGTATCTGGTCTGTTATCAGGCATTTTAGGATAGATTCCGTATTTCACAGGGATATTGGGATCTTCTTTCTGGAAGGTTCCGAATATTTTATCCCAGATAATCAGACACATTCCCATATTTTTATCCAGATATTTCACATTACATGCATGATGTACACGGTGATGTGAAGGAGTTACCAGAATATATTCTAAAAATCCCATACTCTTCACAGTCTGTGTATGCACCCATGTTCCATACACTTGTCCGATGGCGTATGCCACCATAATATGCCATGGATTAAATCCTAAAAACGCAAGTGGCGAAAAATACAGGTACCTGTAAAGTGGTTGCAATACAGGGCTTCTGAACCCTGTTGTAAGGTTAAAATATTCTGAACTGTGGTGCGTGATATGTACTGCCCAGAATGCTCTGGAACGGTGATCTACATAATGCAGGACATAATAGGCAAAATCTGTGATGATAAAACATGCCAGCAGATACCATACGCTCAAATCCCAAGAAAAAAGTCTGTGATTGTAAAAGAAAAACATTACGCCCATGGCAAATGCCTTCATGATAAGGTCAAGGCCAAAATTCATCAATGCCAGATAAACATTGGTGGCAAGGTCTTTCCCACTATATAGCTTAGCTTCTGAAACGTGGCTGTAAATCATTTCAGCTAAAATAACAGTAGCATGCAACGGAATAGCCCATGCATACACATTTTCCAGCCCGTCCTCGCTCATTAGAAAATCCATCATCACAAAATAATTTGTGCAAAGGTAGGGTTTTAACCTATTTTTTAAGAAAGCTTTAGGCTTTTTTTAAGGAAATTTTAATCTGTTGCTTTATTGGCTAATTGTCCGCAGGCAGCATCAATATCACCTCCACGGCTTCTTCTGACCATTACCGTAATGCCTGCATTTTCAAGCTGACGGATATAATTTTCTTCCGCCTGTTTGTTGCATTGGTCATACTTTCCATCCCCAATTGGGTTGTATTGAATAAGGTTTACTTTAGAAGGAACCTGTTTGCAGTATTTGATTAAGGCTTTAATATCTTCGTCTCCATCATTGATTCCTTTCCATACACAGTATTCAAAAGTAATCACAGAACCTGTCTTTTGATACCAGTACTGAAGAGACTCCATAATATCCGTTAACGGGAATTTATCAGAGAAAGGCATAATCTCATTACGCTTGGATTCGATAGCTGAATGAAGGGATAAAGCCAGCTTCACACGCAGTTCATCATCTGCAAGCATTTTGATCATTTTAGGAATACCGGATGTAGAAACGGTAATTCGTCTTGGAGACATTCCCAATCCTTCCGGCTGGGTAATTTTCCTGATGGCTTCTACTACGTTTTTGTAGTTCATCATTGGCTCTCCCATACCCATGAAAACGATATTGGAAAGCGGTCTTTCAAAATACATTCTACTCTGGCTGTCAATCAGGGCAACCTGATCTACAATCTCAGCAACTTCAAGGTTTCTCATCCTTTTCAGTTTGGCTGTTGCACAGAATTCGCAGTTTAATGAGCATCCTACCTGTGAAGAAACACAAGCTGTTGTTCTTGTTTCTGTAGGAATAAGAACAGATTCCACCATCAGTCCGTCATGAAGCTTCACACCGTTTTTGATGGTTCCGTCAGAGCTTTTTTGAAGAAGGTCTACGGAAACAGGGTTAATGGTATATTCTTCTGAAATTTTTTCACGAAGTGATTTCGAAAGATTCGTCATTTCGTCAATCGAATGGAGGTTTTTACTCCATAACCAGTCATAGACCTGTTTCGCACGAAACGGCTTTTCTCCTAAAGATACAAAGTAGTCTTTAAGCTGGTCTAGTGATAATATACGGATATCTTTCATAATATTAAAGAGCCAAGTTAAAAGTAAAAAGTTTTTAAAGTTTAGTATTATTAACTATTGCAGCCAAAATGTTTTTCAACTCGTTACTTTCATTCAATAAGAATTTAAATTCTTCAGAATCATAACCATCTAATTCTTCTAAAACACGAAGCCAAAAATGACTTTCTCTTGCTTCTCTTAAAGCAATTTTCACTTTATTTTTAAAGTCAGCTTTAGAAGATCCGGCTTGGGATTCTTCATAATTAGCGCCTATTGAAGTAGCTGATTTTCCGAGCTGGAATCTTATTAATTTACTTTCAGAATCATTTGGAAGTGTTCTTAAAAACTTAAGACAATTAACTCCAAATGTAAAAGTTCTTATAAGTAAATCATTTTGTCTCATTTCTACTTGTATTACCTTTAGCTTGGCTCTTTTTACTTTTTTATAGAATTAACATTGCGTCACCGTAAGAATAGAATTTATACTTTTCTTTTACGGCTTCTTCATAAGCATGCATTACGAAATCTCTTCCTGCAAATGCAGCAATCATCATCAATAATGTAGACTTCGGTGTGTGGAAGTTGGTGATCATTGAAGTAGCAACTCCGAAATCGTGAGGCGGATAAATGAATTTATTAGTCCATCCGTTGAAAGCAGAAATCTTTTTGTTTGAAGAAACAGAAGTTTCCAATGCTCTCATCGTTGTAGTACCTACTGCACAAACTCTTCTGTGAGAATCTACTGCTCTGTTGATAAGCTCTGCATTTTTCTCATCAATGATGATCTCTTCAGACTCCATTTTGTGCTTAGAAAGATCTTCTACCTCAATTGGGTTGAATGTTCCCAATCCTACGTGAAGCGTAACTTCAGCAAAATTGATCCCTTTGATCTCTAATCTCTTCATCAAATGCTTAGAGAAGTGAAGCCCTGCTGTAGGTGCAGCTACTGCTCCTTCTACTTTTGCATAGATGGTCTGATATCTTTCTGCATCTTCTGGTTCTACTGCTCTTTTGATGTATTTTGGAAGTGGAGTTTCTCCCAATTCTTTTAGCTTCGTTCTGAATTCGTCGTAAGAACCATCGAATAAGAATCTTAATGTTCTTCCTCTTGAAGTAGTATTATCGATAACTTCTGCTACCAAAGACTCATCTTCCGTGAAGAATAATTTGTTACCAATTCTGATTTTTCTTGCAGGATCTACTAAAACATCCCAAACTCTCGTTTCTTTATCAAGTTCTCTTAATAAGAAAACTTCAATTTTAGCACCTGTTTTTTCTTTATTTCCGTAAAGACGTGCAGGGAAAACTTTAGTATTGTTGAAGATGAACAAATCATTTTCATCAAAATAATCCACAACATCCTTGAATAATTTATGCTCGATAGTTTGTGTTTTTCTATCAAGTACCATTAATCTGGCTTCGTCTCTGTGCTCTGATGGGTGTTCTGCTAATAATTCCGCAGGAAGATCAAAATTAAAATCTGATGTTTTCATTTTTTAAATTACGGTTTAAAAATTATTGAAATTACAAGGTGTAATTTTCGGAGTGCAAATATACAACATTGAATACCCCTTTGTCAAGTATTATTTACAATCAAATATAAAACCGTGATTTTACGGGGAGTTTCAAGGTTTAAAAAGACTATTTTTGGAAAAAATAAATCCCACATGGAAACTGCAGGCAAAATATACTTTATTGATAATCCGTACCCTAACGGTCATACAATTGAAACATTCAACTGGAGTGGACGAATTGACGAATATGGATTTATCTGGTTTGATTTTCATTTAAAAACCGAAAATTATTATGCTAATGATGAGGAAAACAATGAGGAAGAAGAGGAAGAACTACCTGACTGGGATTCCAAAATAGTATGGGGAAATTACCATGCCTGTACTTTATCTTCAAATTATTGGGGTGGGCAAAGAGGAATCAGAATTAACAACCTTGATGAAAAACTGGACTTCGATGCTGTTGTGAGAAATGATCTTTTCAGTAACGATCTTCCTTCTGAAAATCATTTTGATGATGACGATCTTGCCTTCAATATTTACCTGCTGGGACATGACAGCTGTGCCGGTCATCACATCCGGTTTTCAAAAAAAGAAGGTAATCGGTATGATATTTCATGGACGGGTAAAATAGCATTAACCTATGCGGGTGATAATGAGTTTTCCCATGAATTCAAAGCACAGATCTTCAATGCAGAGTTTGAAGGCTTTCATTATCCTAAAACCTGGTCAGTAGAAAAAGCAACTGAAATATTCCAAGCAAAACTTGCCCACTTTGAAGAGTATGAATTTGTAGATCTGAATCCTAAAAGTAACAAAAGAGAGTATAAACTCGACAAACTAAAATAACTACACTATAAAAACAACAAATTAAAAATTATCATTATGAGTAAATATTCGATAGAAGCATTTATCAATGAAACAAAAGAGAATCCACAACAAAGAGATTATTTTGAACTGGAAACCAAACACCTTCTGGAAATCAATCTTAATAATCAGGCAGTATGGACGAAAAGAGGAAGTATGGTGAGCTATGTGGGTAATATCAATTTTGAAAGACAGGGAATGTTGTCCGGAGGAATTGGAAATCTTTTGAAGAAAGCAATCAGTGGTGAAGGAGCTAAGCTGATGAAAGCGGAAGGTTCCGGAAAACTTTATGTAGCAGATTCCGGAAAGAAAGTCCGTATTCTATATCTGAATAATGAATCTGTATGCGTGAACGGAAATGACGTTCTTGCTCACGAACAAAGTGTAAAAAGTGATATCACTATGCTGAAAAGTATTGCAGGAATGATGTCTGGCGGACTTTTCCAGGTAAAACTTTCAGGAACAGGGCATATTGCTATTACCACTCATGGAGATCCTTTAACTTTACTAGTAACTCCTGACACTCCAGTATTTACAGATCCTAATGCTACTGTTGCATGGTCCGGAAATCTAAGCCCGGAACTCAAAACCAATGTTTCATTCAAAAGTCTTATCGGAAGAGGAAGTGGTGAAGAATTCCAGATGAAGTTCTCAGGACATGGATGGGTACTGATTCAGCCTTATGAAGAAGTGTATTACATGGAAAAATAAAACAGACCCAATTTAGAAATGATTTAAAATATTCGTAATAAATAATGCAGCTTATGAATACTCTTATCAAGCTATTTTTTGTGATCATCTTACTACCTACCATAATGATGGCAAAGACTTCAAAGAAAAAATACGAATATTCTATAGATCTTCTTCATATGTCTAATGATGAAGTCCGGGTATCTTTTTCGCCCCCAAAGAATAATCTTAAACAGGGCAAATTTATCATTCCAAAACTGGTACCCGGGTTTTATCAGGCTATGAATTTCGGCCAGTATGTTTCTGATTTCACAGCCACTGATAAAAACGGTAAGAAAATCATGACCGAACGTCTGGACAAAAACAGCTGGATGGTGCATGATCTTAACCGTGTAAAGAAAATTTCATACCAGGTAGCTGACGGATGGGACTCTCTGGAAAAAGAATCTAATGAAGCCCGATC
Source organism: Chryseobacterium sp. CH21 (assembly GCF_004119445.1). Lineage (GTDB taxonomy): Bacteria > Bacteroidota > Bacteroidia > Flavobacteriales > Weeksellaceae > Chryseobacterium. The sequence goes on along the minus strand of NZ_QICI01000055.1, from coordinate 8,768 downwards.
TGCCGGCAGCACGTTTATAAAAGACAGCGTTTTTGTCATCAATTATAATTCTTTAGTAGGATATTTTGAAGAAATGAAAGATATTCCCTATCAGATTACTATTACAAAAAACAAGGATTTCTATGCTTCTTCGGCCTTAGATTATCAACAGAAAAATAATATTACGGATATGGTTTGGGCAAAGGACTATCGTGAATTGGTAGATTCTCCTGTTTTATATTCTGTTCCCGATACCACATGGCTCAAAATAGGGCATACCAAAGTACTTGTTTCATTCTACAACAAGAAGGAAAGACATTATTCCAAAACGATTGCCCACGAAATAGAAAATATCCTGAAAAATCAGCAGGATTATCTTGGCGGAACATTACCAGTCAACAAATATGCTTTTCTGATTTATTATGAATCTTCCAATGAGAATGGATATTTAGGTGACGGGCTGGAACACTCCCACTCTACAGTATGTCTGTACCGTTCCGGAAGTATGAAGTTTCTGCCGAATGCTTTGAACAGAGTTGCTTCCCATGAATTTTTCCATGTTGTGACACCACTCAATATTCATTCAGGAGAAATTCAGCATTATGATTTCCTGAATCCTGTCATGTCTAAACATCTTTGGCTATATGAAGGGATGACAGAGTATGCTACCATCCATATGCCCATTAAACAAAGAATGATCGGCCTGGAGGATTTTGAAAAAAGTCTGGAAGAAAAGATCAAAGAAATGAAAGCATTTGACAACACGCTGTCTTTTACGGAAATGAGTAAAAAATCTATGGAAAGACAGGATCAGTATATGAATTTTTATATGAAAGGGGCATTGCTTGGATTATGTCTGGATATAAGGCTACGAGAACTTTCTAACGGAAAAATGGGAACTCAGGATCTGATGCAGATGCTTATGAAAAAATACGGAGCAGGTAAATATTTTAATGACGATGATCTTTTCGATGAAATTGCTAAAATGACCCATCCGGAAATACGTACATTTTTCAAAGATTATATAGAAGGTACCCAACCTCTTCCCTTGAAAGAATACCTGAAAAAAGCTGGTTTCAACTATGATGAAGCCACCGGAAAAGTAACTGTTTTAACTAATCCAGACTCCCAACAGCTGGCTCTAAGAAAAGCATGGATCAACCAATAAATTTTTAGGCGAAAGGGCAAAGAAATCTCTATTTTTCAAGTATTAGATACCATATCTAGATTCCTGCGGAATGACAAAGTGAATGGATAAATAAAGCACATCGTTTATCCGTTCCGAAGGAATCTGCACTTTCACTACTCATATCCCAAAACCCGAACCCAAATCTCGAAATTTTGTCTCTCATTCTCGCTCTCAAACACTCAAACCAGCATCTCTCCCACCCAATTTCTCTCACCTCATCGGGATTTACAAAAGTTTTTATATATTTAAGAAAAAAATAGATGGACAATAGTAACTCCCGCAGAAACTTTCTTAAGACAGCAGCTTTAGCGAGCTTTGGGGCACTGGTTTTACCCAATTCATTATTTGCCTATTCTCATGATTTTAAAACAGATAAAAAGGTTCGTGTCGGTTTTATCGGCGTAGGTCTTCGTGGTCAGGAACATGTAAAATTACTGGCAAAACGTAATGATGTAGAGATTGTAGCATTTGCAGATCCGGAGAAAAGAATGCTTGCCGCGTCTCAAAAAATCTTAAAAGACAATAATAAACCTGCTGCTCAGGAGTTTTCCAATGGAGAATATGATTATCGAAATCTTCTCAAATTAAAAACAATAGACGCTGTTGTGATTGCTACTCCATGGGAATGGCACCTTACACAGGGCGTAGAAGCAATGCGTGCTAAAAAAATCGTAGGCATGGAAGTTTCCGGAGCCATCAAACTTGAGGACTGCTGGGAATTTGTAAGAGTATACGAGGAAACAAAAGTTCCTATATTTATGATGGAAAACGTGTGCTACCGAAGAGATATTATGGCCATCCTGAATATGGTCCGCAAAGGGATGTTCGGGGAATTAGTACACGGAAGAGGCGGCTATCAGCATGATCTGAGAGGAGTCCTTTTCAATGACGGGGTTACTCCTTATAATTCCGGTGCTGAGTTTGGAGAAAAAGGATTCAGTGAAGCGAAATGGAGAACTGAGCATTATGTAAAGCGTAATGGCGAGCTTTATCCTACGCATGGTTTAGGCCCTGTGGCTATGATGATGGATATCAACAGAGGAAATCGTTTAACAAGGCTTTCTTCATTCTCATCAAAATCTGTAGGACTTCATAAGTATATTGTTGAACATCCAAAAGGCGGAGAAAACCATCCAAGTGCTAAAGTAAAATTCAATCAGGGAGATATCGTAACGACTCAAATAGCATGTGCTAACGGAGAAACCATTCTTCTTACTCATGATACAAGCTTACAGAGACCTTACGACCTGGGCTTCAGAGTTCAGGGAACTGAAGGATTGTGGCAGGATTTCGGATGGGGAGAATTCAACCAGGGTAATATTTATTTTGAAAAAACAATGAACCATACCCACCGCTGGGACAATACAGAAAAATGGATGAAAGAATATGACCACCCCATGTGGAAGAAATTTGAAAATACTGCTGCAGGAGCCGGACATGGAGGAATGGATTTCTTTGTGATGAATACTTTTATAGAATGTATCAAACGAAATATAGAATTCCCAATGGATGTGTATGATCTTGCTTTATGGTATTCCATTACGCCACTGAGTGAAGAGTCTATTGCCAAAGGCGGTCAGGTGGTTGATATTCCTGACTTCACCAATGGAAAATGGAAAACCCGTAAACCCGTATTTGGAATGACCGATGAGTTCTAAAAAGACATTACTCATATTAGCAGGTGGATTAGGAAGCAGGTATAAAGGACTCAAGCAGGTAGACGGAATACTTAATAACGGTTCTCCGATTCTGGAGTATTCTATCTTTGATGCTTTGGAAGCCGGTTTTCAAAAAGTTGTTATTATTGTCAACAAACTGATTCCAGAAAGTTATATTGAAAGGCTCAACGGTATTTCAAAAGCTAAAGATTTTGAACTTCATTGGGTATATCAGGAGATAGACAGTATTCCTATATCATTAGAGGGTTTTGATTATCCTGACCGTGAAAAACCTTGGGGAACTGCTCATGCTGTTCTTTGTGCTAAATATTCGATACAGGAGCCTTTTGTGATGATTAATGCGGATGATTTCTATGGAAAAGAAGCCTATCAGCTGGCAGCCCATGAGATTAACCATCATCATATTTCAGACATACAATTAGGAATGATTGCCTATCCTGTAGGAACAACATTAAGTGGAAACGGTGCTGTTGCAAGGGGAATTTGTACATTGGATGCTGAAAATTATCTGATCAAAGTTGAGGAACAAACTTCTATTCAAAGAATAAATAGCTCCATCATTTATATTAAAAACGGAGAGAATATAAAACTGGATCCTGAAACATTGGTATCCATGAATTTTTTTATTTTTCATCCTCATATTTTCTGTTATCTTGAAGCCTATTTTTATGATTTCCTTGAATCTGATCCGCTGCCTGATCAAGAATATTATATTCCTTCCGCAGTACAAAAAATGATGGACGAAAACAGAGTAAAAGTAAAGGTAAAAGCCTCTCCCTCCCAATGGATGGGAGTTACTTATGCCGATGACAAAAAGGAAATTATTGGTTTTCTGACTTCAGAGATTAAGAACAACAGATATCCGGAAGATTTATGGAATTAAATGATATTATTAATGAGTTTATTGGTACAGATCATTATGAACTCACTCCTATTACTGACGGATTGATCAATACAACCTATTTTTGGAAGATAAAGATCAGGCAAAAAAGTTTATTCTGCAGAAATCAACAACCATGTTTTCAAACAGCCGGAGGTGATTGTCAATAATCATTTAATGATTAATGAAATTCTCAAAGCAAATGATTATCAGTTTCAAATTATTCAGCCTATCCCCTCTCAAAACAATAGGCTTTTGATAGAAGATGCAAATGGCCAGCCGTGGCGCATGTTGAGTTTCGTAGAAAACAGTATCACCTTTCTTTCCGCTCCATCTTTACAGGTGGCTTTTGAAGCGGCTAAAACCTTCAGTTATTTCCTGACCACCATTAATACTGAAAAACTGCCTGCCATTGAAGATTCTCTTCCTAATTTCCTTAATTTTGAGAAAAGGGTTGCTGATTATAAAAATGCATTAAAAGATGCTGCTCCCCATTTAAAAGAAAATGCAAATATAGAAATAGAAATCACCAACCAGCTTTTATCCTTGCCTGATCAATGGATTGAAATGGAAAAAACCAATCAGATTCCTAAAAGAATTATTCATGCCGATGTAAAAATCAGCAATATTCTCTTCGATCAGAATCATCAACCGTTGGCTGTGATTGATCTGGATACCATGATGATTTCTACAATTTTATATGATTTTGGAACAATGATCCAGTCCTATACCAATGCAGCCCATGAGGATGACGGAAGTGCAAAAAACAATTTCAATCCCGAAATGTATAAGGTTGTAAAAGAAGGATTTTTATTTTATCTAAAAGAAAAATTGACTCCGGAAGAATCTGAGAGTCTTGATTATGCAGCACAAGTCACCATTTATATACAAGAACTTCGTTTTTTAACGGATTATCTAAATGGAAGTACTTACTATTCTATCACACATCCTGAGCACAACCTTGATAGAACAAAAAATCAGCTGGAACTGTTGAAGGGATTGAGGGAATACTTGGGAGCTAATGAGTTTGAGAGTCGGAGAGTTTGAGGGTCGGAGAGTTTGGTTTATAAGCGCATAAATTCCTGCGGAATGACAAGGTGGATGGATAAATAAAGTGCGTAGTTTGTCTTTTCATAAAAAAATCTAAAATTTCACCCTCAAACCCGCATCCCGAAAACTCGTAACTCTAAATCTCTTAACCACTCTAAAACTCTAATACCCTCCGACTCTCAAACTTTTTCACTTCAAAAACTCCAGAATTCTCTTCCATTCTTCCAATTTCCTTTCAAACGAAACGGTATGAAGCGGGCTTGTAGAAGGCAATAAAAAATAGGTAGTCTATAATTTTTCCCTAGCAATTTCTGTAAGTTTTTGTGAGATTTTCCACCATTGCAAAAAATAGCTTTTACATTTGGGTGTTCTTCCAGTAATTCAGCAATCTGATTGGCTTCTTCGTTTCTGATTTCAGAATCCAGGCTTCCTTTTCTCTCACAGGAATCAATGACATCCCAGAGTGCAATATGATGTTTCCTGATGATTTCTATTCTTTGAGTGTAATCATCTGTGAATTCTTCGTTCAGCAATTCAAAAATAATTTTCCAGAATTTATTTTGAGGATGGCCATAATACTGTTGCTTTTCTAATGATTTCACTCCGGGTATGGATCCTAAAATTAAAATTTCAGATTGGGGATCAATAAGAGGTGGAAATGAAGAAATACGGTTTTGCATATTCAAATATAGAGATTTTATTGCTTGCAGATTAGGAAGCTGAAAGAGGGTTGTTAGAAGTTAGTCAGATTATTCCTTATAAAAAAAACGGGCTAGAGCCCGTTTCTATTGATCATAAATTGTTTTGTGTCTTATAAAGTTTCCTTCAGCCAATCGAAGAATTCTCTCTGCCATACCAATCCGTTTTGTGGATGAAGTACCCAGTGATTTTCGTTCGGGAAGTACACCAGTTTAGATTTTAATCCTCTTAATTTTGCAGCCTGAAAAGCTTCCTGCCCTTGCTCGTAAGGAACACGGAAATCAATTCCTCCCTGAACAATCATAATCGGCTTGTTCCATTTTTCTACAAAGTTGCTTGGATTGAATTCTGTATACGCTTTTGGAAGTGGTTTTTCCCATGGAGAACCAAGATCCCAATTAGCAAACCAAAGTTCTTCAGTAGTCAAGTACCAGGATTTCATATCAAATAATCCATCGTGAGCAATGAAGGTCTTGAATCTATTTTCATGGATTCCTGCCAGCATAAATACACTGTACCCTCCGTAACTAGCTCCTACAGCGGCTACTCTGTCACCATCTACATAGGGTAAAGTTTTCGCAAAATCTGTTGCTGCCAGATAATCTCTCATCGGCTGTCCGCCCCAGTCTCTTGAAATCTCTTCATTCCATTTTGTTCCCCAGCCTGGCATCCCTCTTCTGTTTGGAGCCACTACGATATAATCGTTAGCAGTCATTAAGGCAAAGTTCCATCTTACACTGAAATACTGAGTAAGTGCAGACTGTGGACCTCCCTGACAATATACCAAAGTAGGATATTTTTTGTTCGGATCAAAGTTCGGTGGATAATGGAACCAAACTCCCATTTCTTTACCATCTGAAGTTTTTACCATTTTAAGTTCAGATTTCCCCTGAGCCATTTTTGCATAAGCATCTTTGTTAGCTTCAGTTACCTGCTTCATTTCTCCGTTCTTAACGTTTACAGAGAATAATTCTGTAGCATGGTTTACGTCTGTTCTTCCTACTAAAAGTGAAGTTTTATTATCTGTGAAGATTTCGTTGACGTCAAAATCTCCTTTTGTGATCTGCTGTACTTTTGCAGATTTTGAATCCAGTGCAAAAAGCTGTTTTGTACCTCTGAATGCTGCTGTGAAGTAGATTGTTTTTGAATCTGCACCCCAAAGAACATCTCCAGACACACTTTCATCCCAGCCTGATGTAAGATTAGTAGTCTTCCCTGACTTCCAGTCTAAGATTTTCACATCATTTTTATCTGCTTCATATCCGTCTCTGGCCATGCTCTGCCAGATTAAAGATTTTCCGTCCGGGCTGAATTTTGGGTTGAGATCATATCCTTTGTTGGATTCTGTAAGGTTTTTGGTTGTACCGGATGCCAGATCGTAAGCAAAGATATCTGTATTGGTACTAGTTGCGTATTCTTTCCCGCTTTTAGGTTTTGTAACATATAAAAGCTGTGCAGAATCCGGGCTCCAGATAAAGTCTTCAGCACCACCGAAAGGTCTCTGAGGAGAATCCCATGTTTTCCCTTCCAGAAGGTCTTTAGCTCCTTCTACTTTATCGGCTGTGTTTACAACAAATACATGGTTGTATTTTCCTTCATTGAAATAATCCCAGTGTCTGTGGTTCAGGTCTGTATATACCTGAGCTGTGGTTTTAGGAGTATCACTGAATTTATCTTTACCCATTACTTTTTCTACCAGCACCTGCTTACTGAAAGCAATTTTCTTCCCATCCGGAGAAATTACGATATTGTCTGCTTCACCAATGGTATAGAATTCTGTCCAGGTTTTTCCGGCGTCTTTAGAAAGATAGATTTTGTCACCTTCCTGAGCATAAATTCCGTTTTTATCCCACTGAATAAGAGCCTTTTTTCCGAAATCAATTTTGGAAGACTGATTATTAAGAACATTTAAGAAATAGTTCTCGTTTTTTGTTTTTTCTGTTTTCAGATCTACCTGTCCTACTTTATAGATAAGGGAACCCTGATCTGGTGAAACTGCCTGTACTCCAACTTTTTTCAAAGTCCAAAGAATTTCAGGCGTCATTACTTGTTGTGCATTCATTAAAAGCGGAGCTGCCAAAGCCAGCAGACTGTACTTAAGTTTCATATGTTGATATTCATTTTTAACGGATTTATGAAATCACTTAAATTCCATGAAACCCTTTTATTAAATTCAAAGATTGCCAAAGTTAATATTTAAAATAAAAACGGACGAAAGAATTAACATTTAAGTTTCTTAAAATTGAAAAATAAATACCTTATTTATGGATGCATTTTTATTAATTTTACAAGAAATAAACTAATATCCATTTATATGAAAAAATTACTACTTTTTTCTTCATTTTTTATATCCTCATTTATTTTTTCACAGCTAATGATAAGTCCTTTTCCCAATCATTATTATAATGCTTATCAGGCTACTATTTCAGGAAATGGGACTATTTACTATACGACGGACGGAAGCAGCCCAACACTGAGTTCGGCCTCGGCAATCAATAATGTACAGATTGCTATTGATCAGAATAAGGAAATCAAGGCCTTTCTGGTGAACGGACAGGGAAATTCTTCAGCTGTAATCAGTAAAAAGTATTATACAGGGAGTATTCCTACGGCTACTATTTACTTTAAAATCCCATCTACATGGACTACCGGAAGCTGTGTAATGGTTGACATGGTGAGTCCCAATTCAATTGACGGATTTGCAATAGATACATTCTGGCCGGGAGTTGTAATGCAGCCTGCAGGATGCGAATCATGGTATAAGGCTACCAGAAATTTTGAAAGCGCCAATGTACGTTTTAACAATTGTACTCCTTTTGAGAATATTCCCGCCACCATCAGTACTAATTTAATCCCGATGGGAAGTACATTATATTATGATTTTACAGACGGAGCAATAACAACTCCACCGTCATGCTTATTTTTAGCAACTCATGAAACAATGCCTAAAAATAATACTGTTTTGATCAAAGTTTACCCGAATCCTGTTTCAGATATTTTAAAGGTGAATACTGACCGGAATTTTCAGGACTATGAAATTATAGATATCAATGGAAGAATTATTTTAAAGAGTCAATTTGCAAAGGAAATTGCAATTAATCAACTTACTTCCGGAAATTATTTTCTAAAACTGAAAGATAAACAGGGAGATTTAGTTGTATTGAAATTCATCAAAAAATAAAAAATCCGCTCAATTGGACTGCCCCCAAAAAGTTAGACGCTTTTTAGGGGCATTTTTTATGTATAGAAAAGAAAAATTTAGCATTGCTTTCAAATTAGAATGCATTGAACT
>NZ_QICI01000079.1 GCF_004119445.1 Chryseobacterium sp. CH21 | reverse complement strand
TTTAAACGTCCATATACATCCGCTATAAGTACTACATCATTATTAATGGCTGCAATTTGGTCTAAAAAATCTTTTTCAGAAAGCGACAGCTCTTTATCCTGTCTGCCAACATAGGAGCGGGAAAGCTTTTCTAACGTCTTTTCCATTTTATTCTGAAGAAGAGGCAGTCCCTTTATGTTTTTTAAACGTCCATATACATCCGCTATAAGTACTACATCATTATTAATGGCTGCAATTTGGTCTAAAAAATCTTTTTCAGAAAGCGACAGCTCTTTATCC
>NZ_QICI01000105.1 GCF_004119445.1 Chryseobacterium sp. CH21 | reverse complement strand
AAACGGAATTGAAGTAATGCTCTACATGACAATGATTGCTTCTATGCTGCTCTTGATTTACAAAAAAGTAAACAATTTAGGATATAAAACAGCTAAAAGACGCATCGCTATGGAACTTCGGGATATGATTACCGCAATTTTAATAATATTTGCGGGGGGTGATCCTGCAAAAGTCTTCAAAACTTAAAACATAAAAAATGGTCGGAAATTTCTTCCGACCATGACTACTATCTCTAGAGCTTTTTTATTTTTTTAATCTTCATTTTCTTCATCACCACCTGTTTCTCCAAAGAAATCATCCCAGTCTGTAAAATCGGAATCAACATCATTTCCCACATAATCATCCATCTCTCGTCTGTCTTTTTTGGTAGGCCTTCCTTCTCCTTTGTTTCTGTAATAGTCTTGTGACATTTTACGAAGTTTCAGTAATTCGTACTGTTCTTTATCGGTAACATCCTTGATATGAAGGGAAACAAGCTTAGCTCCTATTCTGCTTTTAGGAATCTGAATTACCTTTATCTTATAATCAATCTGATTCTTACGGATTTTAATAGTATCTCCTTCTTTTACCTCTTTAGATGACTTTACGGCAGACGTTCCTATAGAAACTCTATTCTTTTTAATCTCCTCTGCTGCAATACTTCTCGTCTTATAAAAACGAATGCTCCATAAAAATTTATCTATTCTCATAATTTTTTATACTTTTGCCGTTATATTATTTGTAAAGTAATTAAAGTTTTTTGAAATGAAAAAAATATTTTTATATATCCTTGCAGGATCTTTGTGTTTTTCTGCTTGTAAGAAAGATGATGATGTATCAACTTATGTAGAACCGGAGGACATTGCTACGCAAAACACATATGATGATCAAGCCATTAGTAAATTCATGAATGAGAATTATCTGGATGCACAGGGTAATATAAAAGCTTTCAGCTCTACTGATACTGCGGATGATAATGAGAAGAAATTATCTGAGTTGTCACCTATAACACTTCCTTCAGGAACGATCTATATCATCAGAACCGGTGCTCAGCCTCCTGCTGATCCTGATCCTAATTATGATCCTACCATCAAAACTGATGATGTTATTAAATTTATGGGAAGAGTTTACTCTTATCTGGCAGTTAATTCTGATGGAAATACTTCATTTCAATCAAAAGCTACTTTTTTAAATACAATTGACGGAAGTGGTATTCCTGCTATTGATCCTATGTATTATTATGTAAAGAAGTCAATTTTAGATGCTGGTACAACTGATGCAGCTAAAAAAGCTAGTTATTATCAAATTTCAGGTTTCAGAGAAGCTTTACAGAAATTTAAATCTTTCAAGAATCTTTCAAGTGAAACACCTTATAACTTACAGGGAGTAATCATCGTTCCTTCAAGAGCTGCTTTTGCAAGAAATCCTCATTATCCTTATTTGAATACTTCTTACAGAAACAAATCTTTTATATTCAACTTTCAGATTTATGGAAGATCTGACAGGCCAAGTGGTGAGAAGCAAACACAGGAACAACAATAATAAAAGATAATTATATAATAAAAAACACCGTCACTGAGACGGTGTTTTTTATGTAAAATGACAATTACGATCTTGCTTTCTGTTTTACATTTCCTAAGATATCCGGGAAATAAAGGTCTGCAAGGTGGTCGAATTCATCTCCTCTCATAAACATGGTAGCATCTACTTCTTCGTAAGAACTTCTTCCGGCAGCAGCAATCAGTTCATTGCAGGTATGAAGAGTGTTTTTATGGAAGTGATATACTCTTTCTGCTTTATCAGTCACATCCAGTCCTTTGATAAGCATTTTATCCTGTGTTGCAACTCCTGTAGGACAGTTGTTTGTATTACATCTCAACGCCTGAATACATCCTAAAGAGAACATAAATCCTCTGGCATTGTTACACATATCTGCACCCATTGAAATGGCTCTCAGAATGTCCAGACTGGTAAGAACCTTTCCGCTGGCAATCACTCTTAATTTATCTCTTACATTGTAATTGTTAAGTGTTCTGTTCACAAATATCAAAGCAGGTTCCAATGGCATCCCTACTCCATCTGAAAACTCTGGCGGAGCTGCTCCTGTTCCTCCTTCTGCACCATCTATGGTAATAAAGTCTGGGTAAATTTTCAGTACATTCATCTGAACGCAGATATCTTCAAATTCTTTGGTATCCCCGATACACAGCTTAAATCCAACTGGCTTTCCTCCTGAAAGTTCTCTCAGCTGCTGTACAAACCTCAACAGTCCTGCTGCGTCTGAGAATGAAGTGTGTGATGGTGGTGAAATAACAGTCATACCCGGTGTTACGTGACGGATGGCTGCAATTTCCGGTGTATTTTTTACGCCTGGAAGTACACCTCCGTGACCTGGTTTTGCTCCCTGTGATAATTTGATTTCAATCATTTTCACATTAGGAAGGTTTGAATATTTAGTGAATAGTTCTGGATTAAATTTTCCTTCTTCGTCACGACATCCAAAGTATCCTGTTCCGATTTGCCAGCAAAGGTCACCTCCTTCCAGATGGTGAGGTGAAATTCCTCCTTCTCCTGTGTTATGGTAAAAGTTTCCTTTTTTAGCTCCTCTGTTTAATGAAATTTGTGCTCTGTCACTCAATGCCCCGAAACTCATTGCTGAAATATTGAATAATGACGCATGGTAAGGCTGTGTACACTGCTCTCCGCCTACCCAAACTCTCGGAAGCTCTTCTGAAGGTGATTTGGCATAAATAGAGTGCTTTATTCCTTCATATTTTCTGTGATTCACTTCCAGCTGTGTACCAAAAGCTACGGTATCACTTAGATTTTTTGCACGTCTGTATACTGCAGAACGCTGATTTCTTGGAAACGGCTTCCCGTCTGTCTCCCTCTCAATAAAGTATTGCTGCATTTCGGGTGAAATACTTTCGAAAAATACCTGAAGTATCCCAATACCGGGAAGTTCCTCAAAATAGCATGTTTCGATTGGTAAGCATTGTAAACACCCAATGCATAGATGACGGATAACAGCGTTGGTATCCAATAATGCGCTCTGATCAGCAGTGCTATAATCCATGTAGCAGCTACTAATACAATTCCCCAAGATAAAAACTTATCTCTCATGAATGTAGTATTTAAAAGTTTAAAAATAAATTTAGTAGAATTTTTACAAAGAGCCTATGCTTTTGCTAAAAAACTTTGGTAAGAAGATTGCACAGAAACCGTGCCATCTGACAGGATTTTTCTAAATTTAGAAATTCAATTTGATTGATGGATGCAGGATCAAAATCTTTCTGGACTCTCACATAGTTTTCTGTGAAGCCAAACATTTTCCCGTCTTTATTTTCGTGCTCCCAAAGAACAGGAAGCGTTTTTCCAAGTTGCGTCTGATAGAATGCCATTTTCTTCTTTTCAGAAAGAATTCTAAGCATTTTATTACGTTTTTTTCTTTCAGGTATCGGAACAATACCCTCCATTGCAGCAGCTTCCGTATTTTCTCTTTCAGAATAGGTAAATACGTGAAGGTAAGTAATAGGAAGTTCATTAAGGAAATTATAAGTATCCATAAATAATTCCTCTGTTTCTCCCGGGAATCCTACAATAACGTCTACACCGATAGCCGCATCAGGCATAACCTCGCGGATCTTGTTAACTCTGTCATTGTACAGTTTAGTCAGGTAACGGCGTTTCATCTTTTTCAAAAGATCATCGCTTCCGGACTGTAACGGGATATGAAAATGCGGAACAAAGCTTTTACTTTTAGAAACCAGCTCTATACTTTCATCTTTTAAAAGATTGGGTTCAATAGAAGATATACGGATTCTTTCGATCCCTTCAACTTTATCCAATTCTGAAATAAGATCAAGGAACGTATGCTCATGTCTTTTATTTCCAAATTCTCCTTTACCATAATCACCGATATTCACACCCGTAAGAACAATTTCTTTGATGTCTTTTGCAGCAATTTCTGTGGCATTTCGTAGAACATTTTCAATAGTATCAGAACGTGAAATTCCTCTGGCTAACGGAATGGTGCAATAAGTACATTTATAATCACATCCATCCTGTACTTTCAGGAAAGCTCTGGTTCTGTCTCCGATAGAATAACTTCCGATAAAGAAATCGGTTTCTTCAATTTCACATGAATGGACTACCCCCTCGCTTTCAGATTTTTCCAAATCATCAAGATAGCTTAGAATATTGAATTTTTCTTTTGCTCCTAAAACAAGGTCAACGCCTTCAATCTGTGAAATTTCTTCAGGCTTTAGCTGTGCGTAGCATCCTACAATAACGACCAGTCCTTCCGGATTGGCTTTCATTGCTCTTTTTACGTGAAGTTTACATTCACGGTCAGCATTTTCTGTCACAGAACAGGTATTGATAACATACACATTCGCTTTATCATCAAAACCTACCTTATCATAACCTGCATCTGTTAATTGACGGGCAATAGTAGATGTTTCTGCAAAGTTGAGTTTGCAGCCAAGTGTATGAAACGCGGCAGTTCTGTGAAAAGTAGACATTTGTTACTCCTGAATTTTATGGGTGCAAAGATAGTAATTTTAATAAGAATCCAAGATTGATTAAATCTATTGTTTATATTCATCCCTTACTTCAGGACTGTTTTGAAAGCAGACGGGTGATGAATGGGCTTCCGGTTCATGGCTTGAAAATTTTGTTTTCATTTCAGTATTAAACTCTTGAGAACGGTTTCTGGCAATAGATAACGTATTCCAGTTTTCATTCTTAATCATTTTTGCGATGTAAACAATCTGACCAATATGATAAGGATAATGAGCCAATTGACGAAGGACAGCATCAATTACCGGATGTGCTTCTCCCCTAATATAGATTACCGAGTAGAGGTTTTCATCATTTATTTTTTCCAGAGCTTCAAAAAGACATTTCCAGCCCTGCTCCCAAAAATCAAGAACCTGATCTTTCGTTGTAAAGGTATTGACAAATTCTCCGTCACGGTTGCGCCAGGGTTTCTCTCCGTCTTCTGTGAGGAAATTGGTCCATCTCGACAGCATATTTCCTGCGATATGTTTCACTATTATGGCAATAGAATTACTTTCTTCATTGTACTGCCAGAACATCTGATCATCAGTCAATTGGCCGAATGTTTTATCACCAAGAGATTTATAGTATTCAAAGCGTTTTACAAACAGGTCTTTCATGCTTTCTATTTTGCTATCTAATGTAACACCTTTAGAAACATAAAACCACCTCAGATGAAGTGGTTTTATCTATGTATTTTATTGATTGTTATTCTCTGTTTTTTACCAATACCCAACCGCTAAATTTGATTGGAGTATTCTTTTTGTCATTTTCATTCCATGTGATAGAGTACCAGTATGTTCCGGTAGGCACTCTTCTTCCGCCCTGGATACCATCCCATTTATAACCGTTTGATCGGTCTGCCTGGAAGATTTTGTTGCCATATCGGTCAAAAACATTCATGATCAGGTTCTGTTTGCTGGCTAATGCTGAATAATCAATCACATCATTTATTCCATCAGCATTAGGGGTAATCACATTAACCAGATTAGGTACTACAATTCCTATTTCTATCGGATCACAGTCGTAAGCATCTTTTACATATACTTTGTGGTCTCCTCTCGAAAGATTATTGAAGACATTGGAATCCTGCCAGATAATATTATCAATGGAATATTTATAAGCCGGATTTCCTCCTATTACGGATATGGTGATGGTATTATTTGAAATATCAATTCCAGAAACAACTGGCTGATCGGAAGGAAGCACTTTCACCGTTTGTGTCGTAATGCATTCTCCGGTTTTCAGTTTCACCCAATATACTCCGATTCCCACTTTGATGGTTCTTGTAGTAGCTCCTGTACTCCATTCGTAACTTTTAAATCCTGCTCCTGCATCCAACGTTGTCTGATCTTCCGCGCAAATGGTTACATCTTTAAGCGTATCAGAATATACAGGCGCAATTACTACCAAAGTAATACGGGCTACGGCATAACATCCCTGTGCATTGGAAACTCTTACATACACAAATCCATTAGGGGCAATATAATTATTGGCATTCAGAATTTCATTGGTCTGATTGACAGCGTCTGACAATGAGGGATAATATTTTTTGGTAGGATTCGTTTGACCTGTTACTGAAGCATTGACAAGATTGAAAGAGGCTGTGGATGGATTGGCTTCGATAAAACATGATCTCAAGGTGACCTCATTCACTACCACTACCGGATTAAACTTCAGGGTAATCTGTGCGATGGCAATACAGCCAAACTCAGATATCACCTTTACATAAATAACCCCCTCCGCAGATACAAAAGCCATAGGAGTTGTAATTTCATTGATACCGGCATTGAGATCCGCCATCGTGTGATAGTATTTCTTCGTAACATTTGGGTTGGCAATAATGTCTGCAGTTGTTAAATCAAACAAGGCAGTTCCTGCATTATTATTGTTACAGGCAGTTAATGTTACATTTTTAACTGTTATGGCTCCGTTTTTAAATTTAAATGTTCCAACCTGTTTACATTTATTAAGCGGATTGGTTGCATTCGTGGGATCGGTATAATTAATACTGTAATAGTAAACTGTAGTTGTATTGACTGTTATAGGAGTTGTAATTGGATTATTCCCTGTTAAAGCATCATTCTGAGTCAGGTGATAGCTTACGCCAAAGTTTTGATTTCCGTTAAGAATCCCAGTAGATAATGTAGAAAAATCAAATGAAGCGGTAGGTGAACATATTACCACTTCTCTTGGGTCTGCAGGATTTGCAGCCGGAATTCCAGGGGGAATAAATGGCTGTGTCTGAATACTCGGATCTGTAAATGGAGAAGCAAGTGTGGCAGTTCCGCCCCAGGTTAAAGAAAATGGAGCTGTTGTAGAACTTGTACTGCTTACCCAGTTATCGATAAACAAATAATAAGTTTGCCCAGGTAAAACATCCAGATATCTGCAATAAGGAGTCTGCGAACCTCCGGCAGCACTTAAAAGAGTGCTTGTCATATTTAATCCTGTTGCAGGACCAGGCCCGATAACCGTTGCAGCGTTACAGCGTATGGGTGATCCCAAGCTTCCACAGGTTACATTTGGACCAAAAATGGCCCAGTCATAATCGGCATCCGGATTATTCGGAACCAGATCAAAAGTAAGCGTTCCTCCTGTAGCAATCGTAATTTTATACCAGATAGAGTTATGCTCACCGGTAAAATCTATACAGCTTCCGGAATTCACCAATTCTTTTATGTTACCGTATCCTGTAGGGCTATAAGTGATATTTGAGTTTCCGCAAACTGAAAGCGCCGTAGCACAATCTGCCTGAGAATAATAAACATGAGAGATACACAGAAGTATGAAGAGTAAAAGTTTTCTCATAGATTATATGTTTTTGTGGTTTATTAGTTATACATCATATTGATATTCAACGTACATCAAATATACCCATATTTTAATTACAAACAATAAAATCTATATAATTTTAAACTATTTTAAATTAAAACACCAAATAATTTAAAATTATTCATCTTAATCCAAATTAAACCAAAGAATAACCAAACTCACAACTTTATTTAATACTTGTAATATTTCCACAAAGATTTTCAAGATGAAATATTTTATGGAAAGGACTTTTTACTTCTTTTAAATGCTCTTTATCCTGAATAAACGTATATCTTGAAGCAATAGAATTCATATCCGAAACAATTACCAGCCAGCATTCATCTACTGAGGTATCATAGTAAGGAAATTTTTCATTTTTCTTTTCGATGAGTTCCAGAATTTTTTCTGAACAGAGTTCATCAAAAAGGCTCATGCTGTATTCATGAGTGATGAACACATTTCTCCGATGGAAGGATTTTCTGATACTTTTTACACAGCCTACCGCTTTATTTTTTTTGATGCTTTTATAAATACTAATAATATTTTCCTGCTGCACTTCCAGATTATCGAATTTTGTTTCTGAGTGGAATTCTAAAAAATAAACACCACGATATTTCGTAGTGTCTTCCTGTTCTAATAATATTTCTGCCTGACGGAACATCTTGTTCAAAGTACTTTCCACTTTCTTCATTTCCAGATGGTTGATTACTTCGGTCAATTCTATTCCGATTTTTTTATCGTTCAGTTTTGCGATAAAGTCCGGACTCTCGCAGGTAAGGTTTTCAAATTTCACATCGGGGAAGTGATGCATAAAAGAGTTGAGAAGAAGAATCTCGGATTTCTTTCTGTATTTTTCACGGTCATGAAGCGGAGATTCGTCTATGGTACGGTGATACTTCTCTATGGGCTTTTTTTTCAAATGCCGATTCAGGTAATATAAACTCAGATTCTTTATCAGATCTTCCTCAGAAAACGTCTTTTTCATGTGTGATTTTTTATTTAATTAAAGAACACATGCAGCCATGGGCTTTCATCGTTAAAAGTTTTTGATAATCAAAAATTTACACACTTAAAGGTAAGTAAAAAAACTATTCAATACTTAGTTTTACGATTAATTTATCTATTAATTAATGTAAAGTTTATTTTCATAATTAATACCTTTGCCTTTTTTAAACACAAATACCTATTTATGGATTTTAAGAATTTCAGAATACCTTACAATATCAACCCCCAATATTCCACAAGAACCGCCTATTTTTCAATGGAATTTGCCATTGAGCAAGTACTTAAAATATATTCAGGAGGACTTGGATTCCTGGCAGGATCTCATATGAGAAGCGCTTACAATCTTAAGCAGGACCTTATCGGAATTGGCATTCTATGGAAATTTGGTTATTATGACCAGGCAAGAAATCATGATCAGACGCTACAGCCAGTATGGACAAAAAAGATGTACAGCTTTCTTGAAGATACCGGAATAAAATTTCAAATCGAAATCCACAGTGCTCCGGTTTGGGTAAAAGTATGGTATCTTGATCCCGAAATTTTCAATACGGCTCCTATGTTTTTCCTTTCTACAGATGTTCCGGAAAATGATCATGTTTCCAAAACAATCTGCCACAAGCTGTATGATGCCAATGAATCTACTAAGCTTGCACAATATATTTTATTAGGAAAAGGAGGCGCACAATTACTGGATGAGCTGAATACAGAAAGAGATGTGTATCATCTTAATGAAGCTCACGGACTTCCGGCAGCGTTTCATCTTTTAAGAAAATACAACGGCGATCTTAATAAAGTCAGAGAAAAACTAGTTTTCACCACGCATACTCCGGAAGAAGCAGGAAATGAAAAACATAATTTCAAACTGTGTTATGACATGTCTTATTTCTCTGGTTACAGCATGGAAGAGGTAAAAAAGATTGAAGGTTCCAATGACGACCGTTTCAATCACTCTCTTTGTGCATTAAGAATGGCAAGAATTGCGAATGGAGTTTCCCAGCTTCATGGGGTAGTTTCCAGAGCGATGTGGAGTAAATATCCCGGCATTTGCGAAATTACATCAATCACCAATGCTCAGGAGTTTAAATATTGGGCAGATAAACCTTTATACAATGCAAAAGATGAGAATGAGGCAGCTGTTTTTGACATCCGTAAAAAGCATTTAAAGAAACAACTTTTCAGCATCGTTGCAGATCAGACAGGGAATTTATTTGATCCTAACGTCTTCACCATTGTCTGGGCGAGAAGATTTGCGGGCTATAAAAGAGCAGATCTCCTTTTACATGACAAAGAGAGATTCTACAGACTTCTGAACAATCCGAAATATCCGGTACAGATTATTTGGGCTGGAAAACCTTATCCAATGGACTACTCGGCTATTTCTACATTCAATACTTTGGTGGAAGAAAGTAAATATCATAAAAATATTGCGGTTCTTACGGGATATGAACTTTCTTTAAGTAAATCTTTAAAACAAGGTTCTGATGTATGGCTTAATAATCCAAGAGTTCCAAGAGAAGCTTCGGGAACATCAGGTATGACGGCTGCTATGAATGGTTCCGTAAATTTATCCACAGATGACGGCTGGATTCCTGAATTTGCCAAACATGGAGAAAACTCTTTCGTAGTTCCTAAGGCAGATTATCATAACATGAGCATCTATGAGCAGGATAATTATGATTTAAACAAATTATATGAAATCCTGGAAAACGAAATTCTTCCAACCTATTATGACCGTCCTGACCAGTGGCGAAAAATCCAGCACAACGCAATGAATGATGTAAAAGATCATTTCAACAGCGACAGGATGGCTGATGAATATTACAGACTGCTTTATAACGAAGCGAAATAATTAATTTGCTTTTCGTTTTTCAATAAAAATGCCCGGAAATTTTTTCCGGGCATTTTATATTAAAGTTTATTTGCTTTTTTTCTTTGGAGGAACTTTCAAACCTTCTTCTCTTGCTTCAGAAATACCGATAGCAATGGCTTGCTTTCTGCTGGTCACTTTCTGTCCGGAAGAAGATTTTAGTTTTCCTTCCTTAAATTCGTGCATTACTTTTCCTACTTTGTCCTGAGCTTTGTCTGAATATTTCGTTTTGCTCATGATGTAATTTTTTTAAGATTTTGGCAGGGAAACCCCTAATTCATAAACGCAGGCATGTTTCAAATACTTTGAACGCTCTCTCGATGTTACCGATTCAAAGTGATCATTTTTAAGCACAATAATCGGGTCTTCTATATTTTCTATTTCAAAATTGGCAAAATACCGCTCATCCGGACTTGTTTTATCATTGCTGGCCTTTATTTTCTGCAGCTCATCCGCATATTTTCGGAATCCAGGATCTGAGGAATGGATAAACTTGTACTCATTGCCTGCCTCCACATGGTAATGAAGCTTTTTCTCTATCAAACCTTCTTCATCAGTAATTTCGGGGTTATCATTTCCGTCTCTAAACACCACTTCTACCAATGTTCCTCCTTTTTTCTGAGCGCATTCTTCTGCGTCATTAAAACTGGAAAAACCTGTATAAACAATCTGATCATTTAATACATAACGGTTCAGTTTCTGGTTATATGCATTCGTTTCCATAATTATCATTTGATTTGATTTATACTTATTATATATTCAATTTTTTTGCCAAATTGCCTTTTCTAAGAAATTTCGTTAATGAATATTTTCAATTATATAAGATCCGAAACTAAAAAACATTTCCCCAGAAAGATGAAGAAAAATGACATCTGACTCTGATTTTTATTTTATATGGTTATGTAAGCAAGAATTATTAAATTTGGAATCATTAAAATTGAAAATGAAAAAACTCCTTTTAACTCTTACTGTGGCTGCGGTATTTCAAAATGTGTCAGCACAGGAAATTACTTTAGATAAAATATATTCTGGATATTACCGTGGAAAAGGAATAGCAGGGATTACTTCAATGAAAAACGGAGAAAATTATCTTGTGATTGAACCTTCAGGAATTGCAAAATATTCTTACAAAACTTCTCAGAAGGAAGGAAATCTTGTGGACGGAAAATTTGAAAGCTATATTTTTTCTGATGATGAATCTAAAATCCTTTTACAGACAGGAAGCCAGCCTATTTACAGACATTCTTTCTTAGGGAAATTTGATGTAAAAGATTTAAAATCCGGAAAAGTAATCAGTCTGAATGAAGGGAAAACAGTTCAGGAGCCAACATTTTCACCTGACGCTACGAAAGTAGCGTTCATTTCTGACAACAATTTGTTCTATCAGGATCTTACCTCAGGAAAAATTATACAGATTACTACAGATGGTAAAAAGAATGCTATCCTGAATGGATTAGCAGACTGGGTTTATGAAGAAGAATTCGGGCATGCAAGACAGTATGAATGGACAAAGAATTCTGATGCTATCGTATTTGTAAAATCTGATGAAAGCCAGGTTCCGGAAATTTATATTCCGATCTATGGAAAAAGTCTTTACCCGGCTGAAATGCGTTATAAGTATCCAAAAGCAGGGGAGAAAAATTCTGTAGTTTCAGCACAGCTATACCGTCTTGATAACGGGAAAACAATGCAGCTGAACTTAGGTTCTTTCAAAAACTACTACATCCAGAATGTATTCCAGACTGCAAAACCGGACGAAATTGTTTTAATTACTTCTGAAAGAATTCAGAATGCTTCAGATATTTTAAAAGTAAATACCAAAACAGGAGCTGTTCAGAAATTATTCACAGAAACGGATGATAAATGGATTGATACCGACAGTCCTACTTTAGAATTCCTTGAGGATGATTCTTTCCTTTGGGCTTCTGAAAGAGACGGAAACCGCCACCTTTACTGGTATGACAAAGATGGCAAGCTTAAAAAGCAGATCACAAAAGGAAACTGGGAGGTAACGGATTATTATGGTTTTAACCAAAAATCTAAAGAAATTTATGTTCAGACTACTGAAAAAGGAAGCATCAATAAAGTTGTTTCTAAAGTAAATATTGACAATGGAAAATCTCAGCTGATCTCTAATGCAGAAGGAAACAATTCTGCCAACTTCAGCAAAAACTATAATTATTTCATTGAAACTTCTTCTACCGCTGCAAGACCATACACTTATGTTTTGAAAGACGGAAACGGAAAAGCAGTGAAAGAGCTTCAGAATAACAATGATCAGTTGCAAAAATTAAAAACCGATAATTTTGTTGAAAAAGAATTCATTACCATTCCAAATGCTGTAGGTGATCAGATGAATGCATGGATCATGAAGCCTAAAAACTTTGATCCGAATAAAAAATATCCTCTGTTTATGTTCCAATATTCAGGCCCTGGTTCTCAGCAGGTTGCTAACTCATGGGATAACGGAAACGCCATGTGGTTCAACCACCTTGTACAAAAAGGATATATTGTGGCGTGTGTAGACGGACGTGGAACGGGCTACAAAGGAGCAAAATATAAGAAAGTAACCTATATGAACTTAGGAAAATATGAGATTGAAGATCAGATCACGGCAGCAAAGTGGTTCGGAAACCAGTCTTATGTTGATAAGAGCAGAATCGGAATGTTCGGATGGAGCTTCGGGGGTTATATGACCAGCTTGGCAATGACTAAAGGGGCTGATGTTTTCAAAGTGGGAATTGCCGTAGCACCTGTTACCAACTGGAGATATTACGATTCTGTGTACACGGAAAGATTCATGAGAACACCTCAGGAAAATCCGGACGGATATGATAAAAATTCACCTACAGAATATGCCAATCTGTTGAAAGGAAAATTCTTATTAATCCACGGAACGGCTGACGATAACGTTCACTTCCAGAACTCTATGGAATTCTCAGAAGCTTTGATTCAAAACAAAAAACAGTTTGATTTCATGGCTTATCCGGATAAAAACCACGGAATTTATGGTGGGCAGACAAGACCTCAACTGTATCAGAAAATGACGGACTTCATTCTGAATAATCTATAATATTCACAATGAGAAAGATTATTTTATCTGCATGTATTTTGTTGTCACTTTCTGTTCAGTCTCAGGTAAAAGCATTAACAGAAGATGGGAAAGAAGTTGTTCTTTTAGACAATAAAACATGGAAATTTGTAAACGAAAGTGACGAAAAAACTCTCGAAACAATTGTAACGAATGAAGAGCCATTTGAAAAAACAAAAGAATCTACGTTCCTTGTAAAAAGTAAAAATGTAGATGGAGGATTTTATTATAATCCTAAAAAATGGAAAATAGTAAAAGCTCCGGAGAGTGCAACTTTTGTAGAATATGCGTTTAATAACATTTCAAATTCTACAGTGTATGCATTATTCGGAAGCGAAATTATGCCGGTTCAGACTTTAAAAAATTTAAAAGTCTGATTCCCATTATCCAAAGAAATTCAGATTATTTTAAATTAAAAAAATCCGAATATAGAACTGTTAATGGGATTAAAGTACTTCATGTGGAATACAGCGCCAATGTTAAAGGACTGGATTTTGAATATATGGCAAACCTTTACCTTACCAGTGGAGGCTATTGTAGTGTATCTACCCATACCTATGCCAATCAGTTTGATGCTAATAAAAATGAAATGGAAAATTTTGTTAATGGTATTGTAAAAGCAGAAAAGAGAGGAACAGATGTTGTAGAAATCAAAGTGGCACCTCCACCGCCAATGGCTCCGAAAAAATCTAAATAATAAAAACTTTCAGAAGTTCTGAAAGGTTTTTTTATATATCATCAAGGATATTTTACCGCTTTATCCAGTTCTATAGGATTATTAAAGGCTTTTAATTTTTTTCTTTCTTTGGCTTCCGCAGGTTTCAGTTCCTCTTTTGTAAGAATTGTTCCGTCATCAAGCTGTAATTTTTTTCCTTCAGGAAGAGTTAACCTTCCGTTCATTATATATTTGAAAGGGTTATCATACAATTCTAATCTTAATTTATTCAATTTAGCATAATCTACAGGAATGGCCCTGGAAATAGAATTCTCTAACGAAACCCGTTTATAATCTTCAGGAATTTTCTCGCTTTTGATGACTTTAAAATAATATTCTTTTTTAGCATCATAAAGCTCCATGATCAGCCCAGGCAAGCCGTTAAATTTATAGGGCCCGTAAGGGATTGGGATATCTTTTGTGAACCATGCCACCCAGCTTCTTCCTCCAAACTCTGTTACAGCTTTTTGAACGGGATAACCTCCAAATGTTTTGGTACTATCTGAAATTTTCCAACGCTGCTCTGCCTTTTCATTAATCTTATAGAAATTTACATCTCCTATATATTCATAATTCTGATATTCATTGCTATTATTTTTTTTAATCAGAAATGAAGTCAGCTTATAACCTTTGTACCCGTACTCATTTTTAGTTAAAAATATTGAATCATTTACATAATAAAGTCTATTGTAATAGGCTATATCATTAGGTGTAGTATCAAGATTAAAATTTTCTTTTATCAGATTCTGAGAAGTAGAATCTTTTTTAGAAGTTACTTCATATACAAATCTGTTACTTTGTGAAAAACAAATAAATGTTCCCAATAATAAAAACAATAGCTTTTTCATAGTTTAATATTTATCCCATCATCTCAGATATGAAATATTCCAAATCTGCTCTGTCATATTCTATAGGGTATTGATATCCATTGATAAAGATATCCGGTGTAAAATTAATATCATTAATATTTCTCCATTTTTTCTGGTTGTTTAAAATAGAAATAACATGATCTTGATTTGTAAACAAATGAGAGTATTTATTATTCCATTTGCTGATACCATTTTTATCTGTTCTTATCGTATACCACTCTTCCAAAGCTACAAAAAAAGTTGTCTTATCTTCCGAATTTTCATAAATGCAGGCCATATGTATATAGGTAGAAGCTAATTCTTCTGAAAAATTATCCAAATCTGCATCCAGCACAAGACGAATATTAATTTTATTACTATAATTATGTATTATTCTCATAAATGTTGGATAGAATTCCTTACAGTATTTACATGAAGGATTGGTTACCAAAGTCAGCGTTAAGTTAGCATCGGAAGTTCCAAAATTAAACGAACTCAAAAAATCATCATTAAGGGTTTTCTTTTGAATTGCAAGGTTATTTCTGAAGAAAGTATAGTTTCTTTTAAACCTCGAACTTTTTACAATTTCTTCTTTCAGTTTATTATTCCAGTTAATTTTCTCCTTTAGATAAAGCAGAAATAAAGCAGAAGCTAAAACAAATAATCCATATAAAACAATAGAAAATGGATTAATCTTTATCAATGCGTTAGGCAAAAAGTACAAAAGAGCCAGCTGAGTATAAACACAAACTATAATACCAATACAAACCGGACATAACTTTTTAATAACAATGATTTGGTAATACAATGAAACAAACGAGACAGGTATAAAGAGATAGAATATATACTTGTATATAAAATAGTAAAAACTCAGATCTTTATAGATTGCTAAAACTATAAAACTGATAATTTGAGAGAAAAAGAATAATAAAGAGATCTCAGATATATCAAAAAACTTCCATTTTTTATAATTAAATACATAATCACAATCTGTTTTCAACATTTTATTCTGGCATACCCCTAAAGGAATGATGGTTCCTTTACCGTGAGTTTTTTTATAAGCTTCATAGGAAAGGAAAATCCCTAAAAATGAAAGTGACACAAATGCGGCACCTGTATAAAAGAAAGAAAAATCCAATAACAAAACAGATAACATGAGAGCGCCCAATAAAATAGAGCTCCATAAGAATAGATTATTTTTTTTGTTTTCGTTGTAAAAGCTTTCTGATTTATCTACTAATAAGACAACATTGGACGCTGAGAGATTATAATTCTTTTTGTCTTCCAATTTAAAGCCTTCATCATTGATGGATATAAAATTTTCAGGTAATAACTCAACATCTTCTTCATCTATTTCAAACACAGAACAATCAATATTAAAAAAATGAAGCGTATCGGAAAAAGACAGAATATTAGGGAATTCCGGATGACCATTTAATTGATATTCAAACTCATTCTTATCAACATGAATATCAATAAGATTTAAATAGCTTGTTAGTATATTAATATTTTTCTTCATAAATACTTAAAAATAATCAGCAATGAAATTTCATTGCTGATTAAGATTTTAATTTTAGTTACAACATCCTCCTCCACATCTTGCACTTCCGTCTCCAGCACAACCAGCTTGTACACAACCGCACTCTACATCTCCACCTCCACCGATTCCGATAGAAGTTCCTCCTCCGTTTCCAATTTTTCCTCCTTTAAGAGATCTTAACTCATTTCTAGATAAACTTGCTTTCTTAATTTTTAAAGAATTGCTTTTCATAATGTTTTAATTAAATATTCTGTGTCATTATTGACTTCTCAAAACTATAAATTAAATCATCCAATAAAATAAATATATCAGGCATTTTTCCGGCATTTTTCTTGCAAAAGTTGTACATGTTTCGCATATTTGTAATAGACATTAAGAAATAATGAAGCAAGAAAAACTAAAAAACCTACGGAAACTCAAAGGCATCTCTCAAGAGAAGATGGCCAAAATTTTATTTACTGATCCTTCCAATTACTCCCGGAAAGAACGGGGTGAGGTAAGGATACATGAAGAAGAATGGAAGAAAATAGCTGAATCGCTCAGTGTTCCTATTTCTGATATTAAGGAAGAGGAAGAATGGGTAACCAGTACTAATAATTCTACATTCAAAGACACATCCCAATATCAGTACACCCAAAATCTCAATTGTTCAATAATTGAAAATTTACAGGACTATATTGGTTTTCTAAAACAAAAAATTTGTGAGCTAAATGAAGAAAATCAAGTACTAAAATCTCAAAATGGATTTTAATCCATAGAGTATTATATAATATTATTTATGAATAATAAAAACCTTTCAGAAGTTCTGAAAGGTTTTTTTATATATCATCAAGGATATTTTACCGCTTTATCCAGTTCTATAGGGTAGTTACCTTCTTTCATCTGTCTCCGAATACTTTCTGTGATTTCTTTAAAACTTATATTAACAGGATTTCCATTGGCATCTCCAATTTTTGTTTTAATATTTTTGATTTTTATTTCAGCAAATGGATCATTATAATAATCAATCTGTAATTTCTTATAAACATCCCAAGTTATTTCTCTTCCCTTTCGTAAATAGAACATATTATTTTTAGTAGACTTTCTAATTTTAATAAGGTTAAAATCAAAACTCTCTTGTTCATCTGAAAGTTTAATAATGAATCCCGGAAGCCCATAAAATATATAGGGCCCCTCTTGTATCGGATTTGTAGGATCAAACCAGGCAATCCAATTACGACCACCATATTCTGTTGTAGCTTTCTGACATAGCACATCATTAACTTTCATTGTATCAGATTGAATTTTCCAGTTTAGTTTATCATTAATATTGATGTAATATAAATCATACATAGCAGGATGTGTAACACTTTTGTAAACTTTATTATTGATTAAGTTTTTGAAAGAATATATGTCTTCAAAAATAGGTTTACGGCTGTTCCAATAACCATTTTTTTGCATTAACGAATCTGCCTCCCGTATTTCTACTGACCTGAAAACGGATTGCTTACCCAGAACATCCAAATAATAGTATTCTTGTCTTACATCTTTATTATCAGCCCTAAAAGTAAGTCCATATATAAAAGTAATATTCTGTGCAGCCAAAATATTCGATACCAGCAATAAGATAAAAAGTAATTTTTCATGAAAATCTCCCTATTAAAAAAGAGGCTGTATCAAAAGCACCCCCTCTCTCGGACTCCTTTATGACAACTTTTGTCATTTAGGAGATCCTCAGAGTGTTAATTTACCTTTTGAAACAGCCTCCTTAAACCCTTAACTGAAGTCAATATTATTACATACAAGCATTATGTGACTCTATCACTTGACCATTTTGCACAGTATACCAAAAACCACATTCAAGTCCATATTGCGCACATACATCACCAACCCCTGGCTGACAGAAATCTTTCCTGCCACCTTGGACACTTTTTAAC
Source organism: Chryseobacterium sp. CH21 (assembly GCF_004119445.1). GTDB lineage: Bacteria > Bacteroidota > Bacteroidia > Flavobacteriales > Weeksellaceae > Chryseobacterium. The sequence goes on along the minus strand of NZ_QICI01000105.1, from coordinate 40,440 downwards.
TTTTCTCTCGAAATCTTTTTTAATTTTTTCATAATAAATGTTTTTATATTATATGTCACTATTGACATGGGCGAAAATAGAAAACAAATATCACTCAGAAAGGAAATACATATGTATATTTTATGTTTATTCATTGTGTTTTAATTTGTGAAATATGTACAAGTTTTTAAATAAAGAAAACCCTTATGCACATTCATAGTTCTTATTTATTTCATTAATCATTTAGGTAAGTATTATTTATTTTATCAATTGAAATTAAAAAGCTATTTTTGGGAAATTTGAAAATTGATTATATGAAGACTAAACATCCTAAAGGGCTGCCCTTTCTCTTTTTTACGGAAATGTGGGAGCGTTTCGGGTATTACCTGATTCTTGGAATCTTTGTACTGTATGTTATTGAGCCTACCGGAATGAAAGGAGGGCTTGGACTGCCAGACAAAACTGCTGATGATATTTTCGGAACTTACATTGCCTTAACTTATCTGACCCCATTCATTGGAGGATTCCTGGCAGACAGAGTTTTAGGGTACATTAAATCTATTTATCTAGGTGGCTTTTTAATGGCTGCAGGATATATAGGAATGGGTGTTTTTAAGGATCTACCTTTATTTTATACCTCTCTGGCATTAATTATCATCGGAAACGGTTTCTTTAAACCTACTATTTCAACATTATTAGGAAATCTTTATTCTGAAGAACCTTATAAAGCCAACAAAGACTCCGGCTATAATATTTTCTATATGGGAATTAATATCGGAGCGTTTATCTGTAACATTATTGCCGCTTTCATGCGTAATAAATTCGGTTGGGGTGAAGCTTTCATCACTGCCGGAGTCGGAATGCTGATCGGTATGATTATTTTTACCATCGGAAGAAAACATTACATTCATGCTGCACAGATGAAACCTGTACAGGAAGGCGATACAAAGCTGTCGGAAATTATGCTGAAAGTATTCGTTCCGGCTATCGTTGCAGGAGCTATAGGTTGGTTTATCCCTAACAATATCTTTGGAAGCGACAGTACAGATGCCTTTATTTTTGCATGTGTACCTGTAATTTACTTTTATGCCTCTCTTTACTTTAAAGCCAAGCCAGATGAAAAAGCTTCTATCGGTGCATTACTTTCTGTATTTCTGATCAGTATGTTCTTCTGGGCTGTTTTCAAACAAAACGGAACAGCTTTGACAAGATGGGCGAATTATTATACAGACAGAAGTGTTCCTGCTTCTCTTGAAAAACCATTGGAAGGAATTTATATGGTAGACGGAAAGAGCTATGAAGACAAAGAAACACCTGTTTATGATAATCAGTTCCGTTCCCAAAAAGATGGTAACGGGGAAACGAAGAAAGAAATGGGGAAAGATGTTTATTTTAAAAACATTTCACCTGAGCAGCGTGCTGCCCTTGAGAAAAACCCTGAAAATAAAGTATATCTGTATAATACAGAATTATTCCAGTCTATTAATCCGTTCTGGGTAATTGCTCTTACTCCTGTTATCGTAGGATTCTGGGCATTATTGAGAAGAAAAGGAAAAGAACCTTTAACGCCTACGAAAATTGTGTTGGGATTATTTATTTCCGGACTTTCCTGCCTTGTGATGGTTTTAGCTGTGATGGCCGGAGATAATGGATCCATAAAAGTTTCACCATTATGGCTGGTTGCCAGCTACGGAGTCATTACCATTGGTGAACTCTGTCTGTCTCCCATGGGACTTTCTTTTGTCTCTAAACTTTCTCCTGCAAGAATTACAGCATTGATGATGGGTGGTTTTTTCCTGGCTAACTCTGTTGGGAATAAACTTTCAGGAATCCTTGCAAGTACGTGGTATAACTACGAAAATAAGACAAATTATTTCCTGGTGAACTTCGCTCTGTTAATATTTGCTACACTTTTGGGTCTTTCTATGTTAAAAAGGCTGAACAAAATCATGAAGGAAAAAGGACATTAATCCTTGATATTATAACGATTAGCAAGCTGCGGAATAGTTCCGCAGCTTTTTTATTTAAAAATAAAATTAAAACCTTGCCAAAAACCCAAAATAAACTATATTTGTCAGTCTTAACAAAAATTAACAATAGAAATGGATAATATTGAAGCATTGAGTCCGAAACCGGATGAATTTGTAGAGAATAAGAATTCCAGGCATCCTAAAGGATTATGGGTTCTTTTCGGAACAGAAATGTGGGAGCGTTTCAACTTTTATGGAATGAGAGCTCTTTTGACGCTCTTCATGGTAAATTCCTTATTAATAAAAGAAGCTGATGCAGCAATCATCTATGGTGGATTTCTAGCGTTATGTTATTTAACTCCTCTTTTGGGAGGATTTATTGCGGATAAATATATCGGAAACAGATATGCTATCATCATTGGTGGATCATTAATGGCTATTGGCCAGTTCTTATTATTCATCAGTGCCTCTACATTCTCAGCAGATATTGGAAGTGCTAAATGATCATGTGGCTGGCATTATTCGTTATCATTTTCGGTAATGGATTCTTCAAACCGAATATTTCCTCAATGGTAGGAAGCCTTTATCCAAAACAGGAGAAATCTAAGCTGGATTCTGCTTTTACTATTTTCTACATGGGGATCAATATTGGAGCATTCTTAGGTCAGTTTATCTGTCCATACGTAGGAGACGTAAAAGATGCTGCAACGGGAGTAAGAGATATTTTTGCTTTCAAATGGGGATTCCTTGCAGCTTCTATTGCCATGATAATTGGAACAATCACATTCTTTATCCTTAAAAACAAATATGTAGTAACTCCTGAAGGAAGACCTATCGGAGGATTACCAAAAAATAATACAAGTGCAGACTTTGAAGAAGGAGAAACGCAAACAGCTAAATTCTCGGGCCAGGCGTTAGGGATCACAGGAGGAATATTTGTTGTTTTATTCTTCGTTTTCAGATACCTTCTTGTAGGTGAATTTGGATTCAATTCTGTAGAAATGGGACAACTGATCAAGGGTATCATCTATCCATTCATCTATTCAGCTGGTATTGCTCTTGCTTTCCTGATTATGTCTTCTGCAGAAAATAAGGTAGAGAGACAGAGAATCTGGGTAATCTATATTGTATCATTCTTTATTATTTTCTTCTGGGCTGCATTTGAGCAGGCGGGATCTTCATTAACATTTATTGCAGATAACCAGACAGACAGAAACATTTTCGGATGGAATATGCCTCCTTCAATGGTTCAGATCTTCAACGGTATTTTCGTAGTTCTTTTAGCGGTTCCTTTCAGTTTATGCTGGGACAAATTAAGAGCAAAAGGAAAAGAGCCCGTATCTCCGTTCAAACAAGCGATGGGGTTAGCATTAATTGCCCTTTCTTATTTCATCATTGCACACAATGTAAAAGATCTTGGAAACTCAGGATTATTAGCCATCAAATGGTTAATGTTACTATACTTCATCCAGACTTGTGGTGAACTTTGTCTTTCTCCAATTGGTTTATCTTTAGTGGGTAAACTTGCTCCGAAAAGATTTGCTTCATTACTATATGGTGTTTTCTTCATTTCTAATGCTGCTGGTTATGCATTGGCAGGTTCATTAGGAGCTCTTATCCCTGCAACAGGTGATAAATTCAAAAAAGCTGAAGAAATGGGAATTAATTTACAGGATGTTTTGGATAAAAAAGTAACCCTGACAGCTGATCAGGTTGCTGCTTTCGATAAAGCTCAGCTTCCATTACACAACCCTACTTTTGTAGGATTTGAAATTCACAATCTATTCGAATTCTTCATGGTATTCGTAGTACTTTGTGGTATTGCTTCTGTAATCTTAGGTTTAATTTCGCCTATCTTAAAGAAAATGATGCACGGTGTAAACTAATTGTATCAACAAAATATAATAAAACCTCTGCCAAGTCAGAGGTTTTTTTATTTTCGTACGATGGAAATTTCCGAAGATTCTTTATTCCAATCCGTAAAGGAAATCATTAGACAATCGCGCGAAAAAGTTTTTCGAATTGCGAATTCTACACTACTGCTTACTTACTGGCAGATTGGAAAACTTATTGTTGAAGATGAACAACAGGGGAAAGAACGCGCAGAATATGGAAAGTATACACTGAAAAAGCTTTCTGAAAAACTCACTTTGGAATTTGGAAAAGGTTTTGATGAAAGTAACTTAAGAAATATGCGTTCTTTTTATCATGCATTTCCAATATGTGACGCATTGCGTCACGAATTGAGCTGGACTCATTACAGACTATTGATTAGGCTTGACAATGCCGAAAAAATAAATTATTACATCAATGAATCTGTTCAGAATAATTGGAACTACAGAGATCTCAAAAGACAAATCAATTCCCTTGCTTACGAAAGGGTTTTGCAGCATAAAAAATCTTCCACAGAAAGTATTCATAGTGTTTTAAAAGATCCTTATATTTTTGAATTTCTTGGCTTAAAAGCTGATGAACAATTCTCTGAAAAAGAAATTGAAACAGCCATTATTGACCATATTCAAAAGTTTTTGCTTGAATTCGGGAAAGGATTCGCTTTTGTAGCCAGACAACAACATATTTCTACTGATACCTCAGATTTCTACATTGATCTTGTCTTCTATAATTATATCCTAAAATGCTTTGTCATCATCGACCTGAAAACAGGAGAACTTTCTCATCAGGATATTGGACAAATTGATATGTATGTAAGAATGTATGATGATCTGAAACGTGGTGAAGGAGATAACCCAACCATCGGAATTTTATTATGTTCAGAAAAGGATGAAACTATCGTAAAATATTCCGTTTTGAATGATAAAAACAATTTATTTGCCAGCAAATATCTGCTGTACCTCCCAAAAGAAGAAGAATTAAAACAAATTATCGATCAGGACAGAATCCGTTTTGAACTGGATCAGGAAAATAAAAACCCTTATTAGAACTTAATCATATAGCATTATGAGCTTAACTTTAGATGAAATACAAAGTTTCAAAGGAAAATATCCCAGACAAATCTGGAGCCTGTTTTTCTCTGAAATGTGGGAACGTTTCTGTTTCTACGGAATGCGTGGAATGCTGGTTTTCTTTATGATATCCCAGCTTAATTTCCATGAAAAAGAAGCCAACCTTCAATATGGTGCAACGCAGGCCTTCGTATATGCCTTTACTTTTGTAGGAGGCCTTTTTGCGGATAAAATTTTAGGATTCCGAAAATCCCTGTTTTGGGGAGGTCTCCTGATGATCGTAGGAAGCTTGATTCTTGCTACAGATCCCCACAAATTCTTTTTCTTAGGAATAGCATTCACCGTAGTAGGGACAGGTTTCTTCAAACCTAATATTTCATCCATGGTGGGGCAGCTTTATAAACCTAATGATTCAAGAGCAGATGCAGGATTCTCACTCTTCTATGCGGGAATCAATCTTGGGGCATTATTAGGAGGTTATTTATGTATTGCAATTGGTAAAGGAGAATTCCTGAGCAATGTAATTGCAGAAGAAATGAGATGGCACATTGCATTTGGACTGGCTTCAATAGTGATGGTAGTAAGCTTAATTAACTTTGTATTTACTCAAAGAACCTTGGGTACTATTGGGCTACAGCCAGGACATCCTTTAGCGGAAGAAAAAACAGCTCCAATCCCAAAATGGAAAGAATATGGAGTCTATGTTTTGTCATTGATTTTTGTACCGATCATTATGACTATGGTGGCTAAAACAGAATATACGGATTATTTTATGTGGACAATCGGGCCATTAACTTTAATCTATCTATTCTATGAAATGTCTAAAGTAACAGCTTCAGAACGTAAAAAGCTTTGGGCAGCTTTAGTTTTCATTATATTCTCCATTATATTTTGGGGAATTTATGAACAAAGTGGAGGTTCTTTAAGTATTTTCGCAGCTAAAAATCTAAACAAAGATCTCTTAGGATTAGACCCAAATGGGGTGAATAACTCAGGAGGAGCTTTCTTCATTATTTTCCTTGCTCCATTGATTGGACTTCTTTGGATCTGGCTAAACAAGAGAAAAATTGAACCCAATACGATTATTAAATTCGGATTAGGATTTATCTTCCTAGGATTAGGGTATTATGTCTTATTTGCAACCCGGCTGTTTGCAGATCTTCAAGGAATCACTTCTTTGAATTTCTTCACACTGGCATTATTAATCATTACCCTTGGGGAATTGTGCCTCTCTCCTATCGGATTATCCATCATGACTAAGCTTTCTACGAAGAATCTTCAGGGAATGATGATGGGAATGTGGTTTCTCGCTTCAGCCTATGGACAGTATGTTGCAGGGATTATAGGAGCGAGTCTTGCCACCGCAAAAAAAGGTTCCACCAACTATGATGCTTTGATCACTTATACTGATGGATATAAACAATTAGGATTATATGCAGTAATTGCCGGAGTGGTATTAATTTTGATATCTCCGTACGTGAAAAAATTAATGCAGGATGTAAAATAGAAAATAAGTAATTATGCTTATTTTTACCTAAATATCACAATATGAAGAAAATTTTAAGCATAGTACTCTTACTTTTATTGAATTTTAGTTTTGCACAGGTAAAGTGGATGACCATTGAAGAAGCTTTAAAAGCTCAAAAGGAAAGTCCCAAAAAGATATTGATTGATTTTTATGCCGACTGGTGTGGCCCATGCAAAATCATGGATAAAAAAACGTATGGGCATCCTGTGATTGCTCAGATTTTAAATGAGAATTATTATCCTGTAAAGTTTAATGCAGAAGAAAAAAAGAGTATCGAGATCTTTGGAAGAATTTTTTCCAATCCTAATACTGAGCATAAAAAAGGGAAAAACTCTCTGCATGAGTTTACACAATACATGAATGTAGGAGCTGTCCCAAGTACTGTTTTTCTGGATGGACACGGAGATCCTATAACCATTCTTCAGGGAGAGCTTTCAGCCAAAGAACTGGAACCTTATCTGGAACTGATCTCAAAAGATTTGTTCAAAAAGATCAAAACGAGAGAACAGTGGGAGGATTACCAGAAAAAATTCAAATCTAAAATCAAAGATTAATTAATAACGTTAAAACCTGATTGTAAGGTTCAATTATAAAAATTCACTATAGAGACTTCCAATTTTTTTGGAAGTCTTTTTTATTTTACCGAAATTCGAACCTTTATTTCTTTTGTCCTAAATAAGGCTCAAAAAATTCGAAAACTGCATCCCGATATCTGAAAATGAATCTCGAAACCTCCATAGAATATGTAAAAGGAATAGGCCCGGAAAGAGCCAAACTCATCAAAAGTGTGTTGAGCCTATCTACCGTGGAAGATCTGCTAAACTTCTATCCTATCCGTTATCTGGATAAAAGTAAAATTTATACAGTTTCTCAGCTGAAGGAAGAAACCAGCCAGGAAATACAATTGAAGGGAAGAATCACTCACGTACAGGAAATACAGACCGGAAAGACCAAGAGATTGTCTGCAAAATTCAATGATGAGACAGGCAGTATGGATCTGGTTTGGTTTCAGTATTCCAAATGGCTGAAAGAGCAGCTTCCTATTAACAAGGAAGTTTATATTTTTGGGAAGATCAATGTATTCAACCGTCAGTTTTCTATGCCGCATCCAGAAATAGAAGCCGAAGAAAATAAAGAGGGTGACACCCGCCTTAAGCCGATTTATCCAAGTTCTGAAAAATTAACAAAGAGAGGTTTAAATCAAAGATTTTTTCAGAATGCACTGAGAAACATCTGTAAAGAGATTCCGAGCCTTATTGAAGAGAATTTCCCGGAATACCTGATGAAAACCTTTAAGTTCATGTCCAGGCAGCATGCTTTTCTGAATGTCCATTTCCCAAAAGATCAGGAACATTTTGATAAAGCAGATTACAGACTGAAATTTGAAGAATCATTCTTTTTTCAATTAGGGTATGGTTTGAAGAAACTCCATCACAAAACACAGTCATATGGTAATCCTTTCCGTATTATAGGAGACCATTTCAATGATTTTTATGAAAATCATCTTCCTTTTGAGCTTACCAATGCACAGAAAAGAGTACTAAAAGAAATTCGTCTGGATATGAAAAGACCCATTCAGATGAACAGACTTCTGCAGGGTGATGTAGGTTCCGGAAAACGATGGTTGCCCTTCTTACCATGCTTATTGCGATGGACAACGGGTTTCAAAGCTGCATGATGGCACCTACAGAAATTCTTGCCCAGCAGCACTATAACGGGATCAAAGAATTATTAGAAAAAACCGGAATCAATATCCGCCTTCTAACCGGATCTACCAAAGCAGCCGAAAGAAGAATTATCCATGAGGAACTGGAAAATGGTTCGCTTTCTATTTTGGTGGGAACCCATGCTGTTTTAGAGGATAAGGTTAAGTTTAAAAATCTTGGATTAGCTATTATTGATGAGCAGCATAGGTTTGGAGTGGCTCAAAGGGCTAAACTTTGGGCTAAAAATAAAATTCCTCCGCATATTCTGGTGATGACCGCTACTCCTATTCCAAGAACGCTTGCTATGAGCTTTTATTCTGATCTTGATGTTTCTGTAATTGATGAAATGCCTGTAGGAAGAAAACCTATCATTACCGCTCACAGACGTGAAAAAGACAGATTGTATGTGTATAATTTCTGTAAAGATGAAATTAAAAAAGGCAGACAGGTCTATTTCGTATATCCTCTTATTGAAGAATCTGAAACATTAGATTATAAAAATCTAATGGAGGGGCTGGAACACGTTATGGAATTTTTCCCGGATTATAACGTAACCATGCTGCATGGAAAGATGAAGCCTGACGAAAAAGATGCAGCTATGGCTTATTTTGCTTCCGGAAAAGCGGAAATTATGGTCGCAACTACGGTAATTGAAGTGGGAGTAAATGTTCCCAATGCTTCTGTTATGGTGATTGAAAGTTCGGAAAGATTTGGGCTTTCACAACTTCACCAGTTGAGAGGGCGTGTAGGAAGAGGGGCGGAACAGAGCTATTGTATTCTGATGACTTCAGATAAAATGTCTAAAGAAAGCAGAACACGTATCAAGACCATGACTGAGACCAATGATGGTTTTAAAATTTCTGAGGTAGATATGCAGCTTCGCGGTCCGGGAGATATTCTGGGTACTCAGCAAAGTGGTGTGGTAGATTTTAAAAGATTGGATTTGATTAATGATTCTGCGATCATTAAAACCACGAAAAATACGGTAGAAAGAATTCTGGAAGCAGATCCAATGCTTTCCAGACCTGATAATCTGATTATTAAAACTATTATATCAGATATTACAAAGGAAAAAATAAGTGGAGTAAAATATCATAAAAAAAACCGCAGAAAATTTTCCTGCGGTCCCCTTATAAAACTGTTATTTAGAAGAAATTACTTTTGGTCTGTCCAAAAAAAATTCATTTTAATAGTTATGGCTTAATATTTTGTGATGTGGTGTGAAAATATTTATATAACAATATAATAATGAGTCAAAACCATAACTATTAAAATAAATTATAAAAAAACAAAATGAATTATTTTTCCAACTTGCTTATTATAAAAACTAACTGTGTTTCGGTGGAGATGAGGGAATGAAACGAATAAAAATATCTCCAACTACTTTTGAGTTTTCATGATTGTACCGTTTTGTTTAAAGATCTTCTATGCTTTAAAATTGGAAAATTATTATAATCCATTTTGTTTAACTAACATCGTGATTTATATAATTTTTTGTTTTTTAGAAACAATTACTTCTCATTCATCCGTATCTTCTACTATATAATGAAATTTGTGTCTCTGAATTTACTTTTACAAATGTCTGTATATTAATTCAGATCCTTTTTATATTATTTTAATTATTAGTTATAAAATTATCACTTATTTGTGAATAGTATGCAATAAATATGATTTATAATTTATTAATATTAAATTAATAAATCCTTTATTCATCATACTTTCAGAATGAGATGATCTTTATTTAATCCGGAAGTATGATATTGCCAATTGATGGTAATAACTTCTGTAAGCACCTTTTTGAAGCTCTCAAAACATTCAGTTTTTTTCATAAAAATATGAGCTCCTTTTACAAAAATATCTTCTATTTCATTTTCCGAAATCGGTTCAGAGAAAATGGCGGTTACCATATTATTGAATTTTGAATTGGATCCAATTTCTTCAAGGCAATCCATACTTTCTTTTCCTGAGATTGTGTAGTTGATAAAAACAATTTCCGGAACTACTGCATCTTCATTGTTCAGATATTCCATAAGATCTTTTCCGTTGTTGAAGCATTGAACTTTTATAGAGATTTTAAGTTCTTTTAAAATATTTTTAAAAATAATCAAGGTCCTATCATCGTTATCTGCTACTATTACGTTCAGAAATTCTTTATTCATACTGCATTTTTGGATTTATTACCGCGCTTTGAGCTCTTCTTCGTTTCCCAATAATCTTTTGAAACTGGGATGGTGTGATTCCTGTTGTATTTTTAAACTGGGTACTCAAATGTGCCACACTGGAATAGTTCAGCTTGTGGGCAATTTCTGTGAGGCTTTGCTTGTTTCGTATAATCAGTGCTTTTGCATGTTCTATTTTTTGCAGAATTATAAAATTCTCAATAGAAGTAAATGCTACTTCCGAAAAAAGGTTGGAAAGGTATCCATAGCTATGATTCAATTTTTCAGAAATGTAAATGGATGCTTTTACCGGAATAATCTCATCAGAAAAGACCAATTCTACGATAGCATCTTTTATTTTCTGTACCAGTGCGGTCTTCTGACTTTCTATGATCTCAATACCATAGTCTTCCAGATTCTTCTTAAAAAGGTTGTGCTGTTCCTGAGTAAGGGGCTCATAGAACTCCACTTCACCAAAGTTCAGCAACCTGTACTTCAGTCCGTGTTCTTTAAGTTTCTCGTCCAATACCTTTTTACAAAGGGCATTGAAATCAAATTTAACATACATTTTCATCCTAGTATTATATAAGCCAATATTATTTAGTAAATATAACAATTTATTTCATTTAAAAGTGAAATAGCTGTTATTTTTTTATTTTGACGTATATACGCAAAACTCCTGTATCATTGAATACAGGAATTTAAACACTAAGGATGAAAAAAATATACTGATAAAAAGCTGTTCAGCTCAAAACCAAGCATATGAATGTATTGTTATAAGTGATTTGGTTCTGAAGCAAAGATGAATCAAAAAAACACATCACTTGTTATAGAATTATAATTAAATGTTACAGAATTTTAAGTCAAATCAAAGTGAATTATATACTCCATTTGATAATCATCCATTACGAAACCATTCCCTATATCCAAAACCAATTCATTATATACTTTAAAATCCTGTGATTCATAGAATTTTTTTGCGTTATTGTCTTTATTTACATTTAAAATAATTCTTTTATCGCTGCTTTCGGAGAGTTTTGTTTTCAGGAAGTCAAGAGCTCCTTTGCCGAAGCCTTTTCCTTTACTTTCCGGCACAAGATAAATTCTGTGAAGCTTGGTAGTTTCTTTTTCATAACCGTGTTCATAACCGATAAAACCTTCAAAAGATTCATTATTTTCATCAAAAATTAAATAATAATGATAATTGGGATTCTCCAGATGCTTTGAAATTTCATCATGAGAATACATTTCGCCCAACATATAATTAATCTGTTCATTGGAAATAATTCCTACATATGCACTCTCCCACGATCTTCTTGCCAAATTCTGGATCAAAGGAATATCCTTTTCTTTCGCTTCTATTAATTTCATTATTTTGATTTTAAATACAAAGTTTACAAAAATTCTTCCTGAATATTTTATTTTTTACTCTTACAGATGTTTTTCTACTTACCAATTATGGGAAATAAAAAAGGTGAAAAGCGTTTAACTTTTCACCTTAATAAGTTTATGGAAAGATTAAAATGTTACTGAAAAAATTAGAATTTATTTCCAGAAACGTATTTAATCATTTTTAAATGTTTGTCATTTCAGCTTTAATCTTAGCATGAAGACCCTCTGAAGCTTTTACTAAAGGCAGTCTTAAGAAATTTTTGATAATTCCTTTTTCAGCCAGAATTACTTTAATACCACAAGGGTTTCCTTCTGCAAAAATAAGACGGGTAATATCTACCAGCTTATTATGGATTTCATAGGCTTCTTTTACTTTACCTTCAAAAGCCAGCTGTACCATCGTAGAAAACTCTTTAGGATAAGCCTGCCCGATTACGGAAATCACTCCATCTCCACCTGCAAGAGTAACTGGTAATGTATATTCATCATCTCCTGACAATAATGAAAAGCCTTCAGGTTTCTTTCTAAGAATGTCAAAATATTGCAAAATATTAGGTGAAGCTTCTTTAATCATGAATAAATTAGGAAATTCTTTAGCGAGACGAAGTGTCGTATCTGCGTCTACATTCTGTCCCGTTCTTGAAGGAACATTATAAATAATAATATTTTTCCCGGTAGAAGCTAACGCTTTATAATGCTGATAAAGTCCTTCCTGGTTCGGTTTATTATAATATGGAGATACTGAAAGTACTGCTTCAAATGCAGAAAGATCTGCTTCCTCAATTTGTTTCTTAACGTCAAGAGTATCGTTACCGCCAATTCCTAAAACCAAAGGAAGACGTTTACTATTCACCTTAATGATATGCTCAATTACCTGTTTCTTTTCCTCTGCAGAAAGCGTTGCGGCCTCTGCCGTAGTTCCCAATACTACTAAATAATTGGTTCCGTTTTCGATATTGTATTCAACAAGTTTCGTTAAACTGTCGAAATCAACGGATAAATCTTCATTAAAGGGCGTTACCAATGCAACACCTACTCCTTTTAAAATGCTCATCTGTTAGAATTATTTTTGCCAAATTTAGTCATTTACACCAAGAATTTATAATAAATAATAATGTTTTATTATACATATAGTTATATTTGCATATACTAAAAGATATTATGAAAAATAAATTCTTATTACTAGGAATTGCTCTGGCGTCCCTTACAGCATGCAAAACGGCTTCTGTACCGCAGCAGCTTATGTCTGTAAAGACTCAGAAAAATATTTCTATTAATAATGAGCTAAAAAATGAAGAGGAATTTGTAAAATTTATTGAGCCCTATAAACAAAAACTGGATAAAGAAATGAACCAGAAGATCTCACACACCCATGTGGATCTTACCAAGCAGGGTGATAACAGCAATCTGGGAAATCTTTTAGCTGATTATACGTTTGAAGGAGGTAACGAATGGATAAAAACTCATCTTAAGCAAAACGTAGATGCTGCATTAATCAATATCGGAGGAATCCGTACTACTATTGGAAAGGGAGATATTTTGCTCAAAAATGTATTTGAAGTAATGCCTTTCGAGAATGAGGTGGTTATTGTGAAAATGAAAGGAGCAGATATACAGGGACTTTTTGAGTATTATGCAAAAACACAGGTCAACAATCCTGTTTCTCACTTGTATATTGAGACCAAAAACGGGCAGATCATCAAATCATTAATCAATGGTAAAGAAGTGGATCCGGCTCAAGACTATTATATTGCCACTTCAGATTATCTTGCGCTGGGTGGAGACAATATGAAATTCTTTGCAAAAGGAGAATTAATAGCAACAGGTATTAAAATGAGAGATTTATTTATTGATTATTTTAAGAAAACTCCTGAAGTTGTGGTCAATTCTGATGTTCGTTTAAATTTTATCGGGAAGAAATAATGGATAGAAAAAGTTTTTTAAAAGCAATAGGCGGCGGATCTTTAGCAATGGCTTTAGCTCCCAATATGATGATGGCGGAAGAATTAAAAATTCTCAACTTAAAATCTGCGAATAAACTCACTATTCTTCATACTAATGATCAACACAGCAGAATAGAACCTTTCGATGCAAGCTATACAAGAAATCCTAATCAGGGAGGTTTTGCACGAAGAGCTAGCTTAATTCAGCAAATCAGAAGTCAGGAAAGCAATGTACTGCTTCTTGATTCTGGAGATATTTTCCAGGGAACTCCTTATTTCAATTTCTTTGGAGGAGAACTGGAATTCAAATTAATGTCCATGATGAAATATGATGCCTCTACCATGGGGAATCATGATTTCGACAATGGTCTTGATGGATTTTTAAAAGTACTTCCTAATGCGAAGTTTCCTTTTATCTGTTCCAATTATGATTTTAAAAACACTATTCTTGACGGGAAAACATCTCCGTATAAGATATTCAATAAGAATGGAATCAAAGTAGGAATTTTCGGAGTGGGAATTCAGCTGGATGGCCTTGTAGGTAAAAAACAGTATGGAGAAACCGTTTATTCCAATCCGATAGATGTAGCACAGCACTATTCAAATTTCCTGAAAAAAGATCAGAAATGTGATCTTGTGATCTGTCTTTCCCATATCGGTTACGATTATAAAGATGAACCGAATAAAATAAGTGATAAAATATTAGCCGCCAATACAGAAAATATTGATATTATCTTAGGTGGCCATACCCATACATTCCTACCGGAACCTCAATCCTATACCAACAGACAGGGCAGAAATGTACTGGTGAACCAGGTTGGATGGGCAGGACTTCTTTTAGGTAGAATAGATTTTTATTTTGATATAAACAAAAACGTACAGCATATTTCCTGGAACAATCAGGCAATAGACAGCAGCATAACCGCATAATATGAAAAAACTCTCTCTAATTTCTCTTGGTATTTTAGCCTCTCTGCAGTTTACAAAAGCTCAGGTCATTTCATCAAAAAAATGGTCGGATTTATTTTCCTACAATAATGTTTTCGCCATGAAAGAAGACAATGGAAAAATCATTGCAGCCACAGAAAACGGAATATTCTATTATACAATTGCAACAGGAGAAATTACGAAGTTGTCCAAAGCTAATGGTCTGCATAATATCGGAATTACAGCTTTCGATTATAATCCACAGACTAAAATTGGGCTTATCGGTTATGAAAATGGCTCCATGGATGTGATCACTCCGCAGGAAATCAAGTACATTGTTGATATCCCCATTGCTACCGGCTATAACGGTAATAAAAAGATCAACCATATTTCCATCACAGGAGATCAGGCTGTAATTTCTGTAGGATATGGACTTTCCATCTTTAATCTGACCAATAAAGAATTTGGAGATTCTGCATTTTTCCTTACTGGTGGAGTGTATCAGGCAAGTAATGAAGCTACCATATTCGGGAATAAAGTATATTCTGTAACCAATACAGGATTAAAAAGCCATCAAATGAATACCACTTTCCCTGTGTATTCTACCTGGACCACTGAGATTCCAGGAGCTTTTAAACATATAGATTCAGAATCTGAACTGGTATTTTCCAATGCTACAGTAGCCTATGCTTACAATAACGGTACTCCAATACAGCTTCCTACTAATTTCGAAAATATTCGTGATGTTGTTATTACATCCAATAATATTATTGTTACAGACAACAGAGTTTATACCTACGGAATAAACGGGGTTTCTCAGAATGCAGTAAGTCTTGGTGAAGAATGCAATACCGCACTCACTGCTGGTGGAAAAATCTTGGGTGGAACTGTACTGTCAGGGATAAAAGATGAAGGTAACAATACTTATAAGCCATCGGGACCTTATTTCAATATAGCTTATAATATCAATCTTTTTGATAACAATCAGATGCTTGTCTCTACAGGAGCAAGGGCAAATAACTATAATGAACCGGCTATTAATCCTAAGAAACCAGGCTTCTATTATTTCAACGGAACAGAATGGATTTATCCTTCCTATTTTGTTAATAATCCTTCACCTGACATTAATGTACTGGATGCAATTATAAGCCCTTTCAGTGGTAATGAAGTTCTTTTTACTAATTATACAATGAGAGAGAATGGGGTTTACAAAATGAAGTATAATGCTACCAGTAAGGATTTTGAAATGGTAAAGTATTATAATCTTGGAGCACAGCCTTATTACAGACGTCCTGTAGGTTTTGCTACAGATTCTCAGAGTAATCTTTTTGTATCTTTTGGATTTAATGACGGAAACCCTTCTATGGGAATCTATGATAAAGCAGCTGATGACTTTGTCATCAAAAAATCGTACTTGCCAGTGATGGTATTCAGAAAACAGTTTTTCATGAAAACATGCTATGGACTCCCCTACCGAGATCCAATAACTTCTGGGTATATGATTATAAAGGAGCAACCAATCTTTCTGATGACACTGATTATATTCTTGCTGAAAATAATGGGCTTCCGGGAAGTTCAGGAGGTGTATTATCCGTAGCATTTGACAAATCCGGCGATGCATGGATTGGCACAGACAGTGGTTTAAGAGTAATGCCTAGTGCTTCGTCTGAAATCAAAAACTCTCACCCTGCAATGGAACCTATTGTAATAGAACAGAATGGTCTGGGAGAAGAACTTTTCAGAGAATCAGCCATTCTTCAAATTGCTGTAGACGGAGGAGATCATAAGTGGGTATCTATTGATGGAGGTGGTGTATATTATCTGTCTTCTGATGGTCAGAAAACCATAAAACACTTTACTAAAGAAAACTCACCGCTGCCGACAAACAGTGTCACGGATATAAAAATTGACAAGAAAACAGGTAAGGTCTATTTTGTAACGTATAACGGCATTGTAACCTATCAAGGGGATGTTGCAGATGTAACTTCCAATTTTGGGGATGTTATGGTATATCCAAACCCTGTTGTTTATTCCAATTTCAAAGGAAAAGTAACCATTAAAGGTCTTGCAGAAAAAACCAATATAAGAATTGTAGACGCTGCAGGAAATGTAGTTCACTCTGCTGTAGCACGAGGAGGTTATTATGAATGGGATCTTAATAATCAAAAAGGAACAAGAGTAGCATCAGGAATTTATTTTGTTCTGATGACCAATGAAGACGGATCTGACAAAGCTACAGCCAAAATAGGAGTAGTCAATTAATTAATGAATTCACAAAACGGTTTTTTACTTTCATTTATCAAATATGGAGAAAATGATGCTGTATTGCATTGTTTTACAGAAGAAGAGGGTTTTCAAAGCTATTTTCTGAAAGGAATCTATGCTAAAAAGAATAAAAAGAAAGCCCTGCTGCAACCTCTGAGCCAGCTTAATTTTTCTGTAAATCCATCACGGGGTAATGGTATAGCAACTGTTTCAAAATTTGAACTGGTAAAGAATAATGACATTTATACCGATATAAAAGTCAATACTGTTATTTTCTTTATTTCAGACTTTTTGAGTCATATCCTGAAGTATGAAAATAAAAATATCCCGATTTATTCCGGCATTGATCATTTTATCAATGAGCTGACCAACAAAAATTATCAGGCTCACCTTCTGTTTTTACTGGCTTTCTTAAAAATTCAGGGTGTTGCCCCATTATTGAGTGAAGGCAAATTTTTAGATCCGGAAACCGGAACTTTCTCCCTTGAAATCAGCCATCAGCTGTTCAATGAAGAAATTTCTACACTGTGGAAAGAAGCGCTTTGTGCGGAAGATTTTTATGCGACAAAGATCCATTCTTCCTTACGGAAGGATTTCCTCGATAGTCTTTTGGTGTATTATCATTATCATATTACGGATTTCAAAACTCCTACATCTTTAGAGATTATTCAGCAGATATTTGAATAAAATAAATTTGTTTTTTACTTCTCTTTTGTTTTTTCAACATTATCCGGCATTTCAGTTTCTGACTCTGCAATTTCTTTTTTGGAGAACCGTGGCTGGAGGATCTTGGCAATAAGCCCCGTCCATCCTGTCTGGTGGGATGCTCCTACTCCACGACCATTATCTCCATGAAAATATTCATAGAAAAGGATATGATCTTTAAAATCCGGATCGGTCTGAAATCTTTCATACTGCCCATGAACCGGGCGTTTACCATTTTCATCCTTTAAAAATATTTTTGCAAGTCTTTTGTTTAAAGCATCTGCAATCTGATCCAGGTTCGAATAATTACCGCTCCCCGTAGGATATTCTACTAAAAAATCAGGGCTGTAATAGAAGAAAAATCGCTGCAGACTATCAATGATCAGGAAATTAATCGGAAACCATATAGGACCGCGCCAATTGCTATTTCCACCGAAAAGTCCGCTGTCACTTTCCGCAGGTGTATATTTAACGCTGTAATTCGTATCATTCAACGTTAACGTGTAGGGATTATTTTCATATTCTTTGGATAAAGCTCTTACTCCGTAATCACTTAGAAATTCATCTGGGTTCAGCATTCGGTTTAGCAGTCTTTTCAGGCGATGTCCCCGAAGCAAAGACAAAAGGTGTTTGGAGTCCTGACCTTTCACTTCCCATCTTGAAACCAGAGAAGCGAGCTCCGGTTTATTATCCAGCACCCATTTCATTCTTTTCTTAAAATTAGGAAGATTTTCAATCATTTCATCATCAATAACCTCAACGGCAAACATCGGAATCAGTCCTACAATGGTTCTTAACTTCAAATACATATGACTTCCGTCACTGGAAGCTATTGCATCATAGAAAAACTCATCCTGTTCATCCCAAAGACTGAAATTTTCATCCCCCATATTATCCAGTGAATGGGCAATCGACAGAAAATGTTCAAAAAACTTCATAGCCATTTCTTCATACACTTTATTGTAAAGAGCCAGCTCCAGAGCAATTCTCATCATATTCAGAGCAAACATGGCCATCCAGCTTGTTCCATCTGACTGTTCCAGCTGTTCTCCGTTCGGTAAAACAGAATTCCGGTCAAAAACACCAATATTATCAAGCCCTAAAAAACCACCTTCAAAGATATTATTCCCATTATGGTCTTTTTTATTAACCCACCATGTAAAATTCATCAATAGCTTCTGGAAAGCACTTTCCAAAAACTCAATGTCGGGTTTGTCTTTTAAATATTCATCAATTTTAAACACCCTGAAAACAGCCCATGCATGTACAGGAGGATTTACATCACTCAAGTTCCATTCGTATGCGGGAAGCTGTCCGTTGGGATGCATGTACCATTCGAACAAAAAGAGTTTTAACTGATGTTTTGCAAAATCAGAATCTATCAATGAGAAGCTTATGGTATGAAATGCCAGATCCCATGTTGCATACCAGGGGTATTCCCATTTATCCGGCATGGAAATAATATGTTCGTTATTAAGATGCTTCCATTCGTAGTTTCTGATTGTTTCCCGGGACTTTGGCGGAGGCATCTCAGAAGGATCTCCTTTCAGCCATTTTTCTACATTATAATGGTAAAACATTTTATTCCACAACATTCCGGCAAAAGCCTGCCTCTGAACCAGCTTTTCATCTTCCGAAGAAATTCCTTTCTGGATCTCGGCATAAAACTCATCTGCTTCTTTCTGTCTTTGTTCAAAAAGAATCTCAAAGTCTTTAAATGGTTCTCTTACATCTTTATCTGAAAGTCTGAATTCAAATGTTTTGGATTCGCCAGGCTTAAAATCTTCATCAATGAAGAAAGAAGCTTTGGTTCCGATATTCTGTGGATTGACAGATTGGGAATTTCCTGTCATCACAAAATTATTGATTCCGTCTTTACAGTATTTTGATTCATTGGAAGACTGGTAGAGCCTTTCATTATTGGTTTCATTGTTACAAAACAGCGTCTTTAAAGATTGTTTTGCATATACATTTTTAATCTCAACATCCTGATGATTCACATGAATATGATCGGCATCTTCAGCATGTAATTGTGGCTTATAGTCATCATATCCCCAGTTCCAGGTATTCCTGAACCACACCGTGGGCAATAGTAAAAGAGGAGCTTCTTTTTCAGATTTATTCACAATCGTTAATCTCACAAGAATATCATTCTGGCTTTCTTTTGCATATTCGATAAAGATGTCAAAATATTCATTGTGATCGAAAATTCCAGTATCAATCAGCTCATATTCGGTTTCTTCTTTACTCCTTGCAGCATTTGTTTTGATAAGATCTTCGTAGGGGAAAGCATTTTGAGGATACTTATACAGCATTTTCATATAGGAGTGCGTAGGGGTAGAATCCAGATAATAGAAATACTCCTTTACATCTTCCCCATGATTTCCCTGCCCATTGGTCAATCCAAAGAACCGCTCTTTCACCATTTTATCTTTTTTATTCCAAAATCCTACCGAGAATATAAGCTTCTGAAGATCATCGCAGATTCCGCATATTCCTTCTTCGCCCCAACGGTATGTTTTGGCTTCTGCTGTATCATGATTGGTATAATTCCAGGCGTCTCCGTTTCCACTGTAGTCTTCCCGGACAAGTCCCCATTCACGATTACTTACATAAGGACCCCATTTTTTCCATGAAACATCCGAAATTCTCTGTTTTTCTGACATAAGCGATAATTATGAGTAATGAATAATGAGCAATAAGTAATATTTGATGCTGTTTAAAGTGATGAAGAAAATCTAAAACTTTAAACTTTAAACCTTGAACTACATTATCCTCCTGTAGAAAAGCTCTCAAATGTAGTCATTCCGCCATCAACGAAAATACTGGTTCCCGTGATATAATCTGCAAGGTCACTGGCAAGGAAAGCGGCTAAATTTCCGATATCCTTCGGCTGTCCGATTCTGTTATAAGGAATAAGGGTAAGAAGAGAATTGAGCGCTTCCGGAGTACTCCAAGCATTCTGATTAATAGGAGTCTGGATGGCTCCCGGACAAATTGAATTCACACGGATTTTAGCGGCACCATATTCCTGGGCCAAGGTTTGCATCAACATTCTTATTGCGCCTTTACTAGAAGCGTAATTAGCATGTCCCGCCCATGGAATAATTTCGTGTACTGAACTGATATGAATGATTTTCCCACAGGCAACGGAACGTGAGGGATCTATCCCTCGCCGCAAAAATTCTTTAATGGCTTCTCTGGCACATAGAAACTGCCCGGTAAGATTCACACCTATAACAGCGTTCCACTGATCCATAGTCATTTCGGTAAACTTTGCATCTTTTTGAATCCCTGCATTATTAATCAGGATATCTATGGTTTGATATTCAGCCACTACATCCTGAAACATTTTGACTACCTGATCCTCTTTGGAGACATCACACTGATAAGTCATTCCTTTTCCTCCGGCATCCATAATTTCTTTCAAAACAGCTTTAGCTTCTTCTGCAGATCTTTCGGAAGAATGATTAACAATGACTGTTGCTCCCGCTGATGCTAATGATTTTGCAATTCCGGAGCCGATTCCGCTGGAAGCTCCTGTGACTACGGCTACCTGATTTTGAAGTGATATTTCCATCTTTTGTAATTTGTTGTTACTCAAATTTATGGAAAGATATCAGCAGATAAAAAATTATAACTCTTAAAGTTTATTAAAGTTTTTTGTACATCAGATATTGAGGTCCGCTTCTTCCGATTCTGGTTTTGCCATCGTAAATATATCCTGCCTGAAGATAAATATGATATGCAGAATCATTTTTCTGGTTGACTGCAAGGACAATTTCATTGCAGGTTCTAAATTGATCTTTGACAAAATCACCAACTCTCAGCATAGCCGCTTTTCCAATTCCTTTACCCTGCATCTGAGGGTTCACAGATAGAGAACGTACTAAAACTGAATTCTCATTATCTGTAAGCTCTAATTTATCTTTTCCAAAATCAAGCACAAAAAAACCAACTGGTGTACCATTTTCAAATATGGTCACCGGAAATGCGTCATCATCATCCCGTTCGCTGATACTCTGCAAAGCCTGTTGGGCCGTTGCAGTAAATCTCATCTGATGTTCATCCAAAGCATAACTTACCCCGGAAAGATGCTCCTGTTTAAAGAATTCTAAATGGATCATAGTATTAGTGATGGTAAATATCTTCATACATTACCCCAGCACGGATTTCCACTGGAAGCTTATTTTCTTCAGGAACAACAGGGCAATTGTAATCATAAGCATTATAAGCACAGAAAGGATGATAGGATTGATTAAAATCAAGCACAATGGTATTTCCTTTCGGAATTTTAAGATCCATGTACTTTCCTCCTCCATACGTTTCCTTTTCATTGGTAGCATCACGGAATGGAAGGAACAGATAGTCTTTGTATTTTTCCTGCTTGATCAAATCCAGACTCTGGTATAAAGTAACGGTATAAGGTTTTCCGTCCAGTGTGAAGGTTGCTTTTCCATATTCCTGATAAGTTTTTGTCTTCCCTGAAGAGGTAGGAAGTTCAAAAGGCTGGGTGTCTTTTGATTTAACAAACTTTGCGGTTACTCTATATTTAGCATCAAAAGGAAAGAAAGGATGTTGTTTAAAGTTTTTAAAATTATCTCCTCTTAATGGAGTTTCCTTTGGATTGAGATATTCAGCATTCAGTTCTTTCTGAAATTTCTGTACCTCTTTTTCTTCCTTTGACATCTTTTTTTGTGAAAAAAACCATAGTGGTAAGAGTAAAAAGAGGAATATATATTTTTTCATGAGTTTAAAATTATAAGTAAAACTATGAATTTTAGAAACAACAAAAGTTAAAATTGTAATAAAAAATATAATCTGTAATAAATAAAATAAACACCCATAGATTTAGCATACTTTTTGAAAATCAAAGGTCATGGACAGAAAAAATTTCATTAAAACCAGTGCATTGGCAATATCCGGTTTCTATTTTCTTCAATCCGGATTGTTCCATGCTGCAGAAAGAAAAAACAGCAATGTAAAAGAAAACTTTAATGTCCCGATTATCATTATTGGCAGCGGATACGGTGGCGCTGTATCTGCCCTGCGTCTTTGTGAAGCCGGAAAAAAAGTGCTATTACTTGAGATGGGTCTTAACTGGGAAAAGTCAGGAATTCCCTATTCCAATCTGTTGAAACCCGGGAAAAGTTCTGCTTGGCTGAAAAAGAAAAGCATTGCTCCTTTTATGAATATTTTTTCTCTGACTCCTTTTACCGGAATATTGGACCGTCTGAAGTTTGAGCATATCAATATCTGGGTAGGAAGAGGGGTTGGCGGAGGTTCTCTGGTAAATGGCGGGATGGCCGTTACTCCAAAGGAAAGCTATTTTAAAGAAGTTTTCCCCAATCTTGATGCAGAAAAGTTTTACAGTCATTACTTTCCTCTGGTTCGGGAAGAGCTTAAAGTAAATGTTATTGATGAACAGTTTCTGAAAGACTGTCCTTATTATAAGTTCACACGGGTAGGTGAAGAAGAAGCTCACAAAGCTGGTTTTAAAACGATGAGAGTTCCGAATGTGTATGATTTTAAATACATGGAAAAAGAATTCCGCAATGAAGTTCCACGCTCTGCCCTTAATACAGAAGTGATCTATGGAAATAATCACGGGAAAAATAGTTTGGATAAAACATATCTCAAAAAAGCAATGGAAACCGGAAATTTAGAAATCCTTGACCTTCATTGTGTCCAGTCCATTCAGCTGAATGATGATAAAAGCTATACTTTAAATGTTCAGCAGATTGATACTTCCGGAATTTTGGTTGCCGACAAAGTTTTCACCTGTAAAAAACTGATTCTTTCTGCAGGAACAATGGGCACTTTACAGCTTCTGCTGCAATCTAATGCTCAGAATAATTTCCCTATACATGAAAATATCGGAAAAAATTGGGGGAACAATGGTAATTTCATGACCGGAAGAAACTGGGTTAAGCCTTTGTCTGGTGGTACAGGAGCTAAGCAATCTACGATTCCTGTGGGAGGAATTGATAACTGGGATGATCCGGAACATCCATTTTTCACAGAAATTGCACCACTACCTATGGGTATGGATGTCGCTACCGCTTTGTATTTACTAATCAATAGAGTTGATAAAAAAGGAGAAGTTACTTACAATAAAACCAGCCAATCTCTGATGCTGAATTGGGACGAAAGCAATACTATGAAAATGAAAGAAAATGCCCAATATTTTATCCGGAAAATGAATAAAGCTAATGGTGGTACCAGAAGTCATCTTCTTTTCGATAATGGTTTTGGGGCAGATATTTGTTATCATCCACTTGGTGGATGCGTTTTAGGAGAAGCTACCAACGAATATGGAAAGCTAAAAGATCATGAAAATCTGTATGTCCTGGATGGATCGTTAATTCCTGGAACCATTGGGGTAAATCCGTTTGTAACCATTACAGCCATTGCAGAATACTGTATTGAAAATCTGATCAAACAGAATGAATTTGCCTGAAATTAAGGCATTGTCTGTACCTCCTTAAGATAGTTTCTGATATCATCCTCCAGCTTTGCCGGATAGGTAAAATGAAGCTTTTCTGCCAGAGAAATTCCCAACTCATGTACTAGATCTGCATAGGCAAACAATGCATTCCAGTTTTCTGCAATATCACTTCCTGAAAAAGTAGCTTCCACTTTATTCCATAGATCCTGGGATAAATATTTCTTGAAAAGTCTTCCGTGTTTATTAGTTGTGAGATTATTCCAGTCATGATTTCCGGCAATATACCATTCAATCAAAGGGACAAGATAATCTGTTCGCAGTATATTTTCAGACATGAATTTAGCATAAAAAATATCTCCGCGCTTCAGGCACTTTGCAACATAGGTTGTATCCCACCAGAAGTCATTCATCAGCTGTTGAAACTCTTTTTCAGATGGCTTCTGAATCATAATGGACTGATATGTTGATGGCTTCAGATTTTCAGTCAGCTTATCTTTATCTATTAAAACTTTATATCCTACATCCCAATCTTCGGAAAGGTTTTCTTCTTTGATTTCTTCAATAAATTCTGATACCTGATAAAGCTTAAAGTCAACTTTTACATGATCTTTATACAGCACCATTTTCATGGCATGCCTTCCTTCAAAAACACGATCATCTTCTTCAATCATAGAAATGGGATCGCCAAAAAGCCTGATCCATTCATTTCCGGATTCATAAGATGCTCTGTTTTCAAAGACAAGTTCTACATCTAGGTCACTGAAATCATCTACAGGAGCGTAAGGGTTTACCAGTGAACTGGTCAGGAGAATCGCACGAATATCTGGGTTGTTTTCAGCCCAATGAATAATCTGTTCTAATTTTTCTTCCCTTACTTTCATATTACATTAATAGGATTCTGATATTTTCACACGATACACATCAGAGGAATTTCTCTTGATTGATTCTACAAAAAAACCGCCTTCTTCGGGAATAACTTCCTTCAGATCAAAACTTTTACAATCTTTCGGAAGACCGGAAAATATCAGGGTAAACCAAAAGTCTTTCATAAAGGGAACCGGTGTCCAATATGGAGAAATTGAAATATTTTCCACATGAATCATTTTGCTTCTATGTTCTGACTGGTTGTCAAAAAGATAAGTCGAATGCCAGATCCTGATCAGGTTTCCTAAAAACGGTGATGCCGGAAAACAACAGTGTACAATAACCTGTTTCTCTTCTTCTGTTTTGGCCTGAAGAGATTCCAGGATTTCTTTTGCAATAACTGGTTTTACAATTACTTCTTCCACCTTTTTATGAGTAATAAGTAATGAGCAATGAGTAATAGTTACTATCACTCATTGCTCATTATTAATGTTAATATTCTAATTCTAATTTCTCTTTTGTGTAATTCCTTACCTGATGGGTCAATTCCGGATTTTCAGCCAATTTTTGACCATAGGAAGGAACCATTTCAAGCAGTTTTCCTTTCCATTCTCCATGCAGTTTTTCAGGGAAGCATTTTTCCAACACATTCAACATGGCATATACTGCTGTAGAAGCACCTGGTGAAGCTCCTAACAGAGAGGCAATTGTTCCTGTCTTGTTCACCACCACTTCGGTCCCGAATTCCAGTTTACCTCCTTCTTTTTCATCTTTTTTGATGATCTGAACTCTCTGTCCGGCTACTTTCAATTCCCAGTCTTCTTCTTTTGCATCTTTGATAAATTCTCTCAAATGCTGCATTCTTTGAGATTTTGTCATGGCAACCTGCTGAATCAGATACTTCGTCAATGGGATATTATGCCACCATGCTCCGAAGAGTGATTTTAGGTTTTTCGTGTTTACACTTTCCGGAAGATCAAGATAGCTTCCTTCCCTCAGAAATTTGGTAGAGAATCCTGCAAAAGGTCCGAAAAGAAGTGCTTTTTTCCCATCAATGATTCTAAGGTCAAGGTGCGGAACAGACATTGGCGGAGCGTCTACTGTAGCTTGAGTATAAACTTTAGCATGGTGTTTTTCCACCAGTTCCTGATTATGGCTTACCAGCCACTGTCCTGAAACCGGAAAACCTCCATATCCTTCACTCTCTTTAATATCTGAACTGTCCAGTAACGGAAGCGCATATCCTCCGGCACCGATGAATACGAAGTCAGCTACTACTTCCTGTTTGTGGCTGTGAATTCGGTCTTTTACCTTCATTTCCCATTTTCCACTTTCTCTCGGGCTGATATCTTTCACTTCATGGTATAAGAAAACCTCAACATTGGAATCTTCCAGAAGATGTCTTCCCATTTTTCTTGTCAGTGTTCCGAAATTCACATCCGTTCCCATATCCATCTTTGTGGCTGCCATTACTTCGGATTGATTTCTTTTGCTCATCACCAACGGAATCCATTCTTTCAGTTTTTCGTGGTCTGTAGAAAATTCCATTCCTGAAAAAAGAACAGATTCTGCCATTTTATCATGACGTTTCCTAAGATATTCAGCATCTTTTTCTCCGAATACCAGGCTCATATGTGCACAGGCATTGATAAATTCTTTGGGTTCATGAATATATCCTTTGGTAATCAGATAAGACCAGAATTGTTTTGAAATTTCAAACTGTTCTGCAATACTTTCTGCCTTAGTAATATCAATAGATCCGTCTGGTTTTTCCGGGGTATAATTTAGCTCACAAAAAGCGGAATGCCCTGTTCCGGCGTTGTTCCATGCTGCTGTACTTTCTTTGGCAAACCTTCCGAGTCTTTCGAAGATAGCGATTTCAAGATTTGGATCAAATTCATGAAGCAGCGTTGCTAAAGTGGCGCTCATGATTCCGCCCCCTATCAGTACAACGTCGTATTTAGGTTTCGGTGTTCTGCTTGTAAGCGATTGTGACATAATTTTAAAATTTTACTTCAAATTTCGGGAAAAGTTTTAAAAACCGGAGTGCGTTTAACGATTTTAACATGTTATTTTTTGTTTCAAAAATACTTCTTGAGTACACAACAAAAAGCCATGGAAAATTTCAATAAAAAATCATTAAAATGATTGATAATATCACAATTTACATTAAAATTAAATTAAATTTTCATTTTTTTTAATTCACCATTGAGTAAATAATACAGCTACCTTTTTCCACTAAAATGCTGTAAAAAATTAAGTTTATTTAAGTTCACTGCTCCAAACATCGCAATCATAAACCTTTACGTAATTATTTTTTATCAAGCACAAGTGACAAATAATTACAAAACACACAAATAATATCACTTTTTATTGAAAAATAACCAATACAATAGAAATAAATCGATATGAAAACCATAAAACAATGGTTTTTTTTACGTACCTTTGAATTGAATTAATGGATATTATATCAAATTTTTAATTAAAATTATTTCATAAACATACTAAAGATGAAAATTATTACCTTTTTGGGTACAATGTTTGCGACAGCAGCATTTGCCCAAAGTGGAAGTGTTGGGATCAACACGTCCACACCAGATCCCAGTGCTATTCTGCACATTGAGAATTTCAAAGGAACTCCTGCCATAGCTACAGCTACCATTTCAGGGGGGCAGTTACAGGTATCTCCATAAGTAACGGAGGCAGCGGCTATACAACAGCACCTACTGTTAATTTTTATGGAGGAGGGTCAGTTGTAAACGGAGGTTCAAAAGCCCGTGCTACAGCAACTATTTCCGGAGGAGTAGTTACAGGTATTACGATCAACAACGGAGGAAGCGGTTATACAACAGCTCCTACGGTAACCATTTCAGGGGGTAATAAAGGAATGTTATTCCCCAACCTGAATCTTGCTAATCTGAGCAGCACTACTACCCCGGTAGCATCCCCTGCCAATGGACTGATCGGATTTAACGGAGGGACAAACAGCAATAATAAAGCCCTGCATGTTTTCAACAGTACAACCAATTCATGGCAGAGTACCATTGATGCTCAAAATACGCCAAAAGTAGCATACCTTGATTTCACGGGATCATACTCTGGGCTGGATAATGCTGTAGCGGGTGACAGTGCCCCACTTTTAGTAAATAATCCGGCTATATCCGGAGTATCAAATATCAGTGGATTTAAGGTTCTCCCGAACACTTCTTCAGGATATTCACTCATTCTTCCACAGGGAAACTATCTGGTGGAAGTGAATCTGAATTTAAACTCCCCTCAGGAAAGCCCAGCCGGAGTAAACGGTACTGCTCCACTTTCCGGAAGCACTTATTATCTAATGGGGTATTTTATAGATTTCTTCCCAGATACCTATAATAATACCACCAATACTTTTACAGCAGTATCCGTTTCCAGAAAAGAAGAACCAATTGTTTCAAAAGTAAACACTAACCACCTGGCTACCTGGTCTTTCTATTATAATGTACCGGCTAATGCCAATGCCAATATTATCGGGGGTCTAAGAATGAGCCTGGGAAGAATGCAAAACAGTACATTCTACGATCTTGTGAATGTAATTGCCAATGGATCTTATATTAAAATATCTCAGCTTTAAAAACAATAAATATGAAAAAAAGTTATATCCTGCTATTATTGATCATAGCACAGGCCATATATGCACAGGTTGCGATTGGGAAATCCACTGTTAACAGTTCTGCTGTTTTGGATGTGGCCTCTACAACCAATAAGGGAGTTCTTCTTCCAAGAGTAGATATTGTAGACGTACTGAGCAATACATCACCGATAAACAGTCCGGTAGAAGGGCTTATTGTATACAACAAAGGAAATTCTATAAGTCCTGGTATTTACATGTGGAAAAACAATATGTGGAACCTGCTGTCTGATACCTATAACCTGGTAAGTTACATGATGCTGCAGCGTACAACTGATTATACAGTATTAGGTGGTTTGGCAAACGGTACTTATAAAAATTTCAACGATGCTGCTTTTACTGTGTTATCAAATGATATTGGAGCTTTATACAATACTTCTAATGGTGTAATTACTCTTCCCGGAAACAGCGGTTATCTGATCAACGTATGTCTGAATATCAGAACAGCGCTTGAAAGTGCTACAGCCGGAATAGGGGGAACTCAGGTTCATCTTCATCAGTATCTTGTAAAGCTGATAGATCCTGTGAGCGGAACTCAGTATGGTAAGACCATCAGTATCAATGCTCAATCTATTACCAGCAACAAAACCCACACGTTGAATATGAGTTTCTCGTTTGTGACTACTTCAGCTTCTCCTATTCTTTTATTACCTGCAATTGCTCATGATACAGGAGGAACTTATCAGAACGGAGCTGGAGGAACTGCTCCTAATAATGGAGAGATCATCATTACCAATGCGAAAGTTGATATTCAAAGATCAGCCCTTAACCAATAATTAAAACACAATGAAAACATATATTTATATTGTCTGTATGGTACTTTTCAGCGCTTACATAAAAGCACAAGTCGGTATCAATACGAACACTCCTAATGCAAGCAGTGTCCTGGACATCAATTCGTCAAACAAAGGGGTTCTTTTTCCACAATATGATCTTGTTGTGCTTAACAGCACTTCAACTCCTATTTCCAACCCTGCAGATGGACTCATTATCTACAATAGCGGAGGGGCTTCTACTTTCCCGAAAGGATATTATGTCTGGGTAAGAAATCAGTGGCAGCGTACTCTTATTTCCGGAAGTGAACCTCAGATCATGTCTCTGCTTATAGGTTCAGGAACCTTAATTCCAACCGGAAGTACCAATAATACCCTGAATACTTTTACAGTAACATCCAATAAAATTACTGGAGCATCATTGGGTGCAGATAATTCAACCATTACACTACCTGCCGGAACATATATTATTCGTTATGGGGTGGATGCAAGTAACGCCAATAACAATAACGGTACAGCCAATACACAGTATCTTGGCCAGAATTTCACCTGCACAAGATCTTATCTGATTAATGCTTCTACGAGTGCAACTATTACGGAGGTTAACAGAATGTGTGAACTATCCAGTTCTTTTACATTTTACCAGGGAAGTTATTTTTTAACACTAGCTTCTCCTACCACTATTCGCCAGAAGTTTGAATTTGATACAGGAAACGGTTTTACAGCCAGTACACTTAATGTCAGATCATCGTTATCACTTGTTATTACTAAGATGGGTCAATAAAAAAGCTTAAGCATTTGTAATGCTTAAGCTTCATTATTTATATTTAAAACAGAGCCTTAATTTTAAGGTTCTGTTTTTTTTAGTTCAATTTTGCAGTCAGTTTTTTAAACTGTTTTTCAGCATTTTTACCTTCATAAAGAATGGTATATACGGTATCAATAATCGGCAGTTTAAGATTTTTCTGCTTTGCTGTTTTATAAATAGAATCTGCTGCATAATATCCTTCAGCCACCATATTCATAGACTGGATTGCAGATTTCACTGTATATCCTTTTCCGATAAGATTTCCAAGGTTTCTGTTTCTTGAGAAAAGTGAATATGCTGTTACCAAAAGATCTCCCAGGTAAGCACTTTCATTCACATCTCTTGGGGCTTCATAGATGGCTTCCAGGAAAGTTTCCATTTCACGGATCGCATTAGATACAAAGACGGCTGTAAAGTTATCTCCATACCCTAATCCGCTTGCGATTCCTGCTCCGATGGCAAAAATATTTTTAAGGATTGCACTGTATTCATTTCCTAAAATATCTTTACTTGTTTGTACTTTGATAAAATCTGAACTGAAAATACCTTCAAGTTTTTCAGCGGTTTCATCTTCTACAGTAGCAATGGTAAGGTAAGAAAGTCTTTCCATCGCTACTTCTTCTGCATGGCAAGGTCCTGCAATAACAGCCTGATTTCTAAAACCGATTTTAAATTCATCACGCAGATAATGGGCTACCACATCATTTACTTTAGGAATAATCCCTTTAATCGCAGAAATAAAGATCTTATCTGAATAGTCACAGGTCATCTTGTCTAATGTATCAGAAAGGTAGATGGACGGAGTTGCCAGTACAACAACATCACAGGCAGAGACCAATTCATTGATATCTGTTGTCAGTTTTAAGCTTTTCAGATTAAAGTGAGCGGCTGTAAGATAAGTGGGGTTATGCCCACGCAGCTCAATGGCTCCTTTTACAAATTCACTTCTTACACACCAGTGTACTACTTTGCAGTTTTCAACAAGCATTTTTACGATCGCGGTTGCAAAACTTCCGCTTCCTACAACTCCTACAGAAATATCCTTTTTATTCTTTTTTGGATTCGAAGATTCTGAAATAATTTTCTTTTTAGCCATAATTGGAATGTGAACTGCAAAGATATTAAAACAAAGACGTAACGCAGGCTTTGAAACTATGATAAAAGCCATTTTCTGAAAAAATTAACATTCCAACACAATTAAATAGCTAATTAACCGTTAAATACAGAAAAAACTGAATTTTAGTTAAAAATAACTCTCAAAACTTATTTTTAATTAAATTTGCATCTTCAAAACCGTTTTAACTTACTAAGAGAAGAAATATGAAAAAATTTCTAAACAGCAAGAAGAACGTAAATATCCTTCTGGGAGGACTTTTACTAGTAGTTTTTGCACAAGGTGTATTTATAGCCAAGCTCTTTTCCGAAAGAGATGACAAAACCTACGAAGTAAACCTTGTAAAAATAAACACTGAAAAAGACAGTGTAGATTATTTAAAAATGAAAACTGATCTTACTCTTGTAGATCAGACCGTTGGCCAACTCAACTCCTTCCTGAAGTCTAAGGACATTTCTAATGAAAAACTAATGATGCTGGATCAGGACAGTATTTCAAATTCTATTTATCTTTCCAAGCAGGCTAACCGATACAGCCAATATCTTATGGATCTTCAGAAAAAACTGATGCAAGTTCCATTAGGAATGCCTACTGACGGATATATTTCCTCTAATTTCGGAATAAGAAAAAATCCAATCCCTTTCAAAACCGTTTATGCTTCGGTAAAAACAAGTGCTGCTGCAGAATCCAAACCAGCTGTTGCTGTCGCTGCAAAACCTGAAGTGAAAGCGGAACCTGTAGAAAAAATCATAGAACTTACCGACAGCTATGGAAATAAAAGAGAAGTAAAAGTAATGGTTACTCCAAAAGCAGCTCCTGTGGCTGCTGCGACAGCTCCTGCTGCTACAAAAACCGTTGTAGGAACTACTGTAACCAAAACCGCTGTTGCTGAAAAAAACAATCCCCCTGCTGAAGCTGATCAGATGCAGTTTCATAAGGGGTTAGACATTGCTGTTGCTTATGGCTCTGATGTAAGAGCTGCTGCTGCGGGAACTATTATTTTCTCCGGGCAGAAAGGCGGCTATGGAAACTGTGTAATTGTTTCTCACGGAAACGGGCTGGCTACACTATACGGACACTTATCTCAGCTTGTTGCTAAAGTAAATGAAAAAGTAAAAGTAGGTCAGTTAATTGCTAAATCCGGAAATTCCGGACGTTCTACAGGACCTCATCTTCACTATGAAGTACACAAAAACAATACTCCGGTTAATCCGAAATTGTTTATGAATCTATAAAGATAAGGGCTGTCAATCGACAGCCCTTGTTTGTTAAGACAAAAATGTATAATCTGTATATCCTCTGGCATCTCCTCCTCCGAATAAAGTATGAGGATCTGTAATTTCATTCAGTGATGCATTCTGTTTTACTCTTTCCGGATAATCAGGATTAGCTAAAAATTTCCTCCCAAAACCAATAAGATCCACAAGGTTCTGCTCCAATAAGTCTTCTCCTTCGGAAGGAGTCTTATTTCCGGTAGCAATAATTGTATTTTTGAATTTATCCCTAAGTTCTTTTCTAAATGGGTACGGAATTCCCGGAGCATCATCCCAATCTGCTTCACATAAATGAATATAAGCAATTCCCAATTCATTAAGTTTTTCCGCAGCCAGCATAATTGTTTCAAGTATTTCAGGATCATCCATATCTTTAAATTTTATAAATGGAGAAAGCCTTACGCCCGTTTTTTCTTTACCTACCGCTTTGGCTACTGCTTCGGTCACCTCCATCAGAAAGCGAATTCTGTTTTCTGCACTTCCCCCGTATTCATCTGTTCTTATATTAGAATTACTACGCAGAAACTGATCAATAAGATAACCGTTTGCCCCATGTATTTCTACACCGTCAAAACCTGCTTCTATCGCATTTTTTGCTCCTGTTACAAAGTCATCCACGGTTTGTTGAATATCTTCTTTTGTCATTTCTCTAGGATCCTCTACGGGTACAAATGTAGCATCATTATTGGGTGCACCGTCAAAAATATACACATTAGTATTGGCAGCAGGAATAGCTGATGGTGCCAAAGGCTGTAATCCGTTGATTTTTGAAGAAGAGACACGTCCTACATGCCAAAGCTGCAAAAACAGATGTCCTCCTTTTTATGTACCTTTTCTGTTACTTTTTTCCAGCCTTCAATTTGCTCCCGATTATAAATACCCGGAGTTTTAGCATATCCCATTCCCTGAAGGGAGATCTGAGTTGCTTCAGAAATAATAAGACCTGCCGTAGCCCTCTGAGCATAATATTCTGCCATAAGGTCATTGGGTACGGAACCTTCTGAAGAACGGCTTCGGGTCATTGGAGCCATTACAAATCTGTTATTTAACTGAACACCATTAAGATGATAGGATTGAAATAATTTTTTCATAAGCTTTTTTATTTTCTTGTAATTTTATTTACAAAAATAGAGCAATGACATATCCTTTCACTTGTAAAAATACATTCTAAAATAGTAATAATACATTATTCCTAATAAGAGTTCCTGCTATTAAAAAACTGCTGCCTTACGACAACAGTTTTTGTTTCACTATTTCAAGATTTTAAGTGTTCCTTTCAGATGGGTAAACGTACCATCGGGATCTACAATATTTGAATAGATGATATTTTTATTATAATCCTGAATATGGGTTACATTGAAGCCAAGATGAGGCTCATTCCAGTACACCATAAAAACATTCTTTGCTACTTCCACAGCAGTATATTCTACAGTATCTGTACTGTTTTTTGAGCTTCCGGCTGTTCCTGTAAATGTCATGGTTTTATTATCTTTAAAATCAAGAAGGAATTTTACAGTTCCAAAATCTACTTCCACTTTGTGGCCAATTGCCGGATATGGAGATTTCAAATCCCAGTCCATTTCTTTAAGGAAAACCTTCACTCCCATTCCTAGTTCATCATTTCCTGGCAGATTTGGGTATTTTTTAACCATAAAATCTACAATAGAAGATGAAGTTTTGTTTTCAGTAATTGCTTTTTTATAGTTTTCCAGATAGTTTTTCACAAAATCAAGAGACTGTGGTGATGTGGATAGTTCTGCAAAATGGGAAGGAATTACTTTTTCCGGATTCAATGCTTTCATAACATCTATTTGTTCTATCCACTGATCAATTGCTTTTACGTTCTGAGTATCTGCCATCCAAAGATGTGAGCCTACAGACACAGAAATCCCGCCTGCAATGGTTTTGATGGAAGGAATCCAAAGAAAGCTATGTGCAGGATCTTCCTGATTTTGTCTGATTTCAATTTTGTTTCCTTCAAGATCAGGAATTGAAGTAACTGCTTCAGGAACTATAATTTCTGTTGGAGCATCTGCTTTCAACTGTGGTTTCCATACTCCCATTTTATCATCTTTTGAAGCCGATATAAGGTAAGCGGTTTGTGCTGTTGAGATAATTTTAGCATTGGGAAAAGCTTTTTTAATCACATCCAGTCCAAAATAAAAATCAGGATCACTGTGAGAAATAAAAACAGTTTTCAGGTTCTTTCCTGTTGCTTTTATTTCTTTTACCAGCTGTTCTGCATATTGTTTCTGGAACTGAGCATCTACCAATATGGCATCTTTATCACCATAAATAATGGTAGACGTAATGGGAAAAATAGCTTTGGTTCCGGGATTATAAACTTTCACTTTGAGATTCCCTGCAAATATGCTGATGAATCCCAACAATGCTAATAACGACCATAATTTCTTTTGTATCATTTTTGTTTTTTTATAGATTAATAAGCTGCTGTAAAACGTTCACGAATGTGGTTGTTTTGTTCCAATTCATCTACTAAAACTACAGCTACATCTTCTACAGACAGTCGGCTTCTTCCGTTTTCATCAAATACCGGAGTTTCTAATGAAGTTCTGTATTTTCCTGTTCTTTCTCCTACATTGGCCTGATTCATTTCAATAGCAGGGCTGAAGAATGTCCAATCCAAAGTATTATTTTCTTTGATTTTGTTTAAATAGTCTCTCGCTGCTGTTGCCCCTGGCTTGTATGCTTCAGGGAAATCCGGGGTATCTACGATCTGTACATTATCCGGAGTGTAAAGGCTTCCTGCTCCACCTACTACGATGAGTCTTTTTACACCTGACTGTTCAACTGCTTTCTGAATATTTTCAGAACCATTTAAGAAATCATTGTAAAGATTAGGATTGGTCCATCCTGCATTGAATGTACTGATTACGGCATCGCTTCCTTTCAATGCTTCGGTCAATTCATTTACATTGTTTACATCAACACTTTTCGCGGTTACATTTTCCTGTGTTTTTACTTTGGATGCATCTCTTACCAATGCTTCTACTGCATATCCTCTCTCTGCTAATTCTGTTACTACGTGTGCTCCTACAAATCCTGTTGCACCGATTACTGCTACTTTTTTCATACTATTTTATTTTAATTTAATTGTAATAAATTTTGTTACATTTAAGGTTAAAAAATTTTTATTCAAACTGGTCAGTGAATTCCTGTAATGACTTATCTCCTAAAAAGTTTACAACCAATTGATCTGTTTCTTCAAATAATATATTTAAATGATTGTTGATCTCCTTTCCAACACTGCAGGCCGGATTGGGATTTTGATTTTTTTTGCCTAATACTTCAGTATTTTTTACTGCTTTATAGATCTCAGAAATAGTGATCATTTCAGCATTTTTTGCAAGCTGACTCCCTCCTTCTTTTCCTTGTCTGCTGATAATCAGACCTGCTTCTTTCAACACACTGATCTCCTTTCGGACAATCACCGGATTCACATTGATACTACCGGCCATCCAGTCAGAAGTAAGCCACTCCTGAGGACATTTCGCTAATAAGGTCATAATATGTACTGCCGTAGCAAATCTTGTATTGTTCATTGTAATTACTTTGCAAAGATACACATTTTTTAAATGTAACAAAATTTATTACAGTTAAATTTTTCTTAAAGGATTAATTTATCCAGATCAAGGAGTAAATAATTGATATTCTGGTTAATGGTACGTGTTGCCGATTGCATCTGATTGAGCATGGCTGCCCGGTTATGAAGATCGTCTGCTCTGTAGAATCCTCCATCACTAAAAATAACAGACTTATCTGCAGCTTCTTTTACATCGTCAAACTGATAATGAAGCCATCTTTGTTTCATATTTCCGATAATGGAGTGTTCTTCTTTGTTAGAAAATTTCTTCTCCGTATACATATACCAGATAAAAGGTGGAAAATTGGGAGATTCAAGTTTTTCTCTCCAAATATCCCTCAAAAGATTTCTTTGATGGATAAATTCTACTTTCTTTCCTTTGGGATTAAGGGTTGCCAGACCAAAACCTGCTCCTAAAATACCTCCTCCGATACCTATTGCATTGTCCCAGCCATCACTTTTCACTATACCTCCCGCTATGGAAGAAGCTGCACCGGCAATGATAGAATATAAAATCAATTTATTATTTCTGGAAGAATTCAGATTGTCTACATAGTTTCCGATCTGTGCTACTCTTTCTCCTTCACAATCAAATTCAGCAGCAACTGCATCCAGTTCTGTTAAAGCAATAGTAATTCTGCTGTTAATTTTGGTTTTAAGCTGTAATATTTTGACTTGTGAAGTGAGTGAAGAATCTTTTTTAAGCTGAATAATTTTGTGAACATCATCCAGATTATTCAAAGCATTTAAGATCAAAATACTCTGATCCGTAAAGGTTTCCTTCAGATCTTTATTGGCTGTCAATATAGAATCTGAATTATAAGACGGAAGTTTATTATTATAATTGTACTTGAATGGTGCCTTACAATAGCTGTCTTTCAGGGTAAGAATATTCTGCTGAATAGCCTGATTCTTTTTGGAAACACAGGATACCAGTAAGCCAGCAATAGCAAAAAAAAGGTAAAAAAGTCTTTTCATACAGTTATATTTTGTGTTGCCCAGCGTAATGTAAATTCTTCTCTTCTTTCTTCTTCATTTTACAATTCACCCATACGAATATAGTATAAATAAAAAAATTTACCTGAAATCAGGTAAATTTTTAATGTATTTTTAAGTAAGGATTATTTAATATCCAGCAATTCAACTTCGAAAACCAGGGTACTGTTTGGCCCGATTTCTTTGCTGATCTCCTGATCTCCATATGCTAAATGCGGTGGAATGATCAGTCTCCATTTACTTCCAACCGGCATCAACTGAAGTGCTTCTGTCCAACCTGAAATCACTCTGTTTAAAGGGAAAGATGCAGGTGTACCTCTTTTTACAGAGCTGTCGAATACTTTACCGGAAATAGTCGTTCCGTGGTAGTGGCACTTTACAGTAGATTTAGGACCTGGTTTTGCCCCGTCTCCTTCTGTAATGATTTCATATTGTAAGCCGCTTGGTAACTGCACTACGCTTTCTCTTTTACCATACTCTTCCATATATTCTTTACCATCTTTCAGGTTCTTTTCTGCCAATTCTTTTTTACGTTTAAATAACAAATCTGCTACTCCCATATTATAATTTTTTACAAAGATAAGGCTTTTTTGAGTTCGGAAGATGGAAGCATTAGGATGAAAGCTTAAAAATAGAAGCTCTTTCATATCAAACAATAATCTTTCAATTTATTCTTATTCAACAACCATTAAAACTTAATAATCAACCATTTAAACACATTATTAATTAAAATTCGGCAACCATATTGACTTACGTTTTCTTATTTTCCATACTGTTTTCCACAAAATTCAAACAATTGTAATACTTGCTTAACACAGATTTCAAAACTTGGCGTTATAATTGAATTTTAAAAACTAAATGCCAGATCCATTAAAATATAATAAGAAGTTTGATGAGCTGAATGAAGAGGAAAAGAAACTTCTGGAAATCAC
Organism: Chryseobacterium sp. CH21; assembly: GCF_004119445.1. Taxonomy (GTDB): domain Bacteria; phylum Bacteroidota; class Bacteroidia; order Flavobacteriales; family Weeksellaceae; genus Chryseobacterium. The sequence goes on along the minus strand of NZ_QICI01000105.1, from coordinate 2,420 downwards.
TAAAAAAACAATAGCTGATTTTGTTGAGCAGTCCTCCTCCATCAGTGATGTCAATTATGCCACCCGGAATGCGCATGCGAAGACTTATGCCGTAGCAAAGGGAACATTCTGGATAGAGCCTGATATCCCGGAATCGCTGCAGCCCTATTTTGATAAGGAAAAATTTGATCTTACTATACGTTTTTCCAATGCCCAGCTGAAGATTAAGAATGCTAAAAAAGATATTCCGGCTTATGGTTTTGCGGTACAGATCAAGGACGAAAACGGAGTGTTACTTGCCAATTATGCTTTAGTGAATTTTCCTTTGTTCCCTATTCAATCTGTTTCTACATTTTTGAAATTATTTACAGCAATTAACCGGATTTATATGAAGCAATGGCGAAATTTATTTCCCATGTTTATTCAAGTGCTCAAAATGATTCCTTCTTTATTAACAAGTGATATGTTCCGCAATATGCTAAAGCTTATAGGGAAGAGAAATGATTTTATTCTGTCGTTTGATTATTATTCTGTAGGAGCTTACCGTCTGGGAGATCAGGTTATCAAAATAAAGCTATGTCCGCAATATGTGGACAAAAATACAGGGAGAAAACAAAAGATTAAGGAGTCTTTGAAAAGTTATCTGCTTACTTATGATTTTACTGCAGATGTTTTGATACAGATATGCTATGATCTGAAAGACCAACCCATCAACAGATTGAATGTTGAATGGAAAAACTCCCCCTTTATTAAAATTGGTGAGGTCAGAATCAATAAAAATTCATTGCTGGATTCACATCATTGTGCTACTGAACTTCTTTCATTCAATCCTTTTGAGAGCAAAATCTTTTTTCAGCCTGTAGGAAAAATACAAAAGTTACGCGATGAAGCGTATAAAGTTTCTGTACAGACAAGGAGGAAGATTAATAAGCTTCTGCATGGGAAAAACAGTTAAAATAATGATGAGTGATGAATTTTTGAACGTAGTGTGATAAAGTTTTATCCAACTAAAAAATAAAAGACTGTTCTAACAACAGTCTTTACATTTTATCTAAACTTCCTATATTCTTCTCTGATAGCCAAGTCATTGATGCTTGCAAATCTTTTCGCCATCAATCCGTTTTCATCAAACTCCCAGTTTTCATTTCCATAGGCTCTGAACCAGTTTCCATCTTTGGTTTGATATTCATATTCAAAGCGAACGGCAATACGATTATCTGTGTGTGCCCAATACTCTTTTTTAAGCTTATAATTGAGTTCTCTCTCCCATTTCTTTTGAAGAAATACGACAATCTCCTCTCTGCCACTCACGAAGATATCTCTGTTTCTCCATTCGCTATCGATGGTATATGCTTTGGAAACCTTTTCAGGATCCTGACTGTTCCAGGCATCTTCTGCCAGTTGAATTTTTTCCAATGCCGTTTCAAGAGTGAAAGGCGGAAGCGGATGTTTTTGTTCCATAATTTATTGTATTAGATTGGTGGCTATTTTCTTTGATATTTCAATTAATTCATTAGATTTAAAAAGCTGACTTTCTATAATACTACTTTCAAAAAGCATGTAGATATGATCGGAAAGAGTATCATCATTCACTAATTCTAAAAAAAATTTCTGAGATCTGCTTTATGAGATTGAATGACCTTCAGGATTTTGGTATTATCCATTGGTATTTCTGATAAAATGTTCAGAAAACTGCATCCCCTGAAGTTTTCCTTCTCATTCATATAGATCAGAAAATCGAAAGCTTTGATGATTTTAGATGTTGAATCTTTTTCTTTTGTTAAAAAGGTATTGAGCTCACCAAACCAATATTCGTGTCTCACCTTCAGAAATTCTACACACAGATCTTCTTTGGATTTGAAATACTGGTAAAAGCTTGCTCTGGCTACTTCTGCTTCGGAAATAATCTGATTGATTCCGGTAGAATTATAGCCTTGTCTGGCAAACAATTGAAAAGTGATTTCTATTATTCTTTCTCTTGGAGATTTCATAGTGCATTATTTTATGGAACAAATGTATGAAAAAAAATAATGAACAGACCGATCTGTCTGTTTTATTTTGAAAATATTTTTTGAGTTTTGGAAAACGCAAAGACACAAAATTTTTATTGATAAAGCATAGTAAGGGCGCAAGGATTTTATCTCCGATAAAATTTAATATTACTAATGATATGATCTTAAATAATTAATAAGTATTCTTACTGAAAAACTTATAGGTTTTGATTCCCATCGCCTCAAACCTTATAGGTTTTTGAAACCTATAAGCTTTACATTTTAAAAATTCAACGTTGCTGAAAATCTTTGATTTTCTTGCGCCTTAAAAACAATATTAATCTTTAGCGCCCTTTAGTTTGTATTATAAAGTTTTTTGAATTACGTAAATTAACTTTATAGTATTAATTAATCCACAAGAAACAGGGTGAATCATTAAGCGCCAAAGGT
>NZ_QICI01000097.1 GCF_004119445.1 Chryseobacterium sp. CH21 | reverse complement strand
ATGTCTTCTTACGGAAAGGAAGAGCCCGCCGCTTACCACCGCCAATACCCCTGATGAATGAACTTCTTCGGCAGCATCTAACCCGATCAGTAAAAAAAAAAACAATACCGTTGATCAGGAATACGAAGCTTTCCCATACATTAGATCCTCTCAGCCTGGATTCTGATGTCCGGAAGATTTCATGTCTTCTTACGGAAAGGAAGAGCCCGCCGCTTACCACCGCCAATACCCCTGATGAATGAACTTCTTCGGCAGCATCTAACCCGATCAGTAAAAAAAA
>NZ_QICI01000090.1 GCF_004119445.1 Chryseobacterium sp. CH21 | reverse complement strand
TCCCGCAAAGGAAACTGCCTGGATAATGCGGTAATAGAAAACTTCTTTGGAACTTTAAAATCTGAAATGTTCTATACTAAGAAATTTAAAACCATTGATGAGCTCAAAAAAGAAATAAAGAAGTATATCAATTACTATAATAACGACAGGATAAGACTTAATCTAAAAGGAAAGAGTCCCGTACAGTACAGAACTCTTTCATATAATAATATTGTTTAATTTTGTCTAAACTTTTGGGTGCAGTCTAAACTTAGTTTTCGGGATTTTTTTTGTTTATATTTTTGATATTAAATTATCCTTTATCCACTTCCAAAGCTCTTTCATAGTCGCTTTATTCCCATACATTAAAATACCTACACGATAGATCTTTCCAGCCAGGAAGATCATAAAAACAGTAGTGGCCAGTAATAATATAATAGACAATACAATCTGCCATATAGGAACTCCAAACGGAATTCTGGCAATCATCGCAACGGGGGATGTAAATGGAATGATCGACAGCCAGAAACCTAATGGTCCATCCGGATTGTTCATTAATGTGAAACTTCCGTACATTCCTAGTGTTAGTGGTAAAATTGCAAATAAAGTGAATTGTTGTGTTTCCGTTTCATTATCCACTGCAGAACCAATTGCTGCATAAATAGAACTGTAAAAAATATATCCTAAAAGGAAGTAAACGATGAATACAAAAATAATCAGCGGGAAATTCAGTTCCAGTAAACTGTGAGAAATCTGGGTAGCAAGCTGTCCCATATCCAGTTTACTCGCAATTTCTTCGTTTCCTCCCGGAATGTTTTTCTGAAGAGGAGAGAATCCTGTGTTTAAAACCAGCGCTCCTATTACAGACATTGTGATCCAGATCAGAAACTGTGTCAATGCAACCATTGTTACTCCCAGAATCTTACCCATCATAAGTTCAAAAGGTTTTACAGAAGAAATAATGATCTCTACAACACGGTTGTTTTTTTCTTCAAGTACACTTCGCATTACTCTTACACCATAAATAATGATAAACATAAAAGTAACATACATCAAAACCATACTCAGTCCGGATTTCACTCCAAATGCAAGATCAGAATCTTCCTTATTATTATCGGTAACATTGATGGTTTTTAGTGTGAAGCCTTTATCAAGATCATTTAGCTGGGTCTCCTGAATACCCAGTTGTTTGATTTTTTCTTTTTTAACAACATCGCTGATGTCAGAAACGATTTTCTGCTTTGTATCAAATCCTATTTTACTGTTGATCACTAATCTTGTTTCCTTTTCAAGAGCATCAAAATTTTGATTTTTCAGCTCGGGAAGAATTAAAATACCATCCAGAGATTCATTTCCTTTTAAATTGTTGATCTTAGACTTTTCATCTGCGGCAGAAACAAAAACATAATTTAATTTATCATTAGATTTCAGCTGATTGGTAAACAATCCGCTTTTGTCAACCACTTCTATGATACTGTGAGATTCATTCGCTTTAAACATAAGTCCGATTACCGCTCCAAAAGCAATAATCATGACCGGTGCCAGCAAAGTCAATATGATGAAAGATTTTTTCTTAACCTGTGTAAGAAACTCTCTCTTGGTAATTAAAAAAATATTATTCATAAAAATTAAGAATGGTTACTTACAGCATTAATAAACACTTCATTCATACTAGGAATTCTTTCGTCGAATGATCTCACTTTACCTACCTGTACAAGATCAAGAAGAACACTATTCTGGCTTTCTTCATTTTTCAGGTCAAAAGAAATAAGGTTGTTTTCATTTGATAAATTGAAAATCTCATGTTTGTTTTTGAAATTTTCAAACTGATCATTGCTTACTTCAGAAAGCGTAACCCCAAAAATATTTTTCTTGAATTTTTCTCTTACATCAAAAACCCTTCCGTCAATAATCTTTTTAGAATTGTTGATCAAAGCAACATAATCACACATTTCCTCCACGCTTTCCATCCTGTGGGTAGAAAGAATAATAGTTGTTCCGTTATTTTTAAGATCAATGATCTGATCTTTGATTAAGTTCGCATTTACAGGGTCAAAACCTGAAAATGGCTCATCAAGAATTAAAAGATGAGGTCTGTGAAGAACAGTTACTACAAACTGAATCTTTTGTGCCATTCCTTTAGACAGTTCAGAAAGCTTTTTCTTCCACCATTGGTCAATATGAAGCTTTTCAAACCATCTTTTTGCTTCATTCAGAGCATCATTTTTACTCATTCCTTTCAGTTCCCCAAAATATAGAATCTGATCCCCAACACTCATGTTTTTATACAATCCTCTTTCTTCCGGCATGTAGCCAATGTCTTTGATGTGACTGGGATTCAGTTTTTCTCCATTGATCAAGATATCTCCTGAGTCGGCCTGAGTAATTTGGTTGATGATACGGATAAAAGAAGTTTTTCCGGCTCCGTTAGGACCTAAAAGACCATAAATACTGCCTTTCGGAACATGGATGCTGAAATCATCCAGTGCGACCTTTTTTCCGGCATTATAGGTCTTTTTAATATGTTCAGCTTTTAGCATTAAAATTATTCTTTTTACTATTAGTATTAAAAAGTCCCGAAAGTTACGGAAATATTAAAACAGAATTAATGCAAAAAGAAAAAATCCTGATGATTATCAGGATTTTAATTTATTGTTTTACGATTTGAGTAACTTTTTGCGTGTTGTCACTTAAAATATAGCGTATCATATATTTTCCGGGCTTTAATTTTTCAATATTAATCTCACCGGAATTCATGTTGACTGTATAGCTGGCAACCTGCATACCCAAAATTGAATAAAAAGTCACACTTTTGATTCTTAAAGAAGAATCTTTTGCCTTAATGATAAGGAAATCCTTTGCAGGGTTTGGATAGGCAAGCAATACTCCATCATCCGCCTTTTGAGTGATGGAACCCGGCTCTTTAAGCTGAGCTTTTAAATTGTTGGAAAATCCAACAAAAGTGCCTACAAATAGAAATAAAAGTAAAAGTTTTTTCATCAAATTTATAATTTCTCGAATATATATAACAAATATAATAAATTCTACAATTTCATACAATAGTTTTTTGTAGAACTTATATTAAATTTGTAGAAACTTATTCAAAAAGTATTCCAAAATGATACATTCAAGAAATAGAAGACTTAGAGTTAATGAATCTATCAGAAGTTTGGTAAGAGAAAGTGTGCTTACAACTGATGATTTTGTAATGCCGATCTTCGTAATGGAGGGCGAAAACAAGCAGGAGGCAATCCCGTCTATGCCGGGAATTTTTAGGCGGAGTATAGATTTAACAGTGAAGGAATGTAAGGAATTATTTTCTTTGGGAGTAAAAGCTGTCAATTTGTACATGAAGGTGTCAGAACATCTTAAAGACAATACAGGAAAAGAAGCCTGGAACAAAGACGGATTGATGCAAAACACCATCAAAGCAATCAAAGATGCCGTTCCGGGAATGATTGTTATGCCAGATGTAGCGTTGGATCCATATTCCATCTACGGACACGACGGAATCATTGAAAACGGAAAAGTTCTGAATGATGCTACGAATGATGCACTGGCAAGAATGTCAGTATCTCATGCCGAAGCAGGGGCAGATCTTGTGGCTCCAAGTGATATGATGGACGGAAGAGTGCAGATCATTCGTGAAGCATTGGAAGAAAGCGGATTTACAGATGTAGGAATTGTAAGCTATGCTGCCAAATATGCAAGTTCTTTCTATGGGCCTTTCAGAAGTGCCTTAGACAGTGCTCCAAAAGATGATATGGAAATTCCAAAAGATAAAAAGACTTATCAGATGGACTTCCACAATACCCGTGAAGCATTGAACGAAGTTTTCAAAGATATTCATGAAGGAGCAGATGTGATCATGATCAAACCAGGTCTTCCTTATCTGGATATCGTTTCCAAAGTACGTGAAGCTATTGACCTTCCGATTGCAGTTTATAACGTAAGTGGAGAATATGCTATGGTAAAAGCGGCTGCTCAAAATGGCTGGCTGGATAATGACAAAACGATCATTGAAAGTTTAACATGTTTTAAAAGAGCAGGAGCAGACATGATCTTTACCTATTTTGCGAAAGAAGCTGCTATTCTTTTAAATAAATAATGATTAAATGCATTCAGATAAAAAAGAGACTACTTAATCGGGAGTCTCTTTTTATTTCTAACGAGGTGAGGATAATTTTTTACAACCAACCTTTTTTCCCGTATACATAAGTGTCATCAAATTGTTTGTCATTCATAAAAAGATATAAAATACCTTCAATGAAAGGAATGATGGAAGCTGCTCCCAAAGTAACAACATTCAGAACCAGCTGAATAATTCCCTCCTTCGTATAGCCCAGATAAAATTTATTTAAAGCCAGCCATCCTACAAGGATTCCTAATATAGCAGCAGGTATTTTTTTCTCTGAACGATAAGGTACGTTGCTTTGCTGGTTGTGAATATCTTCTGTTTTTGTGTAACCGTAATTTTCCATTGCTTAATATTTATAATTGATTGATATGTTTTACGATGAGTAGATTAAAATGATGAAAAGTTACAATAGGTTGTAAATGAATAAGTTTGCATTTAACGTAAACAAGTTGATATTAACCTATAAGTGAAGTTTATATTTTTGATATATTTGCCCTATGATTTTACGAGGAGAAAACTTAATCAAGGAATACGGTCCTAAAAAAGTGGTAAAAGGCGTTTCTGTACAGGTTCAACAGGGAGAAATTGTTGGTTTGCTTGGCCCGAACGGAGCAGGAAAAACCACATCGTTTTATATGATTGTAGGGTTGGTTAAGCCCACTTCAGGAAAAATTTTCTTAGACAAGCAGGAGATTACTACCGATGCCATGTACCGAAGAGCCCAAAAGGGAATCGGGTATCTGGCTCAGGAGGCTTCGGTTTTCAGAAAGTTGTCTGTGGAGGAAAACATCATGGGAGTATTGCAGCTCACTAAACTTTCAAAACGTGAACAGCAGATTAAATGTGATGAACTTATTGAAGAATTTTCTTTACAGCATGTCCGTAAAAACAGAGGAGATCTTCTTTCCGGAGGGGAAAGACGTAGAACCGAAATTGCTCGTTGTCTTGCTACAAGCCCGAATTTTATTCTTCTGGATGAACCTTTTGCAGGGGTAGACCCGATTGCCGTAGAAGATATCCAGAAAATTGTAAGAAGCCTTGTTGATAAAAATATCGGGATTCTGATTACCGACCACAATGTACAACAGACTCTGGCTATTACCAATAAAACTTATATTATGTTTGAGGGAAAGATCCTGAAAGAAGGACTTCCGGAAGATTTAGCGAATGATCCGCAGGTAAGGGAAGCCTATCTGGGTGAAAACTTCGTGTATCAAAGTATTTTAGATAAACCTAAAAAGAAGAAATACGCATATAATATCTGGGCGGGTAATTTTGATTCAAAAGCACAGTTGCAGGGATTTGTAGATGAAAACTTCAAAATGTTTGATGATCTGAGGCTGATGTATGGTTTTGAAGATATCAGTTTTGCTTCATTAGCGAATTCTGAAATTGAACATATCTTTAATGATGTAGTGGATAAGAATGCTAACAATTCATTTGTTTTCCAGAAAAAGGAAATTAATTCCCAATATTCTCTGGAGCAGGCAGAAGCAGAGTCTAAAGAAGCCAGCAGAAAAGAGCTGCATTACCTTACAACTTATCTATTTGAAGGATAAAATATAAAGCATTTACTTGCTGAACATAATAATAAAACGTACCTTTTTCTTTTGAAAGCGGTACGTTTTTCATTTAAAAATGATTTCTATCTATGGCAAAACCCTTTAACAGAACCGTTACCCTATTTGGAATCTATAAACAACTTGTTCCATTTATCAGACCTTATCGTCCCATGATTTACGGAACACTGTTTCTTACTTTTTTGGGAGCTCTTGCAGCACAGGTCAACCCGATTGTTTTGAAATATACCGTAGATGAGGTTACCAAGCTTACCCATCTTCCGCATCCCATGTCAGAAGGAATTCATATTCTCATTATCATATCCATTATTTTACTGGGAAAAGAACTTTTGAATATTTTTATCAATTTCGGGCAGAAATTTTATGGAGAAAAAATCAGGATTAATGTAAGTTCTGTGCTGGCACAATCAGCTATTGATAAAATTCTGACCTATAGAGTAGCTTATTTTAATGATGAAAACCATGAATCCGGAAAGTTACAGATTAGAATAGACCGTGGAATAGAAAGTCTGACGAGATTAGTTCAGAATTTTTTCATCGATATTCTCCCTCTTTTTTCCAATGCCATCATTGCTTTAATCATTATGTACATGCAGAATGTGTATGTGGGGCTCGTTTCTACGATTATTGTTCCGATTTATTTTTACATCAGTTCTCTGCAGGCCAAAAAACTAGGCGGAGTTCGCCGCCAGCTTAGAAATCAAAGGGAAAAAAAGACGTCCGGACTTCTGAACCTGATTAATTCCATTATGGTGATTAAGAGTTTTGTCCGTGAAAAATTTGAAGGAAAAAAGCAATATGATCTTCAGATGGAGTTGATGGAAAGTCAGATGATCACAAGAAAAACGAACTTTATTTATGATGGTTTAAAGACCTTTATAGAACAATTCGGAGTGGTTTTGATTATCCTTTTAACCGTTTATCTTGTGCTGGATCAGCAGATGACTATTGGAGCCATCATGCTTCATATTATGCTTTTTAACAATGTTTCTGCTCCCATTCGCCAGCTTCACAGGATTTATGATGATATGAATGATGCCATGATCTATGCAGAAGGGTATTTTGATATTCTGAATGCAGACAATGAAACAGAATCAAACGGAAGTTTTGTAGAAAAAGAAATCAAAGGTACTTTTGAATTGAAAAATGTTGATTTCACCTATCCCAACGGTACAAAAGCTTTACATAATGTTTCCATGAAAATTGAAAATGGAAAAACGACAGCTTTAGTCGGATTGAGCGGTGCTGGAAAATCAACGGTCATTAATTTGTTGTGTAAATTTTATCTTCCGGATTTCGGAGAAATTCTCTTGGACGGAGTCAATCTTAATGAATTTGATAATACCTTTCTGAGAAGTGATCTGGGGCTGGTGCTGCAGAGAAATCATATCTTTCAGGGAAGTATAGAAGATAATATCCGTTATGGAGATATGAATGCAAGCTTTGAAGAAATTGAAGAAGCTGCAAAAAAGCGTATCTGCATGAACAGATTATGGATCTTCCCGACCAATACCAGCATGATGCTACCCAACTTTCCGGGGGACAACAGCAGAGAATTGCTATTGCAAGACTGTTTCTTAAAAACCCTCCGATTATCTTTCTGGATGAGCCTACAGCCAGCCTGGATGCAATTGCCACTGAACAGATTAAAAACTCGTTGGATGCCATCAAAGAAGGAAGAACTGTTATTATAATTTCCCACTCGCTGTCACAGATTCTGGATTCCGATATTATTTATGTCATGAAAAAAGGCAGAGTGGTTGAAAATGGAACTCATGATGAATTGTACAATAAAGAAGGAACGTACCGTGAGATTTTTGATGCCTCAGCTCGAAGTCTGAACCTTGATAAACTGGTGAATACTTTTAAATAAAATTAAAACAGAAAAAGCAGGTCCATTTATAAGCTATACCTCAAAAAAGAATTTTAGCTTTGCTGTATCATGAACGATCACTATCTAAAAAAACTTGATCGGGTAACGGCCATTCTTACCCAGTTACAGTCGAAACCTGTTGTGAGGGCACAGGATCTGGCTGAAAAATTCGATGTAAGCATCAGAACCATTTACCGTGATGTGAAAACCCTGGAAAATGCGGGTATTCCTATTGTGGGAGAAGCAGGGAATGGCTATTCTTTAATGGATGGTTACAAGCTTCCTCCGATTATGTTTACCAAAGAAGAAGTGTTAAGTTTCATTACCGCTGAAAAACTGATGCAGAAATTTTCCCACCAAAGTTTAGGGAATCATTATCAGGCAGCAATGGAAAAGGTTCGTTCGGTATTGAAATATTCTGATAAAAACCTGATTAAAAATATTGAAAAGCAGATTGATGTTTTCAGCTTTCACACAGATTCCGGAGACTCCCTTAAAAATGTAATTCCTATTATCCTGGAAAGTATAGCAGAGAAAACCCAGCTCACTATAAGGTATAAAACTGTAGAAGGAAGGGTAGATAACAGAACGATTGAAACAGTCGGGATGTTTTTCGAATTTAATATCTGGTACATTATGGCATACTGTACCCTGAGGAAAGATTTCAGACAGTTTCGTATCGACAGAATTCTGGAAATCTCAAAAACACAGAATCCTTCCTGCAGGAATATGGACAGGTAAATGATTACCGAAAAAAATCAAACGGGAATAAAGTTAAAGCCAAACTTCTGGTTGATAAAAAGATAATGAATCACCTCGTGAATTCTAAAAAATACTACGGACTGACAGAAGAAGTAGAAACAGAAAATGGAGTAGAACTTACTTTTGAAACAGAATGGATCAATGATGGGTTTCCACGCTGGGTTGTCACTTTTGCAGATTATGCCACTGTTCTGGAGCCGGAAAGTCTTCGTACACGTTTGAAAGAACTGTTGCTAAAAATGATCGAAAGACATCAATAATAAACCCCAACAAGACAGCTGTTGAGGTTTAAAGACTTCATTGAGGCAAATAAATGAAATGGTTAACAAGCCAAGGGTAAAATCGCAAAAAAGCTAAATTTGTTTAGTCGCAAAAAATGATATAAGTTGTTGAGATGGAGAAAATCACTATTAATAAATGACATTGCAGATGTATTTTTCATGATTTCCGCCTTTTTGCAATTTTACCTCTTCACTTTTATTGAAATTAAAATCTCTCCCAGAAGAAAGGAGGTTCAATACCTAAAGCTCTCAGATAAACATAACCTTGTCCACGGTGGTGAACTTCGTTGTCTACAAAATAAAGAATGTTCTGGTATACAGGAAATTCATATTGTCCGAATAAATTAAAAGTCTCCTGAAAACGTTCTTCAGAAATTTGATTGAAATAATGGTTGATTACTTTGGTTTCTTCATCCCACTTTTTCAAAATCTCTTCTTTAGTTTTAGGATTAAATGCTTCTTCACTGTATGCTTCCATATTTCCTTCCACAATTCCTTTTAAAGCAGGCCCACCAATGCTGATCAGTTCTACTGCCAGTTTTGCAAACGGTCTCATTCCGCCTACAGAAAATTCGAATAGCTCTTTTTCAGGAAAAGATTCAATCACTCTTCTTGTAAGATTTCTGTGTCCCTGCCAGTCTTCTAGTAACTGTTCAGAAGTCATAAATTGTTTAGTGGCTGTTGCTGTAGTTGTCATAATGTATTTGTTTTGTTTGTTGTTGATACAAAGGTAAGAGAGGGTTATGGCAACAGTTTGTCAGTAGGATTTTTGATATTGAAAAAATATTTTTTTTATCTTCAAATATTGGCTCTACTTTTGCGTTAGAAGAGTAGTGTATTACTAAAAAATCGCAATTAATAGAATTATGAAGAAGTATATTTTGCCTGTTGTCACTGCTTTTTTAGTAGTATCATGCAATAAAATAGAGGAAAAAATTGACCAGACTGTTCAGAAAACAACCGAAGCTGTGCAGCAGAAAGCTCAGCAGGCTGTGGAAGAAACGGTAAAGAAAACAGTCAATGAATCTATAAATTCTTTAACCAATTTCGAAGACGTAAAGTTTAATGCTGTTTTTCCTGGTACCGGTGCTTCCATTGTTTCAGAAGAAAAAGGAAAGAAAATCAATATTCCCGGAAGACCTGAAGGATATATTTTTAAATATAAAGCTGATATTGCAGTATTGCTTCTGTTTTTAGAAAGCCAGCCAACTTCTGATGAAAATAAATCTGATAAAACTGCCCGAAAGATTGATGGACAGAATATCATCGATAAAATAAGTTTTATATCAAAATTCCTTCCTGACAATACAATTGATACCAGTATTCTGGAAGATATTAAATCCGATAAAAACATTCAGTATTATAAACTGAAAAGATTTCCCAAGAGTAGTACTATTATCTACAACTCAAAAAATCAGACCATCATACAATACGTAGAGGTAAATAAATAATTTGGATATGGCCGGTTTCTCCCGGCCATTTTTTATTGCAAGCCATAGGCGAAGCCCTCTCAACCCGTTTAAAGCTACTTATCAGAACGAATAAAGTTATGTTTATTTCTGATGTTAACTAATTGATTTTTTTATACGAATATAGCTTTATTGCTTTATTTTTTTTCATGTTATTAATAAATAAATTTATGTTTTGTAGATTAATTACTTTTTTAATGAAATGGTATGATTTTCGCAAATATAAAATTGAATTACTATCATATGTTTTATTTTTGTATTTAATATTAATTTTTTCATTAGATTTATTGAATAATTATCAATTGGTATGAAAAATAATTTATTTAATGGAAAAATCTATGCATTAGTATTAAGCGGAGCTGGTGCAATGGGATATGCTCAGGACAGCATAAAACAAAATAAAATAGATGAAGTGGTGGTTACCACGGGTAGAACCAAGCCCAGAACCATTATTACCTCAGCAATTCCTATTGATAATATTTCCGCCGTACAATTAAAATCCACAGGGCAGGTTACTTTTGATAAAGCTTTAACCTATTCCGTTCCATCTTTTAATTCATCACAACAGACTGTTTCCGATGCAACAGCTCATTTTGATCCTGCAGATTTAAGAGGATTAGGACCTTCCAGAACATTAGTGCTGGTGAACGGTAAAAGAAAAAATCAAAGTGCTTTAATTTATGTAAATGATACCCCGGGAAAAGGGGAAGTAGGGACAGATCTGAAAAGTATTCCTTCAGCAGCCTTGCAAAACGTAGAGGTATTGAGGGATGGAGCATCTGCACAGTACGGATCTGATGCTATTGCAGGAGTTATTAATATTATTCTTAAGAACAGTGTTGGAAAAAGCACCGTTAATCTTTTTTCAGGGATTACTTCAAAAGGAGACGGTTTTAATATCGGAGCAGATTTTAATACAGGAATCAAAGTAGCAAAAACCGGAAGTCTGAATCTTACCTTCGGATTTTCCTCTCAAAATAAAACGAACCGAGCAGGTTCTGTTACAAAAGATGAACTTTTTGGTGTGGATAATGCCTGGACTCAGGCCAATCCCGGTTTAGGAATGATTATTGGGCAGCCGGAAACAAAAGTGGGCAATATGTTTGTCAATTTTGAGTTGCCAACAGGAGAAACGGGCAAATTTTATGCTTTTGGGGGTACAACGTACAGAAGTGGGACCAGTTTTGCTTTGTATAGAACCCCCTATTGGGTAACTTCAGATTTCGGTTTATTAACTCCCAAAGGACAGGCTTACAATGGATTTCAACCGGAGTTTAAAACAGATGTTTACGATTATAATTTAACTTCCGGATGGAAAGGTATGTTTGGAAAATGGAGTTTTGATGGGAGTGCAACCTTTGGCTCTAATGCAGTAGATTATGCTTTAGCAAATACCATTAACACGTCTTTGGGTGCCAATTCCCCAACCCGTTTTAAAGCAGGTGGCCACCAGTTCAGTAATATTATAGGTAACATAGATATCAGCCGGGATTTTGGTGCGCTTGTTTTAGGAGCCGGAGCTGAAGTACGTAATGAAAATTATCAGGCAAGGGCAGGAGAAGAAGCATCTTATATAGGAAGTGGTGCAGAATCATTTCCGGGACTGCAGCCTCAAAATGAAGTCAATAAAAACCGTCAGAATATCGGAGCTTATATGAATGCGGAATGGGATGTTACGAAAAACCTGTTACTTGGAGGAACAGTGAGGTATGAAAATTTCAGTGATTTCGGAAATAATGTTTCCTGGAAAGGAAATGCAAGGTATAAGTTGTTGGATGATAAATTGGTTTTCCGTGGATCTGTGTCTACAGGTTTCCGTGCCCCTTCATTACACCAGATTTATTATTCCAATGTTCAAACCAAAATTACTGGGAATACGGTAGCTAATCAGGGTACTTTTAATAATGACTCTCAAATTATAAGATCAGACCTTGGGGTACCTAAATTAAATGCTGAAAAAGCCTTTAACATTACTGGAGGATTTGCTGTAAAACCTTTTAAAAACCTTACGATTACAGCAGATTATTATAGAATAAAAATTAAAGACAGGGTACTTTTCTCAGGAGATATTGGGTACAAAACCGGTGCTCCCGGAAGTCCGGATCTGACAAACCCTGTAGAAGTAATATTAAATAACAACAAAATAACCTCTCTGAAGTTTTTCACCAATGCTGTAAATACAGTTACTCAGGGGGTAGATTTTGTAGCTAATTATAATACTTCCGCTATTGGCAAAGGAAGATTGGGAATTATTGCTGCTTTTAATTATAACGAAACTAAAATAGTAGATAATATTGCTGTTCCCCCTATTTTGGCTCAAAATGGTTACTCAGAAAACTTTTTTGACAGAAAAGAACAATCCAGAATCATCTCTGCAAGACCAAAAACAAAAACGATTCTTAGTCTTTCGTATGATATTTCAAAGTTTAATTTTAACCTTAATAATACGTATTTTGGTTCGGTTACATGGCAGCACGCTACTGATCCTGCCAAAGATCAGACATTTTCCGGTAAGGTAGTTACAGATATCGTTTTAACATATAAAATTACGAAAGACCTTAAAGTTTCCGGCGTTGTAAATAATTTATTTAATATTTACCCGGATGTAATAGACAGCAAAGGAGATGTAGTAACAGATCTTGGAGGAAGGTTCAGATATCCCTGGGAGGTCAATCAGTTTGGATTTAACGGAACAACTTTTCAGTTGAATGTTAATTATACTTTTTAATCTATAAATAAAGGAATTGGAATTTGCTTTGTCATGCTTAACAAAGAGAAAGCAATTTCAAAAGAGATAAAACCAACTTACGTAAACATTCCCTGACATTATTTTTAGTGTCAGGGAATATTTTTTTAAGATAGAATAATAAGCTATTACTGCATTTTACTTTTTACATTGTACAAAAAAGGTATTTTAGTACTATGAAAATTTATACAAAGACAGGAGATAAAGGTCAGACTGCATTATATGGCGGAACAAGGGTTTCCAAAGCCAGTGCAAGAGTAGACAGTTACGGAAATATAGACGAGCTGAATTCATTCATCGGGATTGCAAAAAGCCACATCGAAGATGAAGAAGTCTTGAAACAGCTGAAAAAGATACAGTTTGATTTGTTTACTGTAGGTTCAGAAGCCGCTACACCTGTAGATAAACTTATGCTGGCCAACGGAAAATCACGTCTTCCGATCATTATTTCAGAAACGGAAATTGAAGAGCTGGAACAATGGATGGATGCTTTTGATGAAAAACTGGAACCGCTTCAGTATTTTATCCTGCCAGGCGGAGGAAAATCGGCAACTTTTTTACATGCAGCAAGAACCATCTGCAGAAGAGCAGAACGTTCATTGGTATTTCTGAATGAATCCGAAGAAGTACGTCCTGAATTGATTAAATATTTAAACAGACTTTCAGATTATCTTTTTGTGTTGGCAAGATATATTTCAAAACTGAACAACGAACCGGAAGAATACTGGAACCCGAATGAGAGATAAAGCATTACTTTTCATCAACGGAGATGCTCCAAAATCATTACCCAATCCTGATAATTATGGTTTGATTGCCTGTACCGACGGTGCTTTCCATTATTTAAAAAGAATGGGTTTTCCTCTGGATAAGCTGGATTTTATTTCAGGTGATTTTGATTCGCACTCCGGATCAGATGAAGATATGTATGAGGGGAAATTTATCCTTACGTTAGATCAGGAAAAAACAGATTTTCATAAAGCGTTGGAAATTATTCAGGAAAGAGGCTTTTCAGAAATTGATGCTTTCGGTGGAAGTGGAGGTGAACAGGATCATTTTCTGGGAAATCTTACCGTTGCCTATGCATTCAAAGAGCAGATGAAAATAAAATTTTATGATGAATTTTCAGAATATTATTTTATTCCCAATCATTTTACACTGAAAGGAGTGAAAAACAGAATGATCTCTCTTTATCCCTTTCCATCAGTGAATAATATTACAACAAAAGGGCTCAACTGGCCTTTAACCAACGAAAACCTAAGCATTACTTCCAGAATAGGAACCCGGAATTTCGCTGTTGAAGATGAGATTTCCGTGGAATATGAATCAGGAGATGTTTTGTTTTTTGTAGGGATCAAGGAGATAGAATATCCTGCAATCTACTAAAAGGATCTAATTTATATATCAACAGAAACGGGCCTTACCTATTTTAAAAAAGACTGTCATTAAACACAAATTACACCAATGTTTTTCACAAATGGCACGGATTTTTAAATCAATAGAAGCGGGCTTCAGCCCGTTTTAAACCAAAAAATAAAATCAACTGGCTTTAGCCAAAACTTATTAAAAATATTGAATAAACTAATCAAAATATCAGTTTTCACCATTTCATTATGCAGTATTTTATCATGCAAAACACAGCATTTTGAAACCCCTGAATATGGGAAAAATGAAACTGAAAAAGTGATTCAAATAAAAAAAGTAACGAATTTACGGACGGTAGGAAATATTAAAAATACAGAAGGAAAAACACTGAGAGAAGGGAAGTTTTACCGAAGTGCCCATCTTCATAAGCTTAAAAAGAAATCTTTTGACGATTTTGAAAAGCTGGGGATCAAAGAAATTATTGATCTTAGAAATTCAAAAGAAATTGCTGAGAAACCTGATCAGCTGCCTTCAGAAACTGTTTATAAAAAATATTCAGCGTTTGAAGATGAGGGAGATCAGTTGGCACAAGCTAAGAAACTCGTTCTTAAAGGTAAAGTGAATGCTTCCGACGCTGACAAAAGAATGATCGATTTCTATCGTGAATACGTTACAGAAAATCCAGAAACGATAAAAAAAATTATTACAGAAATTCTGGAATCCAAAGATCCGGTTCTTTATCATTGTACAGCAGGAAAAGACAGAACGGGAATTACCACAGCATTAATTCTTACAATCCTGAAATTTGATAAAGAGACTATTTACAACGAATATCTTTTATCCAATAATTACAGAAAAGACCTCGTTCAGAAGAGACTTCGTTTGGCCAATAACCTCCATTTTCTATATCCGAAAATGGATTTACAGGTATTGGAAAAACTGAGTTGGGTAGAAAAAAGATACCTGGATGCCGCTTTTGAGGAGATCAACAAAAAGTATGGATCTACAGATATTTATATCCAGCAGGTATTGGGAATTTCAGATACCCAAAGAAATGAGTATATTCAAAAGTTTACGTATTGATTATCAGAGATAAATTTTTGTAAGATTTAATATTGGATCTTAAATTAAAATTATAATAATTTTAACACCTAAAAATGAAACTTTTTTAGCAATTTTGCATTTCTTAATTCACTTGTTTAGAAATGAAAATAAAGTACTCGGAACTTATTGATCAGACATTGTATTTCCCTACTGAGGAATTTAATGTATCTGAGAACAATTTGTTGTTTCACGACGTTCCATTGATGGATGTAGTTGAACAATTTGGCACTCCGCTAAAGATTAGCTATCTGCCGAGAATTTCTCAAAATATCCAAAAAGCCAAAAGCTGGTTTAAAGAAGCTTTCGAAAAAACCGGATATAAAAAGAATTATACCTACTGTTACTGTACAAAATCCAGCCATTTCAATTTCGTATTGGAAGAAGCCCTGAAGAATGATATTTCGATAGAAACATCGTCTGCTTATGACATGGATATTGTAAAATCTCTTTACGAAAAAGAGAAAGTAGATAAAAATATTGAAGTAATCTGTAATGGATTTAAAACTGATGATTATTTGACAAAGATTTCAGATATGATCAACAGTGGTTTTGAAAATATTACTCCGATTCTGGATAACTACAGAGAATTGGATAAACTTACGGAAAGTATAGACTCTACCTTTAATATCGGAATCAGGATCGCATCTGAGGAAGAACCAAAGTTCGAATTCTATACCTCAAGATTAGGAATCGGATATAAAGATATTATTCCTTACTACAGCCAGAAAATTGCTGAACACCCGAATGCAAGATTGAAAATGCTTCACTTCTTCATCAATACAGGGATTAAAGATACTTCTTACTATTGGAATGAATTGTACAAGTGTCTTCGTGTTTATGCACGTTTGAAGAAAATTGCTCCTGAAGTAGATTCACTGAACATTGGTGGTGGTTTCCCCATCAAAACTTCTTTAAACTTTGATTATGACTATCAGTATATGGTAGAAGAAATCGTTTCTCAGATCAAAAAATTCTGTGAAGAAGAAGGAGTAGAAGAACCTAATATTTATACGGAATTCGGAAGCTTTACCGTAGGAGAAAGTGGAGCGAACCTTTACAAAATCATTTCTCAGAAACGTCAGAATGACAGAGAAAAATGGAATATGATTGATTCTTCTTTCATGACCACTCTTCCTGATACATGGGCAATCTCAAGACACTTTATTATGCTTCCGCTTAACCGCTGGGAAGATACTTATGAGAGAGTTTTCCTTGGAGGATTGACTTGTGATTCAGATGATTACTATAACTCGGAGCAGCATACCAATGCGATTTATTTACCTGTTTTCAGTGATACAAAACCTTTGTACATCGGATTCTTCCACACTGGAGCGTATCAGGAAACCATCGGAGGGTATGGTGGAGTACACCACTGCCTGATGCCTCAACCGAGACACGTCCTGATCCAGAAAGATGAAAACGGCGAATTGCAATACGAAATTTTCCGTGAAAAGCAGGAACCGGAAGATATCCTGAAAATTCTTGGTTATAAATAAAAGTCATTGCGAGGAACGAAGGTGACGAAGCAATCTAACCTTAATAATCTTAATCACTCAATGAATCTTAATGTTTTAAAATTTAACCATTAAGTTTCTGATTAAGAATTAAGTAAAATTAAGAATTTTCACTTCGTTCAGATGATAAAGCAAATACAAAACAAAAGCTCTCAGAAATTTTTCTGAGAGCTTTTTATTTAAAAATATTTTGAAATTTTATCCAGTTCCAATTCCTCATAATCAGAAACTACCGTATCTGCTAACGTGTAATCCTGATTTTTTGAATGTGGACTTCTGTACGCTGCACAGAAGATTTTTGCTCTGTTGGCTGCCAGAATTCCGTTGGTAGAATCCTCAATCACCATGCAGTTTTCAACGGGTTCTCCTGCCATTTCTGCGGCCAGTAAGAAAACTTCAGGATGAGGTTTTGATTCTTTTAAATCGGCACCGCTGATCTTTCCACTGAAATATTGCTCCAGTCCGAATTTTTCAAAAACCATATTAATGGTTACCATCGTAGCAGAAGAAGCGAGGATTAGCTTTATTCCGTTTTCATGATAATGTTCAATCAGTTGTCTTACTCCCGGAATTAAATCAAATTCATCATCATTGTAGAAATAGTCTTTGAAATGAGACCTTTTGATTCCTGCAATGTCTTCATAAGTGTGATTTAAATTAAATTCTTTAATTAATGTCTCAGAAACTCTTTTAGTGGAAGCTCCTGTAAAAGAGGTGTATAGATCTTCAGAAACAGCAATTTCCAGTTCATCAAACGTTTTGAAATAAGCTTTTCTATGCAAGGGTTCTGTATCTACAATTACCCCATCCATATCGAAAAGAACAGCTTTTAAAGGCATATAATGAGTTTTGTACAAAGATAATAAACTGAAAATTTAACTTGTAATTTTTTTTTTGATAGCTTAAAAAAAGTATTTTTGTAATAAAAACTTTAATCAATGAAAAAATGTGTATTAATTTTTCTATTAATATATTCTGCTTTTTGTTCGGCACAGATATCAATATACGAAGATTTTGAACGACCTAGTTTACCATGGTATAATAATACAGCAATATATGGATGGACACCTGTATTATTAGGATCTACATCTTGTAGCGGAACAAGGGCTTCAAAAGCTTATGTTACTACTTTCTCAAATCCGACTGATTCTTTAATCTACACAACTAATTATTCAGATGGAACTGAATTGAAATATTCATTTAAATATTTTGTCGAGTCAATGACCAATTATAGTTCTGGGGGTATTATTACAACAAGTTACTCTTTAAATGGAGGAACGACCTGGATTGATTTAGGAACACCGATAACATTTTTAGTACCAATTGCAGGATCTCCTATACCTTGTACTTTGGTTTCAGGAATAATACCTGCAGGTATTATTCCTGCGGGAAGTACATTTAAATTTAGAGTCATGGTAAAAAATACTGTTGTAGCAAATAATCCGGCATACCCTTATACAACAGTAGGTATTGATGATGTTAAACTTGAACAAACGCCAACGGCAATTCCATCATGCCAAAATACAGGGATATATTTTTCTGATATTCCCGGTGGGATAGATCCCTTAAGAACAGATATTCTGTGGTATCCTGCAAGAGGAGCAACAGGATATTTTATTAGTTTGGGAACTACTCCTGGTGGAAACGATATAATTAATAATTTAGATGTGGGAAATGCCACACACTACTTTATACAAAATTTGTATTATTCAAAACAGTATTTTGTATCAGTTATTCCATACAACTCCTTTGGAAGTGCCTCTTGTAATTTAAATTTCGCCTTTACAACAAAGGCTTTGCCTTGTCCACAAGTAAGTAATCCTTATCCATCAATTTATGAATCACCCAATAGTCATTTTAATTGGAGTGCTGTTCCTGATGCGGCGGGATATAGAATTACTTTAGGAACAACACCGCAAGGAGGTGAAATTTTAAATGATATTGATTTGGGAAATGTAACGGATTACTCTTTTCCCGTACCTGTAATGGAATATGCAACACAATATTATTTCAAAATTATAGCTTATAATAATTGGGGATCTTCATCGCCATCATGTGGTTCAATTGCTTTTAAAACTAAATCACCATGTTTTCCTTTTTTATTTCCGGAAGATAACACTGGAGGAGTATCGCTTACTCCTAACTTTACCTGGGATGGAAACCCAGAATCCAGGGGATATAGTTTAAGTTTAGGAACTAACCCTGAAGGTAATAATATTTTAAATAATATCGATGTTGGAAAAGTCTATCATTATCAATTAACACAATCTCTTAATCCAGGTACATTGTATAGATGGACAGTACAGTCTTATGGTGTTTCTCCAATACCTGTTTATTGCAATTTTAAAAAATTTTATACCACCTCTTCTGCTTTAGGTGTAAACGAAATAAAATCTGAAGATGCTTTTAAAATATTTCCGATCCCAGCCAGAGACTTTTTATTTATAGATTCAAAAAAGAAAATCAAAAATATAAATGTTTATGATTTTTCAGGTAGAAAATTAAATAGTATTCAAGTGTTTGATAATAAAATAGATATAAGGGATTTTTCTACCGGAAATTATATACTGAAAATTGAATTTTCGGATGGCACTTCCTACAATAAAACAATTACTAAAGAATAAAATTCAGAGAAAAATTCTTATTATCTTTGCTAAATAATTTTATTAAATTTTTAAATAAAGCATGAGAACATACGCAGGAATTCCCGAGGAAAACGCAACGTTAGAGAATTCGAAAGTAATGTTGGTAACTGTTCCTTACGATGGAACTTCAACATGGGGTAAAGGAGCTGATAAAGGCCCGGAATTATTCTTAAACGCTTCTGAAAACATGGAGCTTTATGATATTGAAACTCAAACGGAACCTTATCTACAGGGAGTTTACTTAGCTGGTGAAGTTTCTGAAAACTCTTCTCCGGAAGCAATGACGGAAGCGGTTTATCAGAAAACAAAAGAACTTTTGAACAATGATGGTAAATTATTCACTCTTTTCGGTGGAGAGCACTCTGTTTCTATCGGTTCTATCCGTGCAGTAGGGGAAAAATTTGAAAATCTTACCGTTCTTCAGTTTGATGCTCACACAGATTTACGTCCTGAATTCCATGGTTCTACTTCAAACCATGCGTGTGCGGTTTTTGAAGCGAATCAGAAGCATAACTTAGTGCAGGTGGGAATCCGTTCTATGGATGTTGAAGAAGTGGAATATTTACCGGAAGGAAGAGTATTCTTTGCTCATGAAATCGCAAACAATGAGAACTGGATTAATGATGTATTGGAGAAAGTGTCAGGAAATGTGTATATTACGATTGATTTAGATGCTTTTGATCCTTCTATTGCACCTTCTACAGGAACTCCTGAACCAGGTGGATTACAATGGTATCCAACGTTGGAATTATTGAGAAAAGTATTCGAAAAATGTAATGTAGTAGCATTTGACATCGTAGAATTAATGGATTCTCCAATGGCTAAGCCAACGGCTTTCCTTTCTGCTAAGCTATATTACAAAATGCTTGCTTACTACGATATTTATAACAACAACTAATATTCCGCAAGAATCGGATTTTTTCTGCCGTATATTCTTTGGAAATTTGTGAGGTAAAATAACAATACAATGTCCACACAAAGTCAGATAGATTATAACAGAATTGCTAAAGCGATAGAATATATCCAGAGCAATTTCAGGCTTCAGCCAAGTTTGGAGGAAGTGGCAGAGAATATTCACTTGAGTCCGGCCCATTTTCAGAAAATCTTTACGGATTGGGCAGGAACAAGCCCGAAAAAATTTTTACAGTTCATCAGTCTTGAACATGCTAAAAATTTATTGAAGGAAGAAAAAGCAAGTTTGTTTGATGCTGCATATGAGACAGGATTTTCAAGTACCAGCAGGCTTCATGACCTGTTTGTAAAGATTGAAGGAATGTCTCCTGCAGAATATAAAAACGGTGGAAAGAGCCTTACAATTCATTACAGTTTTTCCGAAAGCCCTTTCGGGAATCTGTTAGTAGCTTCTACAGAAAAAGGAATCTGCTATATGGCTTTTGAAGACGATAAAGAAAAAGCATTCGGGGAACTGAAACAAAAGTTCCCTAATGCTTCTTTTATTGAAAAACAGGATACTCTTCAAAAGAATGCCTTGTCCATATTCGATAAAGACTGGACAAAACTCAATACCATAAAATTACATTTAAAAGGAACCGACTTTCAACTGAAAGTATGGGAAAGCCTGCTGACTATTCCGATGGGAAAACTGTCTACTTATGGCAGCCTGGCCGAAAAAATTGGAAATCCTAAAGCATCCAGAGCCGTTGGAACAGCTATTGGAAGTAATCCTGTGGCATTTCTTATTCCGTGTCACCGAGTGATTCAGTCTACCGGACATCTTGGAGGTTACAGATGGGGAAGTGAAAGGAAGCAGCTCATTGTGGGGTGGGAAGGTTCACATATTTACTCATAAAATATTTTACCATAAAAGGCACAAAAAGAGTCTGCAATTATTAAGTTTTGGCTAAAACCAATTCCTATTCATATAAAAATTCGTGTCATTAGTGAAAATATTGGTGTAATTTGTGTTTAAATATAAAAGCATTTAATTAAGAAAACTATGATGAGCCTCTTCGAAGAAATATCCGATTATCCTCTCAATATCCTTCCACACGACGGAACTGTTCATTACTACGGGAAAGTTTTCTCAAAAGAAAAATCTGATTTTTACTATGATTATCTGCTCAATGAGATTCCATGGGAGAATGATGAAGCACTGATCTTTGGAAAACTGATTTTAACCAAAAGGAAAGTAGCCTGGTTTGGAGAAAAAGCTTTTGAATATACCTATTCGAAAAGAACAAAATATGCCAAATTCTGGACGCCCGAATTACTGGAACTGAAAAAAAAATGTGAAGAAGTTTCGGGTGAAACTTATAATTCATGTTTACTCAATTTATACCACGACGGAAGCGAAGGTATGGCTTACCACAGCGATGGAGAAACGGATCTGAAGAAACACGGAGCCATTGCTTCTCTAACCTTTGGAGCGGAAAGAAAGTTTTTATTCAAACATAAAACAACCAAAGAAAAGGCAGAAGTATTTCTGGAAAATGGAAGCTTATTGATTATGAAAGGAACTACTCAGGACAACTGGCTTCACAGACTTCCTCCCACTACAAAAGTGAAAACTCCCAGAGTAAACCTGACCTTCAGAACCATTGAAGAATAATTTTTAAGAGACATTTTATCCACAACGTTTGTCACTCCGCAGGAGGCCCTATAATATTTCATTTAATCGCAAACTGATTCCGTAGATTTTAAAAGATTGAACTTGCAGTCTCCATCAATAGGAGTGGGCTTTAGCCTACTTGAACAAAAGAACAAAATCATCCGGCTTTAGCCAAAACCTAAAATAAACTTCAAGTTTTCAAAAACAAAAAAGCTGTTCAAAGGAACAGCTTTTTCAATTTATTTTAAAACTTCAGCTTCGATTGAGCTGTCATCATATACTTTAATAAATGCTTTGGTGTAATCTTCTTTGTTGGCAAAATTCGGATTATCCATAAACTTCTGTGGGTTGATCGCAAAAAGCGGGAACCACGTACTGCTGATCTGAATCTGGATTTTGTGTCCTTTTTTGAAGGTATGAACCACATCCTGAAGTCTGAAATTAACAGCTGTTTTTTGGTTCGGAACCAAGGCTTCTCCCTTTTCTTTTGTATTTCTGAATCTTGCAGGCATGATTTCACTTCTTACCATCTGGTGGTAGTTGCCATAGATCACTCCGTCTTTCTTTTCTGCAGGTTTGAAATCTTCAGGGTAAACGTCAATTAATTTTACTGCAAAATCAGCATCTGTAGATGTGGAAGCAATATTCAGTTTGGCAATGATCTCTCCGGCAAACGTAATATCATCTGTCAGTACATCTGTAGTAAAAGTTAATACATCAGGTCTTCCTACTGCAAATCTCTGGTCTTCCGACATATAATTTTTTGGAGTGAATCCATTAAAATCTTTTAAATGATCTGAGCTTAAAACAGGATTGTTAGGATCACTGTAATATTCAGAATAGCCTTGTCCTGATGATTTTTTTAAGGTTTTATCAGCCAGATAGAAATTCACTTTCTGAGCATTTTTTGGAGGATAAGAAGCAAATTCTTTCCATTCTTTAGCTCCGGTGTCATACATCAGTGCTTCTGGAAGTCCTGCATCTTCTTTTGTGTTGCCTTTCAGGTAATGATTGAAAAATCTTGTTTCAATATTTTTTTGATAATACGTTGCAATGCTGTCTCCAAAATACGTTTCGCTGTGGAAATGTTTTCCTTGTTCCTGAGACCATCCGCCATGAGAGAAAGGTCCCATTACGATGGTATTTTTAGCTTTAGGACTTGTTTTTTCAATGGTTTTATAAATATTCAGAGGACCGGAAAGATCTTCTGCATCAAACCATCCTCCAACAGTCATTACAGCATGGTTGATATTTTTCAGATGAGGAAGAAGACCTCTTTTTTGCCAGAATTCATCGTAGTTAGGATGATTCATAATTTCTGTCATGAAGAAATTATTCTTGTAGTATTTTTCATAACCATCTTTCAGAGTACCCATATCTCTGTAGAATTTCAGACCGTCTTCAGAAGTCTGTTTGATGAAAGAATCCATATACCACGCTTGTTTTTCCGGCTGTGTTTTCTGAACTCCGAAAACAGGAAATGTTCTGAAATATCCTAACATAAATCTTCCGTTGTGAAGGAAATCATCATTCCAGAAATCGGAAATTGGTGCCTGAGGTGAAGATGCTACCAAAGCAGGGTGCTGTGACAATGTTCCTACAGCAGTATAGAATCCAGGGTAAGATGTACCGAACTGGCCTGCTTTACCATTATTGTCCTTGATATTTTTCAAAAGCCATTCGATGGTATCATACGTATCTGTGCTTTCATCCACATCTTTTTTGGTTTTGCGCTCAACCTGCGGAGTCATATTGGTAAATGTACCTTCACTCATATATCTTCCACGGACATCCTGATACACAAAAATATACTTGTCTTTCATAAGATAAGTGTTGGGACCTACCTTTGTTTTATATTCATTCTCTCCGTACGGCGCAATGCTGTAGCAGGTTCTCTGCATCAGAAACGGATATTTGTTTTTATTGGATATATCTTTTGGGATATATACCGCCGTGAATAGTTTCACTCCATCACGCATTGGAATATAAAATTCTTTCTTGGTGAAATTGTCTTTAACGAAAGTGTCTTTCTGTTCCGTCTTCTGGGTTTTTCCAAGAATAAAAAAAGAATACATAATATTGAAATATGGATTTTCATAAAAAAAATTTACTGCTAATTTAAAAATAAAAATAGATAATAATCCCCAATATGCAGACAAACCCAGACAAAAAGGGGAAAGTATCAACATATTGATGACTTTAGTAGGTGTGAATTTAGACTTTGGAAGCAATACAATAGCCATTGAACGCCAAAGATTACGCTCTATATCATACCCCATTTCTATGTAGTCAAAAATAAGACATAAAAAGAGCTGGAATGGATGTGTTTGACTTGAAATTGACTGATATTGTCCGTCTTGCAAACCCCTCATTTTTAAAGGTTGAATTTAACTTTACAACAATATAAATGAAGCGTATGAGAAGTACATTTAAAGTCCTTTTCTTTTTGAAAAGAGACAAACAGAAAAAAGATGGAAGCGTACCTGTATTGCAGGATTACGATTGACGGAAAAGAAGCCCGTTTCGGAATGAAAAAGGACATTGACCCTAAACTCTGGAACATTAAACAAGGAAAAGCAACAGGGAAAAGTGCAGAATCTTCGTCAATTAACGTGCTGCTTGGCAAAACAAAAGCTGGAATCCATGAAATTTACAGGGGTATTCAAGAACGTGAAAATGCAGTTTCTGCTGAAAAAGTAAAGAATGTTTTTCTTGGAATTGACAGTAAACAGTATATGCTGTTGAAATTATTTGACGAGCAAATTGCCGGAAAGTTTGATCTTATAGGTAAAAGAATTGTAAATTCAACCTATAACAGATATTATTATCTTCGAATAAGGTTATCAGAATTTCTTATTGAAAAATATCATCTTGCTGATATTCCGCTAAGAGAAATAAATTATCAGTTTATCCGTAATTTTGAAATGTATCTTCTTACAGCTCGGGGAAACAAGCAAAGTACAATTGCTCTGTATTTGACAATTATAAAAAAAATACTCGAACTGGCTTACAAAAACGAATTTATTTTCCGAAACCCTTTTATCAACTATAAAATAGAAAACGAAAAATCAGAACGAGGTTATTTAACACAAATAGAAGTCGAAGTTTTAATGAATTTGAAATTGAATAAAACGCTCGAACGAACGCGAGATGTTTTCATTTTTTGCTGCTTTACAGGTTTATCCTATATCGATGTCTTTAATCTAACCGGAGAGAAAATTAGATATAAATGAATATGTTGATATTACTAATATAACCTGAATTCGGGATAAGAATTTTCTATTTTAATTAGGATGGAAGCTGGGAGCTTGAAGAAGGAAGTTATTCAGGTTATAAAGAGCCGTTTTTCCCATATTTTCATCTTTTTTAACCTGTGATGTCATTAATTTATGGTAACCATCTATAGGTGATGGGACTGACTGTAGCTTCCGACCTCCCTCTTCCAGCTTCCAATAACCTAAATCTTAATTTCCTTAACCCGAACTCAGGTTAAAAATAGTATAGGAAGAGTTGCTTAACATAATTTTATCTCCGGATAACAGAATATCCATCAACTGAAGTTGGAAAATTTTTATCACTAAAATGAGAGTATTTGATGAAAAAAAAGAGGCTGTCTCTTACATTTGACTTTGCAAACATAGGAGACAGTCTGGTACAATAATCAATAATTTTATATATTTAACCCAACTTTTGGCTCCGTTTTGACTTCATGATCTAATCAATAATCACGTGTCAATATAGCTGGAATATGTAGTTAACATAAAAAATAATTTTGTCAGTTGATCACTATTATGGTTTTAGATGTTTAGAAAAGAATTTCAATACTTCCGGAAAACTTAAATCTTGAGGAGGACAATGGCCAGACGTTTCAGACGGAGGATTATCTACTTTTATAAGTTGACCTTTTGTTGAACTAGCCTGCTGAATAACCATATCTTTTTCGGGGTTGATATAATCTAGGGGGTTCCCGATAATTAATAAAGGCATCGAAAGGCTATTAGGTTGGAATGTAGATTTGAGAGAAATATTTTTCAAAATTTTATGCAGATCAGATAAAGAATTTTTCGCAAAACGCTCTTGTACACCTTCAGCAGTCATTTTGGGATAGGTTGTTGGATCTCCATAGAATGGAGTAATGACAGCCCCACATTCTATACATGCAGCTTTTATTTTTGAACCACGGCTATATAATGCTAGTGTAGCAGCGTTGCCTCCAAAGCTTTTACTCCACACGCCTATGGCATTTTTATTTATTAGTCCATTTAAACCATTTGTCTGTATAATTTTGTCTATTACGATATCATGGTATTTATTAGTCTTTTGTGGCTCTAAGAATTCTCCTGGTTGGTAACCTGGAAGATCAAAGGTAAGAAGTGCAAACTGTGAGTTTTTTAAATATTTTTGATATATACCATAAAACATACTTTGTATTTGGTCAGAACCCATAGTAGATATAATGACAGGACATTGACCTTTGGAATTTAATGGTAATAGCAAAGTAGCATTTATTTTTTCTCCCGCAGGTCCAATAAATTCATAAGCAGTACGTAATCCTGTTTCTGTTTCAATTGCTTTTTGGAAATTTATCCTGGCTTTATCTATCGACTCTTGTATTTGAAACGAAGAAGATTTAAATCGCACATTGCGTACATAAGGAAAGCCAGCAATTGTATAATAAGCAGAACTTAAAGCATATGCTTGGGAAATTTTCATTTTGTCAGCATTTTCTAATATTAATTTATTCGCCAGATTTTCATTCTCTTTAGCTAATTGGGTAAATTCATATACCCAGTTGCCTTTGCTGTAAGTTTTTTTTGTATCAACCATCCCGGGTATTTCTAGATCGTTAGATCCATTTTTCATAATTTTTTTTAAAACTGTGTTAATAGCCTTTTCTTCAACGACTAATCCGTTAACGAATGCGCCGATTCTTAAATCACGATAAAAGACCTTCTGATCAATCGCTATTTCTTTAGTAGGTCCATTTAAATCATCATTATTACAAGACCATAATAAGAATACTATAAGCGTTAAAATTATTTTTTTTTGCATAAATTTAGGGTATTAAGAAAAGTATATATTAATTTTTTTTTCATTACTATTTTAAAAACAAATAAAAAGAGACTGCCTCAAAAGGCAGTCTCTTTTCTGTTAAGGACAATTCTTTTTAATTAAACTCTCTAATGCCGAAAGCATAGCTGCACCTCCTAGCCCCGAGATAGTTGCAGAAGCAAGTTGTGCTTGTAGCTTTTCACAACCAGCAGCACTAAATGCTCCTCCAAATACATTTTTTAATTCTTTTGAACTTAATTTTCTCATAACTTATAATTTTGTTCTACAAAGGTGTATGATAGAAAGCAAAATAAAAGAAACATATGTTACTTTTTTAAAAAAATTTAATACGAGAAAATGATTTTGGATGTATGTCTAAGTAGCTAGCTATATAATAAAAATAGCCGGAAAGATCCGGCCATTATCAAAAATATATATATAAAAGTATGGTGTTGCTTTATTGTGCTTTTTTACCTGCAAACTTATTCAGTTTCATACTGATGGAGAACATGATATATCTCTTCAGGATCAGGTCTTCACGATCTTCGAAATAAGAATCTGTGATAGTTCTTCTTACACTTTGATTTTGATTTAATACATCATAAATTTTCACTTTTGCTGTAAACTGTTTTTTATAGAATGAATATCCAAGGCTGGTATTCCAAAAATAAAAGTCTTTTTTAAAGCCTGGGGCAATATTGGAATTGGTATTATATTCGAAATCATTTCCAAATACGAAGTTGCCTTTAAATAGATAATTGGTGAGTTCAAGCTTCAATGACTGATTCGCTGTATTTACCCTGTTGATATTATAATTGGTATAGTTGGAGAAGCTGTATCCAAGTCTATAAGAAGGCCTGATCGTCATTTTATCCTTGATCTCATAGGTCAGGTTAATGCCCGGATTAAGATTATATGAATTGCTGGTAAAGGCCTGTCCATCGATGAAACCATTGTTGTAAGCATAGTTCATGTTGAATCTAGGGCTGATGGTAAGTTTATTGTTTTTCCATTTCAGAATTTTGCTTACTCCTGCGCCTGCATTGATGCTTTTATTTCCACTTACATTATCATAGGTAACAATTTGCTTTCCTGCATTATCATATTTTGTAAAATTGATGATGTCATTGTTTCTGTAGGCAAAGCCAACATTGATGTAGTAGCTGAAGTCTTTTACTTTATTATAATTACTGAAATACACAGAAAGGTTGTTTGACCATGTGTTTTTCAAATCAGGATTTCCCTGATAGGTAGCTAAAGGATTAGATTCATCTTTATACGGTGTAAGCTGCTCAGCGGTTGGTATAGTGAAGTTGGCGTAGTTATAAATACTCAGGTTTTTTCCTTCACCAAACTGATAGTAAAGGTTTACATTATATTCTGGCAGGGCAAAATTTTTCTGCAGATCATATTGCTGTCCATTAAAGATAGAGTTTACTTTCATATCCGAAATATCAAGCTTTACAGAAGCCCAGAAATTCAACTTGCTTTTGTTGATCTGATAGGTAAGTTCAGGTGAAATCTGATTGATTCTCTGCCTCATATTGTTGGATAAAAGCTGGTTGTATTGGGTATAATCACCTGTTGTATTATCAAAATCATTTACATTCCTTAGATCTCTGACGGATCTTGTTTCATATTTTACTTCAAAACTTACGCTGGATGAATCTGAAATGGGTTCCGTATATCCTGCATTGAAATTAAACGTATTATTCTGATTTTTATTTTTGGCTAACTGATCCCTGTTGTCAACAGTCGTGCCGTTTTGCTGGTAAAAAGTATTCTGAGACTGGTTCAGATTATCTCTTTTAGATTCTGAAATTGAACTCGTTATATTAGCTGAAACTGAACGTCCTTTTTTCTTGAATTTTCTTGAAAAATATAGGTAGGGATTAAATGAATTGCTTTCGGAATCATTGCTTGAGTAGGAATTACTTTCATTCAGAAGGCTGCCATTCCTTAAAGAAGAAGATTTAGAGTTATTAAGACTAAAACTGCTATTTTTAGAAAACCTTGGGGAAAGATAAATGCTTGTCATAGAATCCAGCTTTATTTTGACTGAAGTATCAAAGTTGTACTGTTTGGAATCATTTTCGCCATTGCTTTCAGAATTGGTCTGAAGCGTATAATCGGGGAGAAGGGTAGATCTTGAAACTTTGGATCTGGATTCTGTATTAGAATCGGTATGCATCAGACTGAAAGAATCCAGGTCAGCATCTTTCCCCAGCTTATCACTATAGTTTAATCCAATTGTTGTAGACCTTTGCACCCCTTTTGTGCCACCTCCCTGGCTATAATAAGTCACATTTCCTACCGTAGAGACAGATCCTCCCTGCATCATCCAGGCATTTCGGCCATTCCCCATGCTGTCAAAAACCTCATCCCTTGAAAAACCCTGTGAATTGATATTATTAGAAGAAGCCAGAAGACTTATTTTCGTATCCCCTTTAAAATAACTGGCCAATCCGCTTGCTTCATACCGTTTGTCTGAACCGTACCCTACAGTAAGCCTTGTCAGTAATCCTTTATTTTTCTTTTCATCAATAGTAAAGTTGATGGTCGTATTTTGGGATTTCGCTGCTTTTCCGCTGAGTTCTTCCTCCTTTGTTTTGGTGGTGGTAAACTGAATATTCTTAATGATATCTGCCGGTAAGTTCTGAAGGGCAATTTTTCCGTCTTTGTCAAAGAAAGGCTTTCCGTTGATCATAATCTGATCTACTTCTTTTCCATTTACAGTAATTTTTCCATCATTGTTGATCTCTACCCCTGGGATCTGCTTCAGAAGTTCCTCAATTTTACTGTCAGGGCGTACTTTGATAGAAGAGGCATTAAATTCAATGGTGTCTTTTTTAATTTTTACAGGAGATGCCGTGATTTTTACCTCATCAATATTGTTGACGATATTCTGTTTCTCAAGCTGAATATCACCTAGCGATAAAGACTGGTCTATTTTCTCAAATTTTTTAGAATAGGAAGAGAGTTTTTCGGCATCAATTTTCAGAATGGAAGGTTCTTTTATATCATCAATTTTCAGTGAGAATTTACCTTCCTTATTGGTAGCCGTATAATTGATAATGGATGAATCTTTTTGTTTCAAAAGATAAACGGTGGCATTTTCTATCGCTTTCTTTTCAGGATCCGATATTTTCCCGTCGATGTGTAATTTTTGTGCATGCAGTATAATGGCAGAGAATATCAAAGCCAATAGCAACATAGTTTTCTTCATTAGTTTTTTTTCAGAGCCGTAAAAATATAAAAACATCCCAAAGTTGGGATGTTTCTATGCTTTTTTTGTGAAAATTTATTATTATTTAATAAAAATTATGCTCTTAAATATCTTGAGTAAGCATATCCTTCCTGACCGTCATCAGTTTTCACTTTCCACCAGTCATCAGAAGTCTGTTCAATTAAAGTTACAGAAGAACCTTTTGCAGCTTTACCTACAACAGCAGCTTCAGTAGAAGGCTCTTGTCTGATATTCAGGTTAGAATCTTCAGTGGCAACCGTTAAAGAAGCTCCTGAAGTAAGACCTGCAACCTGTACATCAATATTGATATCTGAAGCAGAATAAGTTGAGTCAATAGCTCCTAAAGCATTCCATACAGCATCTTTAGCAGCAGTATTGGAAGCATTTCCGGAAACATAAAGAATACCGTCCTGCTCCTGAACCTGAAGATTTGCGATTCCTGCAGACTGAGCTGCTGAAACTACACTTGAATATTTATCTTGTAATTCGCCCATTTTAAATTATTTTACAATTAGGTTGTTGTTATACTTTCCGATTTTCAAAGCATCTACAGATTCTTTGATTTTTCTAGCTTGTAAACCAGAAACATTTCCTGTAAGAGTAAGCTGTCCGTTTACAACTTCTACTTTTACAGAAGGGAAATCCTTCACAGCATCCTGAACTTTTTTCTGAACAGCAGGATCTACAGCAGAAGCAGTTTCAACAGGTGCTGCAGTTGGAGCAGCAGCTATTGTAGACATATCCATTACGTCTTTTACTCCGCTGATCGCTTTTAATTTTGCAATCATCGCATCTTTCGACTGCTGATCTGCAAAAGTTCCGCTTAAGTGAGCTACACCTTCTTTTACTTCCACAGAAGCATTGGGATTAGAAGTTACTACCGTTGTAGCCTGAGTCTGAAGATCGGCATCAGAAACTTTCTTTTTACAAGAAATAGCACCGAAAGATACAGCTACAGCTAATGCAGCCATTGCAATAGTTTTTTTCATATTGTATATTTATTTTAATGTTGTTATACACTCAAATGTAATAATAAAATTTGTACCAAAAGAATAAAAATTCAATAAATGTTTTTAATTTTTTTTACAATATTTTCTAAATCAACGTTTTAATTTTCAGTTATTAAAAACTTAATATCCATAATGTGAAATTTATCAACATTTTTAAAATATACTGCCAATTCTAAAACTATTATATTTGCGCAAATTGAAACTTATATATGAAAGGACAGAATAAACTTTTTATAGCAATTATCATTGCCCTGGTTGTGGGTGTAGGGATTGGAGGTGTTGTGCATGTGAGTTATCCGGAAAGTGCAGAACCTTTTTCCAAAAACATAAAACTGTTAGGGACAGTCTTTATCAGATTGGTACAGATGATTATTGCGCCTTTGGTTTTTACAACTTTGGTAGTGGGGATTGCCAAAATGAGTGATATTAAGATGATTGGAAGGGTAGGGACAAAAGCAATGCTTTGGTTTATTTCTGCCTCTCTTGTTTCTCTTTTTATCGGGTTAATCCTTGTGAACTGGCTTGAGCCGGGACATGTTACCAAATTACCGATTCAGGATGTTTCCTCTGCTGATGAGCTTCTTAAGAACAGTAAAAGCTTTTCTATGGAAGACTTCGTAAAGCATATGATTCCTAAAAGTTTATTTGAAGCCTTTGCGACCAATGAAGTATTGCAGATTGTTGTATTCGCAGTAATGTTTGGAGTTGCACTTGCTAATTTGGGCGAAGAATATGCTAAACCAGTAGTCAAGTTATTTGATATCATTGCTCATGCCATTCTTAAAATGGTAGGATATATCATGTGGTTTGCACCGCTTGGAGTACTGGGTGCTATTGCAGCAGTAGTGGCAACCAATGGGTTTGAAATCTTTAAAGTATATGCTATTTATTTAAGAGACTTCTTCTTTGCTATAGGTGTTCTTTGGCTGGTTCTTTTATTAGTAGGGTATTTTATTTTAGGAAACCGTCTTTTTGACTTATTAAAAAGAATTAAAGAACCCTTACTGATTGCTTTCTCTACAACGAGTTCAGAAGCCGTATTCCCGAAATTGGTAGAAGAGCTGGAAAAATTCGGTTGTAACAGTAGAGTAGTATCTTTTATTTTACCTTTAGGATACTCGTTCAATCTGGATGGAAGTATGATGTATATGACATTTGCTTCAATCTTTATTGCACAGATCTATGGTATTGAAATGACGATCGGACAGCAGATCACCATGCTTTTGGTATTAATGCTTACTTCAAAAGGAATTGCAGGAGTTCCGAGAGCTTCTTTGGTAATTATCGTTGCAACCTGTTCAATGTTTGGAATTCCACCGGAAGGAATTGCTTTAATTTTACCAATTGACCATTTCTGTGATATGGGTAGAAGTATGACAAACGTACTTGGGAATACACTGGCAACTACAGCCGTTTCAAAATGGGAAGGGCAATTGACTGAACCCATAGACAAAATTTAAATAATAATGAGTTTACATAACTTAGAAAATCATAAAAGCCATATTGAAGAATATGGCTTTGCTGTTATCAATAAGGTTTTTTCGCATGAAGAACTTGAAAATATCAACGTTGCTCTGAAAAATATAGATACTTCAAAAGAGAACTTTCGAAAGTCTGAAGACCTTTTTGCCATTAGACAATTTTTAAAAGAAGTTCCGGAAATCAAAGACTTGGTGTTTAATGGCAACATTAGAAAAGTGATAAAGGAGATCTTCGGAGAGAAATATTTTGTGGTCAAAAGTATTTATTTTGATAAACCCGAAACTTCCAACTGGTATGTAGCTTATCATCAGGATCTTACTATTTCTGTAGATAAAAAGCTTGAGCTTGCTAATTTTGGTCCCTGGACCACCAAACAAAATCAGTTTGCAGTACAGCCTCCATTGAATATTTTGGAGAACATCTATACCATCAGAATCCATCTGGATGATACCGATGAAAATAACGGAGCACTAAAAGTAGTCCCAAAGTCTCATGCAAAAGGCATTTACAGACCAGAAACCATCGACTGGACCGTGGAAACTGAAGAAATCTGTAACGTAGAAAAAGGTGGAATTATGATCATGAAACCTTTAATACTTCATGGCTCTAACCGAACCACCAACGGAAAGAAAAGAAGAGTCATTCACATTGAATTTTCTGATATAGAACTTCCGGAAGTCCTGCAGTGGTCCGAAAGAATGAACTGATAAAAAACGCCCTTCGAATTTTCGAAGGGCGTTTTTTATGGTTGGAAGATGGATGCTGGAAGAAAGCTGCTACTGAAAGACTAAAGATTAATACCAGTCTATTTTATTAACTTTTCTTCAAGCCAACTTCAAGAACTAATCCGGCAAAAAAGAACCTCCCTCTTCTTTCTCCCATCTTCCTTACTTCACTGCAATCTCATCAATAAAGATATAAGCGTCACCGCCTGCTCCCTGGTGCCATTCCGGAAGTTTTCCAAAGTAGTAAGCTTTTACTTTAATATATCGGGCTTCGGTAGGAAGAATTTCGGTAGAAAAATCTTTAATCTGTACTTTTTCATCTTTGGGATCAATATCATTGTCTACGGTCTTCAGAAGGATAAAATCTTTTCCGTTCATGGAAGCGTAGTATTCTACTTTTTTAGGCATCAGAATCCATGCTCTGCTGTCCTGAAGGTATGTGGAAGACAAATATTTAATGTTCTGAGGTGATTTAAAATCAATTATCGCTTCAAAATTTTGCCCCTGATATCCATGCCATTCGCCTTTTCTCCAGTTCACATCCCCTCTGATTCCGTCAATAAGAGCAAGCTTTCCGGTAGCGCTGTACTGAGGAGTCACTTTTGACAGAATATTAATATCCCAATAATTAGGTCTTCTGTTGAAATTGGAAATGGTTACAGAACTTTTCTCACCGTTTCTTTCAGCGTAAGCCATTACCTGAGTTGTTTTGGTGATGGAGAACGGAGCTTTATAAGTAGAGAAAGTCTTTCTTTTATTGCTGTCACTGTCATCCATCGTCATATAATATACTTTATCATTAGGATTCAATGGAGTGATCTCAACTTTGGTAGAAAAATCAAAAATT
This sequence comes from Chryseobacterium sp. CH21, assembly GCF_004119445.1. GTDB lineage: Bacteria > Bacteroidota > Bacteroidia > Flavobacteriales > Weeksellaceae > Chryseobacterium. Next base: position 30,322 of record NZ_QICI01000090.1, on the reverse strand, counting down.
CTGTCCGCAGAAATGACAGGTGAAGCCGTTTGTTCCGCATATTTAAAATCTTTTACAGGCTTCACATTCTCAAGCCCTAGTTTTTTAAGCTCTGCTTTGCCGGTATTTTTGGTAATGGTTTTTGTGGTGCCATCTTCAAGGTGAATTTTAATTTCATCAAAATAAGGCGTTGTTGTTTCCCATTCCGGTAATCCCGGAGTCACAGAATAAATTCCCATGGAGCTTAGAACATACCACGCACTCATCTGACCGCAGTCTTCGTTTCCTATCAGTCCGTCTGGGGTGTTTTTATAAAAATTGTCCAGAATATATTTTATTTTGGCATCTGTTTTTTCTGGTTTATCGACAAAATTGTACAGATAAGCAATATGGTGACTTGGCTCATTTCCCTGGGCATATTGTCCCATCAAACCTGTAATATCCACTTGTTCTCTTCCTGTTGTTTTATCAGGAGCGGTGAAAATAACATCAATGAACTGTTCAAATTTTTCTTTTCCGCCATGCGCTGCAATAAGCCCCGGAATATCCTGCTGTACAGAATATGAATAATGCCACGAGTTTCCTTCCGTATAATTATTATTGACTTCTCTCGGATCAAAAGGCTCATACCAGTTTCCGTTTTTTCTTGGCTGCATAAAACCTGTTTTTGGATTGTAAAGGTTTTTCCAGTTCTGAGAACGTTTCATGAAATACTGATAATCTTCTTTCTTGCCTAAAATTTTTGCCATTTGAGCAATGCACCAGTCATCATAAGCATATTCTACAGTTTTGGAAACACTTTCATGCTCGTCATCTATGCTGATGTAATTATTCTGTTTGTAAGCATTCAAACCAAAAATATCTTGCATGGCAGAACCTTTTGCAGCCTGAAATGCCTTTTCGTAATCAAATCCCTGAATTCCCTTAGCCATAGCATCTGCAATGACTGAAACCGAGTGATAGCCAATCATACATTCTGTTTCGTTGGAAGCCAGTTCCCATACCGGAAGTTTTCCTCCCTGTTCGTATTGTTTGATGAAAGTATTGATAAAATCAGCAGTTCTTTTTCTGTCAATTAAAGTCATCAGAGGATGTGCTCCTCTGAAAGTATCCCAAAGTGAGAATACGGTGTAATAATCAAAACCATTGGCATTATACAGTTTATTGTCTCTGCCTCTGTATTTCCCGTCTACGTCCATATTGATGTTCGGTTGGGTGAAAACATGGTAAAGAGCGGTATAAAAAACGGCTAATTTATTTTTATCATCAGATTTTACTTCAATTTTTGAAAGCTCTTTGTCCCACTCGGTTTGTGCCTGTTTTCTTACAGCTTCAAAGTCCTTCGATTGCCCTTCTGCCAGCATATTTTTTCCTGCACCTTCATAACCTGTAGGAGAAATAGAAACTTTTACATTGATCTTTGCTCCTTTTTTAACTTGAGCTGAAAATGCCAGGGCAAGTTTCGTTCCAGTGAAAAGATGGGTTTCCTGTTTTCCGTTAGTCTCTTTTTTGAAATTTTCATCGGTTTTGAAAACTCAATTCTTGCATAAATATATTGGTTGGTAGCCCACGCTTCACTTCTTCTGAAAACTTCAATAGTTTTATCATCAATGACCTTTACTTCACCCTCCAGAAGTTTATCCCTGTGGTTGAGATCTAAGATGATATTGGCATTCCCTGCATTATTGAACGTGTATTCATGATAGCCGACTCTTTTGGTGGTTGTAAGACGAACATCAATATTGTTCTTATCTAACTTGACAGCATAATATCCGGCTGTTGCTTTTTCATTTTTATGCGAAAATTTTGACGAATACTCTTTGCTGTTCAGACTTGGAGTTCCCATGGTGGGCATCAGCATGATATCCCCATAATCCGAAACTCCTGTACCGTTCAGGTGGGTATGAGAAAAGCCATAGATCACGGAATCTGAATAATGATATCCGCTGCATCCGTCCCAGCTTCCGTCAATTCTTGTATCAGGAGAAAGCTGTACCATTCCGAAAGGAACAATAGCTCCGGGGAAAGTATGGCCATGGCCTCCGGTTCCTATAAACGGATTAACATATTGGGAGTAATTCTGTGCAGAAATGATCTGGGTAATAAATATAGAAAATGCAATGAGCCTTTTTTTCATATTTTGATTTTATAAAAGCGAAGATATTGAAAAACAGTAAGACAGATGTAATAAAAGACGATTGCAGTTTGTCTTATTAAAAACGATATAATTCATGAAGAAGATATTACTTGCTGTAATCATGCTATCGCCGGCAGTTGCATTTGCCCAAAGCATAACAGGGAAGATCACTCAAACTGGAAATGCTGCTCCTTACGTTGAGGTGATTGCTGTAAAAGATCAGAAAAAACAGACCACTATTTCAGACGAAAAAGGAAATTATTCTCTGAAACTTTCAGAAAACGGAAACTATACCATTAAGCTTATACAGGATGGTATAGAAATATCCAGTAAAGATATTATCATCAACGGAGAGGTGAAACAGGATTTTTCTGTTGAAAAAAGAAAAGAAAAACAGATAGAAGGCGTTACCCTTACTGCCAGAAAAAAACTGATTGAGAGAAAAGCAGACAGGTTGGTTTTCAATGTTTCCAATTCTGTGGCTTCTCAGGGAATGGATGGAGCAGATGCGCTTGCAACAACTCCTTTGGTAAAAGTAGATGATAACACCGGAGTTTCTATTGTAGGGAAAAGTGGAGTAGCAGTAATGATCAATGACAGGATTTTGAATTTATCTGATGCTGAACTTGTTACTTACCTGAAAAGCCTTAGGTCCGAAAATATAGAAAAAATAGAAGTTATTACCTCACCTCCTGCCAAATACGAAGCGCAGGGAAACAGTGGTCTGATCAATATTGTTTTAAAGAAAAATCAGAATCTTGGGTGGAGCGGAAGCTTAACTTCCAGTCTTCAGCAGCAGACATATACCGGAAATTCCAACAGTGTAACATTGAATTATCAGAATGAAAAGCTGCGTACTTCACTAAAACTAAGACAGAATAAAAATGAAAAATATTCTTACGAAAACTATTGGATAGAAGGAGCTGACGGCCTTAAAAGTAATGATAACAGAAGGGATTTTGGAGACGGGCTGGGTGCCAATCTAAGTCTGGATTATCAGTTGGGTAAGAAATCTAATGTTGGGTTTATTTATGATGTCGGATTCGGGCATTCCAATATGGATATTACGAATACTTCAAACTATTTCCAGAATGGTAATTACACCAATACACTCCTTACCGGTGCAGAACACAGAGCTACAAACAGACAACACACTGCCAGTGCATATTATGACTTGAAATTCGGGAAGCAGGATAATAAACTGAGCATTACAGGTAATTATTTTTCCAATACTCCAGACACTACGATTGATTTTACCACTACGGAAAGTTCCGGTGATCAATTTGTTGTAAAATCACCTTCTATGGTAGATTATAAAATTTATTCCGGACAGGCGGATCTTACATTACCTTATTCATTTGCAAAGACAGAAACGGGAGTGAAGTTCACTAATTTTGATAATAATTCCAGTATATTTTATCAGAACTTAACGAACGGAGAATATATTACAGATCCTCTGAAAAGCAATGAATTTGAATATAACGAAAAAAACTATGCGGCTTATATTAGTTTTGAAAAATCATTCAACGAAAAATGGTCGGCAAAAGCAGGTTTACGCTACGAATATTCTGTGGTGAACGGAAATTCTCTGACTTCCGGACAGCAGACCGAGAATTCTTACGGGAAGTTTTTTCCTACAGCTTACGTTACTTATAAAAGCAATGAAAATCATACTTTCAACCTGAATTATTCCAAAAGAATCAACAGACCGGGATTCCGTGCCATCAATCCATACCGCTGGTACACTAATATCAATTCTTATTTTACCGGGAATCCTTTCCTGAAGCCGTCTATCAATCATAATTTTGAGCTTTCTTATGTGTATAAAGGAAAATTGTCGGCATCAGCTTATTTTCAGAGAACAGTGGATGCATTTGGTCAGCTGGCAACTCTGAAAGGTGAAAACAGGGTGAGCACTTTTGAAAATTATTACAATCAGAATAGTATGGGAGTTTCTCTTAATTATTCCGATACTTTTTTCAAAAAATGGGAAGCCAATTACTCGGCTAATTATTCTTATATGAACACGGATGTTTTTGCAACGGATGCCCTTTCCCGAAAAGGAAGTAGTTATGATTTTGATTTTCAGAATAATATATCACTCAACCAAAGCAAAACAATACAGTTGATTCTGAATTATTGGTTTCGTCTGCCTTCTAACTCGGGAAATTCCTATATGAAGTTTGCAGGAAATCTTACCTCAGGCCTGAAACTGAATCTTATGGAAAAGAGTCTTCAGCTGAATGTTTTTGTTTCGGATATTCTAAAACAAGGTAAAAGTCAGGGTGAAATATATTATACCACAGGAACGCATTCTTATAACAATTATTACGATGCCAGAAGACTTACGGTGTCTGCAACGTATACTTTTGGAAATAAAAAAGTAAAAGGCATGGACCGTAATGTAAAATTTGAGGAAAAAAACAGAGCAAACTGATAATTGGGCTTAAGTCATTTTTATGCTTCATGTCATTCTGAATGAAGCGAAGTGGAATGAAGAATCTCTTCTTTAGTCAGAATGACAATACAGAAGTCGTTACACTTCTCCCTCAAAGAAATCATTGAGATATTCCTCTTTGTCTTTTTCTTCCCGTCCGGAGCCCAGATATTTTTTCCAGGACTGGGATTCATGATATACAATGCCCATTTCCCAAACACAATAAGTAGGGAGATGGGTTTTGTTTCTATCCCATATTTCAAACTTGCCAGAACCATCATAATAGACACTTTCCCACAACTCATTGTCACTTCGCCAGGTGCAGACTAACAGAAGATAGTTTTCCCCGCATCGATGCATAATGACAAATCCGAGATCATCAATATCCTGAAAGTTTTCCTCTGCATTTTCAATACCTATCTGAGCTTTAAGAATATCCTGCGAAGAGATTTCTGCAGGATCTGAAGCTAAATCATACCATTTGAATTTCGTTTTCCCAACAGTGAAAAGTCCTTTGGGTAATGCATATTTGGAAGGGTAGGTATTGGTTGTCATATTTGTTGTTTGTGATGGTGGAAATGTTAATAAATCTAATTATTTTATTTTAAATATCTGGCCATAAATATTTTTATTCGTCAATAAAATACCACAAAAGTGTTATTTGAACCGAATTTCAAATTTCATACATTTGATGATAAACTAATAATTTCCTGTTCTGCATATTAAAGATATTTTTTAATATAAAAGACGGGAAAAGCGAAAACAAACTCAATAATTAAAACGATGGAAACCCTGTTTTTTTATTTTCTGCTGCTCATTGCGGCTGCGTTTCTGATATTTTACTTTAAAGACAGTTGGTACTCACCTAAAAAAGTGAAAATATTCAAAGATATTTTTGAGAAATATCCCTATTATTTTATTCCCCAGAAGCCTGTCAAATGGTTTGATTTTACAGGGTTAATGAATAGTTTCAGAATGGTTTCTCTCTCCGCAGATATCCTTTCCATTATTGATAAAAGAGAAATGCAGACCGCTTTGGGAAAAGATACAGGAAGGGAGCTGATAGAGAATAACTGTGATGAATCAGAAGAAGAATTCTGGTTTGATTTCATTGCAGATACGGGTGATGGTTTTGATGCCACTACCTCTGTTTTTTATCATTTAACAAGAGAAAGCTATACCTATTCTTTTAAAAATGAATTTGATAGGGATGTAGAGAACGAGGCTGAAATTAAACTGAAAAGAGGGTCTGTTCTGGTTGTGGGAGGAGATCTCGTATATCCTGTAGGTTCTGAAATCAATTACAGAGACCGTTTCAAAGGCCCTTTGAGATTGGTAGCTCCGGATACAAGAGAATTGGGACCTATCCTCATTGCCACACCGGGAAATCATGACTGGTATGACGGGTTAAGTGCTTTTTTCAGGCTCATGTGCCAGAGAAGTAAAATCAGTGATTACAGAACGGTGCAGAACAGAAGCTATTTTGCCTATTCATTAAGGAAAAATGTACACCTGATGGGTATTGACAATCAGCTGCTGGGTGATATTGATATTCCCCAAATGACTTTTTTTACAGAATATGTAGAAAAAATATCAAAAGGGAATGATGTGAACCATGTGATACTGCTCATTGCAGAACCTTACTGGTACAATTATGACATAAAAGACAGGCACAAAAGAAGACAGCGCATGGACAGTCTGGAATACATCATCAGAACGATGAAAGAAGCTGTCAGAAAACTGGAGGCCAGTAATATAAAATCAGAGATTATTTTTGATGTGGTGCTTACAGGAGATATTCATCATTATTCCCATTATAAACTGGATGAAAATGTGAAAGGTTATGATAAAGAAATCAAGCATTATATTACTTCAGGCGGGGGAGGTGCTTTCGGTCATATTACGCATTTTTTAAAAGATGAAATTAAGCTTCCCATCTTACAAAATACAACCACTACAGAACTGAAATATGAACTGGACGGCAAATACCCGTCTAAAGAAAAGTCAGGCAAGAAAACATTCTGGAATCTTATTTTTTTTATCATTAATTACGAATTCACGGTATTGCTGTTTTTTCTTTCATCAATTGTGGCCTGTATCTTTTGCTATTCAGATTCTCTTCTGAAATGGCTGGTATTATTTCTAATTCCTATCGTATTTTGTTTTATCATCACCAAAGTCACCAGTACAGAATGTTCAGATGAAGAACAATTGAAAAGCAAAATGATGCGGGGAGCTTTGTTTTTGCTATCATTTGGTATCCAATTGTGGGTGTTTGCGATATTACCTAAATATGATAAAGTTATTTTTTTACAGGATAGCCATTTGTCTTTTGTTGAGAGTTTAAAAAACTTTTTTAAAGTTCCGGCCGGAAACGATTACCTGATTGCACAGGTTATTATTTCTGCACTTTTACAATCCATGCTTTTCGGGTGGTATATTCTTGTTGGCTACTATCTTTTCAAATTTTATATCACTGAAATCTCATCAGGGAAAATAAATACAGGCAATAAAAACTTCCTGAAGTTTAAAATAACAGACAAAGAAATTGTCATCTATGTAGTAGCCATCAGGAAAACCTACCAGTGGATGCGTCTGTTAAAAAAGAAACAAGCATTCCATTTACAAAGAGAGTTGCTTACAGAAGATCCGAAGAAATTTATCAAAGATAATTTTAAACTGGATCCGGACAAGAATGTGAAAATTATTGATAAAATAACAATTCCATTATAATTTCAGTTTCAAAACAATGATAACCTCAAAAACCAAACTCATGGAAACTAATTTTAAAAAACCAGCTAACGATGATCATAACGGAGTTCTGATCTCCTATTATCAATTACGAATGTTTATCGGACTGCTTGGATTTCTCCTTTCATTTCTTCTTGTTATGACCACTTATTTCCTGAAAGATGAACACCCGTTCAAAGTAAGTATCAGTCATTATTACTACAGTTTCGGACACGTGATCTTTGTTGGAACCTTATGTATTCTGGGGGGATTATTCGCTACCTACAGAGGGAAAGACAAATATGAAAACATGCTTTCCAATTTTGCCGGAGTAATGGCCGTGCTGGTTGCTGTATTTCCTACAAGATTTCAAGGGTATGGAGGCAATATTTACATCAATATCGATCAAGCAAACTATCAGGATTGGTTCACTTGGGTACACTATATCAGTGCGGGATTGCTTTTCCTTTCTTTTTCCGTATTTTGTCTTTATTTCTTTCAGAAAAGTGATAAAAAACAGGATGGAGAAACTATTTCCGAAGAAGAAGCACTTAAGAAAAGCCGTAGAAACCTGTATTATAAAATCTGTGGCTGGGGAATACTGATCAGTCTTGCCTGTATTGGAATCATTGCTCTTCTAGGTGCTGATTCGGATTCTGATAATCAGTTTCTCATCTATTCTACCCTTATTTTTGAAACCACATCCCTGTTTTTCTTTTCTACTTCCTGGCTGTTAAAATCCAGTGAATTCTGGAACAAAAATATCCCGTTGGTAACCTATTTCAGATAATAATTTGCCGGTATATAAAGAGCTGAAGGTCTGTGTTTACAAAAGAATTTATCTATGATTGTGTTTACTTATTCTAAATAGGTGAAAAATGCGTAAATTTGTAAACAATTTATATTTATATGTTGACGAAAGAAAAGGTTCAGGATTTCCTTAAAGAAATAGAAGTAGACGACTTGGTGAGTAATTTTCAAATTATGGGTAATGATGTTTATATTGACATGACTGCTCATTCACCTGCAATGCACGAAAAGAAAAAACTGGAGGCTGCCATGAAACAGGCTTTTGCCAGTGAGTTTGGAGAAGACGTTCATTTAAAACTTAAGATCGTTTCTCCGGAGCCTAGTGAAATTCAGCAAAGTCAGATCAAAGGAAAACAGATTCCGGGAATTCAAAATATTATTGCTATTGCTTCCGGAAAAGGAGGAGTAGGAAAATCTACAGTGTCTGCAAATATGGCAGTAACATTGGCTAAAATGGGCTTCAAAGTAGGATTATTAGATGCTGATATCTATGGTCCTTCAGTTCCTACCATGTTTGATACAGAAGGTGAAAAACCAATTTCTGTAGAAGTAAACGGGAAGAGTCTGATGAAACCTGTTGAAAATTATGGAGTAAAAATGCTTTCAATCGGTTACTTCTCAGGAGCTAATCAGGCAGTTGTGTGGAGAGGTCCTATGGCTTCAAAAGCATTAAACCAGATGATCAGAGATGCCGCATGGGGAGAATTGGATTTCTTATTGATCGACCTTCCTCCGGGAACAGGTGATATTCACTTGTCTATCATTCAGGAAGTTCCGGTAACAGGAGCGGTGATTGTAAGTACCCCTCAGCATGTTGCATTGGCAGACGTAAGAAAAGGGATTGCGATGTTCCAGATGGAAAGTATCAATATTCCGGTTCTTGGATTAATCGAAAATATGGCGTATTTTACACCGGAAGAACTTCCTGACAATAAATATTATATCTTTGGAAACCAGGGAGCACAATATTTAGCTGAAGATCTTGGAATTCCTGTATTAGGAGAAATTCCTTTGATCCAAAGTATTAGAGAAGCAGGAGACGTGGGAAGACCAGCTGCGCTTCAGGAAGGGTCTAAAATTGCAGAGATCTACACAGAAACTGCCAGAAAATGGTAGAAAGCTTAGTGGAAAGAAATAAAAATCTTCCTCCTACTGAAGCTGTGAAGATTTCAACAATGGCAGGTTGCTCTCCAAAAGCAAAATAATAATAACTTTCAATAAAATTTGAAAAAAACCGAATCGAACTGAAAAATATGGAAACAAACATAACGCACGAAGATACAGTAACAAGAGTAATGGAAGCTCTGGAAAGCATCAGACCATTTTTGAATAAAGATGGAGGTGATATTGAGCTTATTGATGTGAAAGATAATCAGGTGTTTGTGAAACTTTTGGGTAACTGTTCCGGTTGTTCACTGAATTTTTCAACCTTAAAGCTAGGTGTTGAAAATACCATCAAACAACATGCTCCGGAAATCGAAAAGGTAATCAACGTAGAGTAAAATTATATCTGAGATATTTTTAAAAAGACAGGCTTTTTTAAGGCCTGTCTTTTTTGTTTTTAAGATAATAAAGAGAGTATTAAATCAAACCTCACAGGTTTTTAAAACCTGTGAGGTTTTTTTAATGGTATTCTTAAAATATGTAGAATATTATTACTGCTTTACAACTCTATTTCCAACTCCCGTAATGGAAACATCAGGTTTTCCGGATTTTGTTCCTGAAGTTCGGTAGTAGACTATATTGTCACCTCCTTCCATGGATATTTTGTCCACTTTATCAACGTATACTTTATTGCCTGTTCCTGAGACCTCAATCTTTTTTGCACTTCCTTTGACCGTTAATGTGTTATCACCTCCTTCTACCTCAACTGTCCCGTCATTGAGAGCATAGTTGAGTGTGTGCCCTACACCTTCTACATGTACCACCTTATTACCCTGTGTTTTTTCTACCCCTTTTGTAGATTCTGTTTTTCTGGATTGTGAGAAAGCGGTACCTGTTCCTAATAACAGGATCGTAAGAATTCCTACAGCTTTAATATTTTTCATTGTGAATTTGGTTTTGTTCAGGGTAAATATAGATATAAATTGCTTTTTTCAAGAATTTTAAAAGTTAAATCATCTTAAATAATAAGGTTGATTTAGGATACTGTTTTTGTAATGATTTCTTTAATCACCTTTAATACTTCAGTAGATTTTTCCCGGATGATTAGTGCATTCTTTTTATTTCTGATCAGATCTGTGAAATGATTATCCTCTGTATTGATGTCTACGATGAAGGCTCCATATTTGAGTGCTGTTTCTGCAATAGCAATCGGAAGACTTGTGGCTCCGGATGTTCCGACAATAAAGAGAACTCCACTGTTTTTAGCCATTTTAAGAGCACTGAATTTCTTATTGGTTTTTTCATCATAATATTCATCAAACCATAAGATATTCGGGCGCATCCAATGGCCACATTGAGAACAGGTCAAAAGTTCTCTATCATGAGCGGTAAGGTCTTCATCCAGATCCTTACCTTTTATTTCCACAGGTAGATCTATAATTTCTTTGCATCCGTTTGAGCATTTGATTTCCCGGTTGTTCCCATGGATTTCATAGATTCTTTGGTTTCCTGAACGACGGTGAAGATTGTCAATATTTTGGGTAAGCAGATGAAACCTGTCCTGAAGCTGAGTTTCAATATCTACCAGTTCAAAATGACTTTCGTTGGGAGAAGCATTTTCAAACATTTTTTTTCTGAAAAGAGAATATTGCAAAACTTCTTCCGGATGTTGTCTGAAATAACGTAACGTTCCAAATTCTTCAGGCTTGTGAAACTGAGTTCCTTTCACCCAAATTCCATCTATTCCACGATAGGTAGGAATACCACTGTCTGATGAAATTCCTGCACCGGTAAGAAAAGTAAAGAGATTTCGTTTTTCTTTATGCCATACTTGTTGAATAATATTTTTTAATTGATTTTCCATTGTGTTATTAAAAGTTTAAAACTAATGAATTTCTCCATAACAAAAAAGCCTCGGAATCTCCGAAGCCTTTTCAATCAACTAAATAATATATTTTACTTTACAATAACTCTTTTGATCTGCCCTTCCGAAGTTTTTATAAGATAAACTCCTGTAGAAAGATTGTCAGTGCTTATTGTTAAGGCACTCTTTTCTTTCCCGATTAATTTTCCGGACATATCATACAATTCGTAATCCTGTTTTTTGTTGAAATAAAGAATATTTCCTTTGTTGACAGGATTGGGGAATATATTGAAAGTTGCCTTTTCAGTTTTTATTTCACCCGTTCCAAGCGTTGCAGGCATTGCTACTTCATACATGGATAAAGTTCCGCTGATTTCATTGGCAATAATCACATAGCCTTTATTGGTAGTGGTATTTTCAGGAGCAATGTAAATAATTCCTTCAGGACCATTATCACCTCCATATGCAGAGGTAGAACGAGAGTGTTTGTAATCTGTGAACGTAGGATTATTAGGATCTGTGATATTATACACCATAACTCCTCCGGTTCTTTCTAGTGTGATGAAAGCATAAGTCTGCCCGTTGATTTTTCCTAAAGCTACTCCTTCCGGTTCAGGTCCTTTGGCACGGCTTCTGTTCTTGGCACCGTTGGATTCATTATCCGTATTAAAAATTAATGGATGATTGGCTGCGATATATCGTTCAAACTGATCTCCACTATCGTAGACAATTTGTTTGGTATCTGCATTGAAAATAGAGAAAGAGCGTGCTCCTAAAGCTGCCATTTCTTCAAACTCTGTATCTCCATCCGTATTTCCTGTAGCAGAGGAAACCCTGAATCTTCCCAGATTATAAGAAGCCTTTAAAATATTGGAATTCGGAAATAATACAGGATCTAAAATATAAGTGTTAGCTCCAACGGTAGTTCTTTCGCTGAATCCTGAAAGATCTTTTTCATCACCTTCATTAGCGGTTACAATATAATTGGTACTTCCTACCTTATAATTTTGTACCGCATCTGGAACGTAATAGGCTTTCACTGGCCAGTTGGCAATTAAAACCTCTCCATTATTATCTGAAGAATCAAACCCGTTCCCCGGAAGGTTCATGTCTTTTTTGCCCAATCCCCATACTCCTGTGATCGTTTTGGTGGCCATATTAATCTCGGCAATGGCATTGTTTTCCTGAAGCGTTACCCATGCTTTCTGACTGTCATCACTGATGGTTACATATTCAGGCTCCAAATCCTGTGAAAGCGTGTTGTTTGTTCTTACTTTTCTTAAACCTGTAGCTATTAATGCTGCTACCTGAGAATCAAAACTGTTGAAATTAAGAGTTGTTACATTACTTTGGGTAAGGTTTCCGATACCTCCGGAAATATCAATGATACTGATGGTTCCTTCAGGATCTATCGTATAAGCATCATTAGGTTCTCCTTCGTTGGCAGTAACTACTTTTGTCCCGTCAGGAGAGAACGTAATCATATCCGGTAAAGCGCCTACAGTTACCTGTTTCAGGAAATTTCCATTGACATCAAAAAATACAACTGAACCGTTTTGCTGAGGATCCGTATTTGGAGATGCGGCTGCAATGATTCCGTTTTTTACAGCAATACTTGTGATTCCTCCATAAGGAGCCATATTCACTGTTTTTACTACAGATGGTACTGCAGGATTACTGAAGTCGATAATATCAAAAACATCAGTAATAGAGCTGATGGTGAATAAACGTTGTGTGGATGGATCATGAACTACAATTTCCGTAGAACTGTTATTACTTCCTGAAGGATCAAAGCTTAGGAGATAATTCAGCTGAATCTGATTAGAAGGAACTGGGGCTGGTTTATCATTGTCTACAATATAAACAGTTGCAGAATTGTCTCCGGAAATGGTTGCTCCGACAGGGTTTTCAAGACTTATCACAAAATATTCAGCCTGTTGTTCTGCCAAGGTGCCATCAATAATCGGAATATTAACCGTATAACTTGTTGTAGACGGTGTAATATTGATTGTTTGATTGGCTAAAGTAAAATCATTACTGTCAGCTGTACTGAATGGTGCGGGCTTTACAACCAGATTGACCGTAGATGTTGATGGATTGGTGATATTGATTTTAAATGCAAGATTTCCTGCATTTTCATTGACTTTGATGAAATTCTTTTCTAAGGAAATGGTTGTTCCGACAGTTGTAAAAGTGCTGGAAGTAACGGCGGTAACCCCATTGTCACTAAAATCTTCAACCATATTAGGTTTAAGAGCTATGTAATAAGCCTGTCCCAGCGCAAGTCCGGAAGTTGGGATTACAGTAATAGTATTGTTGCTGAAAGTTGTTGTAAAGGGAACTTGTGTACCTGCAGCATTTCCAAGACGGAATTCGATGAGGTTTTGTGCATTAGAATCGTTGATCGCGGAATTATCAGTTAATCTTACATTTTCATTAAAAGACAACGTAGGATTTACAGTAGTTGCAATGCTATTGGTATTATGAGCCGGAAGATAGGTAACCGTTGGTGGAGTAGTATCCGTACTTCCTACAGGAGTAGCATCTACCGTAAAGTTATCAAAACGATTGTTTCCTCCTGTTCCGCCTCCTGTAGCAGAAAACTCTACTTTTAATTTAAAGTTTGGGTTGTTATTGGCTCCCTGTATAGCGGAGAAATCCAGAGTTACCAGCTGTGGATCTGCATCCTGAGGATTTACAGTCTGGAACTGTACAAAAGTAGTTCCGTCTGTGGAATAAGACCATGTTTGTGTTCCTGCTCCCTGACCGGATCTTCTGGTGGTGAACTTAGCAATGACACTATTATATCCTGTTGTAGGAAGATTAAATTGTAAAGCTCCTCCAATCGGATTATTAAATCTTAAATGGGTTCCGGATCCATCACCATTTCTTGCATTTAAATTTTGTATATTAAAATTCTGTCCGGTACCACCAATAAAATCGATTACACTTGTCCCTCCTGCTATAGCTGAAAGAGAACCGTTTATCAAAGTAGATGAAGGTGCGGTAACTGCAGCAGCGGAAGTGTTATCATTAAAATTCCAGTAATGTATCAGTGTCTGTCCGAAAAGACCGCTCTGGAAAAAGAATGCGGCTATCACAGACCCTTTTAATAGGTAGTTGTTGATCATTTTTTACTTCAATTAGATAAATGCAAAAATGAACTTTATGTTTCGTAACTATTTTAATGGAATTTTAAGAAATGTTTAAAAAATAGGTTTATTTCTGATAAAAGATGAAATTATGTTGGGATGAGTGAACTTTAGAATGAATTTATTTTGCAGATTTTCCGGAAAATTTAAAATTGTTCCTGATTTATTTCCTTCCAAAGGATGTTTCTGCATATAAAAATATCCTGAAACAGCAGTTACAAGCAAGAGTACAAAAATAACCAGAACAATTCTTTTTAACATGTCTCTCATATCGCTAAATTTTTAATATCTCTAATCTCTAAAGTAGATGTAGGGTATCCGTCTTGTGTCACTTTGATCATTGCTCTACCCACTTCGTGTAAAGTTAATGATTTTGACTGAAAAAAAACAGGAAAAATCCAAATAAAAGGTTTAAAAAACCATTTTACATTCAATTGACCTTCAACAGGTTTCATAAATCCTGGACGAAAATTATAAGCCCCTTTGAAATTCATCTTTTTCAGATCATTTTCTGTTTTGCCTTTTACCCGTGCCCACATCAGTTTTCCACTCTCTGTACTGTCTGTGCTTGCTCCGGAGACATAGCTGAATACCATGTCCGGATTTTGGTCCAAAACAGCTTTCGCAAAGTGAATGGTTGTATCGTAAGTGATTTTGGTGTAATCTTCTTCATTCATCCCCACGCTGCTGATCCCCGCACAGAAAAAACAGGCATCATACCCTTTCAGTTTTTCATCATGAAGATCAATGGATAAAAAGTCAGAGATAATATATTCTTTCAGCTTTGGGTGTGTTTTTCCGGAAGGTTTTCTGCTTACGCTCAGGATTTCGGAAACATCAGGATTTTCAAGACATTCCATTAAAACACCTTCGCCTACCATTCCTGTAGCTCCTGTAATAATTATTTTGATTGGGTTCATTGCTTTGCTATTGATATGGGTATGACGGATGAGGATGAGGTTTTACTTTAAATTTTTTTAATAAAAGATAAAAGATAAAAGATAAAAGATAAAAGATAAAAGATAAAAGATAAAAGATAAAAGATAAAAGATAAAAGATAAAAGATAAAAGATAAAAGATGTTGTCTTAAATATCTTGATACAATAATTCAATAGGGGTGGGCTTTAGCCCGCCTAACAATAAATTATTCTTCAATCGGCTTTAGCCAAAACCTAATGACAGAAGGAGATTTTATGACAAATTATTTGAAAATATGAAGATTGCTTCGTCACTTTGTTCCTCGCAATGACAATGGGAAAAACTTTTAAAGTGAAAAGCCAGCTCAAAAATGGCTGGCTTTCAATAGTATTGTTTGTTGTTACTTTTTATGTTGCAGCTGACTGTAAATATTATGAATTAACCCATCTGCCACCGAAATTTTTGGAACAAAGATTCTGCTGATATCAGACCATGACATCACATTGTTGAAGATGCTCAAAGCATGTACCAGTACGTCAGCACGGTCTTCTCTCAGGTTGTAATTCGTCATTCTTTCTTCCACGGAAAGTTCATTGAATTCTTTATAAACCTTTTTCAAATGAGATAAAGACATTGGTTTCCCGTCTTTGGTTTTGCTCATGGAAAATACTTTGTTGATGTTTCCTCCTGATCCGATAGCTACGATTGGTTTTTTGCTGACAATATTGTCCTTGATTTCATCCTTCATTTCTTTCCAGTTTTCCATGGTAACCAGATTGTTGAGAAGACGGATCGTTCCGATATTGAACGATTTTTCGTAGACCATCTTACCGTTTTCGTAGAAGGTAAGCTCTGTAGAACCTCCACCTACGTCAATATATAAATAGGCAAATTCTTTGTCGAGACCTTCTGCGACATGGTTTTCATAAATAAGAGTGGCTTCTTCATCACCGGAAATGATTTCAATATTAATTCCTGATGTATCCTTTACCAGATTAATGATTTCATTACCATTGGCTGCATCACGCATGGCACTCGTAGCACAGGCTCTGTAATGATCTACTTTGTATATTTTCATAAGGTCGCTGAAGATTTTCATGGAATCAATAACCATTTTTTCTCTTTCTGGACCTATTTTTCCGATGGTGAAAACATCCATTCCCAGTCTCAGTGGAATTCTGAGAAGGTTCAGTTTGATGAATTCAGGTTTTCTGTTATTGATCTTTACTTCATTGATAAGAAGGCGGGCTGCATTACTCCCTATGTCTATCGCTGCTATCTTCATTTTTTAGTTGTTTTAGCTTTTAAATATTTATAGGTTTCTATTTGTGAACGACATTCTTTTTTATCATTTCGTATATATTCATTGCTCAGTCGTTTGTCCAGAATTCTGGCTTTTACATTATCCCTAAGTTGAATATCAAGAATATCCTTTAATTCTTTTTTAAGGTTTTTGTCAGTGATTTTAGCGGCTGCTTCAATCCTGTAATCCAGATTTCTGGTCATCCAGTCAGCGGAAGAAATGTACATGTCTTCTGATCCTTTATTGTAGAAATACATTACTCTGGCATGTTCCAGATATTCGTCTACAATACTGATGGCTTTTATTTTTTCTTTAAAATCCTTCTGATTTACAGCACAATAGATTCCTCTTACGATTAATTTGATCACCACTCCGGCTTTGGCAGCATCATATAGTTTTTCTATCAACAGTCTGTCGCTCATAGAATTTGCCTTTACAATGATCTCTGCTCTTCGTCCGGCTTTAGCTTCTTCAATTTCTTTGTCAATATGGTGAACAATCTTTTCACGCATAAATTGAGGGCAAACTAATAAATTTTTACAAGTTTTCAAAATCGAAATAAAATCATCTTTCGGTTTTCTCAACACATTGAATACTTTGTTGATATCTGCCATAATGCCACGGTCGGCGGTTAGCAGCAAATGATCTCCATATATTCTGGCTGTTTTTTCGTTGAAATTTCCGGTGCTTACAAATCCATACTGGATAGTTTTATTGTGTGCTCTCTTTTTGATGACACAAAGCTTGGCATGTACTTTTTTGTTGGGAATTCCGACAAGAACGTTAATTCCTTCGGGCTCCAGCATATCTTTCCATTCCAGGTTGGATTCTTCATCAAATCTTGCCTGAAGCTCCAGCATTACCGTCACTTCTTTCCCATTTCTGGCAGCATAAATCAAAGCATTGATAATTTTTGAGCTGCTCGCCAGACGATAAGCGGTGATCTGTATTGATTTTACATCCGGATCCATTGCCGCTTCACGCAGAAGGTCAATCACCGGATTATATTTATGGTAAGGGAACGTCAGAAGGACATCTTCTTTTAAAATAACATCAGTCACCCTTTCTCCATGTTCAAACGCCTGATGGGTAAAAGATGTTCTTTCCACAGGTCGTTCATATTTTTCAAACACATCAGGAAAATCCATGAAATGTTTAAAATTATGGATTTTTCCTCCGGGAATGATACTGTCTTTCTTGGTTAAATTCAATTTTCTGATAAGAAGTTCCAGCAGAGCTTTATCCATGTCTTTATCAAAAACGAAACGGGTTGGTTTTCCCTTTCTTCTGTTTTTGAGTCCTTTTTCTATCTTTTCAGCGAAGTTGGTTCTGATATCATTATCCAGATCCAGCTCGGCATCTTTAGTTACTTTAAAAGCGTTGGCAGAGAATTCATCATATCCGAAATAAGAAAATATATGCGGAAGATTGAAAGTGATAACATCCTCCAGTAACATTACATTTTTTTCCTCTGGATCTTCCGTTGGCAGTAATACAAATCTTCCTACAAAACGGGAAGGAATTTCAATAATGGCATAATTGCTGGAATATTGCCAGTCTTTTTTTCTCATAGCTACACCCAGATAAAGGCTTTTATCTCTCAGATAGGGCATAGGTGTATTTTCATGTAGGAGAATCGGAATCACGTTGGATTCTACCACTTCATCGAAATATTGTCTGACAAACTCTTTTTGTTTTGCTGTCAGATTTTTTGAATTTTTAATAAAAACTTTATGATCAGCCATTTCAGTCTGGATTTTTTTCCAGGTTTTATCGAAATTAAGCTGTTGTCTCATGACAATCTCATTGATTCGCTGAAGGATTTTTGAAGGCGGCTGATAAAAAGACTCCGCAATCACTTTTTCCTTAAAATCCATGGCACGCTTTAATCCGGCAACACGTACTCTGAAAAATTCATCTAAATTATTGGAGAAAATTCCGAGGAAACGTATTCTTAAATGTAAGGGAACTTTTTCATCCATAGCTTCCTGCAAAACTCTTTCATTAAAGGCAAGCCATGTAATATCTCTTGGATTAAAGTGTATTGACATTCTAAATGTGTATATTTTATCAAAAATAATGATTAGTTAAGATTTTTCCTCTATTTCTTAGGTTAAACTTTGATTAATTTTAAAGAGAGTAAAAAAAAGAAATTAACGAAATAGTCTATTTATGCCTGGGCTCTCAGACTTTTTTTAAGCCTTCCACTTTCTTGTACATCTTATTAAAAAAAATATTTCGTTCTTTATTATTGGTAGAGAGAAGCTCGGAATTCTTTAAGATAAGCTTAATACTTTTTTCATAATTATCACATACTCTATTATCCTGAGTGTAATAATAGCTCAGGATATTGTAAGGCATAAAAAGTATTTTCTGATCAACAGATTTAATAAATACACTGTTATTCATAATCAGCAGATCATTTTGATATAATTTAAAATATACTTCCTTGTTTCCCTTTTTTTCATTGATGGTATCTTCTTCTATCTGTTTCAGCATATCCAGAATCTCATTGCAGATATCCAAAGCATTTTCAGTAAGAATCAAATCAAGCTGATGAAAATAGATAATCTGTTCCAGAAGTGCATGAATGGTAACCTCACTCCAGATTTCGGTGGAACTTACATCATTATATACTTCAGGCAGAAGCTGTGCCTTTTCTTTAATGTTTGCCGGAACTTCAAATTTTTCGAAACTTACTCTTTTTGAGAAAAAATCCGCATCCATGAGTTTGAGCCATGTATAAATTTTAAACTTATAAAGGTGTTCAAATTTCATAAAATAAAAAAGGGGAATATCTTTGGCAGCGTAGATAAATTCTACATCAGGAGCTCCTTTTATTTTTTGCAGGCTCCGGATAGAGAATTCAAAATATCTCTCCAGATCATCAATATTATAAATATCATGTACTTTATTAAGAACTGCATTGCTGGAACCGGAGTTGTGGATTTGATCCAGTGAGATTCCGAAATGAGAGGCCAGAGAAATACCTTCATTGAGTGTAATATGGCTCTTTCCACTGATTCTCCTGTACGCTGTATCATTGGAAAGAGCCAGCTTTTCGATCATTATATCTACAAGCTTTTTCTTTCCGCCCGATTCCTTAATCAGGAAATCAAATAGAGTTTTTTGATGGTTTTTCATGGTTTTAGTGTTATATTCTCAAAATTATCTAAAAAAACAAATAAAATCTATTTTTAGATAATTTATCTAATTGTTTTTTCTGTTTCAGATGCATTGTCTTTTCAAACGTGATTTATTTTATAGATTTTTGTAATGAATCCAAATTTTTTTCTATGAAAAAATCTATATTATTAATTTTTTTCCTGATCATCTCGTCGGGAAAATTGCAGTCACAGACCCTTACATTTCTGTACGAAGATGGGGGGAATCAGATCGAAAGAAAGTACTGTGCTACCTGTGCAGCCCACTCAAAGAGTGCAACAAATGGTATTACAGACAAAAAAGAGTTTCCTCCTTCTGAATATCAGGTGAAGATCTATCCTAATCCAACCAAGGATAAAGCTACGCTGGTCTGGTCTTCCGAGCTTGGGAGTATGATTGAAAAAGCAGAATATGTAGCTTATAATTTTACCCAATACAGAGAGATCGCGCTTGACAAAAGAGGAAACAAAGCAGTCCTTGACCTCTCAGATCAGCCAATAGGAATGTACATTGTCATTTTCTATCTGAATACAGGAGAAAAACTGACCTACAAGATTCTTAAACAATAACCATAAAAAACTTGCTAACATGAGAAAAAAGTTATCTCTTTTATCCCTGCTCTTTTGGGCGGTTGGATGGATAAATGCACAGAGCACGGGACAAACTGGCGGCGAACTATCCGTATCTCCCACTGGAGGTGCCAGTTATTCAATACCTATTGCCACACTCCCCGGAATTAAGAATATTGCTCCCGGGATTTCCCTGAGTTACTCTAGTCAGGCAGGAAACGGAATTGCCGGATGGGGATGGAATATTACAGGAATTTCCTCTATTACAAGAGTGGCTTCCACCAAATTTCATGACGGACTTATTGATGCTGTAAACTTCAACGATAAGGACCGCTTCACATTGGATGGACAAAGGCTGATTTTGAAATCCGGAATATACGGACAAAATGGTGCGGAATATCAGACCGAGAATTATTCAAACAATAAAATAATATCCTACGGTTATATTGCGGAAGGTCCAGAGTATTTTGCAGTCTATTATCCTGATGGAAGAATTGCGAAGTACGGGTATGTAGATAATAATTCGCAGGCTGGAAATTCTCTGGAATGGAAAATGGTGTCTATGGAAGATCCTCAAGGGAATAGAATTAAGTTCTCTTATGAAAGCATCAATGGATATGTTTACATAAAATCTATTGAGTATGGAAACAATTCTGTTGTCAATCCTACCCAGAATATTAATAAGATTAATTTTTATTATAAAGCCGCATCAAGGTCTGATCAAATTTATATATACAGTTCAAGGGTTATTCACTCAGAAAGAAAACTGGATAGAATTGAAATTCTTGGAAACAATAAATTATTCCGAAAATATGAGCTGACATATAATACTACTTCCCTGAATTATGAGAGACTTATTAGTGTACAACAGTTTAATGGAAGTGGTGAAAGTGTAAAACCTGTTTTATTCGAATATGATACTACGGAGAACGGGCTCACAAATAATTCGAAGACTGTAACCGCCGTATCTCCGGCTTATGATAATTCCAACTGGCAGTATACTTCCGGATATTTTGATAATGATGGATCTATAGATTTCATGACCTATCCTAATTCCAAGGACAAGTTGTATCGCTTCAATTCTACTCAATTGGCTGTAACTAATTCTAACTTGTCGGGAAGTCTTACCAATATTGAGAAGTTTACTGATATTTTTTCAACAAAATTAGTGCTGGGCAATAACAAATTCTATAACCTGGATGCTGTAAGCACGGTTACTGATGCGGGCACAGGCGGTAGCAACCTGAGTGATGAGGAAACAGTTAAGATCAATAACTATATTCCTAATAACACAACCAACTCATTGGATCTGGCATTTTCGAATTCATACAAATTTGCCAATGCACTCAATGAAAGGTGTATTGTGATCAATGGATCCAATACTTATTATTCCAGAATTCCGAAAAGATATTTAAGCGGGGATTTTGACGGCGATGGCATTTCAGATCTTCTTGCTATTACACTTCCCTACAGCATCAACCAAACTTATTATTGTGGAGCGTTAAAAAACGCATCAGCCGATACAACACAAAAACCGCCACCTGACTGTTGTACACAAGGATACACCGTGAGTGGCTCTACGGTTTATATGCTGAAGCTTGATCCAAATAATTCAGCACCGCAGCAACCTTCAGTACTGGGATATAATACTGCAGTACTATCGGTTTCAAAACTTTATGCAGCAGATTTTGACGGAGATAATGTATTGGATATTTATGTTGTCAATCCCGGGCAAATTGTTGTTCTGGGAATGAAAAACGGGGCTTTTGTACAGAAAGCAGTATTCTCCGGTAATCTTATCAAGGCTGAATTCCCTGTATATATTGCTGATTTCAATGGTGATGGGAAAACAGATATTATTACTCCGATAGCAGATGCGAACTCCAATTGGTATATTCTGATATCCAATGGTAACTTCTTTGAAGCAACGGTAAGAGATATTGGTGCCAAATATTTCAAACCTAAAGTTGATAATGTATGTTATCCCATAACATCCGGCGGAAACTATCCTAATAACCTCTGCGGATATATGCTGCAGCAGTTTTATTATACATTTACGGATATTAATGGTGATGGAAAGGCAGATATGTTTTATCATGACATTCTTACTCCTTATAATGTTCCTGAAGACGGATACGCAAAAAATTATCCATACCTGACTTATGGAGATAATTATACTGTAAGAGACAGGGGAGGGGTGAAATACAATATGGGAAGTGATACCAACGGACTTCCAAACTTTTCTGCTTATATAGACAGCTGGCAGAATAACCATACTTATGGCGGTGCGACCAATAAAGGAACTCCTATATTTTTAAATAATCCTAATGTTACCAATCAGAATCTGGATTACGCTTTCTTTGGAGGGGATAAAATAAAGTATGTTTCTTTCAAAAAAGATAACAGGGTAGATGTTACCCTCAAAAGAATCAAAGAAAATGATCTGATTACAGATATTACTTATGATACGGCAGTAGATACGGGAGGTGGTACCGGTAGTTATGTTGCAGATAATTCTGAGGAATATCCTTACATCAATCTGAATATTGCTCCTTCCATAAAACTTGTGAAACGTGTTGAAAAAAGCTTCAACGGAGAAACAAAGATCCAGGATTACAAGTATAAAGGAGCTGTTGTTAATATGGAAGGATTAGGCTTTATAGGGTTTAAAGGGCTTGCAGTATCTACAGTATATGGAGGAAATATCACTCAGCCGCTATGGTCAGTATCTCTGCAGGATCCACAAAAGAGGGGAGCCATATCAGAAAGTTTCCAGATGAGTGGTGCAGTGAGTTTTACAGCACCGTCATCATTTATTTCCAAAACAATAAATACCTATAATACATCTCTTCTTCCGAATAAAGTCTTTGTAAATCTTCCAACACAAGTACAGCAGATTGATAATTTGGCTGGAGTTACCACCAACCAGTATTATGAATTGTATGACACTTATTATAACCCGAAGAGAATACGAAATGTTGCCAACGGAGGAGAAAAAATTACTTTGGTAGATTATGAAGATAATGCTGCTCCTGCCAACAGTCAGTATTATATTGGAAGAATACTTAAAAAAACGGTTACGCAGGCTCTGGGTATAGATACCTATTCTACAGAAGAGCAATATTCATATACCGGAAATTTGGTCACCCAAACCAGAAAAAAAGGGAACAATACGGATTATATTACAGAAGACATCAGTTATGATCCGTTTGGTAATTCAATCTTGAAAACACTTTCTGCTCCAGGTATGATGCCAAGAGAAGAAAAAATGCAGTATGATCCGTCCGGCAGATTTCCTATAAAATCCACGGATATCCAGGGAGCTTCGTCACTGTTTAGTTATGATACAGATTTTGGAGTATTGCTTTCTAAAACCAATCATCTTAATCAGACGGTTTCTTATACTTATGACAACTGGCAACGAAAATCTGAAGAAAAAGATATTTATGGAAATGTTACACAGCTGTCTTATGAATGGATTACTTCTGGAGATTTCAATAATGGGACAAAGCTGAGAATAGCAGATCCTACGGGCGCAGTTCAGGAAACAATTACAGATAACTGGGGGCGTAAACGTCTTGAGAGAGCTCTTTCGATTAATAATAAATGGATCGAAAAAAGAACAGATTATGATGTTCTGGACCGAGCCTACAGGGAAAGCGATCCTTATTTTTCAACTTCAACTCCAAGTAAATGGACCGTTACCGAATTTGATAGTTACGGAAGGGTTGTGAAGGTGAATTTTCCGTCTGGAAAAATAATTACATCGTCATATAATGGATTATCTGCAACAGTTATAGATGGACAAAAAACACAAACCATCACCAAAGATGAATGGGGAAATAAAATTAAGCTGGCAGATAACGGAGGTATAATTAACTACAGCTATTATGCCAATGGAGCACTGAAATCAACCAATTACCAAGGCCATGTCATTAATGTGGAACAGGATGGATGGGGAAGGAAAACTAAAGTTTCAGATCCATCTGTAGGGGGGGATTATACTTATGCTTATGATAATTTTGGACAATTATTGCAAGAAATTAATCCAAAAGGAAAAACGGATTATGCTTATGATCAGTTTGGACGTCTTGCTAAAAAAGATATTTCCGGTGACCATACAGATATTAAAATTACATATTCTTATGATGCTAATGGATTTCTCACTGCTGAAACAGGATCCTCTAACGGAGTAAGTAACTCCTATACCAATGAGTATGATAGCTTTTATAGACTTAAAAAAAGAGTGGAAGATAATGGAACAGCAGTTTTTACAAAACATTTTACTTATGATAACTTTGGTAGAACCAAAACAGAGGTTAAGGAAACTTTAATGGCTTCGCTCAGCAGCAGCTATGGTATTGAAAATATATATGCTTCCTGTGGACTTTTGGACAAAATAAAAAATACAGCAGGAACAATAATATGGCAGCTGAACGAAATTAATGAAAAAGGAAGTATTCTGATTGCTGCCCTTGGAAACGGAGTCTCTATTACGAATCAGTACAGTGCAAATAATTTCTTACAGGAGAGCAAGCATATCAATGGTTCTAATTCGGTAATATTAAGTAATACGTATGATTTTGATGATATCAGCGGGCTTCTCAACAAACGTAAGAACGATGCTGTACCAATCAGTATAATTGAAAATTTCGGATACG
Source organism: Chryseobacterium sp. CH21 (assembly GCF_004119445.1). Lineage (GTDB taxonomy): Bacteria > Bacteroidota > Bacteroidia > Flavobacteriales > Weeksellaceae > Chryseobacterium. The sequence continues at coordinate 5,493 of NZ_QICI01000090.1, read as the reverse complement.
ATGCCATGCAGCGTCTTATATCATGGACTGATATTGCAGGAAATCAGACCCAAAGCTATGATGGGTTCGGAAGAATTGATAACAACAGTGTAGTAGGCGAGTACAAATATGAAAGTGCCAACAGATATAGAAAGAAAGGTATTAATTTAAATCCCTCAGGGGATTCATACTACTCTGTTCCTGCTAATCAGTTGCAGCAGATTTCCTATAACGCTTATAAAAATCCGGTTGAGATTACACAAGATAATAATCAATTGGCAAGATTTGCTTATAATATCCATCAGACGAGATCCAATTCAGAATATAATTATAACAAATCTTTTTATTCTATGGGCGTCATAAAAGCTATTCAGATGATAATACAGTAGAAGTTATAGAATATAGTTATCCGGGAAAGCCTAGTGCTACTGCTCTGGGAACAAGGATTATTACTTATATAGCAGGGAATCCGTATTCGGCACCGGCAGCTTATATCAAAGATTTTTATGTCACCGGGCAAGTTATGAAGGAGGGGCTGCATTATCTTCATAGAGATTATCAGGGAACCATTCTTGCTATTTCTGATGAAGTTGGGAAAGCTGAAGAAAAAAGGCATTTTGATGCATGGGGAAATTTAATGTATCTTGAGCAAAATGGTACCAAAGTAAGCCTTAAAGGTTCTCCGGATTTAATGATTGAAAGAGGCTATACCGGGCATGAACATTTTTTCCAGGTAGGATTGATTCATATGAATGGAAGAATGTATGACCCTAAATTGCATACCTTTCTGTCAGTTGATAACTTTATTCAGGATTCATTCAACAGCCAGAATTATAATAGATTTGGGTATGTACTGAATAATCCTCTGATGTTTATTGACCAAGGTGGAGAATTTGCATGGGTATTAGTTTACGTGGGAGCTATCATCGGTGCTGTGATGGGAGCCACCAGTTATATTGGTCATGCAATACAGACGGGTAACTGGAACTGGGGACAGTTTGGCCTTTCTATTCTGGGAGGAGCTGTTTCCGGAGCTATTATGGGAGCTTTGGATGGTGGAGCTTCCAGTGCACTCATCTGGGGAGCTATTGCGGGATATGCTGCAACAGGACTGGTGAGTGGTTTAATGCCAAGTTATTCTATGGACCTTGGAGGAGGATTTGGCTTTTCTGTTTCTCCATCTATCGCCTTTGGAAAAGGATTTAGTGTAGGTGCAAGCTTTAGTGTATCTTATCGTAAAGGAGATTTTGGTATTGCTGCAGGATTTGGGGTAAGCTATAAAATATCTCATGCCGGAAGTGGATTAAGCGGTTGGGAATATAGAAAATCTATTATGGCTGGAACATTAGGTACCGAAGGGAATTTAGGAGTTATGCTTGGAACCAATATGTGGAGCGGGCTGCATGAACAACGTACGGGTATAGTAAAATTGGTAAGTGGAGATTTTTCTCTTACTTATGAAAATGACGGAGCACCATTTGGAAAGATAGGATTAGGAGATAATAATGACAGCTACAGAACGGCTGCAATGTCTTTATCAATAGGTGACTTCCATGCAGGATTCAACTTATTTACAGGAGCAAGAAATAGCTCTACTTATGAGGAAAACCCTGAAAATAAAACAAAATACCAGTATGATTACAGAGAAATGAGAAAATATGGGCGTGATGATTATCTTCCTGGGGCTTATGGAGAAAAATATACCCATGGTCTTGTAGCGGAGCAAGGGCCAAGATATAGACTCGGAGCAGCATATGTTGGATGGGGCAACTTCAGGATAGGTGTCAATTCTGAATGGATCAGACATGGAATTCAGAATGTATTGGCTCATCGATGGATTTCTCCTCAACCTGCATTTTTGATGCTTTCCAATAATTGGGCACCATATTTTCAGTATCAAACAGTAAATGAATTTACATCATGGTAACACAAAAAACAGTAATTGGATTTCTTATTTACCTGTCTTTCTTTTCAATGTTCTCATGTCAGTCGGCAGAACTCGAACATGTTAGAAGTAAGCTTTTAAAAAAGATACAAGGTTTTGAAACTGCGAATTTTCCACTTTTGTATTTTGATAGGCTCTATATTTTAGAGGGAACCTATATTACAAAAGGAAAATTCAATATTGTTCCACCCAAACTTGAAATGCACAGAGGATCAGATCTAAAGAAGCATGAAGACTATATCATTTTCAACAGCAATGGTACCGTCGAAAAACTCTATGCTGAAAATGAGAAAACAGCAGAGCAATTGCTTGGTAAAGATACCTCAGGGTCTAATGCAGTGTTGTATATGAAAGGAGGCAGGTTTTTTATTGATGCTATACAGGCATTTAAGATGGGGGGCGGATTCGGAACTTATAGACAAGAAATAAAGTTCGAAAACAATAAACTGTTTATTCAGAATGGAGCCAATTGTTCCGTTTACTTACCTGTCGTAAAACCGTAGTTAAAAATTTTAATTTAATTTATAATCTGAAAAAGGGGAAAAGTAATCTTTTCCCCTTTTATAGTATTGTCTTTTCAAATTAGCTCCTAGTGTGACAAATTGTACAAAATTCACTGTATTCCCCATTTATTAATAAATATATTTTTCAGAGGTGTCTCAGGATACTTTATTACCGGATTTAAGTGAAAGCATGATCATGAGATAATTTCGTTCTGTGTCATTTTGTCACAATTCTTCGAATGGTACAGATATTGAGAAATTGAGAGTGTAAATTAAATTAAAAATAGAAAAAATATAAAATATTATGAGTAAAATAATTGGAATTGACTTAGGAACGACCAACTCTTGTGTTGCTGTAATGGAGGGTAAAGACCCTGTTGTTATTCCTAACGCAGAAGGTAAAAGAACTACTCCTTCTATCGTAGCTTTTACGGAAGATGGAGAGAGAAAAGTAGGTGATCCTGCAAAAAGACAGGCTGTAACGAATCCAACAAAAACTGTTTACTCTATCAAAAGATTTATCGGAACTCACTTCAAAGATGATGCTTCTGAAATCACAAGAGTACCTTATAAAGTAGTTGCCGGACCAAACGATACTGTAAAAGTAAAAATCGACGATAGAGAATATACACCACAGGAAATTTCTGCAATGACCCTTCAGAAAATGAAGAAAACGGCTGAAGATTATCTTGGACAGGAAGTAACAAGAGCGGTAATCACTGTTCCTGCTTACTTTAACGATGCACAGAGACAAGCTACTAAAGAAGCTGGAGAAATTGCAGGTCTTAAAGTAGAAAGAATTATCAACGAACCTACAGCTGCAGCATTAGCTTACGGTCTTGATAAAAACCATAAAGATCAGAAAATCGCAGTATATGACCTTGGAGGTGGTACTTTCGATATCTCTATCCTTGATTTAGGAGACGGTGTATTCGAAGTATTGTCTACAAACGGTGATACTCACTTAGGAGGTGATGACTTTGATGATGTGATCATCAACTGGATGGCTGATGAGTTCAAAGCTGAAGAAGGTGTAGATTTAAAATCTGACGCAATTGCTCTTCAAAGATTAAAAGAAGCAGCTGAAAAAGCGAAAATTGAATTATCTTCTTCTCCGCAGACTGAGATCAACTTACCCTATATCACAGCTACTGCTACAGGTCCTAAACACTTAGTGAAGAGTTTAACAAAAGCTAAATTCGAGCAATTATCTGCTGATCTTGTAAGAAGATCTATGGAGCCTGTTGCTAAAGCATTAAAAGATGCTGGTTTATCAACTTCTGATATTGACGAAGTAATCTTGGTAGGTGGTTCTACAAGAATCCCGATTATCCAGGAAGAAGTAGAAAAATTCTTCGGTAAAAAGCCATCTAAAGGAGTTAATCCGGATGAGGTTGTAGCTATCGGTGCAGCTATTCAGGGAGGTGTATTGACAGGTGATGTAAAAGATGTATTACTACTTGACGTTACTCCGCTTTCTTTAGGTATCGAAACAATGGGTTCTGTATTCACTAAATTAATTGAAGCGAACACTACGATCCCAACTAAAAAATCTGAAGTATTCTCTACAGCTTCTGACAATCAGCCAGCTGTAAGTATCAGAGTAGGACAAGGGGAAAGATCAATGTTCAACGATAACAAAGAAATCGGTAGATTCGATCTTCAGGATATTCCACCAGCACCAAGAGGAGTTCCTCAAATTGAAGTAACATTCGATATTGATGCTAACGGTATCCTAAGTGTATCTGCTAAAGATAAAGGAACTGGTAAAGAGCAGTCTATCAAAATTCAGGCTTCTTCAGGTCTTTCTGACGAAGAAATCGAAAGAATGAAGAAAGAAGCTCAGGAAAACTCTGCAGCGGATGCTAAGAGAAAAGAAGAAGTTGAAATCTTCAACAAAGCTGACGGATTGATCTTCCAAACTGAAAAACAATTGAAAGAATTCGGTGAAAAACTTTCTGCTGACAAAAAAGCAGCAATCGAAGCAGCTCACGCAGAATTAAAAACAGCTTTCGAAGCTAAAAATGCCGATGACGTAAAAGCTAAGACTGAAGCGTTAGATGCAGCATGGATGGCCGCTTCTGAAGAATTATATGCAGCGGGTCAACAGCCAGGTGCTGATGCAGGTGCTGGAGCTCAGAATGCTGGTGGAAACGCCGGAGCTGAAGATGTACAGGATGCAGACTTCGAAGAAGTAAAATAATTATTGATTAAAAACAATAAACAAAACATAAGAAGTATCCGTCTCACAACGAGTTTGTGAGACGGATTTTATTTTAGGTGAACTTTGTTTAATTCTTCAAAAAAGGAAAAATTTGCCCTCTTTAGGCAACTTTCTTTCGTAGGTTGTGTGCCAATGTGTGCAATCCGAACTTTTTTAAGACCTTTGAGTGGGAGCCATTAAAAGGTATTGCAATGGAAGTTTACCATCTGGTATAAAAGAATAAAGAAATGGTGACATTGGGGGGCTTACGAAGACAGAATTATATTTAAACATTTTCAGTTTGCTCCAGCCAGATTAAGCAAAAATTGTATAGCTCATTTTATCATCTACTTTCCATATATTCCAAAGTAGATTTTTTTGAACAAAGCCAACAAAGTCATAAAATCAATTTTTTTAAGTCAGTTAAAACTTTATTTGAACGATAAATCTGTAGATATTATATTTCCATAAAATTAGAATTATCTTATCTGTTTTTTTTTGTAATTTCCTTTATCCATGGCATGTATGAATCTTCTTAAATTGTTTGCCTGGCTTTTTACATTATAATATAAGAAAAAATGATAGGACTGTTATAACGTTTTTTAATATCAATTTTTATTTTTATTAACAATAATTAATATCTGGAAGATGGTTTAAAGGAAGAATAAATATCTATTTTTATTAAATAAATAATATTATTTACCCGTTGTGCATTATGAATGCAAAAAAATAAGTTGTTCATTCGATTGAAAACCAGTAAATTGTTTTTGCTACAAAACATTTACAATGAACAACTTAATTGCAAATTACGGAAGAATTTTGGAAGTTTTACGGGAAATTTCAGATGAAACACTTTTATCTTA
>NZ_QICI01000009.1 GCF_004119445.1 Chryseobacterium sp. CH21 | reverse complement strand
AAGGTCTTTCGTTAAAGTGCCTTTCAAATTGATCAACGGCTTCCATGAATCTGCCAATCAATTCTTTATCCCTGATCTCTTTGGGAATCAAGACTCCTTTACAGAGCGATGAGAAATTACTCTGCATCCTCATCTTTTCCTTCGTAGTTTGGTCAGAAACAGATAGCAGTAGTGATTAAGGAAAGGTCTTTCGTTAAAGTGCCTTTCAAATTGATCAACGGCTTCCATGAATCTGCCAATCAATTCTTTATCCCTGATCTCTTTGGGAATCAAGACTCCTT